>NZ_AP024563.1:903333-1514166 GCF_018409545.1 Allochromatium tepidum | reverse complement strand
CGCCGACATCCGCTGCTTCGTCATCGGCGACAAGGTGGTGGCGACCATGAAGCGTCAGGCCAAGGCCGGCGAGTTCCGCTCCAACCTGCATCGCGGCGGTACGGCCTCGCTGATCCGCATCACGCCCGAGGAACGCTCGACCGCCGTGCGCGCGGCACGCATCATCGGGCTGAACGTCGCGGGCGTCGACATCCTGCGCTCAAATCACGGCCCGGTGGTCATGGAGGTCAATTCCTCGCCCGGACTCGAAGGCATCGAGACGGCCACCGGCAAGGACATCGCCGGACTCATGATCGAGTTCATCGAGAAGAACGCCGCCATCGGCAAGACGCGCACCCGTGGTCAGGGTTGAGGCGGAGACCGCCCGATGAATCTCGCTCGATGCCGAGATCCGATGATGCCGGAGCTGGCGCGCGCCTTCGGCAGCCCGATGATCCTGGATGCCGAGTCGCGTGCCGGTTGCTTGCGCGCCGTGGCCGCCGCGCGCGGGATTCCGCTGCTGCTCTATGAGGGCGGCGAGGCGTTGCGTTTCGTCGCTGACGGCGCTCGGCGCCAGCGTCAAGCGCGGAGATACGCTGGCGCGGTCATCACCGACCCCTTCCGGCCGGCCGACGAAGCGGTCGTTTCACCGCTCGACGGCATCGTCATCGGACGCACCAATCTGCCGCTGGTCACCGAGGGCGAGGGGCTCTATCACATCGCCCGGCTCGGCGATCCGGAGGCGACCGCCGAACAGATCCTGCACTACCGCCATGCGCTCGACCCGGAAGAGGACGAACAGCGCATCGTCTGAATCAGGGCGCCTTTATTTCGGCAACAGGGTCAACTGATTCTTCTCGTCGTCGATGGTCATGCGAAAGCGTCCGAGCAGGCTCATGCCGAGCAGCGAGGTTCCGCCCAGCCGCTGATCGTCCATGAAGGCGACCTCGACGTCTTCGACCCGCTTGGGACCGACCCAAATAGCCCCCAGACGTCCGACGCGCGCATCGACCGTGCCGTTGGCCGTCTGCACCTGTTGATTCTGAAGCGCGTCCGGCGCAAGTCCCAGCGAGGAGATCAGCGAGACCGGCAGCACCACGCGATCGGCGCCGGTGTCGATGAGCATCGACTCCTGGATGGGTGCACCGCCGGATACCCCCTCCAGTCCCAGCGTCACCAGATGCGCGGTGCCACGACGCTGGGTCGCCAGGACGATCGCCTCTCCGCTCGCGGGCGCCGCTTCCGTCGATCCGCCGCCCTCATCCACCATCATGGGCGGCGGCACATAGGCGGCCTTCTCGCCGAGGATGATGACGCGCTCGACGCCCGCGCCCGGCGCCTGCACGATCACATGATCGAAGTCCTCCAGCAGCAGATGCAGACGCTCGACCAGGGACTCACCGCCCGCATGTCCCGTGGCTCCCGTCGTCTGCTCGATGCCGCGGACCTCGAAGTCGAGTTCGGTGCTGAGCCGGTCGAGTTCGGCGGCGATCTCGACCCGTGTCGAGGGGACCGGTCCCTGGGCCAGGGCCGGCAACCCCAGGGCGAGCAAGAGCAGCGCCAGCGGCGCACGTAGATCGAACATGAGCATGGTCGGGCGCTCCATCGGGACGATTCGGGTCCGACCATTATAGTCGTGGGACCGGGATCGGCCCGATGTCTCTGAAAAAGACAGGAATATTAGCGTTTCTTAAAGTAACATGACGCCCCTTTCAATCGACCACAACCATACGAGGACACGCCATGCTCGACGCCATCCGTGCCCTGTCCAAGACGGACATCGCGGGCGCCGCCTTTGCCGTCGCCGCCATCTATCTGGCCGGGATCGTTCCCACGCCCGAGATCGCCTGGGTGAGCGGCTTTCTGCTGCTGACGGTCTTTCTGTTCGCCTTCGAGGTGGTCAGCGTCGACGTGGCGGCGATCACCGTCATGGTGCTACTGGGCCTGACGAGCCTGGCCGCGCCCTGGATGGGACTGGAACGGGGACTGGTGCCGGTCGAACATCTGTTCGACGGCTTCTCCAGCAACGCCGTGATCTCGATCATCGCGGTCATGATCGTCGGTGCCGGACTCGACAAGACCGGTCTGATGTCCAAGGTCGCCGCCTTCATCATGCGTATCGGCGGCTCGACCGAGGCCCGCATCATCCTGTTGATCTCGGGCACGGTCGGGGTCATCTCCAGCTTCATGCAGAACGTCGGTGCCGCCGCGCTCTTCATCCCCGTCGTCAGCCGCATCTCGGCGCGCACCGGGCTGCCGATGTCGCGTCTGCTCATGCCCATGGGATTCTGCGCCCTGCTCGGCGGCACCATCACCATGGTCGGCTCCAGCCCGCTGATCCTGCTCAACGATCTGATCCTGACGTCCAACACGGCGCTGCCCGAGGGCGTGGCGCCGATGAAGACCTTCGAGCTGTTCGACGTGACGCCGATCGGTGTCGCACTGCTGCTCACGGGTATCGTCTATTTCGTGCTGGCCGGGCGTCTGGTGCTGCCGGCGCACGGCACCACCAAATCCGAGGGCGGCGACACGCGCGCCTACCTGGCCGAGACCTATGGCCTGACCGACTTCGAGATCGGCGAGTTCCGCGTACCCGAGGGTGACAGCGATCTGATCGGGATGAGCGTCGACGAGCTGGAGCGGACCTGGAAGGTGCGTCTGGTCGGCGTCGAGAAGGGCGACGGACTGCGCTTCGGCGCCGACGGCGTCGACCGCACGCTCGGCATCACGCCCGGCAGCACGCTGGCCCTGCTCGGCACGGCCGACTCGCTGCTGGAGGTCGCCGACGCGAGCAAGCTGGAGCGCAAACGCGACCTGGATCTCTTCGCCGAGGCGATGTCGCCGACCAAGGCCGGCGTGGCCGAGATCGTCATCCCGCCCGGCTCCAGCCTGATCGGCAAGACCGCGCGCGACCTCTGGATGCGCAAGACCTATGGTCTGTCGCTGCTGGCGATCAATCGCGGCGGCACCCAGATCACCTACAAGACCGGCGGGGTGCGCAACACACCCTTCGCCGCCGGTGACGCGCTGGTCGTGCAAACCACCTGGGCGGATCTGGCGCGACTCGAACGGGATCGCAACTTCGTGGTCGTCACCACCGAGTATCCGCACGAAGAACTGCGTCCGAACAAGGTGCCGGTCGCACTCGCCTTCTTCGTCCTGACCATCTGCCTGATTATGTTCACGGATCTGCGGCTCTCGGTCGCCTTGCTGGTGGGCGCGCTCGGCATGGTCCTGACGCGGGTGTTGACCATCGACGAAGCCTATCAGGCCGTGAGCTGGAAGACGGTGTTCCTGCTCGCCTCGCTCATTCCGCTGGGGGCGGCGGTCGAGCAGAGCGGTACGGCGGCCTGGATCGCCGAACGGACGCTGGCCGCGCTCGGTGAGGTGCCGATCTGGGTGGTGCAGCTCTCGCTGGCTGCACTGGCCACGGCCTTCACGCTGGTGATGTCGAACGTCGGCGCCACGGTGCTGCTGGTACCGCTGGCGGTCAACATGGCGCTCGGCTCAGGTGCCGATCCGGCCATCTTCGCGCTCACGGTCGCCATCGCCACCTCCAACTCCTTCCTGCTGCCGACTCATCAGGTCAATGCCCTGATCATGGGGCCGGGCGGCTATCGGGTGGCCGATTACATGCGTGCCGGCAGTCTCATGACGGTGCTGTTCCTGGTGGTGGCGCTGACCATGATCAATGTGATCATGTAGTCATGGGCTCGACCGCTTGGATCAGGTGTGCCGTTGCCGGACCATCATGTAGTTGACGGCCTTCCAGCGCGTGTAGCCGAAGGCGCGATTGAACGGATTCACGCGCACGCCGGTCTCGTGCACCGGGCGATAGCCCGCACCCAGTCCCTGCGCGACCTCGGCGGGCCGCACCAGCTTGCGGTAGTGATGAGTTCCGCGCGGCAGCCAGCCCAGGATGTATTCGGCGCCCAGGATGGCCATGACCCAGGCGACCGGTGTGCGGTTGATGCTGGACACGACCATGAGTCCGCCGGGCCGCACCAGATGCGCACAGGCGGCGAGAAAGTCGGGCAGATGCTCGACGTGCTCGACGACCTCCATGTTGAGTACCGCGTCGAACGATACGCCCTCCGCCGCCAGTTGCTCGACGCTCGCCAGACGGTAGTCGATCGCCAGTTCGCTCCATTGGGCGTGCAGGCGTGCCGCCTGGAGATTCTTCTCGGTGATGTCGATGCCGGTCACTTCGGCGCCGAGTCGGGCCATGGACTCGCTCAGGATGCCGCCGCCGCAGCCGATGTCGAGTATCCGCAGACCCGCGAACGGACGTTCGGCGGCGGGGTTGAGGTCCAGTGCCGCGCACAGATGGCGGCGGATGTAGTCGACCCGGAAGGCGTTGAGTCGGTGCAGGGGCCAGAACGGTCCCTCGGTGTCCCACCAGCGGTGGGCGAGCCGCTCGAAATAGGCGACCTCCTCGGGGTCGATGCTCGGCGCGGAGAGATGGGCGGTGGACATGGTGGTCTCCTCGGTCGAATGGCCGCCGGCCGGATGGTGAATCCAGATGGTGGCGCGGAGCGCCGACGGCAAGCCGGCGACTGGGGGATCGATGTGCCGGCGATTGGCGGCTCGGCACCGAACCTCAGTGCTCGTCCTCGCCGTAATAGTTGCCGATGTAGTTCTCGAACTTGGTGTATTTGCCGAGGAAGGTCAGGCGCACGGTCCCGATCGGGCCGTTGCGCTGCTTGCCGATGATGATCTCGGCGATGCCCTTGTCGCTGCTTTCCTTGTTGTAGACCTCATCGCGATAGATGAAGACGATGAGGTCTGCGTCCTGTTCGATCGCTCCCGATTCACGAAGATCCGACATCACCGGACGCTTGTTGGGGCGCTGTTCGAGACTGCGGTTGAGCTGTGAGAGCGCGATGACCGGGACGCTCAGCTCCTTGGCCAATCCCTTGAGCGCGCGCGAGATGGCCGAGATTTCGGTCGCGCGGTTCTCGCCCGCGCCGGGCGCCTGCATGAGCTGAAGATAGTCGAGCACGATCAGCCCCAAATCACCCTGCTCGCGCTTGAGGCGACGCGCGCGCGCGCGCACTTCGGTCGGCGAGAGCGCCGGGGTGTCGTCGATGAAGATCGAGGTCTCCGACAGCAGATTGACCGCTGAGGTCAGACGCGGCCATTCGTCGTCCTCCAGCTTGCCGGTGCGCACCCGATGCTGATCGATCCGCCCCAGCGAGGACATCATGCGCATGGCCAGCGAATCGCCGGGCATCTCCATACTGAAGACCGCCACCGGGCGCTTGGACTGGATGGCGATGTTCTCGGCGACATTCATCGCGAAGGTGGTGTTGTGCACGCAGATGTCGTTGGCGACGAAATTGTGCGTCTCGGGGATGGTCAGATCATAGACCTGCCGCTCACCGATCGACTCGATGGCGACGATCCGGTCCCAATAGACGTCGCCGGCGGCCGCTTCCGCCAAATAGCGATCTCCCAAGGCTTCAGCCAAGGCCGCAAGGCGTGGCCGCGACAGGTCGCGACGCCCGACATGGATATTGCTCGTCCCTCGAAGGCCGGCGCGTTGCGCAAGATGTGACCAGGACTCGTCCCCCTTGAGTCGCGCAATGCGCTCCCAAAAGGCGCGTGGAATCAGATCGCAATTGGTCTGGCGTCGGCGTCCCTGGAGTGCCTCCAGAACCCGGCTCAGTGCGGATTCCTTCGCGAAGATTCCGATCTCACGCGCGAAGATCTCGATCGACTCGGCATCCGTGATATCCAGTTGCCAGATGAGACTTTCCCCTTCCGGGCGCTGGATGCGTCGCTGTCGCCGCTTGGCGATGATGCCGAAGCGCAAGAGTAGATGCTGTATTTGTCGACTCAGGCGCTCGCTGACCGTCGCGTAACCGAGCTGAGGTTGTCCGCTCGTCAACACAGTCGCCCGGCCGTCGGTCGTGAAGAGTCGATTGAGGAAGAGCGCCAACTGGTCCTTGGGCAGACAAAATACAGGCGCCGGGACGAACTTGGCGTGAGCATCATGGCCCCAGAGTCCCAGCGTCGTCAGCCAGCGAGTCAAGGCGTTGGGCGCATTCTTTGCCGCACTCTCCCGCCCGTCGGGTAAGCAGGTCGTCAGTTCATCACCAAATACGGACTCAAGCGCTGCAAACATCGCGGGATTCGGCAGACGGCGGCCATGTGCCCAATTGCAGACGCTGGCCGGACTCGCACCGATGGACAGGGCGAGCGACCGCTGCGACAACCCGATTCGCTCGCAAGCCGAGCAAAGCGCGTCGGCAAAACACTGCCGAAGCTCGGCGAGACGTGACTGGTCGGACGCAACAGAGACCTGAGCCGTGCGGTCCCGAAACAGCTTGACGGCCGCACGCACTCCGCCAAAGGCATCGGCAGCCGCACTGAAATCCGCCCGAACCCGAGGATCGGAATTGGTGAAGAGCGGTCGGGTTCCGGTCAGACTGCCATCGCCGATCAAGTAGCCGAGCAGCTTGACCTCGCAATCACGCATCGCCTCCCGACCGAAGATCGGCAGACGGCGCGGCACGGCGATCGATTCACCGACCTGCAATTCGGACAGCGGACGCCAGCCGGCAGGCGTCAGGTAGGGATGGGGCGCCGTGGTCTCGATCCGGCGGCCCAGCCGGGTGGTGACACGAAACACCGGCTTGCGGCCGTCATCGACGAAGGCGCTCGGCTGCGTCCACCCGAACCGCCAGTCGTCACCCAGGGTCAGCAAACGCGCCTGACGCGCGCGCACGATGTCTTCGATGGTGGCGATCCGACCATCGTCGAGCAGGATCTCGGTGTCGGCGGCCACGCACTTGCCCATCGACGGCCGCCCCGCCACGATGATGAGATCCGAGGGCTGGAGCCCCGAGGTCATCTCGTCGAAGTCGGCGAACCCCGTGGCCAGACCCGTGATCGACTCACCACGCAGATAGAGCGTATCGATGCGCTCGACGGCCTGGGTCAACAGGCTGCGGATCGGCTGGAAACCGCCGCCGCCGCGCGACTCCTGCTCGGCGATGGCGAAGACCCGCCGCTCGGCCTCGTCGAGCAACTCGGAGGCCTCGCGGCCTTCGGGATGGTAGGCGCTGTCGGCGATCGCCGTGCCGGCGGCGATCATCTGGCGCCGCACCGAGGTCTGACGCACGATCTTGGCATAGGCCTGGATGTTGGCCGCGCTCGGCGTCTGGCTGACCAGGGTACCCAGGTAGGACAACCCGCCGACGTCGTTCAAACGCTGACTGCTCTCCAGTGTGTCGGCCAGCGTGACCACGTCGAACGGCTGGTCGACGGTGGCGAGCTTGGTGATGGCCTCGAAGATCAGACGATGTTCGCGCCGATAGAAATCGCCCTCGCTGACCATGTCGGCGACGCGATCCCAGGCGCTGTTGTCGAGCATCAGACTGCCCAGCAGCGACTGCTCGGCGTTGAGGCTGTATGGCGGGACACGCAGTTCGTCGAAGCCGGTGGCCATGCCCGGCAACTCGGCGGTCTCTGACTCGAACATGGCACCAGACCCGTCAGCGTCCGAATAGACGAGACGCGCCTTCGGGCGCGTCTACAGGGGCGTGTGGCCGGACGGCCGAATGCGCCCCGAACGTTTAAGGCAGCGGTGGCTCAGTTGCCGGGGACGATATTGATCTTGACCTGAGCATCGACGTCGGCGTGCAGGTGCAGCATGACCTCGTACTCACCGACGGCACGGAACGGACCCTCGGGCAGACGCACCTCGGACTTGCTCAGTTCCAGACCGGCCTCGCGCGCGGCCTCCGCGATGTCGGCGGCGCCGACCGAGCCGAACAGACGGCCTTCGTCACCGGCCTTGCGCGCGATGGTCAGGCTCAGACCCTCGAACTGGGCCTTGCGCGCCTCGGCGGCAGCCAGGGCCTCGGCGGCGGCGCGCTCCAGCTCGGCGCGACGGGCCTCGAAGGCTTCCAGGTTCTCGGCGGTCGCCGACACGGCGAAACCACCGGGGATCAGATAGTTGCGGCCATAGCCCGAACGGACCTTGACCTTGTCCCCGAGCACGCCCAGCTTGGTGACGTTCTTCAGCAGGATGACTTCCACTTGTGTATTCCTCTCGACAAATTTATCTTGGATGCCGCCACCGGGGGCTAGGACTTCCCGGTTCCGGAGACACGTTGCTCGACACGGGCGCGGATGTCGGCCCAGAGATCGATCAGACCCAGACCGATCAGCAACAGCGCCATCTGCGGCATGAAAAAGACCAACAGCCCATAGAGCGCGACCAGCCAGCCCTGATTGGCATTGCGCAGTTCCCGTAGACGATGGACCACGGCCAACCCTTGCAGGAGCAGCAGCAGACCCAGCACAGGCACCAGATCCATGGCCGGCCCCTGGGCGAGCAGCCCCCAGGCCAGGAACAGAACGAATAGCCAGCCCACCGGCGACCCCACGCGCAACGCCTTGAACTCGGCGCCGAAACCGCCCGGATTGTAGAGCTGGGCCTGCCAGGCACGGGCCACGAACAGACTGACGAGATACTGCAACACCAGGGCGGCGGCGAAGGCGCCGGTCATCCGGCGGGCCAGGCGATCGAAGAGCACCTGACTGGTCTCGGCCTGGATCAGACCGTCCTTCAGCAGCGACTGATGCAGGGGCTCGATGAGTTCGCGCCAGTAGAGCGCGGGATCACCCACGGCCAGATGCACGACGACGACCATCACCAGACCGCCAAGGGCGGCGAGCCGGACCGTCAGGTCCAGCGAGCGCGTGGCGCGCAGAATGACCGCCAGCCCCCAGATCGGCACCCAGAGCACGGCCAGTATCCCGAGTCCGACCCAGGGATTCCCGAGCGCCGGCCAGGCGATGAGACCGCTCGCCAGCGTCGAGGTGCCCAGCAGCATCGCCCCAGGACGTGCGCCCTGACGCAGCGTCACCAGACCGACCGCCGCCGAGCTGATCACGCCGACGAAGGGGATCGGCAGCGACAGGAGACCCGCGACCGTGACGACCAGGGTCGCCGGCGAGTAGCCCCGCATGACGAAGTTCGCAAGCGGCTTCATCGGCTGATGGGAGTGCTGACCGGACGCACGCGATCGCGACTGGACCGGACGGACGGTGAACTGAGGTCAACCGTCACGGCCGGGCGCGCGGCTCAGTGCCCGTCGGTGTAGGGCAGCAGCGCCAGATAGCGGGCGCGCTTGATGGCCTGTGCGAGCTGGCGCTGATACTTGGCCGAGGTGCCGGTGATGCGGCTCGGGACGATCTTGCCGGATTCGCTGATATAGGCCTTCAGCAGATTGAGATCCTTGTAATCGATCTCGGTGATGCCTTCGGCGGTGAAGCGGCAGTAGCGCTTGCGGCGGAAGAAGCGTGACATGGTGTTCTCCTGGAGTCAGAGACGCACGTCTGAGGCAGGTGCTCAGTCGTCGCTGTTGTCGTTGTCGTCGTCGTTGCTGTCGGAGTCGTTGTACGAGCTCTCGGAACGCTCGCGCTCCTCGCTGCCCTTGGCCAGCGGCGAGGCCTCGGTGACGGCCGCATCGCGCTGGATGATGAGATTGCGCAGCACGACGTCGTTGAACCTGAAGGCATTGGCCAGCTCGTCGATCGCTTCCTGATCGCACTCGACGTTCATCAGCACATAGTGGGCCTTGTGGATCTTGTTGATCGGATAGGCGAGCGGACGACGCCCCCAGTCCTCACAGCGATGCACCACACCGCCCCGCTTCTCCAGGCCACCCCGGTAGCGCTCGATCATGCCGGGCACCTGCTCGCTCTGGCTCGGATGAACCAGGAAAACCACTTCATAATGTCGCATTGCGGCTCCTTACGGATTGGACAGCCTCCCGCACGGCGCGGTGAGGCAAGGAGACCCCGGAATTCGGGGAATCGCGCATCATACTGGAAAGCAGCCCGATGTCAAAGCGAGGATTTTGCGCGATTTCGGGGGCTCTGCGGCTTGCCCCGAAGGCCGGCCTGAATCAAACTGACCGTCTAAGATTTAGCAATTCAGAATATAGGGGGACATCGACATGGGCACCGTGCAAGACTTCGAATCACTGCGTCGTTCCAGTCTGAGCGCCAATCTCAGCGACGAACAGGTCGAGGCCCTGAATGGAATCGCCTACTGCCGCCGGCTCGCCGATCAGGAGATCCTGATCCGGGAGGGCAACATCGACAACAGCCTGCACGTGATCACCGAAGGGGCGATCGCGGTCACGCGCGACCTGGGCAAGGGGGAGTACACCACCATTCATGTGCTGCGCACCGGCGATCTGGCCGGCGAGATGGGCTTCATCAGCGGTCAGCCGCACACGGCTACACTGCGCTCGCTCGGACGCACCCAGGTCTGTAGCTTCGAGCGCGAGTCCTTCGAGTCGTTGCTGATCGAGCATCCCTGGCTCGTCTATCGCGTGATGCAGAACATCGTCAAGGTCAGTCAGGACATCCTGCGCCGTATGAATGCCCAGCATGTCGAGCTGACCAAGTATGTGAGCAGTTCGCACGCGCTCTTTTGAACGGAACGTTTGAGTGTGATCGAGCGTCTGAACATCTCGACATGGATACGGGTTCGGCCTGCGGATCGTCATCACGCCCCTGGGCGAAGGTGGCTATAATCGCGTCTGGTTGCACCCGTCGCCATCGTCGTCAGAAATCTCGAATCCGTCCAATCCCTTAAGGAGTGAAGAACGCATGAACATGCTGCAGAACCTGCCCAAGAACGTCGGTCCCATGGACCGCAACATCCGTTTGGCCGCCGCCGGTGTGCTGATCCTTGCCGGCCTGATGACCGGCAGCGTCGCGCTGGACATCATCGGCCTGATCGTGCTGGCCACTGGCGCCGTCAGCTTCTGCCCGGCCTACAAGCTCTTCAAGTTCGACACGCTCAACAAGTAAAAACCGAGCGCGTCCGTTCGGAAGCCGCCGGCCATGTGCCGGCGGTCGATTCGTCCGTTCCGGAACCACGGCCCGGACCCGGATTCCGCTATCCGCCCGCCTGAAGCGCCTCGTAGCGCGCCCTGAAGACCTCCTGACGCAAGCGTCCCGCCTCCTGCTCGGTCGGCGCCAGAGGTGCATCCATCCAGGTGCCCGTGTCATGGTCGAAGACCGAGAATCGATAGCCGCGTCCGACCTTGAAGACCTGGGTCACATCGCGTCCGGCCTGTTCCATCGCTTCCAGTTTGCTGAGGCCCGCGCCGGCCGGTTTGGACATGGCGGGTGAGGCGGCCATTGCCTCCGTCGGGCGCACCATCTCGAAGCGCGTGTTCTGGATCTCGCCCTGGATGTCCGGCTCAACCGCTTCCACCCCCGGCAATCGGTCCAGGAGATAGCCGGCCATGAGGGTTCCGAGCTTGGGGTTGTCGGTCTCGATCGCCGTCAGTAGCCGATCGGCGACGATCTGGGCGCGTTGGATCCGATCGGGCGCTTCGACCCAATCACGCCCCATCCGCCAACCGCTGTCCATGTCTCGGTCGATCTGGTCGAAGTAGTCACGCGCATCGGCCGGGAGCGCGTCCGGGACGTTGATATCGTGGGTTCGATCGTCGATGATGATCTTCAGAATCACTGTGTGTTTTCCTCGCGCGTGTGCGACTTAAAGTCTACCGATGTGCTCTGATATGGCCCCCAGCCGGGCCATGCTAGACTTGAACCGGTTCGACCCGACCCATTTTCACTAATCCCCGACCAATCGGCACGGATATGACCAGGCAGAAGACCTACCTCGTGATCTCGGCGCTGGGTGAAGACCACCCGGGCATCGTCAACCAGCTCTCCAAGGTCGTCCTCGATCAGGGCTGCAACATCGAGGACAGTCGCATGACCGTCCTCGGCGGCGAGTTCGCGGCCATGCTCCTGGTCGAGGGCAAGTGGAACACCCTGGCCAAGATCGAGAACGCGCTCCCCGAACTGGAGCGCCAGCTCGGCATGACCATCATCTGCAAACGCACCGGCGAGCGCGCCACCGGACGCAATCTGCTGCCCTATGCCATCGACGTGGTCTCCATGGACCACCCCGGCATCGTCAACAACCTCGCCGGATTCTTCGCCGAGCGCGACATCAACATCGAGGATCTCTCGACCAGCACCTATGCCGCCGCCCACACGGGCACGCCCATGTTCGCGGTGCACATGACGGTCGGCATCCCGGCCGATCTACATATAGCGGCACTGCGCGAGGATTTCATGGACTACTGCGACGCGCTCAATCTCGACGCCGTGCTCGAACCGCTCAAGGGCTGATCCGCACGCCGCGCGGGCGCCCTCCCCCACTCCCGATCCGGACCGGAAGGCGGAACACGATGATCAAACGCGAAAACGACAAGCCCTGTCTGTTCGTGCTCGACACCAACGTCCTGATGCACGATCCGACCTCGCTGTTCCGCTTCCAGGAGCACGACGTCTTCATCCCGATGGTGGTGCTGGAAGAGCTCGACCGCACCAAGAAGGGACTGTCGGAAGTCGCGCGCAACGTGCGTCAGGTCAGCCGTTTCCTCGATCAGCTCATGTGCGACGCCGACAAAGCCGAGATCGACGCCGGCCTGCCGCTCGCCCCGGACTCGGTGGGAGGCGGCATCACGCAACCGGCCGGCGGCCGGCTGTTCTTCCAGACCGAGCCGCTCGACATCCGCCTGCCCGAGTCGTTGCCCGGCGCCACGCCCGACAACACCATCCTCGGGACCGCCCTGGCCTTGCGCGAGAAGCATCCCGAACGCCAGGTCATCATCGTCTCCAAGGACATCAACCTGCGCATCAAGGCCGCCGTGCTCGGCCTCCAGGCCGAGGACTATTCCAACGACCAGGTGCTCGACGACGCCAACCTGCTCTATACCGGGCTGGAAGTGCTCGACGACGACTTCTGGGAGCGGCACGAAAAATCGGTCGACGCCTGGAAGGAACAGGGTCGCACCTTCTACCGCATCTCCGGCCCGGACATCGCCGACTGGTATCCGGCGCAGTGCCTCGCTTTCGGCGAAGACGGCGAGTTCGAGGCCATGGTGCGCGACAAGCCGAGCCTCAACGAGGCCATCGTCGAGCTGGTCGAGGACTACCGTCTGCCGCGTCACAACGTCTGGGGCATCAACGCGCGCAACCGCGAGCAGAACTTCGCGCTCAACATGCTGATGAACCCCGAGCTGGACTTCGTCACCCTGCTGGGTACGGCCGGCACCGGCAAGACGCTGCTGGCGCTCGCCGCCGGACTGGTCCAGGTGCTGGAGCGCAATCTCTATCGCGAGATCATCATGACCCGCGTCACGGTTCCGGTCGGCGAGGATATCGGTTTCCTGCCCGGCACCGAGGAAGAGAAGATGACGCCCTGGATGGGCGCACTCATGGACAACCTGGAAGTGCTGACCCGACCCGAGAGCGGCGGCGACTGGGGGCGCGCGGTGAGTCAGGATCTGGTGCGCAACCGTATCCGCATCTCTTCGCTCAACTTCATGCGCGGGCGCACCTTCCTCAACAAATACATCATCCTCGACGAGGCCCAGAACCTCACCGCCAAGCAGATGAAGACGCTCATCACCCGCGCGGGTCCAGGCACCAAGTTCGTCTGTCTCGGCAACATCGGCCAGATCGACACACCCTATCTGACCGAGACCACCTCCGGCCTGACCTATGTGGTCGATCGCTTCAAGCACTGGCCCCACAGCGGGCACATCACGCTCATGCGCGGCGAGCGCTCACGTCTGGCCGATTTCGCCTCGCAGGAACTGTGAGGCGTCCGGTCGCCGCTAGTTCACGACCAGGACCGGATCACCGATCCTGAGCCGCTCGAACAGAAAGCGCGCGTCCTTCTCCCCGACCCGGACACAGCCATGCGAGTCCGGGTAGCCGGGGAGCCAGCCTTCATGCAGGAAATAATGGCCGTAGAACTGGATCGAATACGGCATCCAGGCCTGCATCCCGAGTTGATTGGTGTAGCGCGACGAGACCTTGTGCTCGTCCTTGCTGAGCACCTTGAAGCGACCGGTCGGTGTCGGATTACCCGGCTTGCCCGACGAAATGGGACCGGAACGGACCACGGCCCCGTCTTCCTTGTATTCGAAGGCCTGATCCCCGAGCGAGATCGTCAGCGAGCGGCGTTTGGCGGTGTTGATGCCATTGTTGGTGTCGACGCCTGCGGTCGATGTATCCGTCGCGGGTTCGGTCGGCGCCGGCGGCGGTTCGGAGGCGACAGGTTCAGCCTGCTTGGCCGGCGCCGTCTCGGTATCGGCCGGCTCGGCTTCACTCGGCGCGCTCGTCGTCACCGGCAGGGCGATGAACCCCAGGTCCATGTCGGCGGACGCTCCAGCCTCATAGTCACGGATTCGCCAATCCGTCTCACGCGGTTCCGGCTCCGAGAGCATTTCGTTGGGTGTATGGGCGCAGCCGACGAGTGACAGGGCCGCGAGGAATGACAGGAGGTGCATGGACGGTGCAGACATGGCGTCAAGGCTCTCCGCTCGCCCCGCCGGGATCGACGGGTCTCTAGAGAGAGCATAGACAGTCTGTTCAAAAAAGTCGAAGCACGCTTTAACCGCCCTACCCTCACCCGAAAGCCAGACACAGCTTGACGCAGATCGCTGTGCCATCTAGCCTTTTGGTACCAAAATTTGTACATCTTCGACGTCTATGACGACCCTCACCGCAACCGATGCCCGCAAAAGCCTATTTGATCTCTTGCGCGGTACGAATGAGCGCCATGAGATCTATCACATCCGACATCGACAGGGCGATGCCGTACTGATGTCCGAGGCTGAATACGAGAGCCTCATCGAAACACTGGATCTGCTGTCGGCGCCTGGCTTCCGGGAGACTTTCGAGCGGGCGCGCCAGGAGGTGGCTGGCGGCGAGACACGCTCTTTCGAGGACATTTTTGGGGAGCCGCAATGAGCTACCGGGTCCGTTTCACCCGGCAGGCCGAAAAAGACATCGACAATCTGACGCCGAAACTGCGCGATAAACTCAAGGACATCGTTCGCAACCGGCTGGCGGTCGATCCCTACTCGGGAAAGCCGCTGGTTGGTTCGCTCAAGGGCTATTACTCGATGCGCCTGAGCTACCAGGATCGCATCGTCTATAGCATCCATGACGATGAATTGGTCATCTTGGTGCTGCGCGCCCGCACCCATTACGGCGACTGAACGCAACGCCTGCGTTGATTTCAGACCTCCGTCACGAGTACCCGCCCCATCCCCGGCGCCAGATCGAACTCGAAGGGCGTGGGCAGGAAATCCATCGCCCATTCCAGCGAGACGTCGCGCAGCGGTCCGGGTGAACGGATGTAGTGGTAGAGGTTCTCGACCCTGAGATACTGACGGTTCCAGGGATCCTTGTTGAGCGCGATCAGCGCCTCACCTTGCCCCTTGGGGTGCGACTTGTGCAGCAGCAGGATGGCCGGATTCGAGCATTCGATCCGCTCGATCGGCCCCTCGCTCTGGAACACCGGATAGCGATCCTTGATCCGGTTGATCTGGGCGATCTCGTGGGTGAGATCGACGTTGATCCCTTCCCATTGATCCGGCTGGGTGTTGACCACGTCGAGCCGGCAGGTAAAGCCGTATTCGAAGCCGATCGGGATCATGACTCCGGTCGAGAACAGCGCGGCGAACAGATAGCGCTGACGCATGGCATTGGGATTCTGGCCCGACTCCAGGAACAGCCGCTCGGTGTCGTGGCTCTCGGGGAAGCTGATCGAGGGCACGACCTGGCGCGTCAGGTCGTATTGCTCCAGCAACCAACTCCCCTCGAAATCCCACCACTTGGAGCTGTTGAAGATGGCATCGAAGCCGGCGCCCGCCGTCGAGCGCGTCTGCTCGGGCGAGCAGCCGAGCGTCTCGGCGACGAAGACGAGATCCGGATCGGCCTTGCGCGCGCGTGTGATCAGGCGCTTCCAAAGCTCGGTCGGGAGCTGATAGGCCGCGTCACAGCGAAACCCCTTGAACCCGAGATCGGCCAGATGGGCGATGACGCGGTGCAGGAAATCCTCCAGCCCCTTGCGGTCCGACGAATGCTCATGATCGAACTGCGCCAGATCGTACCAGACGACCTTGGTGCCGTCGGCCTCGACACAGAAGGGGTTGGCGATCCTGCCGCCCTCGCGCACGAACCACTCGGGATGTTCTTTGACCAGGGCCGAATCGACCGCGCAGTGGTTGATGACCAGATCGATCATCACCGACATGCCCAGCCGTTCGGCCTCGGCGATCATGGCGCGCACCTGGGCATCGGCGTCGAGCTTGGAGCGCCGGTCGACGAAATCCGGGTTGACGGCGAAATAGTCGGCGACCGAATAGAGACTGCCCGAGCGCCCGGTCTTCTGGATCGGGTTGACGAACACCCAGTCGAAGCCCATGGCCGCCGCCCGCTCCAGATGCGGCGTCCACTCAGCGAAGCGGCCCACGAGCCGCGGAAATACATTGTAGATCTTCATACGGCCACCCGCGAAACGCCCATTCGAATGTTCTGGTGACGAAGCTCCGGCTTCGTCACCCGCGAGAGGAAGCTCGGCTTCCCGTTTTCGAAGAACCGAGGTCACGAGAAGCTGGAGCTTCGTGACCAGAAAATCCGATCTCTCGAACTGAAGGCGTTTCAAGCATCGCGGATGTAGTCGTAGATGTTGAGATAGTCCTGACCGGGCCGGTTCCAGGAGTAATCGCAGCGCATGGCGTTCTTCATCAGCTCGCGGAAGTGCTCGGGGAAGGCGTTGTAGCAGTCGATGGCGCGTCCGAGCGCCGACTCCAGACCACGATTGTCGTAGTCGTTGAAGACATAGCCGTTGCGCTCGTGCAGCGGGCGGTTGGAGTGATCCTTGTCGAACACGGTGTCGGCCAGTCCGCCGACGGCGCGCACCACCGGGATGGTGCCGTAACGCAGCGAGATGAGCTGGGTCAGGCCGCAGGGCTCGAACCGGCTCGGCACCAGCATCATGTCGGCACCGGCATAGATCAGATGCGACAGATCCTCGTCGAAGCCGATCTCCAGATGACAATCGGGACTATCGTTGAGCATCCGCTTGAGACCCCAGAAGTCGGCGTTGATCCGATCGTCGGGGCTGGAGCCGAGCAGCACGAACTGCGCACCGCGCTCCAGGGTGTTGAAGATGGCGTGACGCACCAGCTCCAGTCCCTTCTGCGGATCGAGCCGGCCGATGAAGGCGACGATCGCCTTCTCGTTGTCGGCCAGCATCAGACGATGACGCAGGGCGCGCTTGTTGTCGTACTTGCGATCCAGGCTGTCGATGCCGTACCGGACCGGGATGTGGTGGTCGATCTCGGGGTTCCAGACATCGTAGTCGATGCCGTTGACCACGCCGCCGTACTTGATGTGATGGGTGTGCAGCACCGGCTCCAGACCGAAGCCCTGCCCCTGATCCTTGGTCTCGAAGGCATAGCGCGGCGAGACGGTGGTGACGAAGTTGGAGTAGACGATGCCGCCCTTGAGCAGGTTGAGTGCGTTGGGGTGACGTGGGTCGCCGAGCCTGGTGTGCGAGAGGAAGTGCTCGGGTCGGTGCAGGCCGGTGGCGCGCAGCAGCTCGGCGCCGGTGATGCCCTGGTGGGCGAAGTTGTGGATGGTGGTGCAGACGCGCGGATGGGTCATGCCGAGCGCCTGATACTGCTCGAACAGATGCACGGGCACCAGCGCCGTCTGCCAGTCGTGGCAGTGGATGATGTCGGGATGCTTGCCGGCCTTCCACAGGAACTCGATCGCCGCGCGCGAGAAGAAGGCGTAGCGCATCACATCGTCGTGGAAGCCGTAGATGCTGTGACGATTGAAGAAGTTGTCCTGAGAATGCGGCTCGATGAAGAAGCACTTGCGCCCATGCACGAAGCCGAAGAAGACCGTGCAGTGAATGGCCCCTTCGTACCAGGGCACCCAGAGATCCCTGTAGACCTCCTGCAAGTCATAGATCTGGTCGTAACGCATCGAGGCGTACTTGGGCAGGATGATCTCGACATGATTACCGCGAATGGCCAGCTCGCGGGTCAGGCCGAAGACCACGTCGGCCAGTCCGCCGACCTTGGCCACGGTCGCCAGCTCGGGGGTGATATGGACGATGAACAGGCTCGGACGCCAGACCGGCGGCGCGGCCGGTTCCCACTGCGGCTCAGTGGCGTGCCAGGGTTCGTCGTGCTCGGCGTGGGATTCGGGACCGGGCGTCGAGTCGAACGCCGGCATGAGCTCATGCGTGGGTGCATGGCCGAGTTCCGAGAAGGGACGCGGCTCGGGCTTGGTGATGTGCTCGGACTCGCTCTCCGCGCCGACCGCTGGTCTGTCGGCGGCGTCGACTATGAACGGTGCGGTCGGCTCAGGGGCCGGTTCAGGCGCCTGTTCCGGCTCGGGTTCGATGGTCACTGATTGAGCCTGGACTTCAGTCACGACCTGAACGGGCTGAAGCGAGCTACCGGCATCTGGAGTCTCCAGCAAGGACGACGGTTCACCCTGGGTCTCCACGGCAGTCGGTGTCGTCGCCTGAACCGCTGTTTCAGCCATACCGGCGGGCGACGTCTTGGAGTCGGACACCCTGGAAACCTTGCGGGCCGCTGTCTTCTTGATGACCGGCGGCTTGGACGCATCGGCTTGGGCGGTATGCGGTGACGGCCGGACGGCACTGACGACCGTTTCGGTCGGCGTGGGTTCGGGCGTCTTCTTGCCCGTCGTCTTGGTCTTGGCGGTGCTCGTGGTCTGCGACTTTGGGTTGCCGGTGGTCTTCTTGGCCATGCGCTCGATTCCTACGGCTTGGTCGGTCATGGATTGACACGAATGTGGATCGGCCCATTCTGCCATGAAGGGCCGGCCAGGATCGTGAATTGTCGGCTCGATGGGGCGCGGATCGTGGGCATGGATCGACCGCCGAACGGATCCGTTGCTCCGGGCTTCAGGCCCGCTGACCGCGCGTGTTGAAAGCGACGTTCCAGCGCTCATCGCCGCCATCGACCGGGATGGCGGTCAGTTCCAGGGTACCGACCTCGGTCACGGACGCCTGGAGCCGCACCGCGACCACCTCGCCCTTTTTGCGGTCCTCGGCGTTGAGCGTGGTCTGGATCTCGTCGAGTTCGGCCAGCTCGTCCTCGTGCCACTCCTCCAGCAGATCGCCGACCTGATCCTCGCGCCGCACGCTGGAGCCGAAGAAGCGGAAGCGCACCGGCTCGCCGACCACCAGACCGAATTCCTGCGGCGGCGCGACCGGCTCCGAGCCTTCTTCCAGACCGAAGGGCACCAGACACAGCGCCTGGATTTCCGGCTCCATGCCGGGGACGGCGGGCATGGCGCTCTCGACCCCGACATAGTAGGTGTGCGAGGTACCGCCCCGGATGCGCACCCCGCCATGCCGACGCGCATGGGCATAGAAGGCCGCGCCCCGCGCCACGGCCAGATCCAGGTCGCGCGCCTCCAGCCGGCGCGCGGGCGGCGCGTCCTCGGCGGCGAGCCAGCCGTTGAGCACCTCCATCACCCGCTCCTGCAACAGCCCGGCCTTGAAGACGCCGCCGTTGAACAGCACTGCCGTCGGGCGCAGGAAGCTCGCCTCCGGAGACTGCGCGACGAAACCCGCCAGATCCTGGGTCGCGCCCGCCTGACGTCCGAGGAAGGCGGCCAGATGGCGGGTGATGGCCGGATCCTGGGCATAGGGCAGACCGACCTTGGTCAGAGCACCGCGCGAGCGGGTCGCCGGACGGCTGCTCGACTCGACCGCCGGGAAGAAGCCTTCGATCAGACTGGTGCGAACCTCGTCGCGCGTCAGCTCGGTGCGGATGCTGCCGCCGATCAGCTTCGACCCACGGCTCGGCACCACCACGGGCACGCGCTCCAGCTCGGCATCGGCCAGCAGCGACTCCTTGGCCTGACGGCAGGCATGGGTAAGCGCCTGCAACTGCCAGCGATCCAGTTCCACACCGCCTTGAGCGAGCTTGTGACGCAGCCCATAGGCCAGCGCCAGATCCATGTTGTCGCCGCCGAGCAGGATGTGCTCGCCGACCGCGACCCGGTTGAGTTCGAGTGCGCCCTCGTGCTCGGTGACGGCGATCAGCGACAGATCCGTAGTGCCGCCGCCGACGTCGACCACCAGGATGATGTCGCCGACCTGGACCTGTCGACGCCATTCGCCCCGGCTGTCGTTGACCCAGCTATAGAGTGCGGCCTGCGGCTCTTCCAGCAGCACCAGATGCTTGATGCCGATCGCCTTGGCCGCCTCGGCGGTCAGCTCGCGCGCGGCCGGATCGAAAGACGCCGGCACCGTGACCGTGACTTCCAGCCGGTCGAGCGGCTCATAGGGATGCGCGCCGTTCCAGGCATTGCGCAGATGGGCCAGGTAATGAATGGTCGCGTCGAAGGGCGAGATCTGCGGGATCTCGTCGGGCACGCCGGGCGGCAGGATCGGCGCCTGACGGTCGATGTCGGGATGGCAGAGCCAGCTCTTGGCGCTGGAGACCAGCCGAATGGGGGTCATCACGCCCTGGTTGCGCGCCAGCTCGCCGACGATCCGGGTCGGGTCGGACTGCCAGGGCAGGCCCAGATCACCGGGCCGGAACTCATCGGCGTGCGGCAGATAGAGAAAGGACGGCAGCAGCGGGCGCGACTCGACCGCGCCGGGCGAGACCAGTTGCGGGATCGGCAGCATGTCCTGGACGATGCGTTCGCCCTCACTGCGCTCGGAGTCGACCCAGGACAGGGCGCAATGGGTGGTGCCCAGATCGATGCCGACGGCATAACGCGAACCGCTCACAGCTCCACCTCCGCCGCCGCGATGATGCGCGGATCATGGCCGCTGGTGAGCTTGGGCAGGCGGGTCTCGGTCACGCGCCAGCCGCGATGGGCGAGCGTGCCGCTGAAGGGCGGCTCGCCGACCAGATTGCCGGTCGGACGGATGGCGGCGGCGTCGAATCCAGGCTCCAGGGTCACGCGACTGCCCTCGGGTTCGTCGCGCACCGGAGCGAGGCTCAGATAGTCGCGCAGTACCTTGCGGCAGCCCTGATGCACCACGCGCGCCCCGCGCCCGATCTCTTCATCCGAATAGCCCTGGATCTCCTCCTGCAGGAAGTCGACCAAGCGGCCTTCTTTCTGTAACAGGCCGAGCAGCAGCAGGGCCGAATCGGGAGCGGCCTCGCCGAGCGGCACTGTGGCGGGCATGGCTGGATGCGCGGCCGGGTGGACCGGGGTCGAGCCGGCGAGTGCGGCGACCGAACGCGCGAACTCAGGATCTTTCAGCGCGCGACGCAGACTGCCGAATGCGATGGAGACCCGTCGAAAAAAGGACGGCGCCGATGATGACATGGGAGGTTCCTCGATACGGATACGGATGAACAGGAATTCAACAGTGGGCGAGCCGATTATTCAATGACCAAACGCCGCCAGCCCAGGGCCGAATGACTCAGCGCCTCGCCCACACCATCGCGCCATTCGGCCAGCACCAGACGCCGGGCCGCGCGTCCATCGACCTCGTGCACATGATCGGCCGGACGATGCGTATGACCATGGATCAGCCGCACCGCGCCATGACGTCGCAACGTCTCGACGACAGCCTGTTGGTTGACATCCATGATGGTCGCGGTCTTGGCCGAATTGGCCTCGGCGCTGCAACGACGGTAGTCGGCGGCGATGGCGCGACGGCTTGCGAGCGATTTCCAGAGAAAGAGCCGCTTGACCAGCGGATTGCGCACCCGACGCCGAAAACGCTGATAGGCCAAATCATCGGTGCAGAGCCGGTCGCCGTGCATCAACAGGGTCGGTTCGCCGCCGATCCGGATCAGGCAGGGATCGGGCAGCAATCGGCACTTGGTCTCGCGCAGAAAGGCACGACCGATGAGGAAGTCGCGATTGCCGTGCAGGATGGCGCACTCGCTACCCGCCGCCGTCAGCTCGCGCAACGCGGACCGCACCGCCCGATGCAGGGGCGCGTCGTCGTCATCGCCGATCCAGGCATCGAACAGATCGCCCAGGATGTAGAGCCGCCGCGCCGCGCGCGCCCGTCCGGCGAGAAAACGCAGAAAACAGTCCGGCGTCGCCGGCTGATCGGGCGTCAGATGCAGGTCGGAGATGAACAGCGACTCGCCGTCGTCGTTGGATACGGACATGGCAGGCGATGGCGTAGCGGTCGGAGCGTCGGGACGATCCGCCAATCAGTCCTCCGGCAGATCCAGCCAGCCTTGCAGCGCGGCGATCAGCCCCTGGGCCTGAGCACGGCTGGAAATGTTGAACTTGGACTGCTGGCGATACTCGCCGTTGCGCTTCTGATAGCGCCGGATGGTGTAGCGGTCCGGGCTATAGACCTCCTTGGCGCGATCCCATTCGCGATAGCGGAAGAGGATGGTGGTCCAGCTTCCCTTCGACAGAACGACCTTGTCGAGCTCCTTGACGGTTTCGATTCCGTCCTCGACATAGGTGACGGTCAGGTCTTCGATCTTTTCGGCCATGCAGTGTTACTTGTGTGTTCAGTGTATTTGGGTTCAATCGGCCTGGAGCGCGCCGTTACGTCGCAGCAGATCGACGATCTTGGTTCGATCGTCGCGCCGTTCTCCGATCTGCGCGAGCGCCAGATCCAGCGGCAAGGCTTGAGGCTCCAGCGGCACGCCATGCGCGATCAAGGCTTTGGCCACCTGGGTCTTGCCCGTCAGCAGTGCCGTCTGCAAGGGTGTCGCGCCGGTCGCGTCGCGCACGGAAGGATCGGCCCCCGTCTCCAGCAGGGCGCGGGTGATATTGACGCTACCCTGACGCGCGGCCACATGCAGCGGATAATCGCCGTGGGCGTCCGGCTGGTCGACATCCGTGTTCCAATAGACATGACGCTTGACCTGATCCAGGTCGCCGATAGCGACGGCCCGATGGAGATTCAGGGTCGGGCGCGCCGGCTCGCTACAGGCGACGAGCAGAGATACGGACAGACAGAAGAGCACGAGCACTGGACGGGACATGACGGCGAACGACGCGGCGGATCCAATCGATGCTCGGGATCTTAAACCGCGTCCGGCGTGAAAACCACCGGGGTATGGTAGAGTTCACGCATGATCGGAAAACTGCTCCTCACCCTGGCCGTTCTACTCGGCGCCTATGGCGTGCTGCGGGCGCGTTGGCGGGCCAATCGCGCCGTGCCCGGATTGGATCGGCCACAACAGTCGGATTCCTCCTGGCGGACGATGCGTCTGGCCGCCTCGCTCCTGATCGCCATCATGGCCGTGGGCAGCGCGCTCTATCTGGCCCAGCGCTGGTTCGAGGATCAGGAAGTCGTGCAAGTCCAGGTCATCAATGCCGATAGCGGCCGGATCACGCTCTACGAGTCCAGACGCGGCTCGATCGAGGGGCGACAGTTCCAGACGCTCGACGGACGCACCATCCGGCTCGCCGATGTGGAGCGGATGATCATCCTGCCGGCTGAACCGGCACTCGACCCCAGTCGTGAGCCGTCGCAATAGGTCGTTGCCTCGGATCCCCGGCCTCAGTAGATCGCCCCGCCCGCCTGGGCATAGTCCCGCAGAATCTGCGCCGACTCGGCGCGTAACAAATCCGTCGTCACCTCGATGCCGCGCCGGGCATAAGCCGCGATCCAGTCCGCCGGTTTGTGCCCTTCGTCGAAGCCGATCGCGCGCACGTCGCTGTCGCGCGCACCGATGACCACGCGCTCGATGCCGGACCAGGGAATGGCGCCCATGCACATGGCACAGGGTTCGGCGCTGGTGAAGAGCACACAGCCGCCCGGAACGGCCTGACGCAGATCGAAGTGCCCGAGCCGCTGCTGGGCAATGCCGATGGCGACCATCTCGGCGTGCGCGATCGAGCAGCACGAGGCGATCACCAGATTCACGCCGGCGGCGATCAGTCGACCGCTCCGGCGCTCGAAGATGGCCGCCGAGAAGGGACCGCCGCCGGTGCCGGCGCGGATGTTCGCGCGCGCCAGATCCAGCACCAGCGCCATGCGTCCCGTGTCATCGAGATCGTCCGTCTCGCGTGCGGCAAGCACCTCGTCGATCCAAGCCGGAAGTTCGATCCGAATCGAGTTTCGCTGTTCCATTCCAGTCTCCGTCGATGGCTGAGTCAATGCACGCCAAGGCTCGATTATCCGTCGGCGCGTCTTGTATCCGAGTATTTCAGTTCCAATTTAGGACGCATCCGCTCTCGCGGACCTGCATCGGGCACGTTTCGATGGCGCTGTCTCGAATCCGCCCGGCTCGTCGGCCGAGAGTTCTCATCAACGACAAGCGTTTGAATCTGGAGGTTGTGATGCGCGACTCGATCCTGTCCATTGCTCTGACTGGGGCGCTCGTTCTGAGCGCCTCACCGGTCCTGGCCGACTGGACCCTCGACCCCGAACGTTCGGCCGTGACCTATGTCACCATCAAATCCAAAGACATCCCCGAGAACAATCATTTCAAGGAGATGCGCGGACAGATCGACGACCAGGGTCAGGTCGTCGTGACCCTGATGCTCGACAGCGTCGAGACCCTGGTGCCCATTCGCAATGAGCGCAT
The DNA here is from genome assembly GCF_018409545.1 of Allochromatium tepidum. Taxonomy (GTDB): domain Bacteria; phylum Pseudomonadota; class Gammaproteobacteria; order Chromatiales; family Chromatiaceae; genus Thermochromatium; species Thermochromatium tepidum_A. The sequence goes on along the minus strand of NZ_AP024563.1, from coordinate 1,489,804 downwards.
GCGCGAAATCCTGTTCGACACGGCCAATTACAAAGAAGCCGAACTCAAGGCACGGATCGATCCCAAGGCTCTGGAATCGCTACCCGTCGGCCAGATCAAGCGCATGGCCGCCGAGGGCCAACTGACTCTGCATGGCCAGAGTCAGACACTGACCCTATCGATGATGGTCGGTCGGCTCGATGCCGATACCCTGATGGTCGCAAGCACCGAGCCGCTGCTGATCGAGGCCTCCAAGTTCGGGCTGAGCGAAGGTGTCGAGAAACTGCGCGCGATCGCGGGACTGCCGAGCATCAGCGAGGCGGTGCCCGTAGTGTTCGTCGTCACCTTCAACCAGACGCCCGCCAAGAGCGACTGACGCCTCAGGGTCCGGACTACTACTCAGTGAGCCGCGGCTGTCTGAGCAGATCCGGATCCTGGAGTTCGGCGACCCGCTCGGGCGTATAGCCGAGCCGTTCGAAATCCATGATGCCGTTGGGTGCGTGACAGTCGGCGCAGTCATGCCCCCGACGCCGGATGCCGTGGTTGACCATGAGCGTGCCCATCTGGCGCATCCAGTGCGGCTCGACATTGACGAGCCGGCCGTCGACGAGCGGATAGATCGTCTTCCAGCCGCCGCTGACACCGAAATAGGCCATGAATTCGTCCATCATGTAGTGCTTGAACGGCTCCTGATACATGCGTTGGACGATCGGATCCTGGATCGCGCGCTCGACGGCGGCCTGGGTGTTGCCCGTCTCGTAATAGACGTTGTAGTCGAAGGGCAGGATCATGGCCCCGAACGGCCCCTGGTTGGACATGTCCTCGTACATCAGGGCGTTGAAGAGCTTGAACGGATAGATCCGGCTCTCGCCGTCGTTCATGGCCGCGCGCAGGTTGTCCCGGATCATGGCGCGGCGCCGTTCGAGCAGCTCGGGCGAGAGCTGCGACAGCGGGTCCGTGGCCATCCGGACATAGCGCTCGACATCGATGTCGGGATAGCGCTCCTTGAGTTCGACCGCCTTAGCGCGCACGGCGGCGATGATCTCGGGGTCGTCGATCCGCGCGATCTGCCGCATCAGCGGATCATAGGTGTCGGCCCCGTTCGGATTGTTGCCCAGCGCATTGGCCAGAAAGGTGCCGTTGCCGTTGAACCAGAGATAGGTGAAGCCCTTGCCCGGTTCGCCCGAGCGATAGACGTCGGTCGGCTCCCAGATCCCCTCCTCGGCGTTCCAGGTCGGATGGACCCAGTCGCGCAGTACCACGTTGTTGTCTTCCAGGCGCGGGATATGACAGGTCTCGCAGGCCAGACGCGCGATATGGCCGTTGAGCAGTGCCTTGTCCCTGGAGTTGTTGTGGGGCGCTCGCGTGTGACAGGTCTCGCACGAGACCTCCGCGTCCGGCAGATCGTTGGCGACCAGATCCACGCCCATACGCCCGCGCGGAATCTTGTGGCCCTCGGGACGGTGGCAATCGGTGCACTGGATGCCGGCGGCGGCGTGGGCGTCGTCCTCGGGGCTGAAGGGATTGCCGCGCTTGGCCCCGCGATGCAGCAGACGCTGGTGCTTGTAGCCGAGCGACTGGGCGGCGGCATTGTGCGCATAGGCATCGCCGCCCATGTTGTGCTGGTGGCAGCGCAGACAGGTCTCGGAGCTGATCGGGCCGACGGTGAGCGCCGCACGCAGACTGCGATCCTGATCCCAGCGCAACCCATAGTCGTCGCGGATGACGACGCGCCGGTTCATGTCGTAGTCGGTCGCGTGACAGATCAGACAGTCGATCCCCTCCTTGGCCGTGCGCGGCACGTCGCCGATCGGCATCATCTTCTCGGTCGCCGGCTGATAGTTGCCGCCGATGTGACACTGGCCGCAGCCCTCGCTGCGCAGCACGATCTCCCCTTCCTCGACGTGCTCGGGACGGCTCGCGATCAGGGCCGCCCAGCCGGTCCAACTGAAACTGCCCGGAATGCCGCAGGCCCGGTCGATCTTGCCGACCGGGATCTTGTGCGGACCGGCGTTCACCTGACGCCCGTCGTAGCCATAGGTCGAGAAGCCGCCCGAGTCGCTCTGGAACTTGAAGTGTACCGAGTTCACGATGTCGTCGAGCGTGTTCACGGTCGAGCGGGTGCCGTCGGCGTGATCGACCTCGATGGTGGCGTGACAGGTCAGACAGGTCTTGGGGCCTTCGTACCGACGGATGCCGGCGTCGCGGAAATACTTGATGTGGCTCGGCTCGCTGTCGCGGACGACGGAGGCCGTATTCATCAGCATCTCGATCTTGACCTGACGCGCGAAGGGGTCTTGATCCGCGGCCACGATCGACTCGGCCTTGCGCCGACGCGCCTCCTCGCTCAAGGATAGGGCGAGCGCCTCGAATTCTGCATCCGTCAGCCGCTGGCCGCTCTCATAGGTCAGGGGCGCGTTGGTCTTGCCGACATAGGCGTCGAAGAACAGCGGATAGAGGACGCGATAGGCCAGCATCAGGGCGATCAGGATCGACCCGCCGACGAACAGCCGGCGCTTGGTCCTGGGGTCGAGGAGTATGGCGATGGGATTCATGACTTGGCCTCCTCGCGCGGGTCGGAACCCGGCGCGTCCTCGCGGTGCCAGCCGGTGATCATGGCGCGCAGATTGGTCGTGAGCGTCTCGCCGGTGGTGATGATGTAGATGTGCACGAGCAGGAACAGCACCAACAGATAGGCGATGGCCAGATGCGCCATGGCCACCAGCCACACGCTCGGCAGACCGAGCAGGGTCTCGGGCAGCGCGACTGAGAACAGGAACGACCAGCCGCTGATGATCAGCAGCGGCATCAGACCGAACATCACGCCCAGATAGCTGAGCTGTTGCAGGGTGTTGAACTTCATCCCGGCGCTGACATGGAAGGGATGCGGTTCGTTGCGGAAGATGCCCTGGGCGTAATAGCGTCCCTGGACGATCAGACGGTCGACGAAGCCGGCCCCTTGTATCCGGTAGTGCCGCCCGTTCTCGGTCCGCAGATTGCCGACCACGAAGCCGATCCAGCCGAGCGTCAGCAGGATGCCCGCCGTGTTATGGACCGTGACGGCCAGATCGAACGGCATCAGCCGGCCGCCTCCGCCGAAGTGCATACTGGCGCCGGTATACATCAGCACCAGGAACAGCAGCGCATTGATCCAGTGCCAGACGCGCAGCCAGCGCGGATAGAGATAGAGTGCGCTCATGACCGATCCTCCCGTAGACGACGATAGGCGCGATAGCGGCCCCAGCCGTGCGCGATCAGCCCCAGCAGGGTCAGACCGATCACGCCCAACCCCAGGGCGTCGAGCAGCGGACTGCGGCTCATGCCGACGACATAGGCTTCGTTGAAGACCGCCTGCGACAGCCGGCCCCGGCGCTCGAGTTCCGTTTCGGAGCGGTACTGATAGAGCCGGCCGAGCAGACGCGCCTCCTTGGAATGACAACTGACGCAGTCGAAGTTGCTGTCCTTGGCGGCCAGGATCCGGTGCGAGACCGGCTGCCCCGGATCGGTCAGGGGCGTATGACAGTCGAGACAGCGCACCGACTGCCAGTGCTTGTCGCGTTTCGGCAGCCAGAGATGGGCGGTGTTGTGCGGGTCGCGGATCTTCTTGTGGCAGGACAGACAGAGCTGATTGCCTGCGCGCACGATCTCGGCGATCGGCTGCCCGACCTCGGAGTTGCGGAAGGCGTGCGGGTCGTGACAGCGATGACAGTCGAAGCCCTCGACCTTGGGCGAGTCCGAGACGGCATGGATGCTGAGGGCGAATTCCTCGGCGATTGTCTTGAAGGTGTAGGCGCGTTTGTCGGCTTTATGCAGCTCCTTGTGACAGCCGACACAGTCGAGCCGTTGCCCGAGCGCGGACTGCGGATGCGGATATCGTCCGAAGTCGCCCTCGTGGCAGTCGATGCACTGGAGTTCGCCATGCGCCGAGTGCCCGAACCGTCGGCCATCGACGTGCAGGTCGACGAAATCGCCGGTACGCGGGTCGCGATAGCCGAGCGTCTCCATGCGATGACAGCGCAGGCAGTCGGCATTGTCGGTGCCCAGCCGGCCCTGGATGGCGGCCTCGGCCGGCGGCATCGCGCCGGGCAGCAGGCTCATCAGCAGCAGGCCCAAGGCGAGCAGGCCGCCGGATCGGGCCGAGAGATCTTGATCGTTCATGGGTAGGAGCGCTCCCGTTGGCATCGTCTGTCCCCTCAGCTAACGCTCCGTCGTTGGCCAACCTGATTCGTCAATCACCGGCATGAATCGATGGGGGCTCGAATGCGACTACTGGTCCGAAAAGGCTTGGTGAGGTGCCCCGGATCTTGCCCCCATCCTTTCGCGCGATGTCAATGGACGCTATGAGACGCTGCAGAACGAATAGGCAAGAAAAAAACCCACACTTAGGCGGGCTTCGGAATGGCTTGGAACGGCTTGAGACGGGTATTTGGTGGAGCCGAGGGGGATCGAACCCCTGACCTTCGCATTGCGAACGCGACGCTCTCCCAGCTGAGCTACGGCCCCATGATCGGGTATCGACAGCCGCCCTCCCCCGCGATGGGGGAGGACGAGCGGCTGTCATTCTGCGTCATTCCGATCGGCGTGACAAGCGGTGCGAAGAGGCGGAAGCGCTATCAACCCGCCGTCGCCCGCACCGCCTGATTGAGCGCGTTGGCGTCGGCATGCGGCAGCGGCAGATAGACCGCGCCCATTTCCTTGGCCAGCTCACGCCCCTGCGGCTGCGGACGCGGCGAGGTGTCGATCACCAGTGCGGGGATCTCCAGCGAGCGCACCATGCGCGCAGCGGCCAGCGCTTCCTCGTTGGCGCGCGTGCGCCCGCCCGTACCGTCGCGCGCGACATTGGCCCGACCGTCGGTCATGACGATCAGCACCGGGGTGCCGCCACGCCGCTGCACACCGTCGGCCAGCATCATCCCCAGATCGATGCCCGAGGCCAGCGGCGTACCGCCGCCGCCCGGCAATCCCGCCAGACTGCGCTTGGCGCGTACCAGTGAGCGCGTCGGCGGCAGCAGCACCTCAGCCCCCTGCCCCCGGAACGCCACCAGCGCCACCTGATCGCGCCGCACATAGCAGTCGGCGAGCAGCAGCTCGACCGCGCCCTTGGCCTCGGCCAGACGGTGCAGCGCCGAGGAGCCGGAGGCATCGACCACGAAGATGGTCGTGCTCTCGGACTTGTGCTTGAAGCGCGTGATGCGGAAGTCGTCCTGACGGATTTCGAGCCGGCTGGACGGCTTGCCGGCGCGCGCCCGCTCTTCGCGGCGGATGCGCTGCCAGGGCGCGGCGGCGCGCAGGGTCTCGATCACGTTCAGACGCTGTCCGGCGCGCGGCTCGCCGCGCAACACTCCGGCGGGACGTCCGCGCGAGGGCGCATTCCGGACCGCACCCGCCTTGCCGGTGGCACGCGCGCGCGAGCGGCGCAGCTTGCCCATCTGGAGCTGCGCCAGCAGACCGGCCGGGATCGCCGCCTTGGTCGCCTCCAGGATCTTGTCCTGAAGCTCCTGGGGTTCCTGCGGCTCCTGGTTGGACTGCTCCTCGTCCTGCTTCGGCTCTTCCGGCTCGGGCGGCGGCGGTTCGGCGTCCGGCGGCGGCTCCATCGGCGGAAGCCGGGTCGCACGCGGAGCGAGCACCAGACGTCCGGCAACGGCCAGATCCTCGTCGGTCACTTCGGTGCGTTCTTCGAGCGCCGCATGGGCACAGGCCACGCGGCTGGCGAAGATCGAGGCGCGCAACGACGGGATGCCGAGCGCCAGCGCGATATTGCACAGGGTCTCGACCTGGGCATCGGTGATCATGACGCCGGGCAGACGCGGCCGCGCCGCGAGCACGTCCTCGACCGTGTAGTCACAAGCGATGGCCTGATCGTAGCGGACGTAGTTGAGTTCCAGATGGAAGGCCAGTCGATCGAGCAGCGCGTTCGACAGCCCCTCGTCCTCGCCCACGCCCTCGTCGAGCGCGACCACAGCGAAGCGCGAGGGCGTGCGCATGGTCAGACCATCGCGCTCCAGGATGACCTCGCCCGAGTCGAAAGCCATGTTGAGCCGTGCGGCGGTACCGGGCGCGATGCGCTCGGCCATCGACAGCTCGATGACACCACCGTCGGCCTCGACCAGCAGCCCCTTCTCGGCCACCGGACGACCGGCGTTGAGCGTGGCCGCCAGATCCAGTCCGCCGAGCAGTCGCCCATCGGCCACATGCAGCGGAATGCGCCGCATCGGCGTGCCTTCGGGCTGGAGGTCGCGCATGATCGACAGCCACTGATCGCGCACCGGACCGGGCAGCGCACGCAGCGCCACGCCGCCGGTACCGACCGGATCGATCGTCATCAGGACGGCGGCCAGGACGGCATCGTCCCAGGGCGAGTGGCCCGGACCCGCCTGAAGCGGGGCCGGTGTGCCGCCGTCCGCGACAGCGGGATTCGGGCCGGGTGTGCTCATTCGCCGAACAGCTCCTTGATCGCGCGCTCGACACGGCTGGTCGAGCCGGACTCGTCGAGCGGGTCGCGACGCAGACGATGGCGCAGCGCCGAGACGGCAATGGTCTTGACGTGATCGACGGTGACGGTCTTGTCGCCCTGGAGCGCGGCGAGCGCACGCGCCGAGCGGATCACGGTCAGCTCGCCGCGCAGACCGTCGGTGCCGAGCTTGATGCAGAGCTTGGCCGTTTCTTCGAGCGTCCGGTCCGGCACCTCGACTTCGGGCAGCAGCTTCTTGGCCTTCTGGATCTGGCGGCTGACCTTGGCGTCCTTGGTCTTCCACTTCTCGACGAAGGCCTCGGGATCGCGCTCGAACTCGTCGCGCAGACGCACCACCTTCATGCGCGTGGTCAGATCGGTCGGCGTCTTGACCTCGACCGAGAGACCGAAACGGTCCTGCAACTGCGGACGCAGTTCGCCCTCTTCCGGGTTGCCCGAGCCGACCAGCACGAAGCGCGCCGGGTGGCGCACACTCAACCCCTCGCGCTCGACCAGGTTCTGACCGGACGCGGCCACGTCCAGCAGCGAGTCGACCAGATGGTCTTCGAGCAGGTTGACCTCGTCGATGTAGAGGAAGCCGCGATGGGCGCGCGCCAGCAAGCCCGGCTCGAAGGCTTTTTCGCCCTTGGTCAGGGCGCGCTCCAGATCGAGTGCGCCGATGACGCGGTCCTCGGTGGCGCCGAGCGGCAGATCCACCACGGGCACCGGCACCTGCCGGCTCTTGAGACTGCCGTTCTTGGCCTTCCTGGCGCGGCACTCCTGGCACAGATAGTCGTCACCGGCCTCGGGGTCGCAGTTGTAGGTGCAGTCGACCGCGCGCATCTTCGGCAGCAGGGCGGCCAGTCCACGGATGGCCGTGGACTTACCCGTGCCACGATCACCGAAGACGAGCACGCCGCCGATGGAGGGATCGATGGCCGCCATCAGCAGGGAGCGTTTCATCTCCTCCTGGGCGACGATGGCGGAAAAGGGAAAAGGGATGGGCATACGCGGCGAACCTGGTTCTAGTGTTTGCTAGTGTGTCGAAATGGGTATAGGGTCTGGCGAGCGCGAGCACCCGAATCGAGCGCGCTCAGGCGCGGGCGCGAAAATCGAACTCGCGACCCTAGCGCCCATCGCTAGGCAAGGTCAAGTTCCATGATGCAAATCTTGGATTGCTCAGCTTCGGGTTATTGCCTAGGATGCAACAATGCAAGCACAGATGATTCTGAGTACGAAGGAAGTCCGGCCGGATGGCACTGTGGTGCAGATGGTCGTCTGGCGTCTTCCGCAGTCCTCGGCGGAACGTCCGCACGGTCTCAAATATCGGCTCTATTGCGGTCGCCATGGCCGATGCCTGGTGCGCTACGATAACGAGCGCGGCAAGGGCGATCATCGCCACGAAGGCGAGACCGAGACGCCATATCGCTTCAAGAGCCTGCTCGGTCTGATCGAGGATTTTCGCGAGGATGTGCGCCGTTTGGCAGGAGAGAATTATGTCTAAAGCGATCGTGGAAACATCCGCCGCCGGTGATTACTTCGCCAAGGCGCTGGAGGTAGCGCGCCTGGTCGATGCGGGCGAAGCGGTTCCGGAGGCCGACTACTATCTCGGCTTCAGCAGTGCGGCCCAGCTCTTCGGTGAGCTGACGGCCGCGCGCATGGCGCTGCTCGAAGCCCTCAAGGGGCTGGGGCCGGTTTCGATCCATGCACTGGCCAAACAGGTGGGACGCAACTACAGCAACGTGCATTCGGATGTGACCAAGCTGCTGGACCTGGGCCTCATCGAGAAGGATGCGGCAGGCAAGATCTTCGTCCCTTGGGAGGAAATCCAGGTCCGGGTCAGCGTCGGCAGGGCGAAGGCAGCCTGACGCACTGGCTGCGGCTGTTTGCACAGTGACGCGCCGGGCGTGCTTATCCCGTAATATATCGCCCCGTTCGGCTCGACCCGAGCACAGATCCATCTGCCGGAGGACGACAACGGTCCACCACCCCCGCCTGAAGGCGGGGGCTTGTGAGGCGACTCGCAAGCCGGGTTGACCAGGGACAGCGGTGAACATCCGCTCCGTTTGCAACAGGTCGCTGAGACCCACTCCGGGATGCTTCCTCAGTCCCGGACCCTGGAAGGTCGGGATCATGCAGGCGCAAGGTAAAACGCCGAAGGTTCCGATCGTCACCGCAAGGTGAGAGCCGGTTGCCGACATTCCCGAGGGGAGCGAGCCGCGAGGCTCCGTCACTAGGCCCGTAAGGGCAGGAATTGAAAAATGGCCGTATTCGTACTCGACAAACAGAAACGTCCGCTGATGCCGTGCACGGAGAAACGCGCGCGGCTGTTACTGGAGCGCGGACGCGCCGTGGTGGTGCGTCCGGCCCCGTTCACCATTCGGCTGAAGGATCGGCTCGGCGGAGCGGTTCAACCGCTGCGCCTGAAGCTGGATCCGGGCAGCCGTGTCACCGGACTGGCCCTGGTGCGTGAATCCGAAACCTACGATCCTGAAACGGGCGCGATCGAGCGCTTGGAGCATGGACTATGGTTTGGTGAACTGACGCATCGCGGTCACCAGATCCGGGACGCCCTGACGCTTCGGCGTCAGTACCGGCGCGCGCGTCGGTCTCGCAAGACCCGCTACCGGGCGCCGCGCTTCCTGAACCGCACTCGCCGTGAGGGCCGGCTGCCGCCGTCGTTACAGCATCGGCTCGACACCACCGTCAACTGGGTACGGCGCCTGTGCCGGATCGCCCCGATCAGCGCCCTCAGTCAAGAACTGGTGCGGTTCGACACTCAGGCCATGCAGAACCCGGAGATCCGCGGGGTCGAATACCAACAGGGCGAACTGGCGGGCTACGAAGTGCGTGAGTACCTGCTGGAGAAATGGAACCGCACCTGTGCCTATTGCGGCGCGACGCACGTGCCGCTGGAGATCGAGCATATCCAGCCCAAGAGCCGGGGCGGATCGGATCGGGTCTCGAACCTGACGCTGGCCTGCCGGCCCTGCAACGAACTCAAGGGGAACCGGCTGATCGAGGCGTTTCTCAAGGGCCGGCCGGTGCTCCTGAAACAGATCCAAGCGCAGGCCCAAGCGCCGCTCCAGGACGCCGCCGCCGTCAATGCCACGCGCTGGGCGCTGTTCGCGGCGCTCAAAGCTACGGGTCTGGCGGTCGAAACCGGCTCGGGCGGACGCACCAAGTTCAATCGCACGCGCCTGGACATCCCCAAGACCCATGCCCTCGATGCCGCCTGTGTCGGCGCCGTCGATCAGCTACGGGACTGGAACCGCCCGGTCCTGGCCATCCGCGCCACCGGACGCGGCGCTTACAGCCGCACGCGCACGTTCAACAACGGCTTCCCGCGCGGCTATCTCACCCGTGAAAAGCGCGTCCACGGCTTCCAGACCGGCGATTGGGTGCGCGCCGAGGTGCCCAAAGGCAAGAAGGCCGGTGTGCATGTCGGGCGTGTGGCGGTGCGCCGAACCGGATCGTTCAACATCCAAACCCAGGGCGGAACCGTCCAGGGGATCTCCTACCGCCATTGCCGTCTCCTTCAGCGTGCCGACGGCTATGGTTATTCATTTCAACCCAAACCACAGACGGAGGAAGCGAGACGGGCGGCTTGACGGCGCTACGCGCCGCGCGCTATCCCTCACCGCCCTGAAGGACGGGGTTTCTCGCGCAATGCTGATGATCTTCGCCACCCTTCCCGCCAGCACGCGCGCCGCGCGCGCCATCGAGGCCGCCGCATGAACGACGCCGTGCTCGACCCACAGGACACCGGCCCCTCCAAGGGACTCGACACCATCTCGCTCCTGAGCAGCGACGCGCGGCTCCAGGGGCGGCCCAAGCTCTGTAGCGACTGCGGGCTGTGCGACAGCGCGCTCAAGGGACGGATGTCCTCGGCCTGCATCTTCGTGCGCAACCGGACCAGCGAGATCGAACAACGCCTGCACGGTCGCACGCGCCGGTCCGACGACGAAGGGCGCTTCGGCATCCATCGCGCCCAGTACGCCGCACGCATGCGTCGACCCAATCCCCAGGCGCAGTGGAGCGGCATCGTCACCTCGCTCGGTGCGCGCCTGCTTGAACAGGGTCAGGTCGAGGCCGTCATCACCACGGGCGCGGCGCCCGGCACCCGTTTCAAGTCCGAGCCGGTGCTGGCGCGCACGCCGGCCGACGTCCTGGCCACCGCCGGCAACAAGCCCTGTCTGTCGCCCAATCTGCGTCTGCTCGATCAGGTGCGCGAACAGGGCATCAAGCGACTGGCTTTCATCGGTACAAGCTGTCAGGTGCACATGCTGCGCGCGGTCGAGGCCGAACTCGGGCTGGAGAAGCTCTATGTGATCGGCATCCCCTGTAGCGACAACGTCACCTATCCGGATCTGGAATATTTCCTGACCCAGGTCTCGCGCTCGCCGCAGACCATCGTTCACTACGAGTTCATGCAGGACTTCAGTCTCTGGATGCGCCACGAGGACGGCCGGAAAGAGCGCGTCAACTACATCGACTTCCCGATGGACAAGCTGCACGGGATCTTCCCCTCCTCCTGTCTGTCCTGCTTCGACTATCCGAATACGCTGTGCGACCTGACCGTCGGCTACATGGGTGCTGAACTGGGCTGGCAGTGGGTACTGGCGCGCACCGAGATCGGCGAGGAGCTGTTTGAGCTGATCCGTCCGGACCTGGAGATCGGCGAGCTGACCTCGAGCGGCGACCGCACGCGCGGCATGCCGCACTACATCGCGCGTCTGACTCAGCCGCCGGGGGCCAAGAAGTCGCCGTTCCTGGTGCGCAAGCTGGTGGCCTACATGCAGCGCAAGAAGGGCTCGAAGGGGCTGGAGTTCGCGCGCGCCATCATCGAAATGAAGCTGCTGCGCAATCTGAACTATGTGCGCAGTAAGTTTCCGCGCTTCGAGGCGCGCGTGGTGCCCGAGCATGTCTATCAGACGCTCGCACCCTATGCGGACAAGTACCTTGAGGTCTTCGGGCGTCCGCTGGCTCCGCAGACCGAAGAATGAGACTGATCCGGGGCCTGCACAATCTGCGCCCCGCCGATCGCGGCTGTGTCGCCACGATCGGCAATTTCGACGGGGTGCATCTGGGGCATCGCGCGGTCTTCCAGCGGTTGCTGACGCGCGGGCGTGAGCTGGGACTGCCGGCGACCGTGATCACCTTCGAGCCTCAGCCGATGGAGGTGTTCGCGCCCGAGTCGGCGCCGGCGCGGTTGACGCGGTTGCGCGAGAAGCTCGGGGCACTGCGCGCGAGCGGCATCGAGCGGGTGATGCTGCTGGAGTTCGGGCCACGGCTGGCGGCGATGTCGGCACCGGAGTTCGTGCGGCGGTTGCTCATCGACGGGCTGGGCGTGCGCTTTCTGCTGGTCGGCGACGACTTCCGGTTCGGGCGGGGACGCGCGGGTGATTTCGCGCTGCTGACTGACATGGGACGCGAGGCCGAGACGCACGGGGTCGGATTCGCGGTCGAGGATCTGCACACCATCACCCACGGCGCCGAGCGCATCAGCAGCACGCGGGTGCGCGAGGCGCTGGCGCGCGGGGATCTGGAACAGACGCGGCATCTGCTCGGTCGGCCCTATTGTCTCGAAGGTCGCGTGGTGCATGGCGACAAGCGCGGGCGCGCCATCGGTTTCCCGACGGCCAACATCGCGCTGCATCGTCGTGTCAGCCCGGTGCGCGGGGTCTATGCGGTGCGGGTGCGCGGATTGGGGCAGGAGCCGGAACCCTGGCCGGGCGTGGCCAACATCGGCACACGCCCGACGGTCGACGGAACCACAGCAAGACTGGAAGTGCATCTGTTCGACTTCGACCAATCGATCTACGGCCGGCATCTGGAAGTCGAACTGGTGCTGCGTCTGCGCGATGAACAGCGTTTCGAGTCGTTCGAGGCGCTACGGGCGCAGATCCGGCGCGATGCCGAGACGGCGCGGGCGTTCCTAGGCGCTCAACCCATCGTCTGAGTGCCGTCAGGACTCAACGGACATCGATCAGTACACGGCGTCATGGGCGGCGGAGACTCCACGCCGGAGCATCCGACCGCACCTACCATCACACTCGATCAGTCGTAGATCAGCTCCGACCAGCGCCCATCCTCGATCAACCGCTGTTTGAGCTGCTTCCACTCCACCTCGGAGCCGGCCTGCTTGGCCATGACCCGGTCGAACACCTGCGTGACCTTGCTCAGACCGGAGAGGAACACATGGGTGTTCGGCTCGCGCATCAGACGCCAGGCCTCGGCAGAGTGTTCGGTCAACCCCTGCTCCAGCGCCTGTGAGGAACTCATCAGCGGCTTCGTGCCCAGCGCACGGAAGGCCTGGAAGGTCTTCTCGTCGTAGTAGTGCGTCAGGTCGCTGGTCTCGTCGTTGGCGTACATCAGATCCAGACCGCTGTGACCGCCGTAGTAGAGCCGCACCTGCCCCTTCCAGTCGCCGCGACGCTCGTAGATGAGCTGGGCGAAGGCGCGGAAGGGTGCAATCCCGGTTCCGGTGCCGATCATGAGCAGATTGGCGCGGTTGTCCAGCGGCATGCGGAAGGGGCTGAGATAGGGGCCGCTGATCGTGATCTGGTCGCCCGGCTTGGCATCGCACAGATAATTGGAGGCCACGCCCGGATAGCGCTCGCCGCTGACCTCATCGATGTAGAAACAGCGACGCACCAGGATATCCAGATGCACCCCGCCGCCGACCGGAACGTTGCGCGCATTGGCGATCGAGTAGCGGCGCACGTGCATCTCGTTGCCGAATTCGTGCGGTCCGGGCACCAGCACGCCGATGCTTTGGCCCTCGACGAACTGGAAGGCGGGATCGAGCACTTCGAGCGTGATGTGACGCACCTCGTCGGTGGTCTCGGGCGTGATGCGCTGGCTGGCCTTGATGACCGCCGGGGCGGTGGGGCCGATGTACTTGATGTCTTGTTGACTCATCCAGTCACTCCTTCACTCCGGCGACCGCCGGCCGCAAGAGGATACATTGATGTGATCGAGAGAAACGCGAACCGAGCAGCTCGGTGCAAATCAGCAAGCGTTGTTGGAGGAACACGACCCCTTGCCGCACGAGCAACCGCCGCCCGAGTCGCGAAAGGGTCCGAGCTGCGGATAACGGGCCTGAAAGCGTGCATAGAGCTGCTGCACGCCGACCCAGCCGACGAGCGCCAGAAACACCACCAGAGGCGCGAGCAGGATCTCAACCATGCCCGCCTCCCAGTCCGGCGAAGCCCATGAACGCCAGCGACAGCAATCCCGCCAGCATCAGACTCATGGCCGCGCCCTGACTGACGCTCGGCACACGGGCCAGCGCCAGTTTTTCGCGCAGACCCGCCATCAGCATCAGCGCCAGCGTGAAGCCGACACCCGCGCCCAGCGCATAGACCAGACTCTGCACGAAGTCGTATTCCTTGGTGGTCTGGAACAATGCCAGACCCAGGATGGCACAGTTGGTGGTGATCAGCGGCAGGAAGATGCCGAGCGAGCGGAACAGCACCGGACTGGTCTTCTTGACGAACATCTCGACCAGTTGCACCGCCGAGGCGATCACGGCGATGTAGCAGATCAGGCGCAGGAACTCCAAGCCGAGCTGGGTCAGCAGCCAGTTGATGCCATAGGCGGCGGCCGAGCTGACCAGCATCACGAACATGGTCGCCAGCCCCATGTTCCAGGCCGTCTCCTTTTTGGCCGAAACGCCGAGGAAGGGGCAGATGCCGAGAAACAGCGCCAGCACGAAGTTGTTGACGATGGCGGCGTTGAGAAAGATCAGCGACAGGGGTTCAGCGTGCATCGGCGGGTGCTCCCGTGAATTTCGCGGCGCGGCGGATCTTGGTCAGACGCAGCCAGTTGAACAGCAGCAGCCAGGCCCCGAGCACGAAGAAGCCGCCCGGCGGCAGGATCATCACCAGCCAGGGCTGAAAATCCGGTCCGAACAGCGAGACGCCCAGCAGGGTGCCGTTGCCCAGGACCTCGCGTACCGTGCCGAGCGCCAGCAGCGCCAGCGTGAAGCCGACGCCCGTGCCCAGGCTATTGACGATGGTCGTCGGCACCCGCTGCTTGGAAGCGTAGGCCTCGGCGCGGCCCAGGATCACGCAGTTGGCGACGATGAGCTGGATGAACGCGCCCAGTGCGGCGTACAGCTCCAGACTGATGGCCTGGATCGCATAGTCGACGATGGTGACGAAGGTGGCGATGATGACGATGTAGCTGGCGATGCGCACCTGCTTGGGGATCCAGTGACGCAGCAGCGACACCAGCAGACTGGAGCAGACCAGCACGAAGGTCGTCGCCAGTCCCATCGCCAGCGCGTTCAGGGTCGTACTCGTGACTGCCAGCACCGGACAGAGTCCGAGCAGCATCACGAACACCGGGTTCTCTTCCCACAGACCGCGCAGGAAGGTGTCCGGGGTGAGTTTCTCTTGCGGATTGAGCAGTTCGGACATGACTCTGGATCTCGCGGTTCAGGGCGACGGCGGCGCGGCGAGCACGGACGGATCGCGCTCGATGGCCGGTACGGCGCGTTGTGCGGCGGCATTGGCCGCGCGGCCCATGGCGTTCGAGGAGATGGTCGCGCCGGTGATGGCGTCGATCTGCCAGGGCTCGCTCTTGGTGCCGTGCTTGACGGTGACGATGGTGTTGGCGAGCGCCGTGCCCTCGGCGTTCAGACGCGCGTCGAGTGCCTTGAAGTTTTCGAGGAAGTCGGGGTCGAAGTCGAGCTTGTCGCCGAAACCGGGCGTCTCGTTGGACTGGAGCACCTTGCTGCCGGTGATGCAGTCGCAGATCGGGTCATAGGCGAACATCACCTTGACCGGCCCGGCATAGCCCGGACCCGAGCCGGTGATGGCCAGACCCAGCAAGCGGCCGTCGGCGTCATAGGCGCCATAGACGAGATCGCCGCTCGCACCTGCCTCGGCCGGCATCAGTCCGCCCTCGGGCGTGATGACGAAATCGCGCTTAGTCACGGCCCCCGGCAGCACGCGGAACACCGCCTTCTCGGTCAGGACACGCTGATTCTCGGCGATGATGGGTAAAGTGAACTGGTAGACCAGCGCCACCAGCAGCCCGGATAGCAGCGCGATGCCGCCCAGGGTGCGCAGCATGGCCCAGGCCGGCGTGGACGCCGCTTGAGGTTGAATCTGTACGTCGGTGGTCATCTCTGCCCTACTCTATTTGGAGCCATAGACGCGCGGCTGGGTCCAGCTCGAAATCAGCGGCCCGAGTGCATTGGCGAGCAGGATCGCATACATGATGCCCTCGACCAGACCGCCGAACAGCCGGATCACCACGGTCAGCGCGCCGATGAAGAGTCCATAGATCACCGCGCCGCTCCAGGTTACGGGCGAGGCCACCATGTCGCTGGCCATGAACCAGGCGCCCAGCATCAGCCCGCCCGAGCAGAGCACGAACCAGGGACTCGGATAAAGACTTGGATCGAGCAGCCAGAACGGCAGGGCCACCAGGACCGCGCCGGCCATGACGCTGACCGGGATGCGCCAGTCGAGCATCCGCTGCCAGGCCAGCCACAGACCGCAGATCAGGATCAGGATCGCCGAAGTCTCGCCTGCCGAGCCGGCGATCATCCCGGTGAAGGTATCCATGATCGGCGTCTCGATATGCTCGAACTTCTGGAGCGCCAGCGGCGTGGCTCCGGTCCAGCCATCCATGTTCAGACTCGCGACCCAGGCGTCGACCGGGATCGGCTGCATGAAGGGCGGCGTCAGGGTCGAGGGGATGATCTCGGTGAAACGGCCGGGCGTGAAGGCCGGCGTCCAGGTGGTGATGGCCACCGGAAAGGCCGCCTGCACGAAGGCGCGTCCGACCAGGGCCGGATTCATGACGTTGTAGCCCAGGCCGCCGAACAGCGCCTTACCCAGCGCCACGCCGACGAAGGCGGCCACCGCCGCCATCCACAGCGGAAAGCCGGGCGGCAGGGTCAGTCCCAGCAGCAGTCCGGTGATGACCACCGACCAGTCCGAGACCGTGTTGCCCCGCCCGCTGATACGGGCGAAGAACCACTCGGTCAGGATGGCCACGCCGGTGGTGGTCAGGAGCAGCAGCAGCGCACTCAGCCCGAACTGCCAGACCGCGAAGGCCGCGATCGGCAGCAACGCCAGCACCACGGTGCGCATGATCTTGTCGACCGTCACCACCCGCTTGAGATGCGGTGAGGTGCGGATTTCGATGCCTCTAGACATGGTTCGTCATCAGTCTTCAGTAATCAGTGGTTGCTCAGTGCCGGGTTTGCTTGGCCTCGTCCCGCCGCCGGGCATCGCGATTGATCGACTTGGCGATGCGGAAATACTGCGTCAGCGGGATATTCGACGGGCAGACGAAGGCACAGCAGCCGCACTCGAAGCACTGGTCGAGATTGAACTGCTCGGCCATGACGCCGTATTCGCGCGCCACCGCCAGCTCACCGAGCATCGAGGGATTGAGCGAGACCGGACAGGCGCGCAGACACTCGCCGCACTTGATGCAGGGATAGACCTGACGCCGCGCCGGCGCCGGATCTTCCGGCTCCAGCGCCACCACGCCCGAGACCGACTTGGTGACGGGCACGTCGAGCGAGGACACGGCCATGCCCATCATGGGACCACCCAGGATCACCTGCCCAAGTTCCCCCTTGAGCCCGACCTGATCGAGCAGGAAGCGCACAGGGGTGCCGATCGGCACCAGGAAATTGCCCGGATTCTTGACCGCCGGCCCGCTGACCGTGACCACGCGCTCGATCAGACCCCGTCCCTGCGGCACCAGCTCGCCCATCTGGGCCAGGGTACCGACGTTGAACACCACCACGCCGACATCCGCCGGCAGACCGCCGGCCGGAACCTCGGCATCGAGCAGCGCGGTGATGAGCATCTTCTCGGCGCCCTGCGGATACTTGGTCCGGACCGCCTCGACCGTGATCGGCAGATGCTTGGGAATGCGCGCCCGCAGATGGCTCACGGCATCGAGCTTGTTGTCCTCGACGCCGATGATGGCGCGTTCGGCGCGCGTGGCCCGCAGTGCGATCCGAATGCCCCGGATCAGATGTTCGGTCTGCTCCAGCATGATGCGGTGGTCACAGGTCAGGTACGGCTCGCACTCACAGCCGTTGACCAGCAGCGTATGGATCACGCGCCCGGCCGGCGGCTGCATCTTGACGTGACTCGGAAAAGCTCCGCCGCCGAGTCCGACCAGCCCCGCATCCTGCACCGCTTGGATGATGTCCTTGACGTTCATGTGCTCGGGTTCGCACTCGCTACCGTAGAGCACCTGCTGACCGGCGGCATGATAGACCTTGAGGAAGATCGCCTGGGTCTTCGGCCCCTCGGCGGTCGGCGCCAGCCCGATGGCCCGGATCACGCCGGTCGCCGGTGCGTGCATGGGCACCGAGACGAAATGATCGGCCACCGCGATCGGCTCGCCGCGCACCACCTCCTGACCGACCTTGACGATCGGCACCGAGGTGCGGCCCTTGTGCTGCTGCAAGGGAATGACCAGCTCGTCGGCGAAGGGCAGACGGCGGATCGGTTTGCCGGCCGTGAGTTCCTTGTGCTCGACCGGATAGATGCCATGATCGAAGGTCTTGTGACCATGGAGGAACCGCGTGAAACCCATGCTGATCCGCTGTATCAGAGTGGAGTGCCCGCTGTGGGGCGCGTAATTGGAATCCAGTGCCGCTGTTTGGTGCTTCATCGCTTCACCCACCGAAGATGGATTGACTCCCGCACCGGAGCGCGGGAGCTGGAGATCGAGCGTCGGCGACAGCCGCGTCTTACTGGAATTTCTCGGCGCGCTTGACGAGCTTGTCGACGCCCGCCTCGGCCGGGTTCCAGGGCATCCCCGGATGGATGCAGCCGGCGGCACACTTCTCGGCGGCCTTGACGATGTCCTTGTAGGAACCAGCCTTGGGGTCGGCGATCTCGATCTTCTTGTCACCGTTGTACTTGAAGATCTTGGGGTTGATGGTGACGCACTCGTCGCAGGCGGTGCATTCGGGGGTCTCGACCCAGACCGGCTCCCAGCCTTCGGCGCTGCCGTTGCCCGAGCCGTTCGCACCGGCATGGGCCGCACCATTGCCGCCGTGACCCGCACCGTTCGAGGGCGCCGCGCCGGTCAGCCCGGCCGGTCCGCCCTCCCCGACCGCCAGCGCCAGCAGGTTGGCGGTGAGCTTCTGGGCGATCTCCGCCTTGGCCTGATTGCGCACCGACTCGACGTCGACCTTGTTCAGTTCGCCGCAGAGTCCGCGCAGCTGGGTCCAGTAGGAGCGCCGCTCCTCGCAGCTGTGGATCAGCTCCTGAGCGACCAGGACGCGCATCAGACGGTTCTTGCCGTCCACGCCCCAGATGTAGGGATGCAGCCCCTCGCGCTCGTCCTCGTCCAGATCCAGGAACTCGTGCACCGGGATCATGGTGTCGTTCCAGGTCTCGGGCGGCGCCTTGCGGAAGTGCTTGCGGAAGCGGCCCTCGGTCATGGCGAAGTCGACGAAGGTCAGGGGTACCTCCATCGTCGCCGGGTTGCCCTGTTCGTCGGTGTACTTGAGCGTCCAACTGATCCAGTCGCGGTCGATGCCCGGGTTGCCCTCGATCGAGCAGCACTCTTCCAGACTCACGCCCGCGTCCGGATCGAAGCGGAACAGCGGATAGGCGCGCGACTCCACGGCCATGCGACCGTGCTGGTTGGACATGTCGTCGCCGATACCGTGCTCGGGCTGGCAGGAGGTGTAGATATTGAACAGGGCCGGACGGCGTGAGTTCAGACCATCGATGTAGCCTTCCAGCAAATGCGTCAGGTGCGAGGCCGAGCTGGAGAGCACGAAGGCCGAGCGATGCGCCATGCCGATCAGACCCATCTCCTTGCGGATCTCGGTCTTGCCCTTCCACTGCTTGCCGTAGGGCGCCATGTCGGCGACCTGAGCGACGAAGCCCGAGGTACAGGACTGACCGCCTGTGTTGGAATAGCTCTGGGTGTCGACCACCAGGATCTTGACCGGGGTGCCGGACATGAGCGCGCGCGACAGGTTCTGGAAGCCGATGTCGTACATGGCACCGTCGCCGCCGACCGCGACCACCGGCGGACACAGCAGCCACTCTTCATCGCTGAAGTCCTTCCAGCCGAAATAGCTCAACCGGCAAGCGGGATCGTTCAGCTTGAACTGACCGTCCAGCTCCATGCGCGCCTGACGGATGGCCTTGAAGCCGTCGCCCATCTTGCGCATGTGTCCCTCGAACAGCCCCAGGGCCACCGAGGGCGAATCCTGGAACAGGTTGTTCGACCAGGGGAAGGGATAGGGGTTGTAGGGGAAGGTCGCGCCCCAGACCGAGGTACAGCCGGTGGCGTTGACGAAGCCCATATTGGCGCGCGGTTGCTTGTCGGTGTACTGCGCCTTGAGGTGACGCAGCTTGGCCAGCAGTCCCGTGACCCACTTGAGCCAGTCGGGATCGACCGGCTGGGCGCCCTGATGGACCAGTTCGGCAGAGAGACCGGACAGGGTCAGATCCGCGTCCTTGTGGCTGTCGAGCGCCTTGGCGATCGCCGCCGAGTTGGAGAGATCCATGCCCGAGGTCAGCTTGAGCCGGATGTGGGTCTCCAGACGGTTGATCAGGTCGTCGATCTCGGCCAGATGCTTCTTGACGCGCGACTGCATCAGCGCCGTCACGGTGGCGGTGAACAGATGCACGGCGGTCTTTTCGCCGCAGCCCATGCAGGAGCCGTCGCCCGCGACCAGCGACTGATAGTTGGTCTTGTCGAGCAGCAGGGTTTCGAGTGCCCCGACCTTGTCGTCGAGATCCTCGATGCGGATGAAATCCGGGTCGGTGGTCGGCAGATCCAGCCACATGGCCCAGCGTTCTTGCAGTTGCTTGATGCTGTCATCGGTCTGCGGCTCGGCGACCAGGGCGCCGTCGTTACAGACCTCGATACACTCCATACAGCCCTTACAGGTATAGGGGTTGACGGTGATGCTGAACAGCCCGCCGCTGCCCTTCCGCTTCTTCTCGCGATTGGTCCAGTAGGGCTTGGTGATGGCGAACTGATAGTCGCCGAGCGCCTCCATCATCAGACCGAATTCCTTCTCGGCGATCGCCTTCTGCTCCGGCTCGCCGCTGAAGGCGGCCAGAGTCTCCAGCACGGCCTGATCCATGAGCGCGCGCATGTCGGCCGTCTCGCCCGCCGTCTCGACCAGCTCGCGCAGACGCTTCTCGACGTTGCGGGTCTCGCGGCGCAGATACTGGGTCGGCATCCCGCGCTCGACGCGGTTGATCGCGGTGGCGAAGACGTCGGAAATCTTGTTGACCAGACCGGGGATGGCGCTGTCCGGGCACACCGAGAAGCAGTTGCCGCAGGCGGTACAGTTCTCGGGCAGGAACTTCGGATACTCGAAGCGGATCTGGGTCATGTCGCGATAGACGCCGGTCGAGGCCGGCATCAGGGAGAGCGCCATGTGCGGATCGGCCGGATTGTCGCTGCCGCGACCGCCGGCGTAGAAGGCGCCGGTCTGATCCCAGAAACGGTGCACGTCGGAGATGCGGCCCTCGCCCTCGGGCAGGGCCTTGAGCATGATCGGTAGGCTCGGCGCCTTGCGGGTCATGAGCTGACCGGCGACCAGCGGCTTGTCGGTGATCTCGACGATCTCGTCGAAACCACGGCGCACGATGCGCAGGTTGTCCTGCACCACGCGCTCGCCCTTGGCGCCGAACTTGGCGCGCAGCTGCTCCTCGATGGCCGCGAACAGACCGTTCTCGTCCAGCCCGGCACGCTCCATCAGGGGCGAGGCGGCGAAGAAGGCGCCCTGGAAGGCGTTGCCCTGCATGCGGAATTGCAGCTCGGCGTTGGAGGCCTCTTCACGCGCGATCTTGAAGCCGTCGATGAAGTAGACGCGGATCTCGTTGTCGACGATGAACTTGCGCGCCGCCGGCGGGAAGCTCGCCCACACCTGCTCGGCGTTCTCCAGGCTCGACTGGATGATGAAGCGTCCGCCGCGATGCAGACCCGCAAGCGGATTGGAGTGGGTGAAGACGTTCGGGTCCGGGCTCAGGACCACGTCGACATAGGTGTATTCGCAGTTGAGGCGAATCGGCTCGGGCGCCGCCGAGAGGAAGTAGGTGGTCGGTTGCCCCTTCTTCTCCGAACCGTACTTGGGATTGGCGCGGATGTCGTAACCCAGCAGATCATAGAGGGTCATGGCCAGGTTCTTGCCGGTCGTCACGGCGCCCCAGCCGCCGACCGAGTGCATGCGCACCGTGATCGCGCCCTTGGGCAGCAGGTTCGGGTTCTCACTGCCGCGCAGGGCCAGCTCACCGATACGCGGATAGGCGTCCTTCAACTGCTGGAGGCGGATCTCGTCCTTGGGGTCGGCCGGATCGCGCATGAAGTCGATCGACAGATAGAAGAACGTGCGACCTTTGCCGCCGGGGATCATATTCTCGACGGCGGCGATCAACCCCTCAGGCTGGAGGTCGCGCGAACCCAGACCATAGCAGCCCGAATAGAGGCGCGGCATGTCGCCGGCCTTGTAGGTCGGATAGGGGGTATAGGGGATCTCCTCGCCCTTGCCGACCATGCCGTTCTCCATGCACTTGGCCAGCGCCGCGCGCACCTCGCACATGATCGGCAGATCCTCGGCCAGCGGCTGGTCGGTGCGCTCCAGGATGGCCACGCCCTTCTTGCCCTGCAACATCCGGCCGATCAGATCACCGGGGAAGGGACGGAACATGGTCAGATTGATGACGCCGATCTTGAGCTTGCGCGTCTCGCGCAGATAGTCGGCCACCGCCTCGGCCTGGACGACCATGCTGCCCTGGCCCAGGATCACATACTCGGCGTCCTCGCAGCGATAGCCGGACGCACGCGCATAGCGCCGGCCGGTCAGTTCGTAGTATTCGGCCATCACCTGATCGGCGATCGGCCCGATGTGATCGAAGAAATAGGGACGCTGGGCGGCGACCGCCTGCATGTAGGCGTCCTGGTTCTGCACCGTACCCGAGCTGACCGGGTTGTCGACGTCCCAGATCAGGGGCACGCGGCGGCGGGTCGGGCCATAGACCAGACGCTGAGCCGGGGTCGGGCACTCGATGATGTCGTCGGGACGGCCGCAGAATTCCTCGACCAGCGCGCGCTCGGGCACGTTGAGCGGCTCGATCAGGTGCGTGGTCAGGAAGCCGTCCTGACCGACGGCGGCCGGGGTCAGGGTCAGCTCGGCGATCTTGCGCGCGATCAGATTCAGGTCGGCCGCTTCCTGGGCGTTCTTGCCGAAGACCTGGAAGAAGCCGGTATCGTCGATACAGTGATAGTCGTCGTGGGCGCAGTGGACGTTGAGACTGGCCTTGGTGATGGCGCGCGAACCGATGTTGAGCACATAGGGCAGACGCTTGCCGACCGCCGTGTAGAGCGACTCGTGCATGAAGGCCACGCCCTGCGCCGACGAGAAGTTGGTCGCACGCAGACCCGTCATCGACATGCCGGCGGTCACGGCGGCGGCGGCGTGCTCGGACTCGGGTTCGACGAAGATCAGCGGATTGCCCGAGATGTTCAGATGCCCATTGGCCACTTCCTCGGCCCAGTACTCGCCCATCTGGGTGGACGGCGTGATCGGATAAGCGCCGGCGGCATCCGAGGCCTCACGCTCGCACATGATGACGGCACTGTTGCCGTCCATCGCCATACGGATGCCGGGGTACTTGAACTGCTTTTCGTCTTTCTTTCCGAACATGGGCCTTCTCTGTGTTGATTCTCTAAGGGGAGCCGTCGGACCTGGGTCGGCGGCTCACAGCCGATTCGATGTCGAGTCGTCCGGCCGCGACCGCTCTGACGGCGGCTTGCGGACGGGTCATCGCCACCTCGCGCGGCCTCAGACGGCCGGCAAGGCGCCCTTTGTCCCCTTGCGCAGCACCTTGCGCGCGTCGCGTCCCTTGACGACGGTTCCATCGGCCTCCAGCCAGACGATGGCGCCGGTCGGGCAGCGCTCGATCGCGACCTTGGAGGCCAGTGCGTTGTTTGAATAATCGATCACCGCGAGGTTGTCCCGGAGCCGGATCAAACCCTCGGGCGAGTCCTGGACGCAGCGCCCGCACGCGGTACAGGCGACCTCGCAGTGATGCTCGGCCTGCTCGCCGAACTCCAGGTTCTTGCAGGCGACCCACAGCCGGTGACTGACCGGATGCAGTTCGAACAGATCCTTGGGGCAGACGGTGACGCACTCGCCGCAGGCGGTGCATTTGTCCTCGATCACCACCGGGATGCCCTGGCGGTTCATATAAATCGCGTCGAAGTCGCACACCGTCTCGCAGTCGCCGAAGCCCAGACAGCCCCAGGTGCAGCCGCGTCCGCCGCCCGAGACCAGCGCGGCGGCGCGACAGGACGGCAGCCCCTTGTACTGGGCGCGCAGATAGGCGACATTGCCGCCGCCGTCACAGGCCAGACGCGCCACCCAGCGCTCGCGCGCGCTCAGCTCCACGCCCAGGAAGTCGGCGATGATCTGATTCATCGACTTGGCATTGACGGAGCAGCGCGCCGGGTCGATCTCGCCCTTGACCAGCTTCTCGGCGAAGGGGCGGCAGCCGGCCTCGCCACAGGCGCCGCAGTTGGCCTTGGGCAACAGATCCTCGACCTGATCGATGCGGGGATCTTCGAACACATAGAGCCGTTTGTTGGCGATGACCAGCATCAGGGCGAGCAGCAGGCCGAGCGCGGCCATGAAACCCACGGCGGTTAGGATGGTTGCCATAGACAGCTAATCCGGCAGAGACAATCAGGGGAGCGCGACGCCGAGGATGATGACGGCGCTTACCAGATCGGAATTCGGATGTCTGGAGGTCGGAGCCGTGCTCGTTGGAGGCAGGGCACGCGGAGACCACCAGCGTGGAGCGGAGGGAAGTTTACGGAATTATGATCTATTAAAATTGCAAATTATGTAAATCGTGAGTATTGGAACTCACTCGAATCCTTCCACCACTCCCGTGATGAGTCGAGCGCTCAGAGCCTCGGCGAGCGAGATGATGAGGACACGGTCGTTGGGCACGGTCGCGGCGGCGATGGCGACATCGGCATCGACGCCCATCTCGCGCAGATAGAGGAAGGCATCGGCGACATAGAGCTGGCCGCCCTCGTGACTGCTGTAGCGCGGCGGAACCTTGCTCTGATGGACGCCGATGCGCGCGCCCTGGGTGGCGTAGCGCTCGACCCCGCCGGCCAGCACGTCGATACAGGCCGAGGCGCAATAGTCGTCGACGGCGGTGCGCAGACCATTGGCGCGCAGATAACGCCCGAGCTTGCGCGCCTCGTCGACCGAGCCGCCGGGACTGTTGATGACCAGTCCGATCGCCTTGCGCAGACGCAGCTCGGTGATGGTGCGCTGGGCGAATCCGGGCGTGATCTCGACGCCGTCGATGCGCAGCCAGGTCGTGCGCAGGGTACCGTCGGACTCGAAGCGCACCAGGGCGGGCGCGGTGCCGGTCAGTTCGGCGAGCTGGTCACAGGCCTCCATGGCACGCGCGATCAGATCGGATGGACGCCGCTCGTACTCCTTGACCATCCGATTGGCGCGCTCGACGATGGCTGTGATCGATAGGTGGTATTTATCAGCGGCAATGATGACGGTGGCATCCGTGGCCGCTACGTCGTTGGTCTGGCCCACACGCAGCAGATGGCAGGAGGCGGTGGTCGTGAGCAGCGTTTCCCGATCCGGCGGCGTCGCGGCGTCGGGCCGCTCGCTGGGGACGCAGCCGGTCAGCATCAGCCCTGTCAGTACGATCACGACCAACCCTCTGACCGGCATCACCATGTCCATCAGCTCCGAATCTCGATTCCCTGATCGCGCAGATAGGACTTGACGGCCTGGATCGGCACCTCACGCCGATGGAAGATACCGGCCGCCAGTGCCGCCTCGACGCCGGTCGCGGCGAAGACCTCGGCGAAGTGTTCGACACAGCCGGCCCCGCTGGAGGCGATGACCGGAATGGACACCGCCGCACGGACCTGGCCGATCAGCTCCAGATCGAAGCCGGCGCCGGTGCCGTCGCGGTCGATGGAATTGAGCAGGATCTCGCCGGCGCCCAGCTCCTCGCAGGCGCGCGCCAGCTCGACCACGTCGAGGTCGCGCCCCTCGCGTCCGCCCTTGACGGTGCACTGGAACCAGCAATAGCGCTCGCCCTTGGGACCGGGCGTGGCCGTCTCCACGACCGTGTGGCGGGTCGCCTCTGGCGAGTCGACATAGACGCGGCGCGGGTCGATGGAGATGACCACCGCCTGATTGCCGTAGACGGCGGCGATCTGTTCGATGGCCGTCGAGCCGTCTTTCACGCCGCCGCGCGCCAGATAGTCCTCGACCGCCGCGACCGCGTCCGAGCCGATCGAGACCTTGTCGGCCCCGGAGCGGAAATATTCGTGCGCCACATCGAGCGCCGAATAGTGACGTCCGTCGGCATCGGTGAAGGCGCGGATGCCGCCGCCGATGGTCAGGGGCACGAAGACGCGCTGCGAGGCGAGCTTCAGGACTTCCAGCATCGGCTGGTCGGCGAGCGGGAAATCGCGGAAGGCGGTGATGTTGAGGAAGGTGACTTCGTCGGCGCCCTCGTCGAAATAGCGTGCGGCCAGATCGACCGGTTTGCCCAGGTTGCGCACGTCGCGATCGCCGGATTTCTCGCGCACGTCGTATTGATCGCCCTTGGTGACGACCAGATCGCCCTGATCGTTGGCGCGCACATCGAGACAGGCGACGATGCGTTTGGCGAAGCGCGTCGGTTCATTGAAGGTATGCGGAACCGCGATCGAGGCGCCGGCCGCTTGGTCTGCGGCGAGGAAGCGGCGCAGTAGCGCCAGCCCCGCCGCCCCGCTCTTCTCCGGATGGAACTGGACGGCGGCCACGGCGCCGCGCTGCACCGCACTCAGGAACGGCTGACCATAGTCGGTGATCGCGAGCTGCCAGTCGGCATTCTCCGCCCCCGGCGCCGCGTGGTAAGAGTGGACGAAATAGAACTTCTCATCCGCGTACTGGGCGAACAACGGTGAGGGGCGCTCCAGCCGCACCGAGTTCCAGCCCATGTGCGGCACCGACAGCCCCTGACCGGCGAAGCGGCGGATCTGGCCGGGGATGATGCCCAGACCTGGGACGCCCGGCGATTCCTCACTGCCTTCGAACAGGGTCTGGAGCCCGACGCAGATGGCCAGGAAGGGACGATCGGCGGCCAGGTATTCCTTGAGCGGCTCGACATACCCCAGACGGTGCAACCGCTCCATGGCCGCCCCGAAGGCCCCGACGCCGGGGAAGATCAGGCGCTCGGCTTTGAGGATGTCCTCGGGACGCTCGATCTCGGTGAGTTCGAAGCCGAGGGCGTGGATGGCGTTGCGCAGACTGCGGACGTTGCCCGCGCCATAGTCCAGGAGCGAAATCATAGTTTCAGTGGAATCCGAGGAGACGGTTACAGGGTTCGAGTGTCGATCGCCGGGATCGGACCGATAGTTCTATTCTAACCCCCTGGAGGTGATTTATGGGCGGATCGCCATAGGCCGAAAGTTGCTGTCGCCGGTGAGGCTGTCAGTCACGCCGTCACGAATTCGCCATACCGCTCGCTCGTGCCATGCGTTAGCATGGCCGCCTGTTCGGGCGCCCCGCCATGGCCGCCACCGTGATCGAACGCTGATCGCCCAGAGGAGTACTCCATTGCCTGGTCAAACCAAGACCCCGCGTCTGCTGCTGTCCCTGTTCCTGCTGGCCGTCGGCGCCGTCGCCCAGGCCGAGGAGCGGGTCCACGTCTACAACTGGAACGACTACTTCGCCGAGGACACGCTCTCCGGCTTCCAGGAGCGCACCGGCATCCGCCCCGTGCTCGACCTCTACGACTCCAACGAGGTGCTGGAGGCCAAGCTGCTGGCCGGCGCGAGCGGCTATGATCTGGTGTTCCCGACCGCGCACCCCTTCGCCGCGCGTCACGTCAAGGCCGGAATCTACCAGCCGCTCGACAAGTCCAAGCTCCCAGGTCTCGACCGGATCGATCCCGACATCATGGCCGGTCTGGCCAGGATCGATCCGGACAACGCCCATCTGGTGCCCTATCTGTGGGGGACGACCGGAATTGGCCTCAATCCCGACAAGGTCCGCGCCGCACTCGGCGAGGACGCACCGCTCGACACCTGGGCGCTGATCTTCGATCCCGAGAAGGCGTCGAAGCTCGCCGGCTGCGGCATCAGCCTGCTCGACGATCCCACCGAGGTCTTCTCGGCCGCGCTGGCCTATCTGGGCCGGGATCCCAACAGTCAGGCCGCCGAGGATCTGGAGGCCGCCGCCGAACTGATCAAGGCCGCGCGTCCGCACATCCGCTATTTCCACTCGTCGCAATACATCAGCGATCTGGCCAATGGCGCCACCTGCGTGGCCCACGGCTATTCGGGCGACGTGCTCCAGGCACGCGAGCGGGCCAAGGAGGCCGACAAGGGCGTGACGGTCGCCTATCGCATCCCGCGCGAAGGCGCGGTGCTCTGGACCGATGTCATGGCCATCCCCAAGGACGCGCCCAATCCCGAGGCCGCCCATGCCCTGATCGCCCACCTGCTCGACCCGGCCGTGATCGCCGCCGTCTCGGATCATGTGTACTACGCCAACCCCAATCAGGCGGCCACGCCCCTGGTCACGGCCGAGCTGCGCGACGATCCCGGCATCTATCCTCCCGCTGAAGTCCGGGCACGCCTGTTCACGCCCAACGAGCGTACCGAGCGCGAGATCCGCAACCTCAATCGGTTGTGGACGCGCCTGAAGTCCAACCAGTGAGCCGGCGAGTCTTTGCGTGCCCAGTCCTTCCGATCGCCGTCCGCTGGAACCCTGGCAGGATCCCAAGGCCGCGCCCTATGTGCGCATCGAGCGCGTCACCAAGAAGTTCGGTGACGTCTATGCCGTCGACGACGTCAGCCTGAACATCTTCCAGGGCGAGTTCTTCTCGCTCCTGGGCAGTTCGGGCTGCGGCAAGTCGACCCTGCTGCGGCTGCTGGCCGGTCTGGAGTATCCGACCAGCGGGCGCATCCATATCGACGGTGTGGATGTCACCGACGTACCGCCCTACTCGCGGCCGGTGAACATGATGTTCCAGTCCTATGCGCTCTTTCCGCACATGACGGTGGAGCAGAACATCGAGTTCGGGCTGAAACAGGACCGGCTGCCGCGCCGCGAGCGCGCCGAGCGCGTCGGTGAAATGCTCGATCTGCTCCGAATCACCGAACTGCGCAAACGTCGGCCCGATCAGCTCTCGGGCGGTCAGCGTCAGCGCGTAGCGCTTGCCCGCAGTCTCGCCAAGCACCCCAAGCTGCTGCTGCTCGACGAGCCGCTCGGCGCGCTCGACAAACGTCTGCGCGAGAACACCCAGTTCGAGCTGGTCAACCTCCAGGAGCGGCTCGGCATCACCTTCGTCACCGTCACCCATGATCAGGAAGAGGCCATGACCATGTCGAGCCGCATCGCAGTCATGGACTCGGGTCGGATTATGCAGGTCGACACCCCGACGGCGATCTACGAGTTCCCCAACAGCCGCTTCGTGGCCGAGTTCATCGGCTCGGTCAATCTGTTCGAGGGCAAGATCGTCGAGATCCAGGGCGACGACGTCCTGATCGAGGCCCAGTTCGGCGGTCTGATGCGGATGCGCAATCTCCAGCCGCATCCGATCGGCACCCCGGCGGTCGTGGCGATCCGGCCCGAGAAACTGCGTCTGTGCCGGACCCCGAGCGATGAGGGCGTCAACCGGCTCCAGGGCGTGGTCGAGGACATCGCCTATCTCGGCGACGTATCGATCTACCGCATCCGTACCGGCGGCGACACCCTGGTCGAGATGACCCTGACCAACATCCAGCCGCGCACCGAGCAGGCCCTGACCTGGGAGCAGGAGGTCTGGGTCGAGTGGTCGCCGACCAGCGGCGTGGTCCTGACCGACTGAGCCGGCGCGCATGAAACAATCGCCACGCCTGAGCAACGAGCGCCGTCTGGGGCGACTGGTCAACATCGGCCTGCCCTATCTGTGGCTGGGGCTATTCTTCCTCTTGCCCTTCGTCATTGTGCTGCGCATCAGCCT
Source organism: Allochromatium tepidum (assembly GCF_018409545.1). Lineage (GTDB taxonomy): Bacteria > Pseudomonadota > Gammaproteobacteria > Chromatiales > Chromatiaceae > Thermochromatium > Thermochromatium tepidum_A. The sequence goes on along the minus strand of NZ_AP024563.1, from coordinate 1,460,359 downwards.
GGCCGAGCCGCAGCTCGCCCAGCCGCCCTACACCGCGCTCTGGGAGTGGGTCGAACAGGGCGTGCTCCAGATCCGCCTCAACCTGGGCAACTTCCAGTTGATCGGGCAGGACGAGATGTATCTGGCGGCCCTGCTCAACTCGCTCTGGGTGGCTCTGATCGGCACGCTCGGCTGTCTGCTGCTCGGCTATCCGATGGCCTATGCCATCGCCACCGCGCCCGAGTCGCGGCGCATTCCGCTCCTGATGCTCATCATCCTGCCGTTCTGGACCTCGTTCCTGATCCGGGTCTATGCCTGGATCGGGCTGCTGAACGCCAATGGGCTGCTCAACAATTTTCTGCTCCAGCTCGGGGTCATCGACCAGCCGCTGAAGATCCTGCACACCCAGACGGCGGTCTATATCGGCGTGATCTATTCCTACCTGCCGTTCATGATCCTGCCGCTCTATGCCAACCTGACCCGGCTCGACCCGACCCTGCTGGAGGCGGCGGCGGATCTCGGCTGTCGGCCGTTTCGCGCCTTCACGCGCGTGACCCTGCCGCTGTCGATGCCGGGCATCGTCGCCGGCAGCATGCTGGTGTTCATTCCGGTGGTCGGCGAGTTCGTGATCCCGGATCTGCTCGGCAGTCCGGGAAGTCTGATGATCGGCAAGCTGATGTGGACCGAGTTCTTCGCCAACAAGGACTGGCCGCTGGCCTCGGCACTGGCGATCGTGCTGCTCGCGGTGCTGGTGGTGCCCTTCGTGCTCATGCAGCGGCTGCAACAGGATAACGAGGGCGGACGGACGTCAACTACCCCGCCCTGAAGGGCGGAGCTTGTGAAAGCAAGCTGGGTTGACCAGCCTCAGCCCGCCTGACCGGGACGGTCGAAAGGGGCTCCGTGTGCAACAGGTCGTCAAGACTCACCGGCGGATGCTTCCTCAGTCCGCCGCTCTGAAAGGCCCGGACCATGCTGACGAAAGGTAAAGCGTCGAAGGTTCGGGTCGCCGCCGTCAGGCGGGAGCCGGTGGCACACATTGGCGAGGGGAGCGTGTCGCGTCGTGAGACGCCGCACCGTCACCAGGCCCTTACGGGCAGAGCCTCACGGCCCGGCAGGTGGAAAGCCTGCACCTGTTTCCGGCGGCTGCACGGTCGTAGCCGCTCTCCCTCCCCGCCCTGAAGGACGGGGTTTCTCGCGGAGGAACTGATGAAACGACGCTCCTGGCCGCTCCTGAGCGTACTGGCCTTCGGCTATGCCTTCCTCTATGTGCCGATCCTGCTGCTGATCCTCTATTCGTTCAACGAATCGCGGCTGGTGACGGTCTGGTCGGGCTTTTCGCTCAAATGGTATGGAGAGCTACTGCACAACCGGCAGTTGCTGGATGCCGCCTGGCTGAGTGTGCGTATCGCGGCGCTCAATGCCACCATCGCCCTGGTACTGGGCACGCTCGCGGCCAATGCCCTGGTGCGTCACGGACGCTTTCGCGGCCGTACCGGGCTGGAACTGCTGCTGACCGCGCCGCTGGTGATGCCGGACGTCATCATCGGTCTGTCCATGCTGCTGCTGTTCGTCGCCTTGCAACAGACCATCGGCTGGCCGGACGGACGCGGCTTCAGCACCATCACCATCGCCCACATCACGTTCAGCATGGCCTATGTCGCCGTGGTGGTGCGCTCGCGTCTGGCGCGAATGGACAGCTCGCTGGAAGAGGCCGCGATGGATCTTGGCGCGCGTCCGCTGACGGTCTATCTGCGCATCACGCTGCCGCTGATCGCCCCGGCGCTGCTCTCCGGGTGGCTCCTGGCCTTCACGCTCTCGCTCGACGATCTGGTCATCGCCAGCTTCGTCTCCGGCCCCGGCTCGACCACGCTGCCGATGGTGATCTATTCGAGCGTGCGCATGGGTGTCTCGCCCCAGATCAACGCGCTCGCGACCCTGGTGGTCGCCGTGGTCGCGCTGGCGGTTGTCATCGCCGGCTTCTCGTTGCGGCGGCGCTGAGTCAGGCTCTGCGGTACGGGCGCCCGACTGCGATCCAAGCCGCATCCACCCCGAGCCGACCGGCGACACCACGCGCGACAGCTTGAGTATGCTAGGCTTCAAATTCATCGATCGAACATCCGAAGCCGGCATCCCGAAGGAGCACCTACGATGGATCTTCAGGTAGCTGAGAGGCCCACGCCATGTCGCCCATCATGTCCACGAACACCACCGCCACGGCAACCGCAGCCATCGAACAGGCGTTCCGGCGCTATCTCGACGTGTATTTCACGCAACGGGATCTATCCGGAACCCTGGCCCGGCTCAGCCCAACGATCACGGGGTTCGGAACCGGGCGCGACGAAACGGCCATGACCTTCGCCACGGTGTCACAGCTCTATCGGCGCGACATCGAACAGGCTCCGAATCCCACCACCTACCGCCTGCGGCGTCCACCGCACATTCAGGGCGTTTCCCCGGATCTTGGTCTGGTCAGCGCCGAACTCGATCTGCACACGACGGTGCTCGACCATGCCGTCAGTTTCCGGCATCTGCGCTTGAGCCTGGTCTTCGTCCAACGGGACAACGACTGGCTGATCGAGCACATGCACCTTTCACTGCCGACTCAGGCGCATGGCGAAGATGAGTCCTACCCGCTCAAGGAACTCGAAGCCCGTAATCAGGTGCTCGAACGCCTCGTCAACAAAAAGACCCAGGAGCTTCAGCAAGCCCTCACCGAGATCGCCCGCATCGCCACGACCGACACACTCACGGGCCTGTCCAATCGGCTCAAGATCGATGCGTATCTGGACACGGCTATCCAACGGGCTCAGGATGCGGCCTATCCGCTCTCACTGATTCTGCTGGATCTCGATCACTTCAAGCGCATCAACGACACCTACGGTCATCTCCAGGGCGATCGTGTGCTGGTCGAATTGTCCGGTCTCCTGTCGGCGACGATCCGCGCCACGGATCTGCTGGGCCGCTGGGGCGGCGAGGAGTTTCTCGTCATCTGCCCCGGTATGACACTGGAAGCGGCCGTCGAACGCGCCGAGCAGCTGCGTGCGGCGGTGCGTGCCCATGTCTTTCCAGGTCTGGAGCAGCCGCAGACGGCCAGCCTGGGGGTGGCGAGCTATCGTGTGGGTGAGTCGCGCGAAGAACTGATCACGCGGGTCGATGCCGCCTTGTATCGCGCGAAACTCGACGGGCGCGACCGTGTCGTCCAGGCGCTTTAGAGTACGCCGCTGCCGGGTGCGGCGCGAGTGCATCCGGGAAGGGGTGCGCTTCACACTGCCGACCTGCCCCAATGCCTTGGCCTGGACACTGACCGCTCAGGAAGACGCGGCCCCGGCGGGAACGGGTGTCCTGATCCACGCCACCATCAACCGTACCGAGCATGATCCCGACTTCATCGAATCCATCGAGGCCTTCGTCGAAGACTGGCGGGCGGGATTGGCGCATCCGGTGATCGGTTGAGGCGCCGATGGAGCTACACGCCGCCGAAGTCCTAGCTCAGCGCGAACTGTGTCGCTTTCCCCAGCTCGCCGACTGGTCATTCGGCTGGAACCGTCGCCGCCGGGCGCATGGGTTGTGCCGTTACGATCGACGCCGGATCGAGCTCTCGGCGCTGCTGACCGCGCGTGAGCCGGATCCGGCGCTCATTCTCAACACCATTCGCCATGAGATCGCCCATGCGCTCGCCGGTCCCCGTGCCGGGCATGGTCCGCGCTGGCGAGCCTGGGCCGAGCGGGTCGGCTGCACGCACATCGCCGGCTCGCGCGCGGCCTCACCCGAGACCGAACCCCTGTCGGCGCGCTATGTGCTGGTGGCCCTCGTCGATGGCCGGGAGCAGGTGATCCGGCACTATCACCGCCGCCCGGCGCGCGCCTTTCTCGACTCGCTGCCGCAGCGCCATCTGCGCGGACGGCCCGAGACACGCGGGACGTTGCGCCTGGAGCGGGTGAAGACCGGCTGATTGCGATACCCGCCCCATTCTCACACTCAACTCAGGAGTCCCTTATGAGAATCCTCCACACCATGTTGCGCACCGGCAACTTACAGCGTTCCATCGACTTCTACACCCAGGTGCTCGGGATGCGCCTGCTACGCCGGAAGGACTACCCGGACGGTGAGTTCACGCTCGCCTTTCTCGGCTATGGCGAGGAGTCCGAGCAGAGCGTCATCGAGCTGACCTACAACTGGGGCGTGGAGCATTACGAGCGCGGCACGGCCTATGGCCACATCGCCATCGAGGTCGAGGACGTCTACGCCGCCGTGGAACGCATCAAGACTCAGGGCGGCAAGATCCTGCGCGAAGCCGGCCCCATGAACGCGGGAACGACGATCATCGCCTTCGTCGAGGATCCCGACGGCTACCCGATCGAACTCATCGGTGCCGGACAGGTGGCGGGCGAGGGATAGCGGGGGAGTGCCGAGCGATGACCACGTCCACCGATCCCTATGACCTGAACCGCTTCATTGAGGCCCAGCGCGACATCTATGCCCAGGCGCTGGCTGAACTGCGCGCCGGCCGCAAACGCTCGCACTGGATGTGGTTCGTCTTCCCGCAGATCGCCGGACTCGGATCGAGCGCGCCGGCGTGCCGCTATGCCCTACGCGACCTGGACGAGGCGCGGGCCTATCTGGACCATCCGCTCCTTGGGGTACGGTTGCGTGAGTGTGCCGAAGTGCTGTTGGCGATCAAGGGGCGATCGGCACGGGAGATTCTGGGATCGCCGGACGACCTGAAACTGGGCTCCAGTGCCACGCTCTTTGCCCAGATCTCACCACCGGGGTCGGTGTTCCATCAGCTGCTGGAGCGGTATTGTGGAGGGCGGCCTGATCGGCTGACGCTGGAATGCCTTTCGGCTGAATCCGGTCATGATAAGCGATGACTGGGGCGCCTATCCGGTCCGGCTGATCGCCGAGCGGGCGCGGGCGCTTCAGTGGCTGGATCAAGGCCCCTGAGTCACCCCAGGCAACTGGCCGATCAATGTCGACCGCACCAAGGTGAACGAGGTCGCGGAGCGACTCGCCGACACGCCTGAGATATCGGCGGTCTTTTCGGTCAGTGGCAATGATGATGTGGTGGCTGTAGCGTGCGTCGCCTGTTGCGCCACACCAAAGCCAGAGGCGGTACGGGCGGGTGGTTGTCCTCGTCGCACGAGAGCGCGGCGATGAATGGAACCTTGTTCGGTGAGCCGCGCCCGCGCTTGCCCCCGTGGTGCTCGCCGCCCCAGTAGGCATCGTCGACCTCGATGACGCCGCTGAGCGGTGTTTGATCGTCGCGCTCTTTCATGACCTGCAACAGTTTCCGGCAAACTCAAGCCTTTCTGAAACTGAATTGTGTTCTGAGGCATCTGTGGTCTCCGGTGGGTGGCATCTACTTGGAGTGTAGGCCGGAAGAGACGACTCGGCTGAGATTCGTAACTAATCAGGAAAGAGAATACACGAGCATTGCAGATCACCAAGATGGCATCACCGGTCAACCGCTCATAAAAACCATAATGATTGCTCATGAACGAGCAATTTTAAAAGAAACTGCCGGAACCCCCGCCGAACGTCTACGCCGGATCGTGTCGGGACTGGCTGATGAGCGAGGAAGGCTACGGGCGCAGCGGGGTGAACCCGATGCTGTTGCAGGACTGAGATCCACCAAGGAGCGTCATGCAGATCGTCACCACCCATATCAATTCGGACTTCGATGCCCTGGCCTCCATGGTGGCGGCCTCCTTCCTCTATCCGGGCGTGACGCGGATGGTGCCGAGTCAGGTCCGGCCGGCGGTGCGCGAGTTCCTGACCGTGCACTGGGATCTGCTCCAGCTCAAGCCGCGCCGCGCCATCGATCCGGCGGCCGTCGAGCGGCTGATCGTCACCGACACCGGCAGTTGGGAGCGCCTCGACGATCTGCGTATGCTCGCCGAGCGGACGGACCTGGAGACCATCGTCTGGGATCATCACATGGCCCCCGGTTCGATCCGGGCCGGCGAGCTGCATCGCGAGGAGGTCGGCGCGACCGTCACCCTAATCCGCGCCTGTTCGACGTCGGCGCCCTGGTGCGTCAGCTCGGCGACGGCGGGCATCCGGGCGCCGGCTCGGCGGTGCTCAAGGCCCCGGCCGAGGAGGCGCGCGCTCGGGTACGCCGGCTCATCGCCCAGGCCGAACCTGAGAGCGAGCGGGTGATCGACCTGATGTCGCCGGTGCGACTGGCGCTCGCGCCCCAGGACAGTCTGCGCGTGGCGGCCGGGCGTCTGCGCGACAGCCATCGCTCGGTCCTGCTGGTGCTCGACGCCCAGGGCGGCGTGCTCGGGGCGCTCGGCGAGGAGCAGTTGGCCAAGGTCAGGGACGACGCCGGCTGGGAGCATCCGGTCAGCGCACTGATGCGACGCGATCTGGAGGTGGTCACGCCGGAGCGCACCACGCGCGAGGCGCTGCGACTCATGACCCGCGCCGATGTCGGCGTCCTGCCGGTGATTGAAGATGGGCGTGTCGTCGGCGAGATCACGCGCGCGGCCATCATGCTGAGTCTCTATGATCTTTGAACCGATTGGATTTATCCGCTCGCCCTACACGGACAAGTTCGGCATCCCGCGTCAACCCGGACTGGTGACGGCCGCCGAGGCGCGGCTGGAACTCCGGCCCGAGTTCGCGCGCGAGGAGGCCTTCAAGGCACTCGACGGCTTCTCGCACGTCTGGATCCTGTTCGTCTTCCATCAGGATTGTCTGGAGGCCGGTTGGAATCCGACGGTTCGGCCACCACGACTCGGTGGGCGCGAATCGGTCGGGGTCTTCGCCAGCCGCGCCCCCTATCGGCCCAACCCGATCGGACTCTCCGCCGTCGAGCATCTGGGGCTGATCCGGGACGAGCGAGGACTGGCACTACGCCTGCGCGGCGTCGACATGCTCGACGGCACGCCCGTGCTCGACATCAAGCCCTATGTGCCCTATGCCGACGCGATCCCCGAGGCGCGCGGCGGATTCGCCGTCGCGCCGCCGCCGGACCCGCGCGAGGTGCGCTTCAGCCCGGCGGCCGACGCCGACCTGGAACGCTTCAACCCCGACGGCGCCCGCGCCCTGCGCACGCTCGTCACCCAGGTTCTGGAACAAGACCCGCGCCCCGGCTACATGGACCGCTATCCGGAACGACGCGAATTCGGTCTGCGACTCATGGAGTTCGACATCCGCTGGCGCCTGGAGGCCGGTCACATCGAGGTGATCGGGATTCGCCCCGCGCCTTGAAGCCCATACGCCGAGCGAAACCGTCTGGCGTATCCGGCGCGACCATGCGACCATTCCAACGACCGGTCTGGGTTATATTAAGAAGACACTTCGACGCACTCCGTAAAACCATGGGCACACACAACCACTCACTACTCATCGTTGACGACAGCCGGATGTCACGCATGATGCTGAACCGCCTGATCGCGGATCTGCGTCCCGACTGGCGCATCACCGAGGCGGCGAGCGGAGCCGAAGCCCTGGAGATGATCGAGCGCGATCCGCCGACCCTGGTCAGCCTGGACGTCAACATGCCCGGCATGAGCGGACTGGAGACGGCCGGGCGCATCCGGCTCCACAGCCCCGACATCCGGGTCGTCATCTGCACCGCGAACATCCAGGACTATGTGCGTCAGGCCACCGAGAAGGCCGGCGTGCACTTCGTCTCCAAGCCGATCACGCCCGAGTCCGTGGCGCGCATGGTGGCCTTCTTCGAGGAATGAATCGGTGTCCGAACTCAGCGAGCTCCATCGCGACGCACTCGGTGAACTCTTCAACCTCGGGGTTGGGCGCGCGGCACACAGCCTCAGTCAGATGGTGCGCGACGAGATCGAGCTGTCGGCGCCCTTCGTCGATCTGATCCAGGCCCATGAAGTGACCGCGACCCTGATCGGCTCGGAGTTCAAGGAGCTGAGCATGGTGACGATCGACTTCGAGGGTCCGTTCGTCTCCAAGGCCATCCTGCTGTTCCCCGAACGCAATGCACTCGCCATCCTCAGCAACATGCTCGATCCCGAACTGACGCCGGAGGAGCTCTCCGAGTTCGAGCAGGAGGCGATGTGCGAGATCGGCAACGTCATCCTCAACGCCTGCATGAGCGCGCTCGCCGATGAGTTCGGCATCGAGCTGCACGGCGGTCTGCCCGAGCATTATTTCAGCGACACCGACTCGCTGCCGATCTTCGCCGAGGGTGACGCCGACCGACTGGTCCTCCTGCTCCAAATCCGGCTCACCATGCGCCGGCAATTGATTCAGGGACATCTGGTCTTTCTGCTGGGCGTCGGCTCGCTGCTGGATCTGCGCGACTGTCTCGATGCCTATCTCGATCGGATCGGGATGCGCTGATGGACATCGAACTCGGCACGCAGCTGATCGACAGTCTGCGGATCGGCCTGATCCTGCTCGATCACAAGGGGCGGGTGGTGTCCTGGAACGGCTGGATGAAGCGCCACAGCGGTCTGACGCTCGCCGATGTCGCCGGACGGCGGCTCGAAGAGCTCTTCCCCGAGGTGAGCGGCAGCCGTCTCGAATCCAGCATCTCGGATACGCTGCGCTTCAAGCTCTCGGCCATGCTCGCGCCGAGCCTCAATCCAAGCCTGCTGCCGCTCTATCATCGCCCGGGAGATCGCCAGCGCGACCAGCGTATGCAGCAGCTCATCTATGTCAGCCCACTGCGTCACGAGCACTGCGCCTGTCTGATCCAGATCCATGACATGACGGCCGCCCTGCGCCGCGAGCGGCGTCTGCGCGCCCAGTCGACCCAGTTGATCGAAACCAGCTACCAGGATCCGCTCACGGGCGTCGGCAACCGGCGCCGCTTCGATCAGGATCTGGCGCAGCGTTTCAGACAGGCCAAGGACAAAAAGCGTCCGATCGCCATGCTCATGATCGACGTCGACAGCTTCAAGGCCTACAACGACCACTTCGGCCATCAGGGCGGCGACGCCTGTCTGATCCGGGTGGCTCAAACACTGCGGGATGTCTTGAGACGCGATGGCGACCGGGTCTCGCGCTATGGCGGCGAGGAGTTCGCGCTCTTGCTGGCCGACACCGATGGCCCGGCGGCCTGCGCGGTCGCCGAACGGCTGCGTCTGGCCGTCGAAAAGCTCGACCTCCCCCACCCCGCCGCAGGCATCGGCCGAGTCAGCGTCAGCATCGGCATCGCCGCCATGATTCCGACCGATGAGCAGCTCTGCTACATCCTGGTCGCTCAGGCGGATCTGGCGCTCTACACGGCCAAGGATGCCGGGCGCAACCGCTGCATGTGGTACGACGCCGAGAGCGGCATCGCCCGTCCGCTGCCGGACTCTGCCTTGGCAGGCTTGCACTCAAAATAATTGGCTTGTCAGGCAAAAAACTCATGCACACTTGACCCGCATCAGTCCGCCTGTCGCTGCACGGGTTGGATGAGAAAAGCGCCTGAATTGCGGCGGATCAGGGAGTTGTGCGTTAGCCTTCGTTCCGCGATTTGCCCTACTCCAAAGCCCGTTCGCCGAGATCTCCATGGATGGATTGGGGAGGGGACTCAGGCCGCGCGCCGCTTGCGCGCCGTCTTGGGATCGGCGATCAGGGGGCGATAGATCTCGATCCGATCGCCCTCCTCGACCGCCTGATCCAGCTTGGCCAGCTTGCCGAAGATGCCGACCTTGTTGGTGTCGAGATCGATCTCGGCGAACTGATCCAGCAGGCCGCATTGCTCGATGGCCTCGCGGACACTGGTGCCGGTTCGCACTTCCAGCGTCCGCAGCGCCTGTCCGTCCGTGCCGACATAGGCGACCGAGATCTGGAGATACTCAGTCACGGCTGTAGACCTCCTCGGCACGCTTGCAGAAGGCATCGACCAGGGTATTGGCGATCTGGTGGAAAACGCCGCCGAACGCCTTGTCGATCAGCCGTCCCGAGAACTCGAACTCCAGTTCCAGTTCGACCTTGGAGGCATCCTCGCGCAGCGGCGTGAAGCGCCAGGCGCCGACCAGCTTGCGGAACGGCCCGTCGAGCAGATCGATGTGCATCAGCCGATCGCGTTCGAAACGGTTGCAGGTACTGAAGGTCTGTCGAATCCCCATCCGATGCACCCCGATCTGACCGCAGATCCTGTCCTCGGTCTCGGAGATCACGCTGGCGCTGTCGCACCAGGGCAGGAATTGCGGATAGGAAGTGACGTCATAGACGAGATCGAACATGCGGGATGCCGAATAGGGCACCAGAGCGCTTTTTCTAACGATGGCCACGATGGTTCCGAAACACTATCAAGCGGTGAGTTGAGCACGCACGACCCCGGCGAGCCGTTCGGCGAGCCGTTCGACCTGCGGACGGTCGCTGCCCTCGACCATGACGCGCACTAGGGGTTCGGTGCCCGAGGGACGCAACAGCACCCGTCCGCGCCCGGCCAGTTCGCTCTCGGCCGTGGCGACGGCGTCCCGGACCTCGGGCAGACTCAGCACATCACGCGGCTGGTCGAGACGCACGTTGATGAGCACCTGCGGATAGAGTTCGACCTCGCTGCCGAGATCGTCGAGCCGGGTGCCGAGCCGGTCGAGCGCCGCCAGAACCTGGAGCGCCGAGACGATGCCGTCGCCGGTGGTGGTGCGGTCGCGGCAGATGATGTGTCCCGAGGGCTCGCCGCCGAGGATCCCGTCGCCGGCCTTGAGCCGTTCCATGATGTAGCGGTCGCCGACCTTGGTACGCGCAAAGCCGATGCCGAGTCGCTTGAGCGCGTGCTCGAAGCCGAGATTGCTCATCAGGGTGCCGACCACCTCGCCGCGCATGGCGCCGGTGAGCAGGCGCGACTTGGCGATGACGTAGAGCAGCTGGTCGCCGTCGATCAGGTTACCGCGCGAGTCGACCATGAGCACCCGGTCGCCGTCGCCGTCGAAGGCGATGCCGAGATCCGCATCTTCGCGCACCACGGCCTCACGCAATGCTCCCGGTTGGGTCGAGCCGACGCCCTGGTTGATGTTGAAACCGTCGGGTTCGGTGCCGAGCCGGATGACATTGGCGCCGAGTTCCTCGAAGACGAAGGGCGCTGTGTTGTAGGTCGCGCCGTTGGCGCAGTCGACCACGAGCTTCAGACCCCGGAAGTTCATGCTGGCCGGGATGGTGCTCTTGCAGAACTCGATATAGCGCCCGTTGGCGTCGTCGATGCGCTTGACCTTGCCGAGCGCGCTCGATTCGACGGTGCGGATCGGCTGATCGAGTTCGGCCTCGATGGCCAGTTCCACCTCATCGGGCAGCTTGTCGCCGTCGGCGGAAAAGAACTTGATGCCGTTGTCGTCGAACGGATTGTGAGAGGCCGTGATGACGATGCCGGCGCTGGCTCGAAAGGTGCGCGTCAGATAGGCGACGCCCGGCGTGGTCATGGGGCCGAGTAACCGGATATCGACGCCGGCCGCGACCAAGCCGGCCTCCAGCGCCGATTCGAACATATAACCCGAGATGCGCGTGTCCTTGCCGATCAGGATCTTGCCGCGGCCATTGCCGAGCACACGCCCGGCCGCCCAGCCGAGCTTGAGCACGAAGTCGGGGGTGATGTGGCCCGTACCGACCCGTCCGCGGATGCCGTCGGTGCCGAAATACTGACGCATGGCTCAGTGTTCTCCCGCCGGACGACCGACCTGGCCGGTCTCGAAGCCGTCGTCGGTGTCGTCCTTGCGCCGACCCGGTGAGGCGGCCGGACGTGGCGGCTCGTCGTCCTCCCAGTCGCGCGGCGGACGCGGCTCGCGTCCTTCCATGATGTCGTCGATCTGGGCCGCGTCGATGGTCTCGTACTTCATCAGCGCGGCGGCCATGGCGTGCAGCTTGTCGAGATGCTCCTGGAGCAGATCACGCGCGCGCTCGTAGTTGCGATCGATGATGCGCCGGATCTCCTCGTCGATCAGGTGCGAAGTCTCGTCCGAGACGCTCTTGTGCTGCGTGACCGAGTGGCCGAGGAAGACTTCCTGCTCTTCTTCGCTGTAGGTCAGCGGTCCCAGACGATCGGACAGGCCCCACTTGGTGACCATGTTGCGTGCGATCTCGGTGGCGCGGTGGATGTCGTTCTGGGCGCCCGTGGTCACGCTGTCGGCGCCGAAGATGATCTCCTCGGCACAACGCCCGCCGAACAGACTGGAGATGTTGCTCTCCAGACGCTGCTTGCTGTAGCTGAAGCGGTCGTCCTCGGGCAGGAAGAGCGTCACGCCGAGCGCGCGACCGCGCGGGATGATGCTGACCTTGTGCACCGGATCGTGATCGGGCACCAGACGCCCGACGATGGCGTGCCCCGACTCGTGATAGGCGGTCAGGCGCTTCTCGTCCTCGGTCATGACCATGGAGCGGCGCTCGGCACCCATCAGGATCTTGTCCTTGGCCTTCTCCATGTCGCTCATCTCGACCAGCTTCTTGTTGGCGCGCGCGGCGAACAGCGCCGCCTCGTTGACCAGATTGGCCAGATCCGCGCCCGAGAAACCGGGCGTGCCGCGTGCCAGGATCGACGCCTTGACGTCCTCGGCCGCCGGGATCTTGCGCATGTGGACCTTGAGGATCTGCTCGCGCCCGCGCACGTCCGGCAGCGGCACCACGACCTGACGGTCGAAGCGGCCCGGACGCAGCAGTGCCGGGTCGAGCACGTCAGGTCGATTGGTGGCGGCGATGACGATGACGCCCTCGTTGCCCTCGAAGCCGTCCATCTCGACCAGGAGCTGATTGAGCGTCTGCTCACGCTCGTCGTGCCCGCCGCCGAGACCGGCGCCGCGATGCCGGCCCACGGCGTCGATCTCGTCGATGAAGATGATGCAGGGCGCATGTTTCTTGGCCTGCTCGAACATGTCGCGCACGCGCGAGGCGCCGACGCCGACGAACATCTCGACGAAGTCGGAACCGGAGATGGTGAAGAAGGGCACCTTGGCTTCACCTGCGATGGCGCGCGCCAAGAGCGTCTTACCCGTACCGGGCGGGCCGACCATGAGCACACCCTTGGGGATCTTGCCGCCGAGCTTCTGGAACTTGGCCGGATCCTTGAGGAAGTCGACCATCTCGACGACCTCTTCCTTGGCTTCCTCGGCCCCGGCGACGTCCTGGAAGGTGACCTTGACCTGATCCTCCGAGAGCATGCGCGCGCGGCTCTTGCCGAACGACATGGCGCCGCGTCCGCCGACGCCGCCCTGCATCTGGCGCATGAAGAAGATCCAGAGCGCGATCAGGATCAGCAGCGGGAACCAGTTGATGAGGATCTGCATCAGGATCGACTGCTTCTCGGGCGGCACGGCCTTGATGATGACATCGTTGTTGAGCAGATCGCCGACCAGCCCGTCGTCACCCGGACTGTAGGTGCTGAAGCGCTGACCGGTCTCGGTCACGCCTTCGATCAGGCGACCCTGGATGGTGACTTCCTTGACCCCGCCCTGCTTGACCTGCTCGATGAAATCCGAGTAATCCAGATTTCGGGGCGTCGATTGGGTCGCGGTGAAATTGTTGAACACGGACATCAGCACGATGGCGATGACCACCCAGAGCAGTAAATTTTTCGCCATGTCACTCACGACTCACGACCCCTGAAGATAAAACGCTGTAAAAACGACTCGATCCCCGGATTCTAGGGCCGAAAGCCCCGAGCGACCAGAAACACCTCGCGACTCTCCGAGCGCGAGGACTTGGGCTTGCGCGTGGCCACCTGTTTGAAACTCGCGCGCAGCTCGCGCATGTAGTCGTCGAAACCCGTGCCCTGGAAGACCTTGGTGACGAGGGTGCCGCCCGGCTTCAGATGCGTGCGCGCCAACTCCAGCGCCAGTTCGACCAGATACATGGCGCGCGTCTGATCCACGACCGACGTCCCGGTGATGTTGGGCGCCATGTCCGAGAGCACCACGTCGAGCGGCACCTCGCCGATGGTCTCGCGCAAGCGCGTCAGCACCTCGTCCTCGCGAAAATCACCCTGGAGCACGACGACGCCCGGCAGGGGCTCCATCGGCAGGATGTCCAGGGCCACCACCCAGCCCTCGGGGCCGACGAGGTCGCGCGCGATCTGCGACCAGCTACCGGGCGCCGCGCCCAGGTCGACCACCCGCATCCCAGGCTTGAGAATGGGGTCTTTCTCCTGGATCTCCAGCAGTTTATAGGCTGCGCGCGAGCGATAGCCGTCGACCTGGACGCGCTTGACGTAGGGATCGTTGAAGTGCCGGTCGAGCCAGCGGCGGCTGGATTTGCTGCGTGACATGCGGTTGACGAGGGTGACAAAAAAGAATCTGTGGTCGCCAAAGCAGGCGGCCAGGGTTGGAGATTACCACAAGCCCTCTCCATGGCCCATGCCAAGACTCGGAGACTCGCGGATCAGAGGTCGTGGACCCAGGGGAAGCGGAAGAGTTCGAGCAGCAGCCCCGCCATGGCGCCGCCGAACAGCCCGCCCAGGAAGGCCGGCGCGATGTCTTGGTGCATCGAGAAGCTGGCCAACTGCCAGAGTCCCGGATCGAATCCCATGAGCGGCCCGGCCACCATCCAGAGACTGCCGGCGGCGATGGCCGCCAGGATCGCCATGGTCGTGGCCTCGATCAGGTCGCAGGGGCGCGATTCCAGTCCCACGCGACGCGACAGGGCGATCCAGGCGCGCACGCTCCCCACATAGAGGACGCCATGCACACTGGCCAGGAAAAGCAGGGTGGAAAAGGTCGAGAAGGGCTTGGAATGGAAAGGTTCGGCGATGGCGAGTACGGCGCCGCCAAGCGCCCCCATCACGAGTCCGGCCAGGAGCTTGCCCGGAACGTGCCGCGTGCAGCGGCGCGGAAAGGAGAAGGTCAGGCCCACCGTGGCCGCCAGGATCGAGGCGACCACGACCGCATTGGTCAGGGTCGCCTGGCCGGGCATCAGGATGAGTAGCGCCACGCCGACCGCCGCACCGATGCCGGTACCGATCAGCGCTATCTCGCGCGCACCATAGAGCACGGCGCCCGCCCCACCCGCCAGCCCGGCGGCCGGGACATAGGAGAAGCCGCCCATGTCGGCCCCGCGCGCGATCGAAAGCAGGCCGATGAACAGGGGCGCATAGATCATCCCGATCAGACTCCAGATGATGGCCCGGAGAAAGGCCAGGCGCCAACGCACCGGCGCGGTCGTTTTGGTGTCGATCAATCGCTTGTAGGGGCGGGCATTGGCGAATTCGCTGGAACTTTCGGATGACATGGTGAACGACTCTGGATACGACTGTTCAATGAGTATGAACGAAAAACGGGGCCAGCGGCCCCGTTTCATTCAACCCGATCGAGCGACGGCGATCAGCCGGCCTTCAGGGTCCAGGAAGCGCACCAACCATTGACGTTGATCAGCTTGCCGGGGAAGAGCTGGCAGCCCTTCCACTCATCGGTCGCGCCGGCGGCGTCGGCCTGCATGAACTGGCAATTGGCGCAGTGCTGCTCTTCGGGGGGCAGACCGGGACGAGCGGCAGCGACACGCTCGGACTCGGCGGCATTTGCGTGGTACTTGAGGGCGATCGCGGTCGGATCGTCCGCGGCCACGGCGTTGGCGGGAGCGGCGCGGGCGGTGCCGAAACCGACCAGATTGATCATGGGGATGGCGGCGGCGGTGCCCAGCATCACTTTGACGGCGTCACGACGGCTCTTGCTGATTGGCTTATCGGACATGAATGTCACTCCTAACAGAATGGTGTGGTGATTCCGACACTCCCGGTCCATTACCGGAAGCCGTTCGGCATTTTCCTACAGGCCGCGCGAAAAGGCGAGCCTGTTTCAAGCCGTATCCACGACAGGGTCGTACAGGCTGTGGCGCGGTTCGGTGTCCTTGAGCGAGGCGATTGTCCGCGCCCGACACAGGATCCGCCCTGATGTTTATCAATGAGCGGGCGGTTCCTCGGCTTCGTGGACGCGCCATTCGACGCCGTCAACGCAGATAGGTTCCCGCGCCGATGTAGTGCCTGTTCCAGTACGGGGTATCGAGGTGGTCGATCCGCACCCGGCTGCGCGAGGCCGAGGCATGGACGAAGCGCTTGTCGTCGATCATCAGGCCGACATGATAGGCGTTGGGTCCGGTCTTGAAGAACACCATGTCGCCCGCCCGCAGTCGACTCCGGGCCACGGGCCGCGCGGCCCGGTACTGGGCGGCGGCGGTGCGCGGGATCGCGAGCCCGGCCTGATGATGCGTATAGTAGGTCAGGCCACTGCAATCGAAACCCTCGCTCGGCGTGGATCCGCCGTAGGTATAGGGCGTCCCGATCTGGGCCAGCCCCTTGCCGACCAGATCGGCGCGACGTCCGTCGTCGCGCCCACGGCTCGCGCAGCCTGCCAGCAGCGTCAAGACGAGCAGCGAGACGAGGACGAATGTCAGCCGGGAGACGTGCGCGCGGGTTGCTCGAATCTTCATGATTTACACTCGATTCAGTAACCAGATCACTGTAATCTCTGGGGATTCGATGTTTTTATACCGCGACTGCATCCGCTGTCAATCGACGCCGGCCGTGATCCCGGCGCCTGGGGCGGCGACCGGCGGCGCGATTCCGGCCAGGGTTCGCCTGTCCGCTGTGGGCTTTACGCTCAGTCGCTCAACCCTTAAATTGGCGCCATCCGAAACCACCCCTTCACCGTTTCGTCCTCCACGGACCTGGAATCCAGGCCGGAGCGCGATGAAAACCTGCCCCGATCCGATCGGGGGCCTGGAGTGCTATCCATATGAGCGAAACCAAACACTGCCGACTCCTGATCCTCGGTTCCGGACCGGCCGGCTACACGGCCGCCGTCTATGCCGCGCGCGCCAACCTCAAGCCGGTGCTGGTCACGGGCCTGGAACAGGGCGGTCAACTGATGACGACCACCGAGGTCGACAACTGGGCCGGCGATCCGGACGGCGTCCAGGGTCCGGAGCTGATGGAACGGATGCGCCGCCATGCCGAGCGCTTCGAGACCGAGATCGTCTTCGATCACATCCACACCACGGATCTGTCTTCGCGTCCCTTCCGGCTGATCGGCGACTCGGCGACCTATACCTGTGACGCGCTGATCATCGCCACCGGGGCGAGCGCCCAGTATCTGGGGCTGCCCTCGGAGCAGACCTTCCGCGGACGCGGCGTCTCGGCCTGTGCCACCTGCGACGGGTTCTTCTATCGCAATCGGAAGGTGGCCGTGATCGGCGGCGGCAACACGGCGGTCGAGGAGGCGCTCTATCTGTCCAACATCGCCTCCGAGGTGACGCTGGTCCACAGACGCGATGCACTGCGCGCCGAGAAGATCCTGCAACAGCAGTTGTTCGAGAAGGCCGAGAAGGGCAACGTCCGCCTCGCCTGGAACCATGTGCTCGACGAGATCCTGGGCGACGCCACAGGCGTGACCGGGATGCGCATCAAGCACGTCCAGACCGGCGAGACCCAGGACATCGACCTGCAAGGGGTCTTCATCGCCATCGGTCACACGCCCAACACCGCCATCTTCGCCGGCCAGCTCGACATGGAGAACGGCTATATCAAGGTCCGGAGCGGCACCCGAGGCAATGCGACCGCGACCTCGGTTCCCGGTGTCTTCGCGGCGGGCGACGTGATGGATCAGGTCTACCGTCAGGCCATCACCTCGGCGGGCAGCGGCTGTATGGCCGCACTCGATGCCGAAAAGTATCTCGACGCACTGGAGGCAAAATCCTGACGCACCGACATGATCGCCCTACTCGATCCGCGCGATCGCACGGCCTTTCCCGATCCGGGTCAGGCGCTGCGGGAGCCCAATGGACTGCTGGCGGTCGGCGGGGATCTGAGTCCCGAGCGGCTGATCCAGGCCTATCGGCGCGGCATCTTTCCCTGGTTCAGCGCGGGCGACCCCATCCTCTGGTGGTCGCCCGATCCGCGCGCCATCCTGATCCCGGAGCGGTTCCACGGCTCGCGCAGTCTGCGCAAGCGGTTGCGGCGCGGCGATCTCGTCACCACGCTGGATCGTGACTTCGCCGGGGTCATCCGGGGATGCTCCGAGCCGCGCGACGCCGAGGGCGGCACCTGGCTGGTTCCGGAGATGATCACGGCCTATCGGCGGCTCCATGAACTGGGCCTGGCCCATTCGGTCGAGGTCTGGCGCGCGGGCGAACTGGTCGGCGGACTCTATGGCGTGGCCATCGGGCGCGCCTTCTTCGGCGAGTCCATGTTCAGCCGGGTGAGTGATGCCTCCAAGGTGGCCCTGGCGCGTCTCTGCGAGCAGCTTCGGGACTGGGAGTTCGGGGTGATCGACTGCCAGATGACGACCGGACATCTGTTGAGCCTGGGGGCGTTCGAGGTGCCGCGCGCCGAGTTTCTGACGCTCCTGGACCGGCATGGCGCGCGTCCCGGATACGATCGGAGCTGGGACGACGGCACGGAGCGTCCGGCGTGCGCAATCCGGGTCGCGCCGGCCGGCGGGGACGGATCATGATGCACGGGCTGGGCATCGGACGCGGAGGCACGCTGCCGCTCTATCTGACCGGCGAGCATGACTGCTCCTATCTCGACGGCGTCCGGGCGCGGACGCTGTTCGTCGATCCGGGCGCACGCATCGATGGAGCGACCTATCAGATGCTCATCGATCAGGGCTTTCGGCGCAGCGGCGCTCATGTCTATCGTCCGGCCTGTCGCGGCTGTTCGGCCTGCGTCCCGGTGCGTCTGCCGGTCGATGCGTTCGCGCCGAATCGCTCGCAGCGGCGCAACTGGCGGCTCAATGCGCCGGACATCACCCTGAGCGACGGCCCGGCGGTGTTTCGCGAGGAACAGTTCGAGCTCTACCGGCGTTATCTGACCGCGCGTCACGCCGACGGCGCCATGGCTGACGACGCGACCGAGGACAGCTATCGGCGCTTTCTGGTCGAATCCTGGGGCGGGACGACGCGCTTCATCGAGTTCCGGCTCGACGGGCGGCTGGTCGGGGTGGCCGTCACCGACGTGCTGGAACAGGGGTTGTCGGCGGTCTATACCTTCTTCGATCCCGAGCTGGACGCGCGTGCGCTCGGCACCTTCGGCGTGCTGGTCCAGATCCGGACCGCCCGACGTCTCGGGAGACCCTATCTCTATCTCGGCTACTGGATCGGCGCCTCGCGCAAGATGGTCTACAAGGAGCGCTTCCGCCCGATCGAGGCCTGGGACGGCCGGCACTGGCGACGCTTCGAGCGCGGGCAGACTCTGGGATTCGATGAGCTCTGAAGATCCTTGGCGGTCGATTTGTTCCATGCGGAAAACCACCCCAGTTTGAGGTGCCGGCCATGTCTAAACACCCCCTGCCGCTTGGCATCCAAACCTTCCGCCAAATTCGCAACGGCGGTTATTGCTACGTCGACAAGACCGCCGAGGCGGAAGCCCTCGCGCAACAAGGCAAAGCCTTTTTCCTCTCGCGCCCCCGGCGCTTCGGCAAGAGTTTGTTCGTCGATACGCTCAAGGAACTGTTCGAGGGCAGCGAGGCGTTGTTTCGTGGTCTGCACATCCATGACCGCTGGGACTGGAGTCAGCGCCACCCGGTGATCCTGCTCGACTTTGCCGCCGGTGTGGTGCAAAGCCGCACCGAATTGGACCGGCGCATCCGCGATTTGCTCGACACCAATGGCGAGCGGCTCGGGATCGCCGGCGACGGGGCAGACAAGGACATCCCCGGTTGTTTCGGCGCGCTGATTCGCCAGGCCCGTGGTGGTTCTGATACTGGGGCGACATCGACACCCACGGCTTCGCCATCCTGGACCAACTGCGCGCCCACTTCGACCGGACGCGCTCCCTGCTCATGAATCGCACGACATTCGAGGCCCACCGCGTCCTCTGGGGCGTCGAGGACAAGCCCGCGCGCGCCGAGCTACAGCGGCTGACCGACGAGGAGCGCGCCCTCTATCAGGATCTGCAACAGAACCGTTTCGGCCCGAACCGGCGTCTGGAGCAGGAGCACGTCGGCTTTCACAGCCTGATCGCCCAACTCGATGCCCTGGGCGTGGAACGGCTCAGCCGAAACGGACCCCGGCTTCTCGATTGACCTGATCGCGTGGCAGGCCGCAATCGAACCGTCTTCGTTCTCGATACACAGGAGGTCATGTCGATGCCATCCCCAGCGCTCGCCTATCGTCCGACACTCTATGAACAGCTCGCCGACCTGCCCGAGGGACTGACCGGCGAGATCCTGGCCGGACAGATCCACACCATGCCGCGCCCCACGGGGCCGCATGGTCGAGCCGCCGTGCGACTCGATCGCACTATCGGTCGCGGCTACGATGACGGCGATGACGGTCCCGGCGGCTGGTGGATCCTGGTCGAACCCGAAGTCCATTTCATCCGCGATCAGGAGGTCGCGGTTCCCGATCTGGCCGGTTGGCGGCGTGAGCGTATGCCTCGAATCCCCGAGGGGCATCGTTTCGAGGTCGTGCCGGACTGGATCTGCGAGATCCTCTCGCCCGCCACGGCGAGCAAGGACCGCCAGATCAAGCTACCGATCTATGCGCAGTATGGCGTGGCCCATGTGTGGCTGGTCGATCCGGCCAAACGCACCCTAGAAGTCTATGCGTTACTGGATGGTGCCTGGCAGCTTCAGCTCCAGGCCGACGGTGAAGAAGCGGTCCAGGTTCCGCCTTTCGTCGAACTGACCCTGGAACTCGCCTCACTCTGGATCTAGCGCCCTGACTTCCGGGCGACGGCCTCAGCCGAAATGGATCTTCGCCTCCAGATTGGCCGCCGAGTCGGCATTCGCCAGGGCCTCTTCCATGGTGATGGTGCCGGCGTTGTAGAGCGCCAGCAGCGCGTCGTCGAAGGTGCACATGCCCCCGGCACTGCTTTCCTGCATCGCCTCGTTGATGGCGTCGACCCGTCCGTCGCGGATCAGGTCGGCGATGTGCGGCGTGTTGACGAGGATCTCGATCGCCGCACAGCGCGAGCCGTCCTTGGTACGCACCAGACGCTGCGACAGGATGGCGCGCATGTAGGCCGAGAGATCCATGAACAGCGTCTTGTGCATTTCCTGCGGAAACATGTTGATGATGCGTTCCATGGCTTGATAGGCATTGTTGGCATGCAGGGTCGAGATCGCCAGATGTCCGGTTCCGGCCAGCTCGATCGCCGCCTCCATGGTCTCGCGGGTACGAATCTCACCGATCAGCACCACGTCCGGCGCCTCGCGCAGCACGCTCTTGAGCGCGTTGGCATAGCTCTTGGTGTCGATGCCGATCTCACGCTGGCTGACGATGCACTGCTGGTGGGTGTGGGTGAACTCGATCGGATCCTCGATGGTGACGATGTGGCCGGTCGAATTGCGATTGCGATGATTGATCATGGCCGCGAGCGTGGTCGACTTGCCCGAGCCGGTGGCGCCGACCATGAGGATGATCCCGCGCTTGTGCATGATCAACTGCGAGAGGATCGGCGGGACGTTGAGTTCCTCGATCGTGGGCACATTGGCGCGGATGTAGCGCAACACCATCGCCGGCTGACCGCGCTGGAAATAGGCGTTGACGCGGAAGCGTGCCTTGCCTTCCAGGGCGATGGCGAAATCCAGCTCCCGCTCGCGTTCCAGTTCCTTGATCTGCTCGGGGGTCATGATGCCCTCGACCGCCGCCCGACAGGCCTCCGCCGTCAGCACCGTCTCGCCGACCGAGCGGATCACGCCCTCGATCTTGATCTTGACCTGGGTGCCGGCGGCGAAGAACAAGTCCGAAGCCTTGTGCTTGACCATGAGTTCGAGATAGGGCTTGATGTCCATGGTGGCTTACCGTCGCGGCTCGTTTTTCATCGATTCGGCGTGAAGCGTGTCGGCGGGTCTTCGATGGTCGAGACCGGCGAGGACTCGCCGAACAGACTCGAATCCTGGCCGCCCTCTTCGTCCTCGTCGCTCAGGATCGACAGGCCATCGGTGCTGCCGAAGTGATCCTTCTCGCGCGTCGCGCGTCCTTCCAGCTTGATCGCCAGACGCAGACCGTTCATGGAATCGGCGTTGCGCAGGGCATCCTCATAGCTGATCTTGCCGGCTTCGTAGAGATCGAACAGCGCCATGTCGAAGGTCTGCATCCCGAGTTCGCGCGACTTCTTCATGACTGCCTTGATGCCGCCGACATCGCCTTTGAAGATCAGATCCTGGATCAGCGGCGAGTTGAGCATGATCTCGACGGCGGCGACACGGCCGCCGTCGGTGCAGGGCAGCAGACGCTGCGAGATGATGGCGTTGAGATTGAGCGAGAGGTCCATCAGGAGCTGACCGCGGCGCTCCTCGGGGAAGAGGTTGATGATGCGGTCGAGCGCCTGGTTGGCACTGTTGGCGTGCAGGGTCGAGAGACAGAGGTGTCCG
Organism: Allochromatium tepidum; assembly: GCF_018409545.1. GTDB lineage: Bacteria > Pseudomonadota > Gammaproteobacteria > Chromatiales > Chromatiaceae > Thermochromatium > Thermochromatium tepidum_A. Next base: position 1,438,175 of record NZ_AP024563.1, on the reverse strand, counting down.
GTCTCGGCGAAGTTGATCGCATGCTCCATGGTCTCGCGGGTGCGGATCTCGCCGATCAGGATCACGTCCGGAGCCTGACGCAGGGTGTTGACGAGCGCGGCATCCCAGCTCTCGGTATCGACGCCGACCTCGCGCTGCGTGATCAGACAGTTGATGTGCGGGTGCACGTATTCGACCGGGTCTTCGATGGTGATGATGTGGCCGTAACTGTTGGCGTTGCGATGCCCGAGCATGGCCGCGAGCGAGGTCGACTTGCCCGAGCCGGTGCCGCCGACCACGAGCACCAGGCCGCGCTTGTTCATCACGATCTCTTTGAGCACCGGCGGCAGCTTCAGCTCGTCGATGGTCGGGATGCCGGAGTTGATGGTGCGCAGCACCGCGCCCGACAGCCCCTGCTGCACGAAGGCATTGACGCGAAAACGCCCGATGCCCTTGGGACTGATGGCGAAGTTGCACTCCTTGTGCGCGTCGAAGTCGCGCACCTGGCGATCGTTCATGATCGAGCGCACCAGAATATTGGTCTGCTCGCCGGACAGGGCCTGAGTGCTCATCGGCGTCATGCGCCCATGGATCTTGCAGGCGGGCGGGAATCCGGCCGAGATGAAGAGATCGGACCCGTTTTTCTGCGTCATCTTGCGCAGACAGTCGAGCATGAAATTCGCGGCTTGTTGACGATCCATGGCGCCCTCTGTTGGTACGTTACAACGATCGGCGATGACGGCGACGGTCGCGCACCCGGCGCCTCAGATGGGAGCCGGCGCGCGTTCACATGATAAGCCGTGCACGGCCTCGCGGAAATGGCGTGGCTTCAAACTTTCACGCCCCGATCGAGCCGTCGATAGCCGATGGCCTCGCTCAGATGTGTGGTGTCGATGCGCTCGGCGTCGGCCAGATCGGCGATGGTGCGCGCGACCTTGAGGATGCGATGGTAGGCGCGCGCCGAGAGTGCGAGCCGCGTCAGAGCCTGTTCCATCAGCCGCCGGCCGGCGGTGTCGAGCACGCAGTCACGCTCGATCTCGGCGGGCGCCAGGGCGGCATTGGGCTTACCGGCGCGCGCGAGCTGGCGTTCGCGCGCGGCCATCACCCGGGCGCGCACCTGGGCCGTGGTTTCGGTCGTACGCGGCGTCGGTCCGGTGAGCTGACCCACCTCCAGGCGCAAGACCTCGACATGCAGATCGATGCGGTCGAGCAGCGGACCTGAGAGGCGTCGGCGATACCGCGCCACCTGCTCGGTGCTGCAATGGCAGCGTCCGGTGCTGTCGCCCAGATAGCCGCAGGGACAGGGGTTCATGGCCGCGACCATCTGAAAGCGCGCCGGAAAGCGGACCTGACGCGCGGCTCGCGAGATGTCGATCCAACCCGACTCCAGCGGCTCGCGCAACACCTCCAGCACCCGGCGATCGAACTCGGGCAGCTCGTCGAGAAAGAGCACGCCATGATGGGCCAGCGAGATCTCGCCCGGTCGCGGATGGGTGCCGCCGCCGACCAGGGCCACGGCCGAGGCGGTGTGATGCGGCGAGCGAAAGGGACGTTCCAGCCAGCGCGCCGGATCGAAAGGATCGCGTCCGCCGACCGAGCGGATCGCCGCCGCCTCCAGCGCCTCGGACTCGCTCAATGGCGGCAGCAGGCCCGGCAGACGCATGGCCAGCATCGATTTGCCGGTGCCGGGCGGTCCGACCATCAGGATCGAGTGTCCGCCGCTCGCCGCGATCTCCAGTCCGCGCTTGCCGTGCTCCTGACCGCGCACATCGGACAGGTCCGGATACTCGGGGCGGAGCTGGAAGCGATCGTCGCCACGCTGGACGGCGAGCGGTTCGGCGCCGTTGAGATGGGCGCAGACCTCGCGCAGATGCGCCGCCGGGCGCACCTCCAACCCCTCGACGATGGCGGCCTCGGCGGCGTTCGCCTCGGGCAGGATCAGCGCCCGACCGGCCGCGCGCGCGGCCAGGGCGATCGGGAGCACGCCCTGGATCGGGCGCAGCGCGCCGGACAGGGCCAGCTCGCCGATGAACTCGTAGTGTTCGAGCAGATCGGTCCTGATCTGGCCCATGGCGCCCAGGGTGCCGAGCGCGATCGGCAGATCGAAGCGCCCGCCCTCCTTGGGCAGATCGGCGGGGGCGAGATTGATCGTGACCCGCCCGTTGGGGATTTGGAATTTGTTGTTGACGAGCGCGCCATGGACTCGATCCTTGCTCTCGCGCACCGCCATCTCGGGCAGACCCACGATCGACATCGCGGGCAGTCCGCCCGAGAGCTGGACCTCCACGGTCACGGGCGGGGCCTCGATCCCGAGCCGCCCGCGGCTGTGCAATACGCACAGGCCCAAGACTCGACCCTCGAATCAGCCCGCGCGACCGCCGGAAACGGCGAGCGCACGCTCCAGCTCGGCGACCTGGGATTCCAGCGCTGCGAGTTTCTCGCGCGTGCGCGCCAGCACCGCCGACTGCACGTCGAACTCCTCGCGCGTGACCAGATCGAGCCGCGACAGCCAGGCCTCCAGCGAGGCGCGCAGATTGCGGTTGACGTCGTCCTGCAAGACCTGGAGCCCCTTCGGCATGGCCGTCGACAGGCGCTGGAACAGATCGTCGAAGTGTTTTGGATCCAACATCGGAAAAGACCTTGAATAGAGGTGGAAGAAACCTTGGGTGGACATTATAGGGTCGTGTTCGCGAACCGTCTTCTATTCGCGCTCGCTCCATGAGCGTGCATCCATTCGCCCTGAACGAATCGGAGTGCCTCATTTTGGTGCATATGGCTGTGGTGACTTTCGCACATGAGACCGAAAAACATCCGCCCGCCCGCGACGCCTCACCCTTGTAAAAACAACTCCAGACCGTCCTCGAACCCCCAGAGGTCTTAAGGGATATCCGCATCGGGCGCGGACGGTTCCCGACCTGAACGCACGATGGCACGCTCTCTGCATCAGTGCCGACACGCATCCAGGACCGAACTGCTCGCACCGACCATCCCGTCGAGCCGTCGATGTCCCAGATCGAGTCCAGCAGCCTACAACCCAGTACGAGGAACCATCCATGAAGACACAGAGCATCGGCGCACTCGCCGCAGCCGGCCTCCTGGTCATAGGCGCGAGCGCCTCTCAGATCGCACTCGCCGAGGGACCGCACTCGGTCAGCGCCAACATCGGTGCCGTGAGCAACTACATCTGGCGCGGCCAGAGCCAGACCGACGATGGTCCGGCCATCCAGGGCGGTCTGGACTATGCCCACGAGAGCGGCTTCTCGGCCGGTACCTGGGTGTCGAACGTCGACTTCGGCGACGGCACCAACTACGAACTCGATCTCTATGCCGGATTCGGCGGCTCGATCAACGACGACCTGAGCTACGCGCTCAAGCTCACTTACTACGCCTATCCCGACGGGCGCGATCTGGACTTCTCCGAGATCGGCGCCAGCGCCACCTACAAGTGGCTGACCGCCGGCGTCGATTACACCTTCTACGGTCAGGCCGACGACGCCAAAGGCGTGCCCAAGAGTGAGGCCAACTATATCGAAGGCGATCTCTACTACCACGCCAGTCTCGACTTCGAGCTGCCCTACGAACTGGGTCTGAGCCTGCGCGGCGGCTACTACGACTTCCGCTACAACGACGGCGGCAACGACTATGCCCACTGGGGCGTCTCGATCAGCCGCAAAGCCGGCGACTTCGGCACCTTCAGCCTCAACTACGACCAGATCGGACGCGAGACCTACGACGACGATCCCAAGGTCTGGGTCGGCTGGTTGAAGGAATTCTGAGCGCGCCCCCGCGTTCGACTCGAACCCCATCGCCCAGGGGTCTGACTTCTCATCACGGGCATCGATTATCCGTGCCCTGCTCGAACCCCATCGCCCAGGGGTCTGACCCTGGCCGCACTCGGAGCTCATCCACCATGAAACTGGTTTCAGCCGTCATCAAACCCTTCAAGCTCGACGACGTGCGCGAGGCACTCGGCGACATCGGCGTCTCGGGCATCACCGTCGTCGAGGTCAAGGGCTTCGGCCGACAGAAGGGCCACACCGAACTCTACCGCGGCGCCGAATACGTCGTGGACTTCCTGCCGAAGATCAAGGTCGAGATCGCCGTCGACGACAGCATGGTCGATCAGGTGATCGAGGCCATCAGCAACGCCGCCCGCACCGGCAAGATCGGCGACGGCAAGATCTTCGTCTTCGAACTCGAGCAGGTCATCCGCATCCGCACCGGCGAGACCGGCGCGGACGCGCTCTGATCCAAGCCCCCGGAGATCCCCAAGATGAATTCGACTCTGATCCCACGCCTGTTCCGACCGTTGCTCGCGATCGGGCTGATGCTCATCCCCTTCCTGGCGTTCGCCCAGGAAGAGGCGACGCTCGACACCGGCGACACGGCCTGGATGCTGACGGCCACCGCGCTGGTGCTGTTCATGACCATCCCCGGACTCTCGCTGTTCTATGCCGGTCTGGTGCGCGCCAAGAACGTGCTCTCGGTGCTCATGCAGTGTTTCGCCATCACCGCGATGATGAGCTTGCTGTGGGCCATCTACGGCTATAGCCTGGCCTATACCGACGGCGGCTCGCTGCAATCGATCATCGGCGGTCTGGATCGCCTGTTCCTCTCGGGCCTGACGGTCGACTCGCTCGCCGGCACCATCCCCGAGTCGCTCTACATGACCTTCCAGATGACCTTCGCCATCATCACCCCGGCGCTCATCGTCGGCGCCTTCGCCGAGCGCATGAAGTTCTCGGCCATGCTGGTCTTCATGGCGGTCTGGATGACCCTGGTCTATGTACCGATCTGGCACTGGGTCTGGGGCGGCGGCTGGATCGCCAATCTGGGCGCCATCCTGGGACTCACCGAGAAAGGCGGCGCAGCGCTCGACTTCGCCGGCGGCACCGTGGTCCACATCAACGCCGGTATCGCCGCCCTCATGGCCGCGATCGTGCTCGGTCCGCGCAAGGGTTATCCGGGAACCGCCATGCCGCCGCACAACCTGGGCCTGACGGTGATGGGCGCCTCAATGCTGTGGGTCGGCTGGTTCGGCTTCAACGCCGGATCCGAGCTGGCCGCCGACGGCACCGCGGGCATGGCGATGACGGTCACCCAACTGGCCACGGCCACGGCGGCCCTGACCTGGATGTTCATCGAGTGGATCAATCACGGCAAACCCTCGGTGCTGGGTATCGCTACCGGCGCGGTCGCCGGTCTGGTCGCCATCACCCCGGCCTCGGGCACCGCCGGTCCCATGGGCGCGATCGTCATCGGCTTTTCCGGCGCGCTCTTCGCCTTCATCGCCGCGACCAAGCTCAAGCGCAAGCTCGGCTATGACGACTCGCTCGACGTCTGGGGCGTGCATGGTGTGGCCGGCATCGTCGGGGCCATCCTCACCGGCGTCTTCGCCGCGCCCTTCCTGGGCGGCTCCGGACTGGCCGACGGCGTCGAAGGTATCGGCGTGCAGGTGATCATCCAGTTCGTCTCGGTCGTGGCCACCCTGGTCTATGGCGGTGTCCTGAGCTGGCTGATCCTGCTGGGGATCAAGTCCACCATGGGTCTGCGTGTGACCGAAGAGCAGGAGACCATGGGTCTGGATCTCTCGCAGCACGACGAACGCGGCTACATCCTCTGATCCGCGCACGGGTGGCCGGCGCCGTCCGGCCACCGTCCCGAGACCGGGACACGTCCATCATGCTTTGACTGTTGTTGTGATTTTGGGGCCATCCGGCCCCATTTTTTCGCTCGAACCCTGTCTACTCCAGGATACGCACGGGGACGAACGACGAATCTCATGGACGAAAATCCGATCGACCCGGTATGCTGATCCAGTAGATACGGCACGCTCGCGACCCGTCCAGTCTGGTAAAATCCCATGCCACTGATCCATATCATCTACATGAGCACGGCTCGTCACGAGTACGAGCCTGCCGAACTCAAGGCCATTCTCGACAGCTCAGCGCGCTACAACGCCCGTAATGGCATTACGGGCATGTTGCTCTATGCCGAGGGGTGTTTCATCCAGGTGCTGGAAGGTGAAGCCGAGGCGGTCGATGAGACCTATGCCCGCGTTGCGCGGGATGCGCGTCACTTCGGCCTGATCGAGCTGGAGCGCAGCGAGATCCCGGCCCGCAGCTTCGAGCAATGGAGCATGGGCTTCAAAAAGGTGACCGAAGAGGATATTCGGCGTCATCCCAACTTCGCGCCCTTCTTCGAGCACGGCTTCGACCCGGCCACCATCGGTGCTCAGCGCGGTCTGGCCTTCGATCTACTGCTGCTCTTTGCGCGCAATCAATAGCCGCCGAGACTGAGACCACATCCACCCGAGCGCGCCCTGATCGTGCCGGTTTAGAATGCAGGCATCGACATTCAGTAGCCGTCCGCACCATGTCAACGCCAGACAGTGACGCCGCCCAAGCCCCCCCCAGCCCGGATCCGATGGATCTGTGGCCGGCGTTGCATCGACGACTCCAGAAACTCGGAGCCGGTTCCACCAACGGCCCGGATTTCCAGACGCAACTGTCCCGGCTCAACACTGAATTGACGCGAGCACTGGCGGAACGTCCGGACGACAGTCTGTTCGTCCTGGTGCAGATGCTCCACGATCTACGCCACGGCTACAGTGTTTCTCATGCGCTACTGGCGGCTGTGACCTGTCAGTTGGTAGGCCCGCTGGCCGACATCCAGGGCGAGCGGCTCAAGGCCCTGAGCGCGGCGGCGCTGACGATGAATATTGGGATGCGTGAGTTGCAGGATCGGCTCGCGTCTCAGACCCAGCCCCTGGATTTCGAACAACGCGAGGCGATCGAACGTCATCCGATCGAGGGTGCCAATGTGTTGCGTCGACTGGGCGTCACCGACGAGACCTGGCTGTCGTTGGTCGAGGACCATCATGAGACCCCGGATGGCCGGGGCTATCCGAACCGCAAGCCCGTGCGCGACTCGCTTCAGCATCTGCTGCGCATGAGCGATCTGTTCGTGGCCCGCATCAGCCCGCGTCGGAGCCGACGCGCTCTGGCGCCCAACGTGGCGGTGCGCAATCTCTATCTGGAGATGCGTGACCACTCCGGCGAGCTCGGCGCCATCTTCACCAAGCAGATGGGCATGTATCCGCCCGGAACCTATGTGCGGCTCCAGAGCGGCGAGACGGCGGTCGTGGTCCGGCGCGGGGCGCGCGTCAACTGCCCGCTGACGGTGGCGGTCGCCGATCCGATCGGCATGCCCCTGAGTCCGCCGCAGGTCCGCGACACCCGGTTGCCGGGACTCGGCATCAAGCGCTACATGGACCCGGAAGAGATCCGGGTGCGCGTCGATCTGGGGCGGCTGCTGGAGCGACTCTAGCGTTCTGCCTTCGACCGAGTCGGGGCTAGCTTGCACGCGCCAAGGCGATCGCCGGTTCCGGAACGGGCGCGGCGGCCAACGACTCGGGATAGGCGTCGGTCCAGCGCAGCACTTCCAGCCGTCCGTCGTGATGCTCGACCAGCGCCGTGCAGCTCTCGACCCAGTCGCCACAGTTGCAATAGGTCACGTCGGCGATCCGGCGCATCTCGGCGTGATGGATGTGGCCGCAGATCATGCCGTCCAGGTCGCGTTGACGGGCTTCGCTGGCCACGGCGTGCTCGTAGTTGCCGATATAGCTGACGGCGTCCTTGACCCGATGCTTGAGATAGCCGGCCAACGACCAGTACTTGAGTCCGAACAGCGCGCGCACCCGGCTGATGAAGCCATTGAGCGCCAGCAGCCGGTCATAGGCATGCGAGCCGAGCCGCGCCAGCCACAGGCTGTGCTGGACGACGCCATCGAACTTGTCGCCATGCAGCACCAGGAAGCGGCGCCCGTCGGCCGTCGTGTGCACCACCTCGTCGCACACCCGCACGTCGCCGAACCGGACGTCGAGATGCTCGCGGAAGACCGCGTCGTGGTTGCCGGGGATATAGATGACTTCGGTGCCGGTACGGGCTTTCTCCAGCACCGCGCGCACCACCTGATTGTGCGCGTCCGGCCAGTGGAATCCGCCCTTCATGGCCCAGAGGTCGATGATATCCCCGACCAGATAGAGCTGCCGGCACTGGGTCGATTGCAGGAAGTCCAGCAGAAACCGCGCCTGACAGCCGCGAAAGCCCAGATGCACGTCCGAGATGAAGATGCTGCGATATTTCAGTGGATGCAGGCGCTTGACGTCAGACATCGCGTGTCCAGCCTATGGTGAAACGACTGGGCGCCATGATCGCCAAGATTGATGACCAGACCGTTGAGATCCGGTGAAGATGCGGTTAAATCCACGGTCGCATCCAACCCGAGCGGCTCCCGATCTATACTAGCGTTTTGCCCGCGAGGGCGTTCTTCCCGTGATCTGGAGCAAGACGATGGCGCAAGGCGCAATCAAGAAAGTGGTCCTGGCCTATTCCGGCGGACTGGATACCTCGGTGATCCTGAAATGGCTGCAGGAAGAGTACGGCTGCGAGGTCGTGACCTTCACCGCCGACATCGGCCAGGGCGAGGAGCTGGAGCCGGCGCGCACCAAGGCCCAGGCGGCCGGTGTGAAAGAGATCTACATCGACGACCTGCGCGAGGAGTTCGTCAGCGATTTCGTGTTCCCGATGTTTCGCGCCAACACGATCTACGAGGGCGAATATCTGCTCGGCACCTCGATCGCCCGCCCGCTGATCGCCAAGCGTCTGATCGAGATCGCCGCCGAGACCGGAGCGGACGCCATCGCGCATGGCGCGACCGGCAAGGGCAACGATCAGGTGCGTTTCGAGCTGACGGCTTACGCGCTCAATCCCGAGATCAAGATCATCGCCCCCTGGCGCGAGTGGGATCTGCTCTCGCGCGAAAAGCTCATGGCCTATGCCGAGAGTCGCGGCATCGCGGTCGAGATGAAGCGTGACGGCACCAAGTCGCCGTATTCGATGGACGCCAACCTGCTGCATATCTCGTATGAAGGCTATGACCTGGAAGATCCCTGGGTCGAGCCGGGTTCGGACATGTGGCGCTGGTCGGTCGCGCCCGAGCAGGCGCCCGATCAGCCGACGACCATCGAGCTGACCTTTGCGCACGGCGATCTGGTCGCCATCGACGGACAGACCATGAGCCCGGCGGCGCTGCTGGCCGAACTCAACCGCATCGGCGGGGCCAACGGCATCGGTCGCGCCGATCTGGTCGAGAACCGCTATGTCGGCATGAAATCGCGCGGCTGCTACGAGACCCCCGGCGGCACCATCCTGCTCAAGGCCCATCGCGCCATCGAATCGCTCACACTCGACCGCGAGGCCGCGCATCTGAAAGACGAGCTGATGCCGCGCTATGCGAGTCTGGTCTACAACGGCTACTGGTTCACGCCCGAGCGCAAGATGATGCAGGCGGCCATTGACGAGACGCAGAAGGTCGTCAACGGCGAGGTGCGGCTCAAGCTCTACAAGGGCAACGTCATGGTCGTCGGCCGCAAGTCGGAGACCGACAGTCTGTTCGATGCCTCGATTGCGACCTTCGAAGAAGATGCCGGCGCCTATGATCAGGGGGATGCCACCGGCTTCATCCGTCTGAATGCGCTGCGGCTGCGCGTAGCTGGCCGCAAGCGGGATTGAGCTCGGCGTCCATCCGGGAGCACTCCCGGATGGACGGCATCATGTCGCGGTGCTGGCTGGTTTTTCCGCCTTCAGCATCCGACGTCATCTTTTGTCTCTGCGGCTTCCGCCAGCACGGTGGCGATGGTCGGGCGCTCTGCCGGTAGGGTGTCATCCGGGAGATGCTTGTGGAAAGGGAAACCGGGTAGATCCGGAAAATGCGGTGCGCTGTCGTAACGAAACACGAGGCGGTTGTCGCGGTCCTGGCAGTGATACCGATAGTCCAAGTGCTGCAAGGCTCCCCGCTCTACAACAAGAGCCTCGTTGATTTCCAACAAACGACCGTTGTCGAAGCGTAAACGGATACGCAGATTCGCGCGGGTCGGGGTCAAGAGTTCTTCGACATAGGCCTCGATCACCACGCCCTGTGCTTGCTCAAGCGAGGCTTCGACCTCCTGAAGATAGCGCGTGAGCACGCTAAGCGGCGGCATCGAGAATCTTTCCTAATTCCGCACGTAAGGCCAGGTAGTGACGATAATCGTTGGCCCATTCGACGGCTTGGGCATCGTCTACCCAGACGCCTCGACTAAAGCGGTCGAAAAAATCCTCTGACGACAGCCCCGCTTCAGTCTCGTAGCGACTCAATCGCTTGGCGATGGCCACCAGCGCATCCAATGGGGAGTCGTATTGAATCGATTGTTTTCGAATGGATTTTTTATTCATCATTCTGATTGCCATGATTGCAACGGCTCGTCAGGTGACAAGGATAAGCAATCTACGACATTTTGAGCAGGCAAAATGCCGACAACCATCGAACTGACCTTTGCGCTCGGTGATCGCCGTCTTCGGCAGCCACTACGCCTACCCACTCAACCATCCTCGGCCAGAATCCGTAACAACACCCCTTTGGGTTCATCGGTCAGCACATAGAGATAGCCGTCCGGACCCTGACGCACATCACGCACCCGTCTGCCGATGGTCAGCTTCTGCTCGCCGACGACCCTCACCCCATCGAGATCGATGCGACGCACCTGACCGAATTTGAGTGCACCGCTGAAGAGATCGCCTCGCCATTGCGGATAACGGTCGCCGGTATAGAACGCCAGACCGCTGGGGGCCTTCGACGGCGTCCAGACCACCGTCGGTTCCGCAATACCCGGACGACTGGTCTCGTCGGAGACCCGTGGCCCCCAATACTCCAGGCTGTAGGTCACGACAGGCCAGCCGTAATTGCGCCCGGCCTCGATGAGATTCAGCTCGTCGCCGCCCCGTGATCCGTGCTCGTTCGCCCACACCCGTCCGCTGACCGGGTCGAGCGCCAGACCCTGGATATTGCGGTGGCCGTAGGTGTAGATCTCGGGACGGGCACCGTGCTGCTGTGCGAAGGGGTTGTCCTGAGCCGGACGGCCATCCTCGCGCAGACGCAGGATCTTGCCGAAATGGGTGCCGAGCCGTTGGGCCTGATCGCGGATGTTGCCGCCGTCGAAGGCCAGAGGCGGATTGCCGCCGTCGCCGATGCTCATCAGCAGGCTCTTGTCGGGCAACCAGAGCAGTCGGGAGCCGAAATGCTGACCGCCGGATTTGGCGTCGGCGTTCCGGAAGATGACCTCCAGATGCTCAAGCCGCGAGCCGTCGAGACGCGCGCGTGCCAGCGTCGTGCGGTTGGCGTCCTGAGTGCCGGCGGCATAGGTCAGATAGAGCAGCCGATTGGCGGCAAAATCCGGATGCGGCAGGACATCCAGCAGACCGCCCTGCCCTAGGGCCAACACCCTCGGCACGCCGCCGACCGGCTTGGGGTCGAGCACGCCGTCGCGCAGTATCCGCAACCGCCCCGGACGCTCGGTGATCAGCGCGGAACCGTCCGGCAGCCAGGCGATGGACCAGGGATGCTCCAGACCGGACACGACCGTTTCGGCACGCCAACCGACGACCTCCGGCACATCGCCGGTCGGATCGATCGGGCCGGGAACAGGTTCGCCGTGAGCCGGCAGGAGCCAGCACAGGAGCGGTAGCAGCATCGCCAGACGGGGATTCATGCCGGTTCCTCCGTTGTTCGGATCAGCTTGGGTCGTGCGGCGTGGTGGCGGCGGGTAACTCGGACGGCGCCTCGCCGCGTGCCTTGAGCTCATCGAACGGGTCCGGACCCCGGCGCTCGTGTCCCGCGTCCTTGAGCTTGCGCAGATAGTCGAACCAGAACGGTTGCCAGGCGCGACCGAGCTTGTAGAGATAGGCCCAGTCGTACAGCCCCGAATTGTGCCCGTCGTCGAAGTGGATCTTGACCGCATAGCGGCCGATCGGTTCCAGATCGCGGATGTTGACCGCTTCCTTGCCGACCTGGAGTTTGGCCGTCGCCGGCGAATGGCCGCGGACTTCGGCCGAGGGTGAGTAGACGCGCAGATATTCGCACGGCAGCCGGAAACGTGCACCGTCGTCGAAGACGATTTCCAGCACGCGCGATTGCTGATGCAGATTGAGTTCGGTCGGGAGGACGTGTCGTTCCATGGGTTTGGACCATCTGTGGGTGTTTGGCTAAGATGGTTCAAGATGGGGGCGAACGGGCGTGAGTCCTACTCCAAGGCACTGTCTTCACAGCACGCAATCACACGGGACCTGACAGATAGGGCGGATAGTTCTCGTCGCCGATGACACGCAGGACGCGCGCATCGGCCCAGGCGGCGGGGAGCAGCACCAGCACCGTCAACACGAATCCGAGTAGCGATCGAGTCAGGCCGACGAACCGGGGGGTGTGAGTCGCGTGCATGAGTCGGGAGCGAGAACAAATAGGGTTCGTCGAAGGTGGGCGGTCCGAGTCATGAACCGCCTGGATCGCCGCAACGCTGGGAGTCGAGCGACAGAGAAACGCTGCGCGAACTCGACCGACATCCGACTCGCGACAGCTGTATTTCGTGCATATCCATCCCTTCTGGGACGACTCGCACGTCTACTGGCCAACATCCCGGTGCTGCGCGCGGGTCATCTGCTGATGGTGATGGAAGATATACCTACCTGGGCGAATCAAGGTGTGCCTTGATCCGAGTTTTCCGACGATCCTTCCGGCATGACCCCAACGCGCTCGCACGCCTTGGCGATGACCGTGGCGAGAAACTCTGTTTTCACCGCGCCAAAGGTCTTACCAGCGAGCGATTGATTCAGGGTGATGAGCCGATCGACACGCACCCAGCTGGCCGACGGTAAGTGCCCACGGGTCATGTCCAGGCGATCCAGCGTCAGGGCGTAAATGTGATGCCCTTTGGTCGTCACCGCTGCGGCCAGAAAGTCGCCGAATCCGTCGGCATCCGTCAAACAGAGTACCGGGCGTCGTTTCTCCGCGCTCAGGTCGGTAAACGGAAATGGAACCAGCACCAGATCGCCACGCCTACAGGTCATTCCAAACCTCGTCTTCGTCGTTGTCCCAGACGCTATGGAGTGCGGACTGCTGGGCCTGCATCAAATCGGCCCAGTGCGCTCGGTCCTCTTTCTGCCTCAGATAACCGATGAAGTCGAGCACTTCGCGGATATCTTCGTCCGGCAGCGTCTGTAGCTGCTCCATTGCCAGTTCTATTGCGGTCATCGTTTGATCTCCCGCTGTGCAACGATGTTCGGACTCAGCCGTTACGGATGAACTGACCAATGTCGCGGCGAGTATCCGTGTCTTGACCATCGCGTCGCGACATCCTTTGGCTGTCGGGCGGTTGCCCCGGATCTTGCCCCTACTTTTTCTGTGATGTCAATGGATCTTGTAAGACGTTACGGAACCAATAGGCAACAAAAACCCGCATTTAGGCGGGCTTTTGAATGTCTTGAGACAACTTGGAACGGGTATTTGGAGGCTGAGCCCGGAATCGAACCGAGGTACACGGCTTTGCAGGCCGCTGCATAACCACTCTGCCACTCAGCCTTAAGAGTCGGGCAGTATAATCACAAAGCGCCCCCGTGTCACCACCATCGTGCAGGATTTCGCACCCCGACCGCCGCTTTGATGGTATGTTTCATCCCATGAACACACACTTCTCTGAATTCCTCCTTCCCGACGCGCTCATGCGCGGTTTGGCCAACGAAGGCTATACGACCCCGACCCCGGTCCAGGCCCAGGTGATCCCGCCGGCGATGGACGGCGTCGATCTGCTGGTCTCGGCGGCCACCGGCTCGGGCAAGACGGCGGCCTTCCTGCTGCCGATCATGCAGCGCCTCATCGACGTGCCGCGCCACGACGGCAGTACCCGCGCCCTGATCCTGGTGCCGACCCGCGAGCTGGCGCGTCAGATCCATATCCATTTCATGCGTCTGGGAAGCTATACGCGCCTGACCAGCGGCGTCATCACCGGCGGCGAGTCCAAGGCGCATCAGATCGCCACCCTGCGCAAGAATCCCGAGATCCTGGTCGCCACGCCCGGACGTCTGCTCGAATTCCTGGAGACGGGTCAGGCGGATCTGAGCGACCTGGAGTTCCTGGTACTCGACGAGGCCGACCGGATGCTCGACATGGGCTTTGCCGACGACGTGCTGGCGATCATCCGTTACAGCCGTCCCGAGCGCCAGTCGCTGCTGTTCTCGGCGACGCTCGAGCAGCGCGGTCTGAGTCGGATCACCGAGCGTCTGCTACGCGATCCGCAGCGGGTCGATATCGATCCGGTCCGCCAACAGCATCCGGACATCGCGCATTGGCTGTTCCTGAGTGACGGACTGGAACACAAGCAACAGCAATTGCTCTGGCTGTTGCGCAACGAGACCTACGAAAAAGCGCTGATCTTCACCAACACCCGCGAGGGGGCCGTGGCGCTGGGCAACTTTCTCCAGGGACAACAACAGCGGGTCGCCGTGCTGCATGGCGAACTCGATCAGCGCGAGCGCAACCGCGTCATGGGCCTGTTGCACAGTGGGCGTGTGAATACGCTCATCGCGACCGATCTGGCGGCGCGCGGCCTGGATGTGCCGGGCGTGCAGCGAGTGTTCAATTTCGATCTGCCGCGCCGAGGTAACGACTATCTGCATCGCACCGGACGCACCGGACGCGCAGGTGAAGCCGGCGTGGCCATCTCGCTGGTCGGTCCGCCCGAATGGAACCGGATGGAGAGCATTGCGCGCTATCTCAACCTGACCTTCGAAACGCGCGAGATCAAAGGACTCAAGGCCGGCTTCAAGGGGCCGACCAAGCGCAAGAAACCGAGCAAGCCGACCGCTATGAGCGGCAAGCGCAAGTCCACGGCCGCCACGGAAGAGAAACCGCGCAAGAAGGAGCGTCTGCGCAACCGCAAGAACATCGGCAAGCGACGTGTCCCGTCGAGCGTCAAGGCACAAGAGGCCGGTCATGCGCCGCTGACACGACGCGCACGCGAGGATGCCAAGCCGGACGCGGATTAGGATTTACGATGAACCTTGCCGTGTGAAGGCGGTGCTCTCTTGCTGTGCAGAGCCGACTGCCCATTTGGTTGGGGACACCCTGCGAGCGAGGGCGCGCCAAGCGCCCTACCCCATCAGCCAAACTCGACCGAATCGCCCACCCCCAGCGCAAGCTGTCGATCGGCGCGCCCCTGATTGACCGCGATCTCGATCAGACCCAGGGAGTTTTCGTACCAGAACGCCTGCCCCGGTTCGACTTCGCAGAAGGTCCGGGTGCGGGGTAGCGGCTGTCCCCGAACCCGCAACACGGCCTCGGCAGAAACACCGGCTGCGCGCACACCGGTCATCAGATTGCCGAAATGGTCGACATAGACGATGGTCGCGCGTTCGTCCGGCCAGTCGGCACCGACCATGTTGTCCGGCACCAACGGCGTCCGTTCCAGATCCTCGCCCAGAACCAAACGCGCGGCGGCCGGTGCGAACCAGTCGCGCCCGTGGAAGCTCGCCGACATCCGCTCCGGCTGCCAACCGATCCGCCACACAGCCCCATCACCGGCACGCCGCGCTACAAGCGCAAACAACCCATTGTCCGGCCCGATCAACCAATGGTCATCGGCCCGAACCAGCAATCCGGCACGCTCACCACCGACCCCAGGATCGACGATACAGAGCAGGAGCGAATCGCCCGGTAGATCACGCAACAGCGCCGGGAGCAGATACGCCGCCAGATCCGGTCTGAACGGCGGCAGATCCTGCATGAGACCCATGCAGGGAACACCGGGCACGAGCGAATGCAGACGCGCCTGCATCTGCCCGACATAGAGATCCGCGCCAAAGTCCGTGGCGAGCAGAATGCGCTCGATAGCAGGCTGAGCAGACATGGATCAGGTCTCCCTGGATCGAAAGATCGAAGCCGGCAGCGTTTCGATCGGACACAAAAAAGCCGAGCACAAGCCCGGCTTTTTAAGGCGTCCTGGAATCGGATCGACTCATCCCACAGAGTCTCCTACTCCAGACAGGATGCACTTCAATCCTCGTCGTCCTCGACCGCCACCGCCGTCGCCGGACGATCGACCAGCTCGACATAGGCCATGGGCGCGGCGTCGCTGTGACGATAGCCGCACTTGAGGATACGCAGATAACCACCCGGACGGCCCTGATAACGCGGACCCAGTTCGACGAACAGCTTGCCGACCGCTTCCTTGTCGCGCAGACGCGAGAACGCCAGACGGCGCGTATGAACCGAGTCGGTCTTGGCCAGGGTGATCAAGGGCTCGGCGACGCGACGCAGTTCCTTGGCCTTGGGCAGTGTGGTCTTGATCAGCTCGTGACGGAAGAGCGAGGAAGCCATGTTGCGGAACATGGCCTCGCGGTGCGAGCTGGTGCGATTCAGTTGCCTTCCGGCTTTGCGGTGACGCATGGTCCTGATCCCGAAATAATCGTTAAATCGTTAGATGGCGTGGGTCGGCCGGTGCGGATCCCAATACCGGATCCGCACGCCGGTCTTAGCGAATACTGAGTTCGGCGATGTTCTCGGGCGGCCAGTTCTCGAGACGCATGCCCAGTGACAGCCCGCGCGTGGCCAGCACGTCCTTGATCTCGGTGAGCGACTTCTTGCCCAGATTGGGCGTCTTGAGCAGCTCGACCTCGGTGCGCTGGATCAGGTCGCCGATCAGATAGATGTTCTCGGCCTTGAGGCAGTTGGCCGAACGCACCGTCAGCTCCAGGTCGTCGACCGGACGCAGCAGGATCGGATCGTAAGGCGACTCGTCGCGTGTCTCCTGAACCTGGGTCTCGGCCGGCACCGTGCCTTCCAGCGCCACGAAGCTCGACAACTGATCGCGCAGGATGGTGGCCGCGCGCTGGATGGTCTCCTTCGGATCGATGGTGCCGTTGGTCTCCAGATCGATCACCAGCCGGTCGAGGTCGGTACGCTGTTCGACACGCGCCGACTGCACCTCGATGGCCACGCGCCGCACCGGGCTGAAGGAGGCGTCGATCGGCAGCTTGCCGATCGGCCGATCCTCGCCCCCCTCCATCTCGCGCTGGCTCGCCGGCTCATAGCCGCGACCGCGACGCACGGTCAGGGTCATGCTCAGCTCGGTGTCGGCCGTCAGGTTGGCGATCACCAGCTCGGGGTTGGTGATCTCGGCCGTGTGATCGATGGCGATGTCGCCCGCCGTCACCGGTCCCGGACCGCGCTTGCTCAGCGCGAAGATCGCCTCGTCCTTGCCATGCAGCACGATGGCGATCTGCTTGAGGTTGAGCAGGATTTCGAGCACGTCCTCCTGCACACCCTCCAGCGTGGTGTACTCGTGCAGCACGCCCTGGATCTCGACTTCCGTTACGGCGTACCCGTCCATCGACGACAACAGGATTCGCCGCAGCGCGTTGCCGAGCGTGTGGCCGAAACCGCGCTCGAGCGGCTCCAGCGAGACCCGTGAATGACACGGGTTGCCGTCGACCTCCTCGACCTTGACGATGCGCGGCTTGAGAAATTCGCCAATAGCGTCAGTCATTCAGTGCCTCTCAGGGAGCTCCTTACTTGGAGTACAGCTCGACGATCAGAGATTCGTTGATGTCGGCCGGCAGATCCGAACGGTCCGGGATGCGCTTGAACACGCCCTTCAGACCCTTGCTGTCGACCTCGACCCAATCCGGAAAGCCGTACTGCTCGGCCAGGGCCATGGCGTTCTGCACGCGCACCTGCTTCTTGGCCGGCTCACGGACTTCGATGTGATCGTCGGCGCCGACCTGATAGGAAGGAATGTTGACGATACGGCCGTTGACCAGGATGCCCTTGTGGCTGACGAGCTGGCGCGCCTCGGCGCGCGTGGACCCGAAGCCCATCCGGTAGACGACGTTGTCGAGCCGGCGTTCGAGGATCTGCAGCAGGTTCTCACCGGTCGCGCCCTTGGACTGAGCAGCCTTCTTGTAGTAGTTGCGGAACTGCTTCTCGAGCACACCGTAGATACGACGCACCTTCTGCTTCTCGCGCAGCTGCACGCCGTAGTCGGAGAGGCGGCGGCGACGGTCGGACGTCTGACCGGGCTGCTTCTCCAGCTTGCACTTGGTATCGAGCGAACGCGCGCGGCTCTTGAGCGAAAGGTCTACACCCTCGCGCCGCGCCAGCTTGCAGGTCGGGCCTGTATAACGTGCCATATGTCTTCCTGTTGAACTGTCGGGCCGTCAGACGCGCCGCTTCTTGGGCGGGCGGCAGCCGTTGTGCGGGATGGGCGTCACGTCGGTGATGCTGGTGATCTTGAATCCGGCATTGTTGAGCGCGCGCACGGCGGACTCGCGTCCCGGTCCCGGCCCCTTGACGTTGACATCCAGGTTGCGCAGACCGTATTCCTTCGCGGCCTGACCGGCCTTGTCGGCGGCGACCTGAGCGGCGAAGGGCGTGCTCTTGCGCGAGCCGCGGAAACCCGAGCCGCCGGAGGTTGCCCAGGCCAGGGCGTTGCCCTGCCGGTCGGTAATGGTGATGATGGTGTTGTTGAAGGAGGCGTGGACGTGGGCGACCCCGTCCGCGACCTGCTTCTTGACTTTCTTCTTCGTGTTGCGAATCGGTTTAGCCATTCGACGTAATCCAGCTCATCTGGCCGAGCGCGAGCGCTTAGCGTTTGATCGGGCGACGCGGGCCCTTGCGGGTCCGGGCGTTGGTACGGGTGCGCTGACCGCGCAGCGGCAGCCCGCGACGGTGACGGATGCCCCGGTAGCAGCCGAGATCCATCAGCCGCTTGATGTTCATCGACACCTCGCGCCGCAGATCGCCCTCGACCGTGAACTTCGCGACCTCATTGCGCAGCTTGTCGACTTCTTCTTCCGTGAGGCTCTGCACCTTGGTGGTACGTGCGATACCCGCTGCATCGCAAATCTGACCCGCACGGGTACGACCAATGCCGTAGATCGCGGTCAACGCGATCACGGCGTGTTTTTTATCTGGGATGTTGACGCCGGCGATACGGGCCATGTTTACGAACCCCTTAGTCCTAAATGCTCAGCGGGTAAACCGCGTAGTATATCAAACGGTTTGTTCCGGTCAACCAAGGATTGGTCAACCCTGGCGCTGCTTGTGACGCGGATCGGAACAGATCACACGCACCGAGCCATTGCGCCGAATGATTCGGCAGTTTCTGCACAGCTTCTTGACGGATGCACGCACTTTCATTTTTGTCTCCCAAACCGCGTCCAAGTACGACAGGCGGTGTTTGCAATGAACCGACCGTCCGAGAGCGACTCCGGACGGTCGCCGCGCCGGCGCGGTCTAGTCAATATTTGTTGACGGCCTCAACGCAGCAGTCCGCCGCCCGGAGCCTTCAGGTTGGCCTTCTTCATCAGCCCCTCGTACTGGTGCGACATCAGATGTGCCTGCACCTGGGCCATGAAGTCCATGACCACGACGACCACGATCAGCAGCGAGGTGCCGCCGAAATAGAAGGGCACGTTGTAGCCGACGATCAGGAACTCCGGCAGCAGACAGACGGCGGTGATGTAGATCGCACCGGCGGCGGTCAGCCGGGTCATGACGCCATCGATGTACCGAGCCGTCTGCTCGCCCGGACGGATGCCCGGAATGAAGGCCCCCGACCGCTTGAGGTTGTCCGCCGTTTCCTTCGCGTTGAAGACCAACGCGGTATAGAAGAAACAGAAGAAGATGATCGCCGAGGCATAGAGCAGCACATAGATCGGCTCACCGGGCGCAAGCTTAGACGTGATGTCCGCGATCCAGCGCAGATCCTCGTTGCTGCCGAACCACTGCCCGAGCGTGCCCGGAAACAGGATGATGCTGGAGGCGAAGATCGGCGGAATCACACCGGCCATGTTCAGCTTGAGCGGCAGATGGGTGCTCTGCGCCTGCATCATCTTGCGCCCCTGCTGGCGGCGCGCATAGTTCACCGTGATCCGCCGCTGACCGCGCTCGACGAAGACCACGAAGGCGGTCACGGCCAGCGCCATGGCGAACAGCGCCAGGACGGCCAGCGAGTTCATCTCACCGGTGCGCGCCAGCTCCAGCGTACCGCCCAGGGCGGCCGGCAGACCGGCGACGATACCGGCGAAGATGATCATCGAGATGCCGTTGCCGATGCCGCGTTCGGTGATCTGCTCGCCGAGCCACATCAGGAACATGGTGCCCGTCACCAGCGACACGGTCGCCGTGAACACGAAGCCCACGCCCGAATGGACCACCAGCGCCGAACCGCCGGCCGTCTGTCCTTGCAGCGCCATCGAGATGCCGATGGCCTGGAAGGTCGCCAGGAACACCGTGCCGTAGCGGGTGTACTGAGTGATCTTGCGCCGCCCGGCCTCGCCTTCTTTCTTCAGCTGTTCGAGCTGAGGCACCACCGCCGTCATCAACTGCACGATGATGGAGGCCGAGATATAGGGCATGACACCGAGTGCGAACAGACTCGCGCGCTCCAGAGCGCCGCCCGAGAACATGTTGAACATGTCCAGGATGGAGCCCTGGTTCTGATCGAAGAGGATGGCCAGCGCCTGCGGATTCACCCCTGGAACCGGGATGAAGGTACCGATGCGATAGACGAGCAAGGCCCCCAACAGGAACATCAGACGTCGACGCAACTCGGTCAACTGCCCCATTCCACCGAGTGCCCCAGCCATGGATCCAGCGTTCTTAGCCATCCGTCACAAACCCTTGGGTTAGTCTTCGATCGTGCCGCCGGCGGCCTCGATCGCGGCGCGCGCGCCCTTGGTCACACCCAGACCACGGATGGTCAGGGCGCGCGTGACCTCGCCGGAGGCGATGATCTTGACGCTCTTGACGACGCGATTGAGCAGGCCGGCCGCTCTGAGCGTCTCCAGGTCGACGACATCGCCCTCGACCAGGTTCAGCTCGGTCAGACGTATCTCGTCCTTCTCCAGCGACTTGCGCGAACGGAAGCCGACCTTGGGCAGACGACGCTGCAAGGGCATCTGACCGCCCTCGAAGCCGACCTTGTGGAAGCCGCCGGCACGGGCCTTCTGACCCTTGTGGCCGCGCCCGCAGGTCTTGCCCAGGCCGCTGCCGATACCGCGACCGACGCGCTTGGCGGAGGGACGGCTGCCCGGATCGGGCCGCAGATCATTGAGTTTCATCTCAGGCTTCCTCCACGACCTTGACCATGTACTGCACGGCATTGACCATGCCGCGCGTACAGGGCGTATCCTCGACTTCGACGACCTGATGCATGCGACGCAGACCCAGACCGCGCACGCAGGCCTTGTGCTTTTCCAGGCGGCCGTGCACGCTGCGCACCAGCTTGACCTTCATCATTTTCTTGTCGGACATCGCTTACCCCAGGATCTCTTCGACGCTCTTGCCGCGCTTGGCGGCGACGGTCGCCGGATCGGTCATGGCGCGCAGACCATTGACGGTGGCGCGCACGACATTGATCGGGTTGTTGGTGCCGATGCACTTGGCGAGCACGTTCTGCACGCCCAGCACCTCGAACACGGCACGCATGGCACCGCCGGCGATGATGCCGGTACCCTCGGAGGCCGGCTGCATGAAGACCTTGGCCGCACCATGCTTGCCCTGCAACGGATATTGCAGGGTCGAGCCGTTGAGCTTGACCTCGATCATGTTCTTGCGCGCGTTCTCCATCGCCTTCTGGATCGCGATCGGCACCTCACGCGCCTTGCCGCGACCGAAGCCGACCCGGCCCTTGCCGTCGCCGACCACGGTCAGGGCGGCGAAACCGAACTGACGGCCACCCTTGACCACCTTGGCGACACGGTTGACCGCCACCAGCTTTTCGAGGAGATCGTCGCCTTCCACTTTTGGATTGAAGTTTGCCATTGCTCGCTCCCCTAGAATTTCAACCCGCCTTCACGCGCGGCATCCGCCAGCGCCTTGAGACGGCCGTGATAACGGAAGCCGGAACGGTCGAAGGCGACTGTCTCGACACCAGCGGCCAGGGCGCGCTCGGCGATCGCCTTGCCGATGACGACGGCGGCGGCGATGTTGGCCTTGTTGCCCGTGATCTGCTCGGCCAGGGCCTTCTCGACGGTCGAGGCGCTGGCGAGCACGCGGTCGCCGGTCTCGCCGGGCGCGATGATCTGGGCATAGGTGTGGCGCGGCGTGCGATGCACGCACAGCCGGTAGACGCCAAGCTCGCGAATCTTGGCGCGGGCCCGCGTCGCACGACGCAGGCGAGCCTGTTTCTTGTCCATCGTTGAGACCCCTTATTTCTTCTTGGCTTCCTTACGCAGGACGTTCTCGTCCGCGTAACGAACACCCTTGCCCTTGTACGGCTCCGGCGGACGATAGGCCCGGATCTCGGAGGCGACCTGACCGACCTGCTGCTTGTCGGCGCCCGACACCAGGATCTCGGTCTGACTGGGGGTCTCGATCGTGATGCCCTTCGGCACCGGATAGTCGACCGGATGTGAGAAGCCCAGGCTGAGGTTGAGCACGTCGCCCTTGGCCTGCGCGCGATAACCGACGCCGACCAGGGTCAGCTTGCGCGTAAAACCGGTGCCGCAGCCGGTGACCATGTTGTTGAGCAGCGCACGGGTGGTGCCGGCCATGGCCCAGGCTTCGGTCTGGCCCTCGGCGGGCGCGACCCGGATCTCGCCGTTCTCTTCGCAGACGCGAACGGTCGGATGGACACGCCAGTCCAGGGCGCCCTTCGGACCCTTGACCTTGACGTCCTGACCGCTGATCTCGACGGTGACGCCCTTGGGCAGCTTGATGGGAGCTTTTGCAACACGTGACATCGTAGTCTCCCCCTTAAGCGACGTAGGCGATGATCTCGCCGCCGTGTCCGGCCTGACGGGCCGCGCGGTCGGTCATCAGACCCTTGGAGGTGGAGACGATGGCGATGCCGAGTCCGGCCCAGACCTTGGGCAGCTCGTCTTTGCCGCGATAGATGCGCAGTCCGGGGCGCGAAACGCGCTTGAGGAACTCGATCACGGGCTTGCCGCGATAATACTTGAGCTTGATGACCAGCTCGGGCTTGCCGCTCTTGGCTTCGACCATGGCGTCGGCGATGTAGCCTTCTTCCTTCAGCAGGTTCGCGATCGCGACCTTCTGCTTGGAGGACGGCATCACGATCGTGATCTTACCGCGCTGCTGGCCGTTGCGGATGCGTGTCAGCATATCCGCAATCGGATCCGACATACTCATTGGCTTCTCCGTGGGTCAGGCCGTCGTTGCGACGCGATACCCGATAGGTTGAAAAACGTGTGGCTGAGCTTACCAGCTCGCCTTGACGACGCCGGGGACGTCCCCGCGCATCACGGCCTCGCGCAGCTTGTTGCGCGACAGACCGAACTTGCGATAGACCGCGTGCGGGCGACCGCTGACGCGGCAGCGACGCTGCTGGCGCGTCGGGCCGGCGTCGCGCGGCAGCTTCTGCAGCTTCAGCGTCGCCTCGTCGATCTGCTCGGGCGTGGCGTTGCGATCATTGATCACCGCCTTGAGGGCCGCGCGCTTGGCACTGAAGCGGGCGGCGGTCTCGGTGCGCTTGCGATCGCGCGCAATCATACTCTTCTTCGCCATGCGATTACCTTAGGTCCGGAAGGGGAAGTTGAAGGCTTCGAGCAGGGCACGGCCTTCCTCATCCGTCCGCGCCGTGGTCGTGATGGTGATGTCGAGTCCGCGCAGCGCGTCGATCTTATCGTAATCGATCTCGGGGAACATGATCTGTTCGCGCACGCCCATCGAATAGTTGCCGCGACCGTCGAACGACTTGGCGCTCAGGCCGCGGAAGTCGCGGATACGCGGGATCGAGATATTGATCAGGCGATCGAGGAACTCGTACATGCGCTCGCGACGCAGCGTGACCTTGCAGCCGATCGGCCAGCCTTCGCGGATCTTGAACCCGGCGACCGACTTGCGGGCGTAGGTCACGATCGGCTGCTGACCGGCGATGGCGCGCAGATCGGCGACGGCATTGTCCATGACCTTCTTGTCGGCCACGGCCTCGCCCACGCCCATGTTGAGCGTGATCTTCTCGATCTTGGGCACCTGCATCACGCTCTGGTAGCCGAAGCGCTCCTTGAGCTGAGGCACGATGCGCTCTTTGTATTCGGTCTGTAATCTGGACATCTCGCTTCACCCGGTCAGACGTCGACGACTTCGCCGTTGGACTTGAACACACGCACCTTGCGCCCGTCTTCCAGAGTCTTGAAGCCGACGCGGTCGGCACTGCCCTTGATCGGGTTGTAGAGCCCGACGTTGGAGACGTGGATCGGCATCGCCTTGTCGACGATTCCGCCCGGCACGCCGGCCTGCGGATTGCCTTTCCGGTGCTTGCGGGCGATGTTGATGTTCTCGACGACGATGTGATTCTCGTCGATCACCTTGAGCACCGTGCCGCGCTTGCCCTTGTCCTTGCCGGCGATGACCATGACGTCATCACCCTTCTTGATCTTTCTCATGACTATCGTCTCCTCAGAGCACTTCCGGCGCCAGCGAGATGATCTTCATGAAACGCTCGCCGCGCAGCTCGCGCGTGACAGGCCCGAAGATACGGGTGCCGATGGGTTGAAGCTGGTTATTCAAGAGCACGGCGGCGTTGCCGTCGAAACGGATCAGCGAGCCGTCGGGACGACGCACGCCATGACGGGTGCGCACGACGACCGCGTTGTAGACATCGCCCTTCTTGACCTTACCGCGTGGGATGGCGTCCTTGACGGTGACCTTGATGACATCGCCGATGCCCGCGTAGCGACGATGCGACCCGCCGAGCACCTTGATGCACATCACGCTCTTGGCGCCGCTGTTGTCGGCGACGCTCAGATTGGTCTGCATCTGAATCATTGTCTTTATACCTAAAAAGCTCGTTGCTGATCCGGGAATGGACCGATGGCTCCGCGAAATGGCCGCGCCGCAAGCGCCGAGCCGGAAGTACGCGAGACTGGCAAACGCCGCTCAGCGCGCCTTTTCGAGGATCTCGATCAGACGCCAGGTCTTGGTCTTGGAGAGCGGACGGCACTGCTCGACCCGCACCAGATCGCCGACGTTGCAGCTGTTGGCCTCGTCGTGGGCGTGGATCTTGGTCGAGCGGCGCATGAACTTGCCATAGAGCGGGTGCTTGACACGGCGCTCGATCACGACCGTGATGGTCTTGTCCATGGCGCTGCTGGTCACGCGCCCTTCGAGTGTCCGGTTGGTCTTGATCTCGTTCTCGTCGCTCATGATTTCCCGCCCGCCTTCTGCTCGGCCATGATGGTCTTGATCCGGGCGATGTCCCGGCGCACGGCCTTCATGCGCGAAGGCTTGGACAACTGACCGGTGCCCCGCTGCATGCGCAGATTGAATTGCTCGCGCAGCAGCTCCATCAACTGTGTCTGAAGCTCTTGGGCGCTGTTGGTTCTAAGCTCGTTGGCCTTCATCACAGAATCGTCCGCTTTTCAAAGGTGGTCTGCACCGGCAGCTTGGCGGCGGCCAGCTTGAAGGCCTCGCGCGCGAGTTCCTCGCTGACACCCTCGATCTCGTAGAGCATGCTGCCCGGCTGGATCAGCGCGACCCAGTACTCGACGTTACCCTTACCCTTACCCATACGCACTTCGAGCGGCTTCTTGGAGATCGGTTTGTCCGGGAACACCCGGATCCAGATCTTGCCGCCACGCTTGACGCTACGGGAGATGGCACGACGGGCGGCCTCGATCTGGCGCGCGGTGAGACGACCACGCTCGGTCGCCTTGAGACCGAACTCGCCGAAGCTCACCCGGTTGCCGCTCTGGGCCAGACCGCGGTTGCGGCCCTTGTGTTGCTTTCTGAATTTGGTGCGTTTCGGTTGCAGCATGACTTAACCCTTCTTTCCGGACGCCTTCGGCGCCGGTTCCTCGGGCTGCTGGTCGCCGAAAACCTCGCCCTTGAAGATCCAGACCTTGACTCCGAGCACGCCGTAGGTCGTCTTGGCCTCGGCGAAACCGTAGTCGATGTCGGCGCGCAGGGTGTGCAGCGGCACACGGCCTTCACGCGCCCACTCGCTGCGTGCGATCTCGGCCCCGTTCAGACGACCGGCGACGCTGACCTTGATGCCCTCGGCGCCCAGACGCATGGTGTTCTGGATCGAGCGCTTCATGGCGCGGCGGAACATGATACGCCGTTCGAGCTGCTGAGCAATGCCCTCGGCCACCAGCTGCGCGTCGAGCTCCGGCTTGCGGATCTCCTCGATGGCGATGTGCACCGGAATGCCCATCATCGCCGACACCTTGGCGCGCAGCTTGTCGATGTCCTCGCCCTTCTTGCCGATCACCACGCCCGGACGGGCGGTGTGAATGGTGATGTGGGCGTTCTTGGCCGGACGGTCGATCTGGATGCGGCTCACCGAGGCCTTGGCGAGTTCCTTGCGCAGGAAGTCGCGGACCTGGAGATCGGTGTTGAGCAGATCGGCATAGTCCTTGGAATTGGCATACCACTTGGATGTCCAGTCCTTGACGATGCCAAGCCGGATACCATTCGGATGAACTTTCTGTCCCATACTGGTCCCCTGGATCCTCTAGACTTCGGCCACGGTCAGCGTGATGTGGCTGGTGCGTTTCATGATGCGGTTGGCGCGGCCCTTGGCGCGCGGCATGATCCGCTTCATGGTCGGCCCCTCGTTGACCTGGATGGCCGCGACCTTGAGTTCGTCGATATCGGCGCCCTCATTGTGCTCGGCGTTGGCGATCGCCGACTCCAGGACTTTCTTGATGATGTCGGCGCCCTTCTTGGGGCTGAAGGACAGCGTGTTGATGGCTTCCTCGACACGCTTGCCGCGAATCAGATCCGCGACCAGTCGGGCCTTCTGCGCCGAGATCCGGGCGTATTTGTGTGTGGCTACAGCTTGCATCGCGATCTCCGACTAGCGCTTCTTCGCTTTCTTGTCGGCGGCGTGACCACGATAGGTACGGGTCAACGCGAACTCGCCGAGCTTGTGGCCGATCATGTTTTCGTTGACGAGAACCGGCACATGTTGACGCCCGTTGTGGACGGCAATGGTCAGACCGACCATCTCAGGCAACACCATGGAACGGCGCGACCAGGTCTTGATCGGGCGCTTGCTGTTTTGGGCGACCGCCTCTTCCACCTTCTTGATCAGGTGATGATCGACGAACGGGCCCTTTCGAATCGAACGTGGCACTGGCTCAACCTCGACTGATGCTATTTCTGACCGCGACGACGCACGATCATGCCGTCGGTCCGCTTGTTGTGGCGCGTCTTGTGGCCCTTGGTCGGCACACCCCAGGGCGTGACCGGATGACGGCCGCCGGAGGTCCGGCCCTCGCCACCGCCGTGCGGGTGATCGACCGGGTTCATGACCACGCCGCGCACCGTCGGACGGATACCGCGCCAGCGGCTCGCGCCGGCCTTGCCGAGCTTGCGCAGGCTGTGTTCGCTGTTGCCCACCTCGCCGATGACGGCGCGGCAGTCGGAGTGCACTTTACGCATCTCACCGGAACGCAGACGCAGGGTCGCGCTGCCGGACTCACGCGCCACCAGCTGCACCGAGGCGCCGGCCGAACGGGCGAGCTGGGCACCCTTGCCGGGCCGCATCTCGATGCAATGCACCAAGGTGCCGACCGGGATGTTGCGCAGCGGCATGCAGTTGCCGACCGCGATCGGCGCGGTCTCGCCCGAGACGACCGAGTCGCCGGCCTTCAGGCCCTTGGACGCGATGATATAGGCGCGCTCGCCGTCGGCATACTTCAGCAGCGCGATGTGCGCCGAGCGGTTCGGGTCGTACTCCAGACGCTCCACGGTCGCGGGGATCCCGTCCTTGCGGTTGCGCTTGAAGTCGATGATCCGGTAACGCTGCTTGTGACCGCCGCCCTGATGACGCACGGACACGCGGCCCTGATTGTTGCGCCCGCCACGCTTGGTCTGCTTGTCGATCAGGGGTGCGTGCGGCGCGCCCTTGTGCAGATCGGGTGTCGTCACCTTGACGACGAAGCGTCGTCCGGCGGACGTCGGTTTGGTCTTTACGATTGGCATCTTGATCTATCCGTTGCTGTCCGCCGCCGCGCTCAAGCGGCGTCGCCGAAGTCGATGTCTTGGCCGGCCTTGAGGCGCACATAGGCCTTGCGCCAGTCCTGACGCTTGCCCAGACGCTGCCCGTGGCGCTTCTGTTTGCCCTTGACGTTGAGGATCTGGACGCGATCGACCTCGACCTCGAACAGCATCTCGACCGCCTTGGCGACTTCCTGCTTGGTCGCGTCGGTCAGGACGCGGAAGGTCACCTGGTTGCAATTCTCAGCCAGACGCGAGGCCTTCTCGGAGATCACGGGCGCGACCAGCACCTTCATCAGACGCTCTTTATTCATGCCAGCCGCTCCTCCAGCTTCTTGATCGCCGCCTCGGTGGCGAGGATGGTCTCGAAGGCGATCAGGCTGACCGGATCGACCTCTTGCGCCGACAGCACGTCGACTCCGGGCAGATTGCGCGCGGCCAGATAGAGCCTGTCGTCGAACCCATCGGTGAGGATGAGCGCGTCGGTCAGGTCATGGCTCTTGAGCAGCGCGATCAGGGCCTTGGTCTTGGCCTCTTCCAGCGCCAGCTCGGAGACGACCACCAGACGCTCGGTGCGCACCAGCTCGGAGAGGATCGAGCGCACGGCGCCGCGATACATCTTGCGGTTGACCTTCTGGCCGTAGTCGCGCGGCTGGGCCGCGAAGGTCACACCGCCCGAGCGCCACAGCGGGCTACGCGAGGTACCCGCACGGGCACGACCGGTTCCCTTCTGGCGCCACGGTTTGGAACCGCCACCGGAAACCGCCGCGCGGTTCTTCTGGGCCTTGGTGCCGGCGCGCGCGCCCGCCATGTAGGCGGTCACGACCTGGTGGACCAGGCCTGGTTTGTATTCCACGCCGAAGACGGCGTCGGAAACCTGCACACTGGACGCGCCAGTGTGGTTTCGAATGGCGATCTCCATGAGTGCTCAGCCCTTGTTCTTTTGCTTCACGGACGGCAGCACGACCAGACGCCCTCCCGTCGGTCCGGGCACGCCGCCGCGGACGAGGAGCAGGTTGCGTTCGGCGTCGATGCGCACGACCTCGAGATTTTGCTGACAACGATTGGCGGCGCCGAGATGACCCGCCATCTTCTTACCCTTCCACACGCGCCCAGGGGTCTGGTTCTGACCGATGGAACCCGGCGCACGGTGCGACAGCGAGTTGCCGTGGGTGCGGTCCTGACCGGCGAAGTGGTGACGGCGGATGACGCCGGAAAAACCACGCCCCTTGGTCACGCCACGCACATCGACCTTCTGGCCCGGCTCGAAGATGGAGACCGAGATCTCCTGACCGACCTGCAGGTCGGCGCCCTCTTCGCCTTCCAGGCGGAACTCGCGCAGCACTTCACCCGCCTCGACACCGGCCTTGGCGTAATGACCCGCCATCGGCTTGGTGACGCGCGAGGCGCGGCGCTGGCCGAAGGCGACCTGGATGGCACGATAGCCATCGGTCTCTTCGGACTTGACCTGACTGACGCGGTTCGGCGTGACCTCGATCACGGTGACCGGGATGCTCTCACCAGCCTCGGTGAAGACACGGGTCATGCCGGCTTTGCGTCCGATAACTCCGATCGACATGATTTCGTCCTCAGCTCAGCTTGATCTGGACGTCGACACCGGCGGCCAGATCGAGTTTCATCAGGGCGTCGACGGTCTTGTCGGTCGGGTCGACGATGTCCATCAGACGCTTGTGGGTCCGCAGCTCGTACTGGTCGCGCGCGTCCTTGTTGACGTGCGGCGAGACCAGAACGGTGAAGCGCTCCTTCTTGGACGGCAGCGGGACAGGACCACGCACCTGAGCGCCGGTGCGCTTGGCGGTGTCGACGATCTCACGCGCGGACTGATCGATCAGACGATGATCGAACGCCTTCAGCCGAATTCGGATTCTCTGATTCGTCATGCCCTTACTCGATGATCTTGGAAACCACACCCGCGCCGACGGTGCGACCGCCCTCGCGGACCGCAAAGCGCAGACCTTCTTCCATGGCGATCGGCGCGATCAGCTTGATCGTCATCTTGACGTTGTCGCCCGGCATCACCATTTCGACGCCCTCGGGCAGCTCGCAGGCGCCGGTGACGTCGGTGGTGCGGAAGTAGAACTGCGGACGGTAGCCGTTGAAGAAGGGGGTGTGACGCCCGCCTTCTTCCTTGCTCAGCACGTACACTTCGGCCTCGAAGTGGGTGTGCGGGGTGATCGAGCCGGGCTTGGCCAGCACCTGGCCGCGCTCGACGTCTTCACGCTTGGTGCCGCGCAGCAGGGCGCCGATGTTGTCGCCGGCCTGACCCTGGTCGAGCAGCTTGCGGAACATCTCCACCCCGGTGCAGGTGGTCTTGACGGTATCGCGGATACCGACGATGGCCACTTCATCGCCGACCTTGACGATGCCGCGCTCGACACGACCGGTCACCACGGTGCCGCGACCCGAGATCGAGAACACGTCTTCGATCGGCATCAGGAAGGCGCCGTCGATGGCCCGCTCCGGCTCGGGGATGTAGCTGTCGAGCGCTTCCATCAGCCGGTCGATCGAGGGACCGCCGATCTCGGAGGTGTCGCCTTCCAGCGCCAGCTTGGCCGAACCCGTGATGATCGGGGTGTCGTCGCCGGGGAAGTCGTAGCTGGAGAGCAGCTCGCGCACTTCCATTTCGACCAGCTCCAGGAGCTCGGCGTCGTCGACCATGTCGGCCTTGTTCAGGTACACCACGATGTAGGGCACGCCGACCTGACGCGACAGCAGGATGTGCTCGCGGGTCTGGGGCATCGGGCCGTCGGCGGCCGACACGACCAGGATCGCGCCGTCCATCTGGGCGGCACCCGTGATCATGTTCTTGACGTAGTCGGCGTGGCCGGGGCAGTCGACGTGGGCGTAGTGCCGCTTGGCGCTCTCGTACTCCACGTGCGCCGTGGCAATGGTGATGCCGCGCTCACGCTCTTCCGGGGCGTTGTCGATCTGGTCGTAGGCCCGCGCTTCGCCGCCGAACTTCTTCGCCTGATGCGTGGTGATCGCCGCCGTCAGCGTGGTCTTGCCATGGTCGACGTGGCCGATGGTGCCGACGTTGACGTGAGGCTTGCTACGTTGAAATTTTTCTTTGGACATCCCGCTCTACCCTTCGGATGAATCGTTACTTCTTCTTGGAGACCGCTTCGGCAATGCTGGCGGGCACCTCGTTGTACTTGCAGAATTCCATGCTGTAGGTCGCGCGACCCTGGGTCGCCGAACGCAGGTCGGTGGCGTAACCGAACATCTCCGACAGCGGAACCTCGGCACGGATGATCTTGCCGGACGGGGAATCGTCCATGCCCTGGATCATGCCGCGACGGCTGTTGATGTCGCCCATGACGTCGCCCATGTTCTCTTCGGGCGTGACCACCTCGACCTTCATGATCGGCTCCAGCAGGACCGGCTTGGCCTTGGCCGCCGCTTCCTTGATCGCCATAGAGCCGGCGATCTTGAACGCCATTTCGCTCGAGTCGACTTCGTGATAGGAGCCGTCGTAGAGCGTGACCTTGATATCGACCATGGGGAAGCCGGCCAGGATGCCGTTCTTCATGGCCTCCTGGATGCCCTTGTCGACCGCCGGGATGTATTCCTTCGGCACGGTACCGCCGACGATGGCGTTGACGAACTCATAGCCGCCACCGGCCTCCATCGGCTCGACGCGGATGAGGACGTGACCGTACTGACCGCGACCGCCGGACTGACGGGCGAACTTGGTTTCCTGCTCGACGCTGGCACGGATGGTTTCGCGATAGCTGACCTGTGGCGCGCCGACGTTGGCCTCGACCTTGAACTCGCGACGCATGCGGTCGACGATGATCTCCAGGTGCAGCTCGCCCATGCCGGAGATGATGGTCTGACCGGATTCCTCGTCGGTGTGGACGCGGAACGACGGGTCTTCCTGCGCCAGCTTCTGCAGCGCGAGACCCATCTTCTCCTGGTCGCCCTTGGTCTTGGGTTCGACCGCGACCGAAATGACCGGCTCAGGGAACTCCATGCGCTCCAGGGTGATGATGTTGTTGAGATCGCACAGGGTATCGCCCGTGGTCACGTCCTTCAGACCGACCGCCGCAGCGATGTCGCCGGCGCGCACTTCCTTGATCTCTTCACGCTGGTTGGCGTGCATCTGCAGGATACGGCCGACGCGCTCCTTCTTGCCCTTGACCGGGTTGTAGACGGTGTCGCCAGAGTTGAGCACACCCGAATAGACGCGGAAGAAGGTCAGGGTGCCGACAAAGGGGTCGGTCGCGATCTTGAAGGCCAGCGCCGAGAAGGATTCATCATCGGACGGCTTGCGCTCGCCCTCGGAATTGTCCTTGTCGTCGAGGATACCCTTGATGGCGGGCACGTCGACCGGCGACGGCATGTAGTCGAGCACGGCGTCGAGCATGGCCTGCACGCCCTTGTTCTTGAACGCCGAGCCGCACAGCATGGGCACGATCTCGCTCTTCAGGGTGCGCGCGCGCAGGCCGGCTTTGATCTCGGCCTCGGTCAGGCTCTCGCCTTCGAGATACTTCTCCATCAGCTCTTCACTGGACTCGGCGGCAGCCTCGACCAGCTTCTCGCGCCACTCTTCGCAGGCATCGACCATGTCGGCCGGAATGTCGCCGTACTCGAACTTGGTGCCCTTGGACTCTTCGTCCCAGAGGATGGCCTTCATCTTGACCAGGTCGACGACGCCCTTGAAGTGTTCTTCGGCGCCGATCGGCAGTTGGAGAGGAACGGGATTGCCGCCCAGACGATCCTTGACCTGACCGACGACGCGCAGGAAGTTTGCGCCCATGCGGTCCATCTTATTGACGAACGCCAGACGCGGAACGCCGTACTTGTTGGCCTGACGCCAGACGGTCTCGGATTGAGGCTCGACGCCGCCGACAGCGCAGAAGACGGCACAGGCGCCGTCGAGCACGCGCAGAGAACGCTCGACTTCGATGGTGAAGTCGACGTGCCCGGGGGTGTCGATGATGTTGATGCGATGCTCAGGACGGTCGAGCGCCATGCCCTTCCAGAAGCAGGTGGTCGCCGCAGACGTGATGGTGATGCCACGCTCCTGCTCCTGCTCCATCCAGTCCATGGTGGCGGCGCCGTCGTGCACCTCGCCGAGTTTGTGCGAGACACCCGTGTAGAACAGGATGCGCTCCGTGGTAGTGGTCTTCCCGGCATCGATGTGCGCCATGATGCCAAGATTGCGATACCGCTCGATGGGTGTGCTACGTGCCACGACTGAATCCGCCTTGATGATCCTAAAGAACTCGAAAAAACGAACGCGAGACCGAGGGTTTACCAACGGTAATGCGAGAAGGCTTTGTTGGCTTCGGCCATACGATGGGTGTCTTCTTTCTTCTTCACCGCCGAACCGCGCGACTCGGCCGCGTCCATCAGCTCACCGGCGAGACGCTGGGCCATGGACTTCTCGGACCGCTTGCGCGCCGAATCGATCAGCCAGCGCATGGCCAGCGAGTTGCGACGGGTCGGACGCACCTCGACCGGAACCTGATAGGTGGCGCCGCCGACGCGACGCGACTTGACCTCGACCACCGGACGCACGTTCTCCATCGCCTGCTCGAGCAGCTCGACCGGGCTTCCGCCCTTCTTCTCGGCGATCTGATCCAGGGCGCTGTAGATGATGCGCTCGGCGACGGACTTCTTGCCGTCTTCCATCATCATGTTGATGAACTTGGTCAGCAACTCGCTTCCGTGCTTGGGGTCCGGAAGGATTTGACGACGAGCGGCAACGCGTCTTCTTGGCATGGTCTTCTAAGGCTCCGACGTATTCGTTGTAGTCTGGGTCGCGTCAGGGCGCGATCACTTCTTCGGGCGCTTGGCGCCGTACTTGGAACGCGCTTGGCGGCGCTTCTCGACACCCGAGGTATCCAGGGTGCCGCGCACGGTGTGGTAGCGCACGCCCGGCAAGTCTTTGACACGACCGCCGCGAATCAGGACCACCGAGTGCTCCTGAAGATTGTGGCCTTCGCCGCCGATGTAGGACGCGACCTCATACCCGTTGGTCAGACGCACGCGAGCCACCTTACGCAGAGCCGAGTTCGGCTTCTTGGGCGTGGTGGTGTAGACGCGCGTGCAGACCCCGCGACGCTGCGGACAGGCCTCGAGGGCGGGCACGTTGGTTTTCGCCACGTTCCGCTTGCGAGGCTTGCGGACGAGTTGGTTGATCGTTGCCATGCGATGAGTCTCCAGCGGCGCCCTCGCGCCATGATTCTTCTTTGGAGTCAAACGAAGCCTGCGCGCACGGGCCGGCTCGATGACATCGCCGGAATGACACGCACCAGATGCGACCGTCTGCTCAGGGGCCGGGCAAAGGCGCCCAAACCAGGGAATCGGATAAAAAATGAAGCTAGCCGATAGACCATCGGCTAGCTGAGACAGGGCAGTATAGGGAGGCGCCTAGGCCGTGTCAACCGGTTGATCGACCTAGGCGGATGCTCACTCAGACTACTCAGCGGCTTCCGGAGTATTGAGCGCCTGTTCCGGATCCTCGGTGGCCATCTCGACCTTGCCCGAGTCGAGCACCCGCTGACGGCGCCGTTCCTGATGGTAGGACAGCCCCGTACCGGCCGGGATGAGTCGACCGACGATGACGTTCTCCTTCAGACCCACGAGCCGGTCGGTCGAACCGCGCACCGCTGCTTCGGTCAGCACGCGCGTGGTCTCCTGGAACGAGGCCGCCGAGATGAAGGACTCGGTGGCCAGCGACGCCTTGGTGATGCCCAGGAGCAGCGGCTCGAACAGCGCCGGCTGCTTGCCCTCGGCCATGACGCGCTTGTTCTCGTCGATCAGCAACGCATGTTCGACCTGCTCGCCGCGCAGCAGTCGGGTGTCGCCGGGGGCCGTGACCTCAACCTTGCGCAACATCTGACGGACGATGACCTCGATGTGCTTGTCGTTGATCTTCACGCCCTGCAGGCGGTAGACGTCCTGGATCTCCTTGACCAGATATTCGGCCAGCGCCGTGACGCCCTTCAGACGCAGGATGTCGTGCGAGGCCAGCTCGCCGTCGGCGATCACCTCGCCGCGTTCGACGCGCTCGCCCTCGAAGACGTTGACGTGACGCCACTTCGGGATCAGCTCCTCGACCGTTTCGCCGTCGTCCTTGGTGATGATCAGACGCTGCTTGCCCTTGGTGTCCTTGCCGAAGCTGATGGTGCCGCTGGCCTCGGCGAGCAGCGCCGGTTCCTTGGGCTTGCGCGCCTCGAACAGATCCGCGACGCGCGGCAGACCGCCGGTGATGTCGCGGGTCTTGGAGGACTCCTGCGGGATACGCGCCAGGATGTCGCCCACGCCGACGTTGGCGCCGTTGGCCACGCTGACGATGGCGCCCGAGGACAGGGCATAGCGCGCCGGCAGATCCGTGCCCGCGATGTTGAGCTCGTTGCCGTCCTCGTCGAGCAGCTTGACCATCGGGCGCAGATCCTTGCCCGCCGCCGGACGCTGCTTGGGATCGATGACCACCAGCGAACTCAGACCCGTCACGTCGTCGGTCTGGGCCTGTACGGTCACGCCCTCGATGAAGTCCTCGAACTCCAGTCGACCGGCCACCTCGGTGACCACGGGGTGGGTGTGCGGATCCCAGGTCGCGACCACGTCGCCCGGCTTGACCGTGTCGCCGTCGCCGACACGCAGGGTCGCCCCATAGGGCACCTTGTAGCGCTCCTTCTCCATGCCGCGCTCGTCGACCACGGTCAGCTCGCCCGAACGCGAGACGGCGACCAGGTTGCCCGAGTGATGCTGCACGGTCTTGATGTTGTGCAGACGCGCCGAGCCGCCGTTCTTGATCTCGATGCTGCTGACGGCCGCCGCACGCGAGGCCGCACCGCCGATGTGGAAGGTCCGCATGGTGAGCTGGGTGCCCGGCTCGCCGATCGACTGAGCGGCGATGACACCGACCGCCTCGCCTATGTTGACGCGATGACCGCGCGCCAGATCGCGTCCGTAGCACTGGGCGCAGACGCCGAGTCGCGACTCACAGGTGATGGGCGAACGCACCCGCACCTGGTCGATACCGACCTCCTCGAAGCGCTCGACCCAGGACTCGTCGAGCAGGGTGCCGGCCTTGCAGATCAGTTCCGGGTTGTCGACGCCCGGACGATAGACATCGACCGCCGCCACGCGCCCGAGGATACGCTCGCGCAGCGGCTCGACCACGTCGCCGCCCTCGATGATGGGCGCCATGAGCAGCCCCTGATCGGTGCCGCAGTCCTCTTCGAGCACCACCATGTCCTGCGCCACGTCGACCAGACGCCGGGTCAGATACCCCGAGTTCGCGGTCTTGAGCGCGGTATCGGCCAGACCCTTACGCGCGCCGTGGGTCGAGATGAAGTACTGGATGACGTTCAGACCCTCGCGGAAGTTCGCGGTGATCGGCGTCTCGATGATGGAGCCGTCCGGCTTGGCCATCAGGCCGCGCATCCCGGCGAGCTGACGGATCTGAGCCGCCGAGCCGCGGGCGCCGGAGTTGGCCATCATGTAGATGGAGTTGAACGAGTCCTGCTTGCGCTCCTCGACCAGGCGCGTCGGCGCGTCCTTGAGCCCGATCGCCAGACGCTCACGCCCCTCGGACGCCTTGATCCGCTCGGGATCGAGCTTGGTCACGACCTCGGGACGGTAGCGCGCGGTCAGCTCGTCGAAACGGGCGTTGAACGCCTCCAGGCTCAGTTCCTCGCGCGCCAGCGCCCGAGCCGCCGAACGCAGCTCGCCCTGCCACTCGGCGAAAATCGCCCGCAGCGCCTCATAGCCCTCAGGCTCGACCGCCGACAGCGCCGCCTGACGGTACTCGCCGACCAGACGCTCGGCCTCGAAGCCGGGATCGGTCTTGGCCAGATCCGTACCCAGCTTGGACATCATCGCCTTGGCGACCTGATCGTTGGTGCGCGACCAGATGTCGACGACCTTGTTGTAGCGCTCGCCGTTCGTCACCAGACCCGAGGCGTACTGCTGCTGGATCTCCTGGACCTCGAGTTCGGCCGCCGCGAGCAGCGCGCCCTTGTCCATCTTGGCGTCCCGGTCGTCGCGCGGCACCTCCATGTCGTCCAGACCAATGGAAATGCCGGCGCGCGTGGCCATGCGGAAGCCCAGATACATGATCTGGTCGGCGAAGACTACGGTGTCCTTGAGTCCCAGGCGGCGATAGCAGGTGTTGATCAGCATCGAGATCTGCTTCTTGCCCAGCGGACGGTCGACCAGCTCGAAGGGCAGACCCTCGGGCACGATGGCGAACACCATCGCGCGTCCGACGGTCGTCTCCTTGATACTGGTGCGCTCGGTCAGGCTGCCGTCCTTGTGCTTGATGACCTCACGGATCCGCACCCGGCAGCGCGCGTGCAGATCGGCGTGTCCGGTCTCATAGGCACGACGCGCTTCGTCGATATCGACGAACAGACCGCCCTCACCCTTGGCGCCGATGCGCTCGCGGGTCATGTAATAGAGACCCAGCACCACGTCCTGCGACGGCACGATGATCGGTTCGCCGTTGGCGGGCGACAGAATGTTGTTGGAGGCCATCATCAGGGCGCGCGCTTCCAACTGCGCCTCCAGCGACAGCGGGACGTGCACGGCCATCTGGTCGCCGTCGAAGTCGGCGTTGAAGGCGGTACAGACCAGCGGATGGAGCTGGATCGCCTTGCCCTCGATCAGCACCGGCTCGAACGCCTGGATGCCCAGACGGTGCAGGGTCGGGGCACGGTTGAGCATCACCGGATGCTCGCGGATCACCTCTTCGAGGATGTCCCAGACCTCGGGCGTGCCGCGCTCGACCATCTTCTTGGCCGCCTTGATGGTGGCCGCCAGCCCGCGGAACTGGAGCTTGCTGAAGATGAAGGGCTTGAACAGCTCCAGGGCCATGCGCTTGGGCAGACCGCACTGATGGAGCTTGAGCGTCGGACCGACCACGATGACCGAACGGCCCGAGTAGTCGACACGCTTACCGAGCAGGTTCTGACGAAAGCGACCCTGCTTGCCCTTGA
Organism: Allochromatium tepidum; assembly: GCF_018409545.1. GTDB lineage: Bacteria > Pseudomonadota > Gammaproteobacteria > Chromatiales > Chromatiaceae > Thermochromatium > Thermochromatium tepidum_A. The sequence continues at coordinate 1,400,385 of NZ_AP024563.1, read as the reverse complement.
TCATGTCGGCGAGCGACTTGAGCGGACGCTTGTTGGTGCCCGTGATCGCACGCCCGCGACGCCCGTTGTCGAGCAGCGCGTCGACCGCCTCCTGGAGCATGCGCTTCTCGTTGCGCACGATGATGTCGGGCGCGATCAGATCGAGCAGGCGCTTCAGGCGGTTGTTGCGGTTGATGACGCGGCGATAGAGATCGTTGAGATCCGAGGTCGCGAAGCGTCCGCCGTCGAGCGGCACCAGCGGGCGCAGCTCGGGCGGCAGCACCGGCAACACGGTCAGGATCATCCACTCAGGCCGGTTGCCCGAGGCCAGCAGCGACTCCATGAGCTTGAGGCGCTTGGCCAGCTTCTTGATCTTGGTCTCGGAGTTGGTCGACTCGATCTCCTCGCGCATGCGGCGGATCTCGGCCGCCATGTCGATGCTGCGCAGCAGCTCGTAGATGGCCTCGGCGCCCATGCGTGCGTCGAACTCGTCGCCGTTGGCTTCGAGCACGTCGAGATACTGCTCGTCATTGAGCAGTTGCCCGCGTTCGAGATCCACGATCATGCCCGGATCGATGACGACGAACGACTCGAAATAGAGGATGCGCTCGATGTCGCGCAGGGTCATGTCGAGCAGGAGACCGATGCGCGACGGCAGCGACTTGAGGAACCAGATGTGCGCCACCGGACTGGCCAGATCGATGTGACCCATGCGCTCGCGGCGCACCTTGGCCAGCGTGACCTCGACGCCGCACTTCTCGCACACCACGCCGCGATGCTTCAGACGCTTGTACTTGCCGCAGATGCACTCGTAGTCGGTGATGGGTCCGAAGATCTTGGCGCAGAACAGCCCGTCGCGCTCCGGCTTGAAGGTGCGATAGTTGATGGTCTCGGGCTTCTTGACCTCGCCATAGGACCAGGAACGGATCATCTCGGGCGAGGCCAGCCCGATCTTGATCGCGTCGAATTCGAGTGCCTGACCCTGTTGCTTGATGATTTTGAGTAGATCTTTCAAGACCTTGATCTCCTGCCTGGAATAACCGGCTTGGGATGGGTAGAGCGGCAGCGACACCCATCGCTACAACGCTTGAGCTGTGAGTCGAGCCTGGAGGCGACGCGCACGCGCACCGCCTCCGACCACGCATCAATCCTGCTGTAGCTCCACGTTGATGGCGAGCGAGCGGATCTCCTTGACCAGCACGTTGAAGGACTCGGGCATGCCGGCCTCCATGCGGTGATCCCCATCCACGATGTTCTTGTACATCTTGGTGCGCCCGTTGACGTCGTCGGACTTGACCGTGAGCATCTCCTGCAGGGTATAGGCGGCGCCATAGGCTTCCAGCGCCCAGACCTCCATCTCACCGAAGCGCTGACCGCCGAACTGCGCCTTGCCGCCCAGCGGCTGCTGCGTGACCAGGCTGTAGGGACCGGTCGAACGGGCGTGCATCTTGTCGTCGACCAGGTGGTTGAGCTTGATCATGTACATGTAGCCCACAGTGACCGGACGCTCGAACTGGTCGCCGGAGCGCCCGTCGAACAGAATGGTCTGACCGCTCGGAATGCCCTGTTCGGTGTCGTCGCGATCGGCGAGCTTGAGCATCGCCTTGATCTCTTCCTCGGTCGCGCCGTCGAAGACCGGCGTGGCCAGCGGCACGCCCTTGGTCAGATGACGCGCCAGCTCCAGGATCTCATCGTCGGAGAAGCTCGCCAGATCTTCCTGCTTGCCGCTGGTGTTGTAGACCTGTTCCAGGAAGGCACGCAGATCGGCGACGGCGGTCTGTTGCATCTGATGCTGCTGGAGCATCCGCCCGATCTTCTCGCCCAGACCCTGGGCCGCCCAACCGAGATGGGTCTCCAGCACCTGACCGACGTTCATGCGCGAGGGCACGCCGAGCGGGTTGAGCACGATGTCGACCGGTACGCCGTCGGCCGAGAACGGCATGTCCTCGACCGGCACCACCTTGGAGATGACACCCTTGTTACCGTGACGGCCGGCCATCTTGTCGCCGGGCTGGATGCGGCGCTTCACGGCCACATAGACCTTGACCATCTTGAGCACGCCGGGCGCCAGATCGTCGCCACTGGCGACCTTGCGCTTCTTGACCTCGTAGCGCTCGCGGAATTTCTCGCGCTGCTGCTTGACCTGGGCGGCGACGGCCTCGAGCTGGGTGGCGACGTCCTCGTCGCGCACGCGGATCTCGAACCAGGCATCGCGCGAACCCTTGGACTTGAGAGAGTCGAGATAGTCCTTGGTGATCTCGGAGCCGGGACGGAGACCGCCCGGACCGCCGTCGGCGACCTTGCCCACCAGGAGCTTCTCGACACGCTGGAAGGTGTCGTTCTCCATGATGCGCTGCTGGTCGGCGAAGTCCTTGCGCACGCGCTCCAGTTCCATCTCCTCGATCTCGATGGCGCGCTTGTCCTTGTCCACGCCGTCGCGGGTGAAGACCTGGACGTCGACCACGGTGCCGTTCATGCCCGAGGGCAGACGCAGCGAGGTGTCCTTCACGTCGGAGGCCTTCTCGCCGAAGATGGCGCGCAGCAGCTTCTCTTCCGGGGTCAGCTGGGTCTCGCCCTTGGGCGTGACCTTGCCGACCAGGATGTCGCCGTCGCGCACCTCGGCGCCGACATAGACGATGCCGGATTCGTCGAGCTTGGAGAGCGCCGACTCGCCCACGTTGGGGATATCGCCCGTGATCTCTTCCGGCCCGAGCTTGGTGTCGCGCGCCAAACAGGCCAGCTCCTCGATATGGATGGTGGTGAAGCGATCCTCCTGCACCACGCGCTCCGAGATCAGGATCGAGTCCTCGAAGTTGTAGCCGTTCCAGGGCATGAAGGCCACGCGCAGGTTCTGACCCAGGGCCAGCTCGCCCATGTCGGTCGAGGGACCGTCGGCCAGGATGTCGCCGCGCGCGATCGCATCACCCAGCTTGACCAGCGGACGCTGATTGATACAGGTGTTCTGGTTGGAGCGGGTGTACTTGGTCAGGTTGTAGATGTCGACGCCCGGCACGTCCGGGGTCTTGGCCGCCTCGTCGTCGTTGACGCGCACCACGATACGCGCCGCGTCGACCGATTCGATGACGCCGCCGCGTCGCGCGACCACGCACACGCCCGAGTCACGCGCCACCACGCGCTCCATACCGGTGCCGACCAGCGGCTTCTCGGCCCGCAGCGTGGGCACGGCCTGACGCTGCATGTTCGAGCCCATGAGCGCGCGGTTGGCGTCGTCGTGTTCCAGGAACGGGATCAGCGAGGCGGCCACCGAGACGATCTGACGCGGCGAGACGTCCATGTACTGGACTTCCTCGGGCGCGCGCATGGTGAACTCGTTGGCATGACGGCAGGAGACCAGCGCATCGGTGAGCCGGCCGTCCGCGTCCAGGGTCGCGTTGGCCTGGGCGATGACGAAGTTGCCCTCCTCGATCGCCGACAGATAGTCGATGCGGTCGGTGACGCGACCGTCCTCGACCTTGCGATAGGGCGTCTCCAGGAAGCCGTAGGAGTTGGCGCGTGCATAGACCGCCAGCGAATTGATCAGACCGATGTTCGGACCTTCAGGGGTCTCGATCGGGCAGACGCGGCCATAGTGGGTCGGATGTACGTCGCGCACCTCGAAGCCGGCACGCTCGCGCGCCAGACCGCCCGGACCGAGCGCCGAGACGCGCCGCTTGTGCGTGACCTCGGACAGCGGGTTGTTCTGGTCCATGAACTGCGAGAGCTGCGAGGAACCGAAGAACTCCTTGATCGCCGCCGACACCGGCTTGGCGTTGATGAGCTCCTGCGGCATCAGGCCCTCGGACTCGGCCAGCGACAGACGCTCCTTGACCGCGCGCTCGACGCGCACCAGACCGACGCGGAACTGGTTCTCGGCCATCTCGCCGACGCAGCGGATGCGGCGGTTGCCCAGGTGGTCGATGTCGTCGACCGTGCCGCGGCCGTTGCGCAGCTCGACCAGCACCTTGAGCGAGTCGATGATGTCCGAGCCGGCCTCGCCGTACTGATCGAAGAGCTTCTTGGAGAAGTCGTCGGTACGGGTGGCGAAATAGCGCCCGTCATAGATGACGCCCGGACCCGTCTCGTCGGCGCGACCGAGCCGGCGGTTGAACTTCATGCGACCGACCGCCGAGAGATCGTAGCGATCGGAGGTGAAGAACAGGTTGTGGAACAGATTCTGGGCGGCCTCCTTGGTCGGCGGCTCGCCGGGACGCATCATGCGATAGATCTCGATCTGGGCGTCCAGATCATTGGTCGTCGGGTCGATGCGCAGGGTCTCGGAGATGTAAGGCCCCTGATCGAGATCGTTGACGAACAGGGTCTCCAGGGTCTCGACGCCCTTGCGGAACAGGGTCTCCAGCAGCTCGGGCGTGATCGGATCATTGGCTTCGGCAAAGACCTCGCCGGTCTCTCTGTCGACCTGGGCATGGGCCAGGATGCGGCCGAGCAGGAAATCGGGCGGCACTTCCAGACGATCGACGCCGGCCTTCTGCAGCTCGCGGATGTGACGCGCGGTCACGCGCCGGCCGGACTCGACCAGCACCTCGTCGCCGATCTTCACATCGAAGCCGACGGTCTCGCCGCGCAGACGCTCGGGGACCAGATCCAGGGTGACGGTCTGACCCTGGAGACGGAAGGTATCGGTCTCGAAGAAACGCGCGAGGATGTCCTCGACGCCATAGCCGAGCGCGCGCAACAGCACCGTGGCCGGCAGCTTGCGCCGACGGTCGATACGCACGAAGACTTTGTCATTGTGGTCGAACTCGAAGTCGAGCCAGGAGCCGCGATAGGGAATCACGCGCGCCGAGAACAGCAGCTTGCCCGAGGAGTGGGTCTTGCCCTTGTCATGATCGAAGAAGACACCGGGCGAACGGTGCAACTGCGAGACGATGACGCGCTCGGTGCCGTTGATGATGAAGGTACCGGTCTCGGTCATGAGCGGCAGTTCGCCCATGTAGACCTCTTGCTCACGCACGTCCTTGACGACCTTGGAGCCGGCCGGAGCGTCCTTGTCGTAGATCACCAGCCGCAGCAGCACGCGCAGGGGCGCCGCGAAGGTCGCGCCGCGCAGATGACACTCGCGCTCGTCGAACACTGGATCGCCCAGGCGATACTTGACATACTCCAGGACGGCGTTGCCCGAGTAGCTCTCGATGGGGAACACGGACTTGAAGGCCGCATGCAACCCGAGATCCCGGCGGTCCTTGACCGGCACATCGGCTTGCAGGAACTCGCGATAGGAGTCGATCTGCGTCGCCAGCAGGAACGGGACGTCCAGGATACTGGGACGCTTGCCGAAGTCTTTGCGGATGCGCTTCTTTTCGGTGAACGAATAGGCCATTATGCCTTCCCTCGAGATGCTTGCGTGGGTCCCTGACGGGGCATGGACACGGATGCGGATGGCTCGAAACTTGGAACAGACTCAAGACACGCCCGGATCTGGGCGTGCTATCCCACCGGATTCGCCGAATCCAACGGGAAAAGGCCGGCGGCTAATCGCCGCCGGCCTCGCTTGCTTGGTCGAACGAATAACGACGCAACGCGCCGTTACTTGATCTCGACCGCGGCGCCGGCCTCTTCGAGCTCCTTCTTCGCGGCCTCGGCCTCGGCCTTGGACACGCCTTCCTTCAGGACGGTCGGAACGCCTTCGACGGCGTCCTTGGCTTCCTTCAGGCCCAGACCGGTGATCGAGCGCACGGCCTTGATGACGCCGACCTTGTTGGCGCCGAAGGAGGTCAGAACGACGTTGAACTCGGTCTGCTCTTCGACCGGAGCGGCATCAGCGGCTGCAGCCGGACCGGCGGCCACGACAGCGGCGGCGGCGGTCACGCCGAACTTCTCTTCCATCGCGCTGATGAGGTCGACGACCTCGAGCACGGTCATGTTGCCAATCGCTTCGAGAATGTCGTCTTTCGAAACGGCCATGGGTTTCTCCTAGAAAATACGGTTGATCGGGTAGCTGATGGATGGAAGACGCGCTTTACGCGGCTTCCTTGGCATCGCGAATCGCGGCGACGGTGCGGACGAGCTTGCCCGGCACCTCGTTGAGCGTTGCGGCGAGCTTCTGGACCGGAGCCTTCATGGTCGCCATGAGCAGACTGATCGCCTGATCGTAGGTCGGCATCTTGGCCAGATTGCCGATCTCGGTGGGCGCGAGCAGCTTGCCGCCCAGGGCGATGATCCGCACCTGGAACTTGTCGTGCTCCTTGGCGAAGGGCTCCAGGACGCGCGCGACCGAACCCGGATCGTCCTGCGAGAACGCGAGGATCATCGGGCCGGTGAGCCCATCCCGCATGCAGGCGAAATCCGTGTCTTCCAGCGCGCGCTTGGCCAGGGTATTCTTGACCACGCGCACATAGACCCCGGCCTTGCGTGCTTCCACGCGCAGCTTGGTCAGTTGCTCGACGGTCAGGCCCCGGTACTCGGCCGCAATGGCCGAATAGGCGCTCTTTGCAACTTCCGCGACTTCGGCGACGATTGCTTCTTTTTGCGCAAAATTCAGCGCCACTGTCGTCACCTCTACTGACATTGGAACCCGGTCGAGACCGGGCGGCGAGCGGACCGTCACCTCCAGTGACGAACCGACTCGCCAGGTTCGTGCGCCGTCATCAGCTAAGGATCTGACTCGGGAGCACCGTCTGCGCGGGCGTGGTGGGCATTAAGTCCAGACGCCGCATTCCGTCATAGCGTCTCGGACACCCGCGGTCTTTGACGGTCTCCAGCGATGCCCGAGACCTCAAAGAAAACCCTCCAGGCGTGTCGGCCCGAGAGCCGACACCCCGGATCAGAAGGTCAGGGCCGAATGATCGACCGTCAGGCCCGGTCCCATGGTGCTGGAGACCGTGACCTTCTTCATGTAGATACCCTTGGCGGCGGTCGGCTTGGCCTTCATCAGACTGCCGAGCAGCATCTCAAGGTTCTCGCGCAGCTTCTCCGGCTCGAAGTCGACCTTGCCGAGCGGGCAGTGGATGATGCCCGCCTTGTCGGTGCGATAGCGCACCTGACCGGCCTTGGCATTGCGCACGGCTTCAGCCACATCCGGAGACACGGTACCGACCTTGGGGTTGGGCATCAGGCCACGCGGGCCGAGCACCTTACCGAGCTGACCGACGATGCGCATGGCATCCGGAGAGGCGATGACGACGTCGTAGTCGAGCTGACCGGCCTTCATCTCTTCGGCCAGATCTTCGAAACCGACCTTGTCGGCCCCGGCTTCGCGCGCCGCATCGGCGGCTGCGCCCTGGGCGAAGACGGCCACGCGCACGGTCTTGCCGATGCCGTGCGGCAGCACGGTCGAACCGCGAACGACCTGATCCGACTTACGCGGATCGACGCCCAGATTCACCGCGACATCGATGCTTTCGGCGAACTTGACCTGGGAGAGTTCCTTGAGCAGCGAGAAAGCCTCATCAGCCGGATAGAGCTTGCCGGCCTCGACACGCTCCCGGATCGCACGCACACGCTTGCTGAGACGCGCCATATCAGTTCACCCCTTCGACGTTCAGACCCATGGAGCGCGCGCTGCCGGCGATGGTGCGCACGGCGGCATCCATATCGGCCGCAGTCAAATCGGGCATCTTGACGGCGGCGATCTGTTCGAGCTGCTCGCGCGTGACGGTGCCGACCTTGTTGGTGTTCGGCTTGGCACTGCCGCTGCCGATGCCGACGGCTTTCTTCAGCAGGATCGAAGCCGGCGGGGTCTTGGTGATGAAGGTGAAGCTGCGATCCGAGTAGACCGTGATGACCACGGGCGTCGGGATGCCCTTCTCCATGTCCTGTGTGCGCGCATTGAACGCCTTGCAGAACTCCATGATGTTGACGCCGTGCTGACCAAGAGCGGGACCGACCGGCGGACTGGGGGTCGCTTCGCCGGCCTTCACCTGCAGCTTGATGTAGGCATTGATCTTCTTTGCCACGATGAGTCTCCAGTGGGTGCAAACGCCGGAGGATCGATCCGGCTCCCCGTGTGTATATCCCCGATGCGGGGTTGGGAGACCGCGTCCAGACGGGACGCGGCCGGAAATTCAGTTCACGCGGACGCGAATGCCGTGACGCTCAGACCTTCTCGACCTGGGCGAATTCCAGTTCGACCGGCGTCGAGCGACCGAAGATGAGCACCGAGACCTTGACACGACTCTTGTCGTAGTCGACGTCCTCGACCACGCCGTTGAAATCGGTGAAGGGTCCGTCGACGACGCGCACCACCTCGCCCGGCTCGTAGAGCACCTTCGGGCGCGGCTTCTCGCCGCCTTCCTGCAAGCGCTGCAGGATGACCTCGGCCTGAGAGTCCGGAATGGGCGCCGGACGATCGCCCGTGCCGCCGATGAAGCCCATGACCTTGGGCACGTTCTTGACCAGATGCCAGGTCTCGTCGGTCAGTTCCATGTGGACGAGGACATAGCCGGGGAAGAACTTACGCTCGCTCTTGCGCTGCTGTCCGCCGCGCATCTCGACCACTTCCTCGGTCGGCACCAGGATCTGCCCGAACATCTCTTCGAGCCCGGCGCGCTTGACGCGGTCTTCCAGCGAACGCTTGACCTGCCCCTCGAAGCCCGAGTAGGCATGAATGACGTACCAACGCTTGGACATGCTCAGCCTCCCTGGCCGGTCAGGAATCGCAGGATCGACATCAGGATCATATCGAACAGCCAGAGGACGATACCGAGGATCAGCACCATGACCACGACCACCAGGGTCGTCTGCAAGGTCTCCTGGCGCGAGGGCCAGACGACCTTGCGCACTTCCATGCGCGAGTCGGAGATGAACTGCCAGAGCGCACGACCGCGCTCGGTCTGGAAGGCGATGGCCGCCGCCCCGCCGCTGATCACCAGCAGCGCGATCACGCGCAGCAGTGTCGAGACTCCGGAGAAATAATAGAAGGCCAGGATACCGCCGACCAAGAGGAATGCAGCGCCACCCAGCTTGAGAGAATCCAAGCCGGCACTGCGGGTCTCTGCGCGTGAACTCATGAATTCGCCTATTTCCAAACCGCGTCTAGCGCGACAAATTTAGCTTTCCGGCTCGATACAGCACATCACAAACCAACGGACTCAGCGGAACGCGGCCTGAGAAGATGCCGTCAAAACGCGCCCGACAGGAAGCCTCATTGACTCACGCGAAGCTAGGGGATCTCACCACAAACCGCTCCCATGAGGGGGCGGTCTAGGTGATTTGAATGGCAGGCCAGGAGGGACTCGAACCCCCAACCTGCGGTTTTGGAGACCGCTGCTCTGCCAATTGAGCTACTGGCCTAAACTCGAAGCGATATCGGCAGACACGAAACCTGGGGATGATTTCGCGTCACCGTGATCGCGGATTACTCGATGATCTTGGAAACCACACCCGCGCCGACGGTGCGACCGCCCTCGCGGACCGCAAAGCGCAGACCTTCTTCCATGGCGATCGGCGCGATCAGCTTGATCGTCATCTTGACGTTGTCGCCCGGCATCACCATTTCGACGCCCTCGGGCAGCTCGCAGGCGCCGGTGACGTCGGTGGTGCGGAAGTAGAACTGCGGACGGTAGCCGTTGAAGAAGGGGGTGTGACGCCCGCCTTCTTCCTTGCTCAGCACGTACACTTCGGCCTCGAAGTGGGTGTGCGGGGTGATCGAGCCGGGCTTGGCCAGCACCTGGCCGCGCTCGACGTCTTCACGCTTGGTGCCGCGCAGCAGGGCGCCGATGTTGTCGCCGGCCTGACCCTGGTCGAGCAGCTTGCGGAACATCTCCACCCCGGTGCAGGTGGTCTTGACGGTATCGCGGATACCGACGATGGCCACTTCATCGCCGACCTTGACGATGCCGCGCTCGACACGACCGGTCACCACGGTGCCGCGACCCGAGATCGAGAACACGTCTTCGATCGGCATCAGGAAGGCGCCGTCGATGGCCCGCTCCGGCTCGGGGATGTAGCTGTCGAGCGCTTCCATCAGCCGGTCGATCGAGGGACCGCCGATCTCGGAGGTGTCGCCTTCCAGCGCCAGCTTGGCCGAACCCGTGATGATCGGGGTGTCGTCGCCGGGGAAGTCGTAGCTGGAGAGCAGCTCGCGCACTTCCATTTCGACCAGCTCCAGGAGCTCGGCGTCGTCGACCATGTCGGCCTTGTTCAGGTACACCACGATGTAGGGCACGCCGACCTGACGCGACAGCAGGATGTGCTCGCGGGTCTGGGGCATCGGGCCGTCGGCGGCCGACACGACCAGGATCGCGCCGTCCATCTGGGCGGCACCCGTGATCATGTTCTTGACGTAGTCGGCGTGGCCGGGGCAGTCGACGTGGGCGTAGTGCCGCTTGGCGCTCTCGTACTCCACGTGCGCCGTGGCAATGGTGATGCCGCGCTCACGCTCTTCCGGGGCGTTGTCGATCTGGTCGTAGGCCCGCGCCTCGCCGCCGAACTTCTTCGCCTGATGCGTGGTGATCGCCGCCGTCAGCGTGGTCTTGCCATGGTCGACGTGGCCGATGGTGCCGACGTTGACGTGAGGCTTGCTACGTTGAAATTTTTCTTTCGACATGAACGGCTCCCCGCATGTGACAAAATCGACTGGACGCACCTGACGGCACGCAAGACCCTGATTCAAAAAACTGGAGCCCATGACCGGAATTGAACCGGTGACCTCACCCTTACCAAGGGTGTGCTCTACCGACTGAGCTACATGGGCAAAAACTCAAACGACCTTCATGCAAGACCTGGAGCGGGTGATGGGAATCGAACCCACACCATCAGCTTGGAAGGCTGAGGTTCTACCATTGAACTACACCCGCGAAAACGTCGAGTCGAGCCGCGCCGGACATCCGCGAGAACGTCAATCGCAACGAACAATTTGGTGGAGGGGGGAGGATTCGAACCTCCGAAGGCTGAGCCGTCAGATTTACAGTCTGATCCCTTTGACCGCTCGGGAACCCCTCCAAATGAGCGGCGCATTCTAGGGGGGAACGCAGACCCCGTCAACAGGTATTTTACGTCAGATCGAAGATCGCCCGTCGACGCTGCCCGACGCCCGCCGTTTCGCTGCAATGCGTTCGTCATGCAGCCACGCGGCCCAAGCTGCTAACATGCGCGGCTTCGACCCTATTTTCTTTACGCTTATCCGAGAATTACAGCGATGGATGTGACGATCTTTGGTACTGGATATGTGGGCCTGGTGACGGGTGTCTGTCTGGCCGAGGTGGGCAACAACGTGCTCTGCATCGACATTGATCCGAACAAGATCGATCTGCTCAACAGCGGCGGGGTGCCGATCTACGAGCCCGGACTCGACGAAATGATTCAGTCCAACCGCGAGTCGGGCCGGCTGCGCTTCTCGACCGATGCCAAGGCCGGTGTCGAGCATGGGCTGTTCCAGTTCATCGCCGTCGGCACCCCGCCCGACGAGGACGGCTCGGCGGATCTCCAATACGTCCTGGCGGTCGCGCGCACCATCGCCGAGCACATGACCGAGTACCGCATCCTGGTCGACAAATCGACCGTACCCGTGGGTACCGCCGACCGGGTCGCCGACACGGTGCGCGAGGTGCTGGCGAGCCGGGGCCGGACGGTCGAATTCGACGTCGTCTCCAATCCCGAATTTCTCAAGGAAGGCGCGGCGATCGAGGACTTCATGCGCCCGGATCGCATCATCGTCGGTACCGACAATCCGCGCACGGCAGAGCTTCTGCGCGCGCTCTATGCGCCATTTAACCGCAGTCACGACCGGCTGATGCTGATGGACGTGCGCTCGGCCGAGCTGACCAAGTACGCCGCCAACGCCATGCTGGCGACCAAGATCAGCTTCATGAACGAGCTGTCGAACATCGCCGAAGCCGTCGGCGCGGACATCGAGAAGGTGCGCGTCGGCATCGGCTCGGATCCGCGCATCGGCTATCAGTTCATCTATCCGGGCTGCGGCTATGGCGGCTCCTGCTTCCCCAAGGACGTGCGCGCCCTGGAGCGCACCGCGCGCGGGCTGGGCTATGAGGCTGAACTCCTGCAAGCGGTCGAGGCGGTGAACTTCCGCCAGAAAAAGGTGCTCTTCAACAAGATCCGCGACTATTTCGGCGGCGAGCTGGCGGGCAAGACCATCGCCATCTGGGGCCTGTCCTTCAAGCCCAACACCGACGACATGCGCGAGGCGTCCAGTCGGGTGCTGATGGAGGCGCTGTGGGAGGCCGGCGCGCGGGTCCGGGCCTATGATCCGGTGGCGATGGAGGAGACGCACCGGATCTATGGCGAACGCGCCGATCTGACCCTGGCCAATGACGCGCTCACGGCCGTCGATGGCGCCGATGCACTGGTGGTCGTGACCGAGTGGTCGCAATTCCGCAGCCCGAACTTCGACGCGATCCGCTCCCGACTGCGCACACCGGTCATCTTCGATGGACGCAACATCCTCGATGGATCACTCGCCCGCGCCGCCGGGCTGACCTATGTCTCCATCGGCCGCGCGCCGCTGAACCCCGCCTGATCCGTCTCCGTCCGGCGTGGACCTGCCACGCCGGACGGAATCCCGATCAGAAGCGGTGGCTCCAACCGAGACCGACCTCGAACTGCTCCATGTAGAGACTGCCGGACTGGGTCTGGGTCAGGGTCGGGCTGGTGCCGTCGAAGGTCGCCTTGGGCATGTAGGCGAGCGAGATCGAGAACTCGTCCGACTTGGTCGCCTTGTAGGCCGCGCCGAGCGTCCAGTGCCAACGCACGGTCGCCGGCGCCAGCACATTGAACAGCCCCTGGCGATCGGACTTCAGGAAGTCGGTGTTGTAGCTCACACCGCCCATCAGGGTCAGGCGGTCGGTGGCCTCGTAGCTCAGACCCAGTTTGAGTACGTCCATACTCTCCCAGCCGAAGCCGACGCCACTGTTGCCGCCGAGACAATAGGACGGCTTCGGCCCCGCCTGCTGACAAGCGGTGAGATCCGCATCGTTGGAGTTGGCGATCGAGTCGGTCTCGTCGTAGAAGATGTGCTGATAGTCGAAGGCGATGGTGAGGTTCGGCCGAGCCTTGTAGGCGAGGCCCAGATTGAACATCGCCGGGATGTCGAAGGAACCGCCATCGGCGAAGAGACCGGCATACTCATCGAACTTGCTCATCCAGATCGTCGTGCGATAGGAAGCGCCGAGCGCAAGCTGGTCTGTGACCTGTCCGTACCAGCCGAAGTGCAGGCCCCAGCCATAGCTCCAGTCATCGCCGTTGTTGGTGACCTTGTCGGGATTCACCGACATCTGCCTGAAGGGTTCGAGTCCGGTCGCCTCGAATCGCTGGATCGCAAACACGGGCGCGATACCCACGGCCCGGTTTCCGTCGCCGAGCTTCAGGGTATAGGGGATCTCGATGAAGAGCTGTTCGAGATTGATGCCGGTCGGGGTCGTGGCCGTGTAGATGCCGTTCGGATTGCCGTTGACCGTGCCCGCCACCGGTTCCGTGACCGGCCTGGGCCGGCCCGAGGAGAAGTCGAAATAGGGGCCGACGCTACCGTCCGGATAGGCGCCGACACGCTGGTTGGGATAGACCGAGAAGTTCTCGAAGGGAGCACGGCTCTTGTAGCGCGTATTCATCCCGCCATTGCCGAAGACCGTGATGCCGATGGTGCTGCGTTCGTCGAGATGATGGTTGTAACCGAAGCTCGGGACCAGGAACCAGTCGTCGCTGCTGTCGTACTCACCCGGAGTCACGAAGCCGCCCGCCGGCAGGCTGAAGGTTCCCTGACCGGTCTGGATCTGCTGAGTCGCATAATCCTCGTTGGCCTTGTAGCCGCGGGGCGAGGGGCTGAATAAGGACACCCCGACATCGAAACCGTGGCCGATGACGGCCATGCCGGCCGGGTTGGTCGCCGTGACCAGCGTGTCCTGCGGCAGGGCCGTGGCCACGCCGGCCATGGCCTTGGAGCGCACACCCCAGCCGTGTGAAAAATAGCCGTTGGTGGCTGAGGCCGTGACCGGAATCGCACCGGCGGTCACTAGGGCCAGGGCCAGCGAATGCCTGATTTTCGTTTTCATAACCCGGGATGTCCCCCTGCAAGGTTTTATAAGGCCATCGATCTTCGATCGATATCGATCCACTCTCGCCGAACCCGCATGGATCCCATGCGGTGGGAAGGCTCCGGGACCACGGCAAGCCCCGTCCGGTCAGGACGGGATGGGGCCACCGAGACACCCTGGCCTCCTCACCCGTGATATTGGGTCGGAAGATAACGGATTGTCAAAAATCAATCGATCGATGCGGACCGTGCAGAGGATGCATCAACGGCAAAAAATTCGAGGAACCGGGCCGCCTCCAATCAGCCCCGACTCGCCCGCTTGCGATCGCTCTCCTTGAGATGACGCTTGCGCACGCGGATGGCGCTCGGGGTGATCTCGACCAGCTCGTCGTCCTCGATGAACTCCAGCGCCTGTTCCAGGGTGAACTTGACCGGCGGCGTGAGCAGGATGTTCTCGTCCGAACCGGCGGCGCGGATGTTGGTCAACTGCTTGGCCTTGAGCGGATTGACGGTCAGATCGTTGTCGCGCGAGTGGATGCCGACCACCTGTCCCTCGTAGACCTCTTCGCCGGGCGAGACCATCATCCGTCCGCGCTCTTGCAGGTTGAACAGCGCATAGCCGAGCGCCTTGCCGGTGGCGTTCGAGATCATGGCACCGTTGCGGCGTGGCGCGATGCCGCCCATATGCGCCGGACGATAGCGCTCGAAGACGTGGTACTTGAGTCCGGTGCCCGAGGTCAGGGACATGAACTCGGTCTGGAAGCCGATCAGACCGCGCGAGGGGATCTCGTAATCCAGCCGCACCCGGCCCTTGCTGTCCGGCACCATGTCTTTCAGCTCACCGCGCCGCTCGCCGAGCGCCTGCATGATCGACCCCTGCGAGGTCTCGTCGATGTCGACCGTGAGCTGCTCGTATGGCTCGCAGATCTGGCCGTCGATCTCGCGGAAGATGACCTCGGGACGCGACACCGCCAGCTCGAAGCCTTCGCGGCGCATGGTTTCGAGCAGGATCGACAGATGCAGCTCGCCGCGCCCGGAGACGCGGAATTTCTCCGGATCGTTGCCCTCCTCGACGCGCAGGGCGACGTTGTGGATCAGCTCGCGTTCGAGCCGGTCCTTAAGCTGACGCGAGGTCAGATACTTGCCCTCTTTGCCGGCGAAGGGCGAGGTGTTGACCTGGAAGGTCATGGTCACGGTCGGCTCGTCGACGGTGAGCGTCGGCAGGGCCCGGACGTGTTCGGGATCGCACAGGGTATCCGAGACGCCGGGCGCCTCGATGCCGGTCAGGGCCACGATGTCGCCGGCCGTGGCCTCGGGCACCTCGTGGCGGTCGAGACCCAGATAGCCGTAGACCAGACCGATCTTGGCCTTGTGGCGCGTGCCGTCGGGCTTGACCACGACGACCTGCTGGTTGGGCTTGACGCGCCCGTGGCGGATGCGCCCGACGGCGATGGCGCCGACATAGGCGTTGTAGTCGAGGGTCGAGACCTGCATCTGGAACGGCGAATCCGGATCGACCTCGGGCGCCGGGCAGTGCTGGACGATGGCCTCGAACAGCGGGGTCATATCGCCTTCGCGCACGTCGTCGGTGAGGCCCGCGTAGCCGTTCAGGCCGGAGGCGTAGACGATGGGGAAATCGAGCTGCTCGTCGCTGGCGCCGAGCCGGTCGAACAGGTCGAACACCTGATCGATGACCCAGTCCGGACGCGCGCCCGGACGGTCGATCTTGTTGATGACCACGATCGGGCGCAGACCGTGCGCGAACGCCTTGCTGGTGACGAAGCGGGTCTGGGGCATGGGGCCTTCCTGGGCATCGACCAGGAGCAGCACCGAGTCGACCATCGACAGCACGCGCTCGACCTCGCCGCCGAAATCGGCGTGGCCTGGGGTGTCGACGATGTTGATGCGGTAGTCGTTCCAGCGCAGCGCGGTGTTCTTCGACAGAATGGTGATGCCGCGTTCCTTCTCCAGCGCGTTGGAGTCCATCACCCGTTCGACCGGCCCGAAGCGGTCGCCGAGCGTGCCGGACTGCTGCAACAGCTTGTCCACCAGCGTGGTCTTGCCATGATCGACGTGGGCGATGATGGCGATGTTACGAAGATTTTCGATCACAGGACTGGACTCCGGGCGCAGCGGCTAAGGATTGACGATGGATTCGGGGTTGGGGGTCGGGATGTCTGGCGGGAAACGGGGTCGCGGCCGGGATGGACGTGACTGAATTCGGCCTCGCCGGCGATTATATACGTCCGACGGACGAATCGCGTGCTGTGTCTTGCGCGTCGGCGGATGTCGGGGTGGCGGGCGGTGAGGTGTCGCCAGGGTCGATCCGGCGACGATTGTTCGGGTGGCGTCTCGTCATGATTCCGCAACACTTGGCCCGGCTTGGATTTTTCCGAGATACCAACAGAGCCTGTGGATAAGTCTGTGCACAACTTTCGTTCGTCGGCTTCCAGGGCGCGTGGTTACTGGACGCGAAACAGATCGGTCGCATTTTGACCGCTTGAAAAAAGCTTTTAAATTCAATCGACTGCGCGAGTCATTGACAAATTGGCTTGACCCGATCGGTGCCGGGATCGTGGTGGCGGGTGAGCGGGTGCGGCCTGTGAACAAATCGTCGGGACGGCGGGCTTGCACCGGCTCCGGAAAAGACTCAGCATAGGGCGCAGAGGACAGACATACCCTGGAGCGACCGGGGCACGCGGCCCGCTCCGATCCAGGGTGCACCATCCAGCCACCACCGGAACAGAGAAGAAACGCGCATGACGCCAAGCGATCTCCAAGCCGTTCGCGATCACATCGCCTCACGCATCATCGGCCAGCAGGCGTTCATCGACAGCATGTTGGTCTGTCTGTTGAGCGATGGTCATCTGCTGGTCGAGGGGATGCCGGGGCTGGCCAAGACCACGGCGGTCAAGGCGCTGGCCGAGTCGATCGAGGGCGATTTCCACCGCATTCAGTTCACGCCGGATCTGTTGCCCTCGGATCTGATCGGCACCGACATCTATCGCCATGAGAAGGGCGAGTTCGAGTTTCGTCAGGGGCCGTTGTTCCACAATCTGCTGCTGGCCGATGAGGTCAACCGGGCGCCGGCCAAGGTGCAGTCGGCGTTGCTGGAGGCGATGGCCGAGCATCAGATCACGGTCGGTCAGAAGACCTATCCCCTGCCCCAGCTCTTCATGGTGCTGGCGACTCAGAATCCGGTCGAGCAGGAGGGCACCTATCATTTGCCGGAGGCGCAGCTCGACCGCTTTTTGATGCAGGCGGTCGTGACCTATCCGAGTCGTGACGAGGAGTTACGGATTCTGGAGCTCGATAGTGAGCAGCAGAAGCATAGTTATGCGCCGCCGGTCAGGCGGTTGAGTCAGGCGGAGCTGTTTGCGATGCGGCGCGACGTGGCCGAGATCTATCTCGATCCCAAGCTGCATCACTATATCGTCGATCTGGTGCAGGCGACGCGCAATCCGAAGCTCTATGACCGGGATCTGGGGCGCTGGTGTCGTTTCGGGGCTTCGCCGCGCGCGAGTATTGCGCTGGCGCGTTGTGCGCGGGCGCGGGCCTGGATGGATGGGGAGAGTTTCGTGGTGCCGCATCATATCCAGTCGGTCGCGCCGGAGATTCTGCGTCATCGCATTCTGCTGACCTTCGAGGCCGAAGCCGAAGGGGTGACGACGGATGCGTTTATCAAGCGGTTGTTGAGTTTGGTGGCGATTCCGTGATGGTTGGATTTTACTAGAGCGCTCGTTGTCTAGACTGACGGAACTGAAAGAAGTCTAGTCAACGAGAAGACTAGCTCGTGCCAAATGCACTTTGACGTAAAAAAATGCAACCGCATGACAGCGTCGCGCGCGGGTGATCACACAGACGGGCACCGGAAAGCCGTCAACGAGATGCACCGGATCGTCCATGGCCCCCAAGTCACGGCTCAAACGCTCCCGAAGCGCTTGCGTGGCCACCCGGAGGTTGGCCGCTTGGCGTGCAAAACCGCTGCGCGACCTCAGCCCCGGAAACCCGGCCGCCTAGTGTTGGCGGAAATACGCCCAGATTCCCACGTCGGTGTCATAACCGAGAAACTCGCCGACGACCACCGGCGTGATCGCCTCGCTATCACTGAGCTGGGGGGCAAACCCACGCTGACGCAGGTGCCTTGTCGGTCCCAACCACTCCTTGAGTTGATCGTCTATCCAGCCATACACCACGATGATAAAGTCTTCCAGCGACATGGCCGCCTCCCGAACGCCTCTGAGGTGAGTGGACCCTCTTCTCAGCGTAGTTCAGACGGCCTTGTCGCTCCAACCAGACGTCAAGCATCCACACAGGCCGTTAAAAAGTCGCACATCGGGTGAACAGACCCTGCTCCCGCTCTCCGAGATCACCCCGGCCGTGGTCCAGGAGAGCGCCGTCTCCAGCCGGGTGGCCGACAATCTGTTCTGGATCGGACGCTATGCCGAGCGCGCCGAAGGACTGGTGCGCCTGCTGCGCGTCACCATCTTTAAGAGCCTATCCCAAAAGGCCGGTAGCCCGCCAAGTGATGATCCCGAGCGCCAGATGGACCATGGCCAAGTAGGTGTCATCGCGCTTCTCCCAGCGCACCAACAGGCGACGGAAGCGATTCATCCAGCTATGTGTGCGCTCCACCACCCAGCGCCGGGGCTTGAAGTCGGGGTGACGCACGACGGCCTCGGCTTCCTCACCCCGCTGGCGAATGTGGGGCGTGAACCCCAACTCCGCAGCGATCGTCCGGACCTCGTCATAGTCATAGCCGGCATCCAGGCACAGGCCCTGTGGTCTCTCGGGCGTGGGGGCGGGACGGGGGACGATGATCCCCTCCAAGGTCGTGCGCGTGAGCTTCATGTCGTGGCGGTTGGCCCCGTCGATGGCTACCGCCAGGGGAAGGCCGGCGCCTTCCGTCAACAGGCTGCGCTTGACACCCTGTGTGCCGCGATCCGTCGGGTTGCGCCCCGTTTTTTGACCCCGCCGGCGGCGCCTTGGTCATCGTCCCATCCAGCGACAGCCACGACCAGTCGATCCCTTGGAGTTCATCGTATTTGAGCACACCGGCCTGCCGGAAGCGCGCGAACACCCCGGCCTCCACCCACTCCAGAAACCGTCGATGCGCCGTGCTGCTCGAACAGATCCCGGTGGCGTTGAGCGCATTCCATTGACAGCCGGTGCGCAATACAAACAAGATCCCCTCCATCACCACCCGATCCTCGATCCGGCGCCGATGGCAGCCCAGCGGATGGGACGGCGGCTGGTACACGGGCAACAGGGGTTTGAGCTGCGCCCACAGGGCGTCGGATAACCGCCAACCATCGTCTTGAACCGCCAAGCTCATCGTCGTTCTGACTCCTTTGATCGAGAAAACTTCAGCCGAGAATATCACCTTTTGGGATAGGCTCTTAGAGCGTCCGCGCCACGGCCCAGACATCGACCCGCGCGGCACCGGCGTCGATCAACACCTGACTCAGTTCGGAGACCGTGCCGCCGGTCGTCATCACATCATCGACGATGGCCAGATACCGTCCCTTGAGATCTTCCATCGCCTTGAAGGCGCCCCGGATGTTGCGCCGCCGGGCGCGCGCCGTCAGTCCGACCTGGGGCGGCGTGGCCAGGGTGCGGGCGACGAGACGCGGCTCGATCGGAATGGACAGCTCGCGACCCGTGACGCGCGCGATCTCCAGGGCCTGGTTGTAGCCGCGTGTGCGCTGGCGTCGCGGATGCAGCGGCACCGGGACCAGAGCCTCGAGCCGGTCGTCCGCCGACTCACGTACATGCTCGGCCAGACACTGACCCAGCAGCCGCGCGGCATTGAGCCGTCCTCGGAACTTGGCGCCCGTGATCAGGAAGGGCACCGCACCCTCATAGCGAAAGGCCGTCAGACAGACTTCGAACGGCGGCGGACGGCGCTCGCAATCGCCGCAGATCGCCCCATCCGGCAGCGGAACCGGGAAGGGACGCGCGCACCGGGCACAGGCGCGGAGGTTGTAGGGCAGATCCAGCGCGCAACCGGCGCAGAGATCGCGGCCCGCCTCGCCGGGTGCGCCGCAAAGCAGACAGGTTGGCGGGAACAGGACGTCGAGCAGACGGCGATCGCCCCCCAAACCGAGTTTCCACACGGCACTCTCCCCCTCGATCATGACGCCATTCGCACACCAGCGGAGCCGATGTCGGCGGCTTGAGTTGTAAACCCTGAGAGCCAAAATCAGTTGACAAGTCAAACAAGCCCTTTAGAGTAATGGGCCTTTTATCGCTTCGTCACGACCGATTTCGAGGCCACATCCGGTTCCTTCCGCCCATGTCACAGATCCAGACCACCGCCTTCCAGTCACAGACCGCACTCCGTCACGATTGGTCGCTCGACGAGATTGAAGCGATCCTCGACCGGCCGTTCAACGATCTGCTGTTCACGGCTCAGAGCATCCATCGCGCCCACTTCGATCCCAATACCATCCAGGTCAGCACCCTGCTGAGCATCAAGACCGGCGCCTGTCCCGAGGATTGCGGCTATTGCGGCCAGAGCGCGCGCCATGCAACGGACGTCGAACCTGAGCGCATCCTGCCGCTCGACACCGTGCTGGACGCCGCGCGCGCCGCCAAGGCCCAGGGTGCGACCCGTTTCTGCATGGGTGCGGCCTGGCGCAACCCGACCGATCGCCATCTCGAACAGGTGATCGCCATGGTCGAGGGTATCCACGCGCTCGGACTGGAGACCTGCGTCACCCTCGGCATGCTGACCGCCGAACAGGCGCGCCGGCTCAAGGACGCCGGACTCGACTATTACAACCACAACCTCGACACCTCGCCCGAGTTCTACGGTCAGGTCATCAGCACCCGCACCTATCAGGATCGGCTCGACACCTTGGAACACATCCGCGCGGTCGGACTCAAGACCTGTAGCGGCGGCATCCTCGGCATGGGCGAATCGCGCCGCGACCGCGCCTCCATGTTACGCCAGCTCGCCAACCTGCCGGCGCATCCCGAATCCGTCCCCATCAATCTGCTGGTCCAGGTCGAGGGCACGCCGCTGTTCGGCGTCGACGCGCTCGATCCCTTCGAGTTCGTGCGCGTGGTCGCGGCGGCGCGCCTCATCATGCCGCGTTCGCATGTCCGACTGTCCGCCGGTCGCAGCGAGATGAGCGACGAGTTGCAGGCGCTCTGCTTTCTGGCCGGCGCCAACTCGATCTTCTACGGCGAGCGGCTACTGACCGCACCCAATGCCGAGTCCGACCGCGACCGTCGACTGTTCGAGCGTCTGGGTCTGAGCTTCGAGCAGGTCGAGGCCGAACGCACCGAGCCGGGCGCCTGTCACAAGACCACTGAGCACAAGATCCGGCTCTGAGGCACGAGACATGGAGCGACCGCCGTCCAGCCGCCCCAACCCCGAGACCGAACTGCGCCCGCGACTCGACGCGCTCAAGGCCCAGTCGCTCTATCGCCGCCGCCGGCTCCAGGACAGCCCACAGCAACCCCAGGCGCGGGTCGACGGCCGACCGATGCTGAGCTTCTGCGGCAACGACTATCTGGGCTTGGCCAATCACCCAAAGGTGATCGCCGCCCTGCGCGACGGGGCCGAACGCTGGGGCGTGGGCAGCGGCGCGGCGCATCTGGTCAACGGTCACAGCCGCGCGCATCAGGCACTGGAAGAAGCGCTGGCCGAGTTCACCGGCCGTCCGCGCGCCCTCCTCTTCTCGACCGGCTACATGGCCAATCTGGGCGTCATCAGCGCCCTGGCCGGACGGAACGACACAGTGTTCGAGGACCGGCTCAATCATGCCTCGCTACTCGACGGCGCCCTGCTGTCACGCGCCCGACTGCGCCGCTATCCGCACGCCGACGCCCAGGCGCTCAAACGCCTGATCGCCGGCGACCCCGCGCGGCTCATCGTCACCGACGGCGTCTTCAGCATGGACGGCGATCCGGCCCCATTGCCCGAGCTGGCCGCCATCGCGCGTGACTCCGGCGCCTGGCTGATGGTCGACGACGCGCACGGACTGGGGGTGCTGGGACACGAAGGACGCGGCTCACCGGATCACTTCGGGCTCGGCCCCGAAGACGTGCCGATCCTGATGGGCACGCTCGGCAAGGCCTTCGGCACCTTCGGCGCTTTCGTCGCCGGCTCCGAGGAACTGATCGAGACCCTGATCCAGAGCGCGCGCAGTTACATCTACACCACGGCCACTCCACCAGCCCTGGCCGAAGCCACGCTCACCAGTCTCGCCATCACCCGACGCGAACACTGGCGGCGCGAACGGCTCGCCGAGTGGATCGAGCGCTTTCGCACCGGAGCGACCCGAATCGGACTGAACCTGATGGACTCACCCACACCCATCCAGCCGATCCTGGCCGGCAGCGCCGAACAGGCACTGGCCTGGAGCGCCGCGCTCGAAGCGGCCGGCCTCCTGGTCACAGCCATCCGCCCCCCAACGGTTCCCGAAGGCACATCTCGGCTCCGCGTCACGCTCTCAGCCGCCCACACCGCCGACGACATCGACCGACTGCTCGCGGCCCTGGCCAGACTACCGACCTGACCGAACCAACGCCCAGCCGCCCGTGATACGGTCAACGAGTGGTTCGGGGCGCCGTCGGCGGGGGGTGTCGACCGCATGGATGCGGTCGTCAAGCCTCCAGAGACGGATTCACGGCGCCCTCCCGACGACGGCGCCCCGAACCACCCACCTACCGAGTCAAGCAACCATACCGAAACCACAACCGATGTCGAACCAATCCGCTCCCCCGCACACTCCAGCCCCTGAAACCACCACTGAACTGGTCCTGCTCCACGGCTGGGGTATGAACTCGGCCATCTGGAACGGCGTCCCAGAACCCACCTGGAACGACCTGACCCAACACCGCATCGACCTGCCCGGACATGGCGACAGCCCCTTCCCCACCGGACGCGACTCTCTCTGGGGCTGGGCCGAAGCCTGCCTGGACGCCGCCCCCGAACGCGCCGTCTGGGTCGGCTGGTCGCTGGGCGGACTCATCGCCCTGGCCGCCGCCCTGCACGCCCCCAAGCGCGTCGCCGGACTGGTCCTCCTGACCGCCACCCCGCGCTTCACCCAGGCGACCGACTGGACGCCCGCCATGCCCGAAGCGACCCTGGCGCAGTTCCACGACAGCCTGCTCGCCGACCCGAGCGGCACCCTGAACCGCTTCCTGGCCCTGCAAACGCGCGGCAGCGACAGCGCACGCGAGACTCTGCGCACGCTCAAGCATGAACTGGCCGCGCGTCCCGAACCCAAGCCCGCCGCACTCGCCCTGGGCCTGGATCTGTTGCGAGAGGAAGACCTGCGCCCCCAGCTCCCCGACATCCGCTGCCCGACGCTCTGGCTCTTCGGCCAACACGACACCCTGGTCCCGGCACGGGTCGCCGAACGCATCGAACGGCTGATGCCCGAGGCGCGGGTCGAGACCATCGCGGGCGCGGCCCATGCGCCCCACATCTCGCATCCCCACGAAACCGCTCGGGCCATCCGCACCTTTCTTGACGCCCTTTGAACATCACAACGCCGGCCCCCAAAACCACCACCATGCACCCGATCGACAAGACCCGCGCCCGGCTCAGCTTCGAACGCGCCGCCGCCGACTACGACCGCGTCGCCGTGCTCCAGCGCGAGATCGCCGACCGGATGCTCGGACGGCTCGACTACATTCGACTCGCGCCCCAACGGATTCTCGACCTCGGCGCCGGCACCGGCTACGCGATCGACCCGCTCGCCCGCCGCTATCCCAAGGCGCGCGTGCTGGCGCTGGACTTCGCCCACGGGATGCTGCTCCAGGCGCGCCGACGCGGAAGCTGGCGGCGTCGGCCGCTGTGCGTCTGCGCCGATGCCGAATCGCTGCCGCTGGCCGACGGCGCGGTGGATCTGATCGTCTCCAATGCCGCGCTCCAGTGGTGCAACGACCTCGAGCGCACCTTCGGCGAATGCCGACGGGTACTGCGTCCGGGCGGACTGCTGCTCTTCACCACCTTCGGCCCGGACACGCTCAAGGAACTGCGCACAGCCTGGAGTCAGGTCGACCAACACTCCCATGTCAGCCCCTTCCCGGACATGCACGACATCGGCGATGCCCTGGTGCGCGCGCGCTTCGCCGATCCGGTGATGGACGCCGATCGTCTGACCCTGACCTATGACGATGTCCAGGGTCTGATGCGCGATCTCAAGACACTCGGCGCACGCAATGCCACCGACGCCCGTCCACGCGCCCTGACCGGACGCGCGCGACTGGCCGCACTCGCCGACGCCTATGAGACCCACAGGCGCGACGGTCGCCTGCCGGCCAGCTATGAGGTGCTCTATGGGCACGCCTGGGCACCCGAGCCGGCCGAACACAGGCCGGCCGGCGGCGAAGTCGCCATCCCCGTCTCAGCCATCGGCGGACGCCGCCGGGCGGTCGAACCATGAGCGGATTCTTCATCACAGGCACGGATACCGGCTGCGGCAAGACCGAGATCACGCTCGGACTCATGGCCGCCCTGCAGGCACGCGGACACCGGGTGCTGGGCATGAAGCCGGTCGCGAGCGGCTGCAATCAACATCCACAGGGACTGCGCAACGCGGATGCCGAGCGCATCCAGGCCCAGGGCACGTTCACAGTTCCCTATGCGCTCGTCAATCCCTATGCCTTCGCGCGACCGATCGCCCCGCATCTGGCCGCCGTAGAGGTCGGGATCTCGATCGAACTCGACCGCATCCGCGCGGCGCACACCGAGCTGACAAGACAGGCCGACTGGGTGCTGGTCGAGGGCGTCGGCGGCTGGCGCGTACCTCTGGGGCCTGAGTGCTTCGTCGGCGACATCCCGCGCGCGCTGGATCTGCCGGTGATCCTGGTGGTCGGACTCAAGCTCGGCTGTCTCAATCATGCCCTGCTGACGGCCGAGTCGATCCGGTCGAGCGGCCCGGAGCTGGCCGGCTGGATCGCCAATCAGGTCGACCCGGACATGCTCGCACTGGAAGCCAATCTGGAGACGCTCCAGATGCTGATTCAGGCCCCCTGTCTCGGTGTCGTCCCCTGGATGGACGCGCCGGATGCACAGACCATCGCCGCCTGTCTGCCGCTGGATCGCTGAAGACGGTGAAAACGCCCGGCATTCGGGGCCGGTCATTACGGATATGGTTCGAGTCCGGGATTGCGGTATGCTGTCCGGCGTCCATCAACCGAACATCACAGCTCCGATGATCGCCCATCGCTCTTCCCGGCTCCTACTCATCGCCGCGCTCTGGCTCGGTTTCGCGCACACGGTCCTGGCCCAGGATCCGGTCGCTCAGGTGCGCTCGCTCCCGCAGGCCAGTCTGCTGGTCAAGGAGCGCGGGCAGGACCGGATCGCCTATCAGGCCGAAACCGCGCGCATCCCGGCCTCGACCATGAAGATCCTGACCGCCTACGCGGCGCTGGAGACCTGGGGACGCGACCATCGCTTCCACACCGACGTCTTCCAGGACGCCTCCGGCCGGCTCTGGATCAAGGGGTCCGCCGATCCCTATCTGGTCTCCGAGGAACTCGACCGTCTGGTCGCGGCGCTCAAACGGCAGGGCGTGCGCCGGGTCGCCGGGATCGGTCTCGACGACAGCCTCTTCGATCCGGACGTCGAGATCGCCGGACGCTCGTCGTCGAGCAACCCCTACGACGCCCCGGTCACGGCCCTGGCGGCGAACTTCAACACCCTCAATCTGATCCGCGAGGGCGAGCGCATCCGCAGCGCCGAGCCGCAGACGCCCCTGACCGCCACCGGCGAACGTCTCGGCCGCTCGGGACCGGCCGGCAAGCAGCGCATCAACCTGCGCGAACGCGAGATCGCCCTGCGCTATTTCGGCGAACTGCTGGCCGCCAAACTCCGGGCCGCCGGCATCGACGTCGGCGACCAGCAACGGATCGCCTCCACGCCGAGCGACGCCAAGCGCCTCCTGCGCCACGCCAACAGCCGTACCCTGGCCGAAATGGTCGCGCCCATGCTCAAGTACTCCAGCAACTTCGTCGCCAACGCCCTCTTCCTGCGTCTGGCCGCGCCGGACGGACAGGGCCGGATCGGCATGGCCCAGGCCAAACGCGCCATGACCGACTTCGCCCAGCGCCGTTTCGGCTGGAGCGGATTTAAGATCGACGACGGCGCCGGCCTGTCGCGCGCCAACCGGCTGAGCGCGCGCCAGCTCGTCGAACTGCTCGACGCCTTCGCGCCCTATCGCGACCTGATGCCCCAGCAGGACGACGATCCCAATGTCCGCGCCAAGACCGGCACCCTGCGCGGCATCAGCAGCTATGCCGGCTATGTCCGGCGCGGCGGTGCCTGGGAACCGTTCGCCCTGCTCATCGAGCAACCCGTGGCCTATGACCTCAGACGCCGGGTCGCCGGCCAACTGGCGCGCTGAGCGACACTCGCCGATGTCAGTCGCTCCAGGTCATCCGCCTCCGACCTTGCACATCGCTCACCGACCCATGCACGCGCTCCAGTGGGCGTCGCTGCTGCTGACCGGCTCGCTGCTCGCCGCCTGCGCGACCAGCCCCTCGTCGACGGGGTTCGATCCGACCAGTCTGGTCAAGGGCGTCCCGATCCCCGGCTCCCAGGGCTATCCCACGCTCGCGCCACTGCTGCGTCAGGTGACGCCGGCCGTCGTCAACATCACGGTCGACTCGCGCATCCCGCGCGAGGAACACCCCTTTCTCAACGATCCCGACTTCAGACACTTCCTCGACCGCATGGGGCTGCCCATCCCCGAGATCGATCCGTCCGAACGGCGTCGCAGTCAGGGCTCGGGCGTCATCGTCGACGCCGCGCGCGGCTATGTCATGACCAACGAGCATCTGCTCAAGGACGCCACGCGCATCCAGGTCACGCTCAAGGACAGGCGCACCTTCGAGGCCCGCCGCCTCGGCTCAGACAGCGGCTCGGACCTGGCCATCCTGGAGATCCCACCGGTCGCCATCCGTCCGCTTCCGCTCGGCGACTCGGACCGGCTCGAGGTCGGGGACTTCGTGGTCGCCATCGGCAATCCCTTCGGACTGGGCCAGACGGCCACACTGGGGATCGTCAGCGCGGTCGGGCGCAGTGGTGTCGGCGGCAGCCGGCTCGGCAAGCTGATCCAGACCGATGCCTCGATCAATCCGGGCAACTCCGGCGGTCCGCTCGTCAATCTGGCCGGCGAGGTCGTGGGCATCAATACCGCCCTGATCGGACCGACCGGCGGCAATGTCGGTATCGGCTTCGCCGTGCCCAGCAATCGTGCCCGCGCGGCGCTGCGTGCCGTGACCGGTCAACGCGGACCATGAGCGAAACAATCCGGCGACCTGGTTTGCACTCCCGAACGGACTGCTCTAGAGTTCGGGGCTACTGTGGTTCATCTTGCATCGACAGGGTTTACAGCGACGAGACGCGTTCAATGGACAAGACAGAGACGGCCCAGCCGGATTCATCGATCCAGACCGCCGCGACGACCGGCACGGACGGCGCCACCGATTCCGCCCAGGCCACGGGCGGTCCCGAGCGCTCCACGAATGCCGGCGAGGTGCTCCAGCGCTATCTCAAGGCGCAGGCCACCCAGATCTCCCGGATCGTGGCCAGTCTCAATCAGTACCGTCAGGACGTCCAGAAGCTCGAGGTCTCGCTGATCGCGCGCATCGGCGATGTCGACGACGACCGGCGTCACGCCGCCACGCGCCTGCAGCGCACGCTCCAGACCCAGCGCGACGAGCTCGATGAGCGACTGAAGCGCCATGGCTCACTCATGGCGATGCTGCTCCTGCTGTTCAGCCTCCTGGTTGCGGGCACGCTGGTCTCCTTCCTGTTCAAGCTCAACGCCACGCAGGAGGCGTTCGAGACACAGATGACCGATTTGAGGAAGACCCTGGAACAGATCGACGCCTCGTCGCGGGGCGAACCCGATCCGCAGACACGCGCCCAACTCGATCGACTGTCGGCGGCCCTGGCCGGGATCTCCAAGTCCATCGAACGTCTCAGCGAGGAGGCCACGACAGCCCCGTTGGATCTCGACCTGCACCTCGAGCCCGAACCTCGGCCCGCCTCGGTGAAGCGAGCCGAGACAGCGCCGGAACCCGAGCCTGAATCCGCACCTGAACCGCCCCCCGAGCCGGAATCGGCACCAGACTCATCCCCTCAGCCTCAGCCGGAGATCCCGGTCTCCATAGAGCCGGAATCTGCGCTGGAGCCCGCGTCCGACTCCGACGCTGGAACCGCGCCATCGGCGCCGACCACGACTCCA
Organism: Allochromatium tepidum; assembly: GCF_018409545.1. GTDB lineage: Bacteria > Pseudomonadota > Gammaproteobacteria > Chromatiales > Chromatiaceae > Thermochromatium > Thermochromatium tepidum_A. Next base: position 1,372,248 of record NZ_AP024563.1, on the reverse strand, counting down.
AGCGAACCGTCCGGCGAAGGCGACGGCGAATCCGCAACCGAACCCCGGACCGACCTGGAACAGGCCGCCGATATGCCCGCGCTCGACGACTCCGAGCCGGAGTCCGGCGTACAGGACGCGCTACCGGACGATGCCGAATCGGCTCCGTCCGCCGAGCCGGAGATCGACTCCATGCCGGATCAGGGAACCGTCGATCCCGAACCGGCGCCGGTCCCGGAGGCTACGCCCGCCGCCGAGACGGAGACCGGAGGCACGGACACGGACGGCCGGAAACCCCGCTCGCTCGCAACCGATTCGGTCCAGGTCGGAGATCGGCCCTTCACGGTGCAGTTGATCGGTTTTAACAGCCTGGAAGCCCTCGAACGCTTCGCTGCGAACCATGTCCTGCCGGTGGTCTATTACTATCGTCAGGAGACCTATCAGGGGCGCCCCTGGTTCGTCCTGATCCACAGTCTGCACGAGACCCGAGAAGCGGCTGAGGCCGTCGTCGCCAGATTGCCGCCTGGACTGGCCAATCTGAACATCTGGATTCGCAAGCTCAGGGCAGACACGGAACTCATCGAGGTCCGGCGACTCGGAAGCTGAACACGTCGGCCTGGACGAACGACGATTTCGCGGACCTGCTCTCGGTTTTGGGTGCCGGTCCACGGCTATACTCGCCATCCACAACGATCGAGACTCATCGCGTCAGGGATCTCAGCCATGGCCAAACAGTTCCAGAAGACCAGTGCTCATTTCGATAGCGACCTGGATGCCATCCTCGATCGCGTCTATGGCAAGAAATCCGATTCGACGCTCGATCGTGCCAAGACGCCCGTCTCCCAGCCATTCGTGCGCAAGGATCCGGGCTCGAAGGAACTGAAGGAGGCGCTCGCCGAACTGCGCAACCGCCGTGAGCGTGCCCAGGGCAGTATGCGCCTCATGCAAATGCAAGAAGAGGTCGACTATCTGCGCGAGCAAATCGGCGTACTCCGTGACCTCGGCGACCAGATCGATCAGTTGCGCCGGCGTATCGCGATCGAGGCGGGTCAGGGAAACAGCTCGACGCTCTCGGATCTTGGATGACGGATGACGAGGCCGGCTTGACAGTCTGAAGTGTGAAGAATCAAAATCCCTTCATACTCCATCGACAGCATCCGGGCGATCACTCATGCGACACCTCAGTCCGCTCCGCCGTCTCGCATGGCTCACGCTCTTCGGCACCCTGGGTGCTCAGGCCCATTTCCAGGAGCTCATTCCGTCCATGGATCTGGTGACGGATCCGAGCGCGAGCGAAATCACCCTGGATCTGACCTTCACCCATCCGATGGAACGCGGCCCGGCCATGGCCATGGGCCGGCCGGTCCAGTTCGGCGTCCTGACGCCGGCCGGGCGCGAGGATCTGCTGGCGAGCCTGACGCCACGCACCCAGGACGACCAACCGGCCTATAGTGCGCGCTACCGGATCCGGCAACCCGGCGATCATGTCTTCTTCGTCGAACCCGCCCCGTATTGGGAAGCGGCGGAAGGACTCATGATCGTGCATTACACCAAGGTCGTGGTCGACGGCTTCGGCGGCGGCGAGGGCTGGGACGCCGAGGTCGGCTTCCCGGTCGAGATCACGCCCCTGACCCGGCCCTATGGGCTCTGGACCGGCAATCTCTTCCGCGGTGTCGTCAAGCGCAACGGCCGGCCCGTACCCTTCGCCGAGGTCGAGGTCGAGTGGCGTAACGACGGCTCAGTGACGGCCCCGGCCGATGCCTTCGTCACCCAGGTCGTCAAGGCCGATGCGCAGGGTGTCTTCGCCTATGCCATGCCGCGCGCGGGCTGGTGGGGCTTCGCCGCGCTGCTGGAAGGCGAACGGCCGATGAAGAATCCGGAGGGCGAGGAGGTTCCGGTCGAGGCCGGTGCGCTCATCTGGGTCCATACGCGCGACATGAAATAAGCCGACCGGAACGGCGGAGCAAAAAACAGTTCTTGATTTTTTTTCTTCATTTTTCATCAGAATTTTTCACTGTAGATAGGTTATCTACAAGCGTGAAGGTTTCACGCCCCATGGTCAGGGTCAACGTCGAATCGCAAGGTTGTTCTCTGTTCAGGATGAACGCCGAGGCAATTTTTATGGCGCAAGCTGGGTTTCGACGGCTGACACGGCCCATGTTGCCGGTGTTGACCGGCTATTCGGTTGGGACTGCTCAACCCGGACTCCAGTTGCTCGCCCACCAGGGCGCTATCAACGGAGAGCGAATCACTTAAAAACCACCATAAGCAACTTTGTTTAGGTTTTTAGGAACAGCGACGCTTGGCCCATATCCCCGATGGCGTGCTCACGGCGCCCGTCCTGATCACCGGCGGGCTGGTGTCGGTCGGTCTGCTGACCGTGGCACTGCGCCGGCTCGACTATGATCATCTGCCCCGCGCCGCCGTGCTCTCGGCGGCGTTCTTCGTCTCCTCGCTCATCAGTGTCCCGCTCGGGCCGACCAGCGTCCATCTGCTGCTCAATGGGCTCATGGGACTGCTGCTCGGCTGGACGGCAGTGCCGGCGATCCTGGTCGCGCTCGCGCTCCAGGCGGCCTTCTTCGGCTTCGGCGGACCGCTGGTGCTGGGCGTCAATACCCTGAACATGGCGCTGCCGGCGCTCGTCTGCGCCTGGGTACTGGCTCCGGCGCTGGGGCGTGTGCGTCCGGCGCGTCGGGCCTGGATCGGCTTCGCGGCCGGCTTCCTGGGGGTGATGCTGACGGGTGGGCTGGTGGCCGCGACCCTGGCCCTGAGTGGCGAACCCTTCCGACCGGCGGCTCAGGTGCTGCTGTTGACCTATCCGCCACTGGCCCTGGTCGAGGGACTGGTGACGGCCACCATCGTCGGTTTTCTGCAACGGGTTGCGCCCGAGAGGCTGTCGACTGGAGCGAGCACGCATGTCTAGAACATCTTCCGTCTGGTTGCTGCTCCTGGCGCTGATGAGCCAACCGGCCCTGGCTCACAAGCTCAAGGTCTTCGCCCAAACCGAGGGCGACTGGATTCGGGGCCGGGCCTATTTCGTCGGCGGTGCCGGGGCGGGCGGTGCCAGGGTCGAGGTCCAGGACAGCGAGGGCCGCGTGCTCGCCGAATTGACACCGGCGGACGACGGGAGCTTCGCCTATCGCGCACTCGCGCCGGTCGAGCATCGGCTGGTCGCACGCACGGGGGATGGGCACGGCGCCCAATGGACGATCGCGGGTGAGACACTGCAAGGCGCGTTTTCGCCGACCACCACCCCGCCCGCAGACAGTCCGGGTGAAGACTCGGGGCCGCCTCCGACTCGGACTCAGCCGCCGGCGGACATCCCCGCACCACAGGTTCCGCTCGACCATGACTCAGTCGCTCACCAAACCTTCGACCCGGTGCTGATCGGTGCCATCGAGCAGGCACTGGCCCGTCAGACGCACCCGCTCGCCGAGCGATTGAATGCCCTCGAGGAGCGTGTCCGCTTCCAGGATATCCTGGGTGGGATCGGCTACATCCTGGGCCTGACCGGACTGGCCCTCTGGTGGCGTAGTCGTCGCGCGGGCGAGCGCGCGTGACCGCTGCGCCCATCCCCAATCTCGCCGGTTCGGGTTGGATGGTCGCACGCGATCCGCGTCTGCGTGTCGGTGCGGCGCTCGCCTTCGCACTGATCACGGTCGGACTCGATCATCCCGGCAGCACGACGACGGCCCTGGGGCTGGCGCTCGGTCTGGCACTTGCCGCCGGACTGAAGGCACGCGATCTGGTCCGGCGTCTGCCGGCCCTGGAAGGCTTCATGCTCATCGTGCTGCTGACCCTGCCCTTCACCACGCCGGGTGCGTCCTGGTTCGAACTCGGCCCACTGCGCGCGAGCACGGTCGGGCGTGATCTGGCCCTGATGATCCTGCTCAAGGCCAATGCCGTGGTGCTCGCGCTCATGGCCCTGGTCGGGACGCTCGAACCCGTGGCGCTCGGTCAGGCACTGGGACGGCTCGGCGTGCCGGACAAGCTGACGCATCTGCTGTTGATGACGGTCCGCCAGATCCATCTCATCCACGCCGAGTTCATCCGGCTGCGTCAGGCCATGCGCGCACGCGCCTTCGTGCCGCGTACCGACCGTCACACCTGGCGCGCCTATGGCTGGCTGATGGGAATGTTGCTGGTGCGCAGTCTCGCGCGCGCCGAGCGTCTGATGGACGCCATGCGCTGTCGCGGCTTTCGGGGGCGGCTGTATCGGCTCGACACACCGCACTGGCAGCCGGGCGACACGCTCGCCGCGCTCGGTCTGATGACACTGCTGGGCGCTTTGGCTTGGCTGGATCACGGCTTGGGCCTGCCGGGCGTATGATGGCCGCTTGCGCAACCACCCTCATCACCGCCATCCGCCTTCCATGACGACGCCTCTGATCGAGCTGCAACGAGTCCGTTTCGACTATCACGACCGAACCGTCCTGCGCGAACTGGACTTCAGGCTCGATCCAGGCGATCGGGTCGCCCTGATCGGCTCCAACGGCGCGGGCAAGACGACGCTCCTGCATCTGCTGGTCGGACTCAAGCGTCCCAGTGCGGGCCGGATCCTCGCCTTCGGGTGCGAACGCGCCGGCGAGCGCGACTTCCACCAAGTACGAGCACGAGTCGGACTGCTGTTCCAGGACTCGGACGATCAGCTCTTTTGCCCGACGGTGCTGGAGGACGTCGCCTTCGGTCCCCTGAACCTGGGTCGCTCGCCCGAACAGGCGCGCACCGACGCCCTGGAGACGCTCGAACATCTGGGACTCGCCGACTTCGCCGAGCGCATCACCTACCGGTTGTCGGCGGGCGAGAAACGACTGGTCGCGCTCGCGACCGTGCTGGCGATGCGTCCCGAGGTGCTGCTGCTCGACGAGCCGACCAACGGCCTGGACGAGGCGACCGCCGAGCGGCTCATCGCCCATCTGGATGGACTGGAACAGGCCATGATCCTGGTCTCGCACGACTGGCCGTTCCTGGCGCGACTGGCGACACGGGCGGTCCGGCTCGTCGAGGGCCGGCTCGTGGACGCCATCCTGCACAGCCATGCCCATGCGCATCGACACAGCCATCCGCACTCAGCGGACGAACTGATCGGTCCACACACCGGCCTGGAACACAGACATCCGCACTGAGCCTTCCTTGCGGTTCAAATGCGGCTCTGGTTTAAGCGATCCCGAGCCGGCGTCCATTACAAGCCATCCCGCCAGTAACACTGGCACCTAGATCCCATGTCGGTTTGTAAACAGGCAGGCAAACGGCTGCAAAATCGATACAATTCAGGTACGGCGGATGGCTCATGAGCGGGCATCACGGGCATTTGGATCGACATCAGACGATAGCGTCTCTGGTCATCTGCCGCTACAGCCATCCACTCTATCACCATCGGTTGAGGCGTCGCTCTGCCCTCCCACCAGGGCTAAAAATGGCCAAAGTCGAGTTTTGGTGAGTTTTCCGCAGGGGTTGGAGCGACGTCTGATCACCTTGGACTGATGCTCCAGATCGGAAGCTATGTGATCCTAGAGATGGATCAGAACGGCAGCACGCTTTTCTGGCAGACCTCAGATACACAAACGCGGAAGGCTAATCGATTTGTGCTCGCAAGCGCCGGGACGATTTCGCGTGATGCATCATCACGGGTGGCAGTTCAAGTACGAAAATGAAATCCTCCGGCGTACCGGAGTATCGCGTTCCGGCTAAAGTATCACTCCTGATCCGCCTGGATAGAGAAACACACGATGACCATCCTAGAGCAAATCCACCTTCACACCCAACGCCTCCCCCCGAACATACAGCGCGAGGTGCTGGACTTCATCGAGTTCCTCGAAACCCGCCATACTCAGTCCAGCCCATCAGCCAGCCACGCTGGTGCCCCAGCCTCCTGCCTGGAACTGGCTCAGAACGGCGGCTTGGTCGGATGTCTCCAAGACGCACCGGCGGATTTGTCCACAAACCCGCGCCATCTCCAGGACTACGGCGTATGAAGCGGCAGGTTATCCTGGATACAGGCCCGTTAGTCGCCTTACCAGCCCTTTTAAGGTGCTCATAAAGTGTTCGAAAAAGTTGCAAATCTTTCAGCGACTTACAGCATCAATAGGGCGCGCATTGCGCTAACTGAGTCAGGTCGTGCTCTGCAACTTATTGATTATAAATGTTGTATTTTTGCACCTTAAAAGGGCTGGTCGCCTTACTCAATGCCCGCGACCAGTGGGGCATGACTGGACCCGTCGGCAGTTAGCCACCATCACGCCACCGCTCCTGACCTGCGAGGCCGTCATCTCGGAAGCCTGTTTCCTGGTGCAGCGCGCGGGTGGCGATCCCGAATGGGTACTACGACAGTGCCGGATTGGACTGGTCGCACTGCCCTTCACCCTGGCCGCCGAGATGGAATAGGTGGCGACCCTGATGCACAAGTATGCCGATGTGCCCATGTCGCTGGCGGATGCCTGCCTGGTCATCATGGCCCAGTCGTTCGACACCAGCCCAGTGCTGACCCTGGACAGCGATTTTCGGATCTATCGCAAGGATGTACGCACCCCGATTCCCCTGATCATTCCGGACTCGGTGGCCTAGTACTTCGCACCTTAAGTTGACTGGACAATTTTATTCCATCAGCGGCTTGCCGATGTAGGTCCGGCGAAACGGCTTGGCGAGGGTCTGGTTGAAGAAATCGATGAACTCAAGGAGCCGTTGCTTGAGGTCGTCGGTGGAGGCGAAGCGCCCGCGCTTGAGCAACCGACGGGTGAGGATACCGAACCGGATCTCGACCTGATTGAGCCGGGAACAGGGCTTGGGGGTATAAACAAAGCGGATGCGATGGGGGGGATCCTGGAGAAAGGCGGCCCGGGAGGCCATGCTCTGGAGGATCCCGGTTTTCTCAGGCGTGAACTCACCCGGGGCGCCGCAACGCGGGCGGTCGGACAGCACCTCCTTGATCGCCGCCACCAGACGCGGGCCCGTCAGAGCGGCGAGCCGCTCCTGGGCCTCGACCCAACGCCGTCGCCACGGCCCGACCGCGTCTTCATTGAGTCCCAGCGCCTGTCCAATCGCTTTGCTGCGTTCTCCTCGGCGGCACGCCGCACGATCTGCGCCCGCTGCACCAGGCTGTGGGCCGTTTCGCGGCTTCGCGCCGGACCTTTCAGGACGGTGCATGGTTCAGGGGGCAGTTCAATCAACGGGGCAGGACGGGCCATGGGGAGCAACTCACAATCAGACCGTGGGAGAGTGATGGGCGATTATCCCGAAAACTCCAAGTGCGCGGTACTAGCCCTTACCCGACAGGGGCTTTCACCCTGCAAGATACGCCGAGCTTTGCTCAGCGCGATAACGACTAAGGTAAGCCGACCAGCGCGCGGCACGACGCTTGATTTTACCCACGGCGCTGGCCGCGCTGGGTCGGCTTGAGCGACTTGTTAGGCGCTACTGGCATCGTGACTCACCCAATTTAACCCACTTTCCGTTTCGAGAGAGCTTTACAATATCAACAACCTGGACCCAAACCTTTTCCTGATTAGTTACGAAGCTCAGCACTGCGGTGCGAGAACTCTCAGGCCAAGTTTTTGTTTTCTCTTGCCCGGTCAATCTCTGACCACCTAAGCGCGGCCTCCAAGTCAGCGCAGACGACCAGCGTACCTGGCACAAACTCAGATGGCTGAAAATAATTTCATAAAAACAATGAATTACAGTAAGCGTGAATGTGCTGAGCTTCGTAACTAATCAGGAACCTTTTTCCCTTTGAAGCCGTAGTCATAAAGCACTTGGCATACATAATCCGCGTATCCGTCTCTTCGACTTCCATCGTCGATTACACCAACCTTGAATATATCGCTTGCGGTCCAGATTGCATCTTTTGTTGTTTTCTCTTCATTGCTTAGGAAATGTTGTTTCACTTGTTCATGCTGTGCGCTATAGGTTTCCGAATTAGCTTGAAAATGAATCAAGGAAAAAACTATACCAACAGTTGCCGCGATCAGATTTCTTTTCATATTGCCCCCATTGTTGCTGCCTAACGTTCAACATCAGCGGCGGCGCGAAGCGCCGTCCGCTGCATGCTCTTGTTGGGCGGTTTGGCACTGAGCGGCTCCACCATGCTCTTGAGGGCCACCTTCGGGCAAGAAGCATGCGAGCACACCCAGCAATCTGTCCTGATCGCCGCGGTACACGACCGAGCTACGATATGTCCCTAGCGCACCACCGTCGACAATCAAGCGGTTCTCTCGGACAGTAATGCTGTTGACGGTATCCCAGCGAAGAAAGACGTCCTCGCTGAAGAGGTAGTATTCAAGAGCCAACCCATCATTGTCTGCCGCAAGTCTTTTGAAGTACTCCGGCTGGGTCGCCCGGTAGCCGAAGATCGCTCCAAGTAGCAACCCGGCAATCATGACAAGCACGCCTGCGATACGCCACGACCGGGAAGAACGCCTGCGGAAATCGATCCAAAACAAGGTTCCAAGACCAACTCCGACAACGGTTAGACCACCGAAGATCAGGCGGACCGTAGACTCGGAGTGGAACTGATACGAGAAGATCTCCTCCATTGTCTGGGGGTCCTATGGCGCCCAACAGTTAAATAGACAGAATGTTGGTCCGGCGTGCTAGACAGATTCCGCCTAGCACCGTTAGCATAGACTCTGCCTAACTCGCAAGGCTAGGTCAAACCGCCCAAGCAACGCTAAACCGAATCCACACGCTCTGTCTGTGAATCCAGTTCATAGCACATGCCTGAACATCAAGCAACAGAAAACGCCGCCAAGGAGCGTTTTTGGGACCACTTCATTGCCAGAGCCCGTCAGTCCGGCGTCAAGGAAAACGCGCTTCGGTGGCATGTCCGCCGCGCGGAGGCGTATCTGGCGGCCTTCCCAGACAAGCGTCTGAGTCTGGTAGCGGAAATCCGGCGCCGACACTATTCGATCCGCACCGAGCAGGCGTATGAAGCCTGGGTGTGCCGCTTCATTCTGTTTTGCGATCACCGCGATCCAAGCGAGGTCGGCGCCGACCGCCTCCGGGATTTTCTCGAAGACCCGGCGGTGCGTGGTCAGGTCTCGGCCAGCACCCAGAGCCAGGCATTGAACGCCCTGGTGTTTCTGTACAAACAGGTGCTTGGACAGTCATTGGACGCGCTTGGGGATTTCGCTCGCGCCAAGCGACCGAAGCGACTACCCGTCGTGCTGGAACGCTCGGAGGTCGGACGACTGTTGGCCGGCCTCGCGGGAACTCCACACTTGATGGCCGCGCTACTGTATGGCACCGGAATGCGGTTGATGGAGTGCGTGCGGCTCCGCGTGCAGGATATCGACTTCCACTATCATCAAATCGTCGTGCGCGACGGCAAGGGACAGAAAGATCGGGTGGTGCCGCTACCGTCGCGTTTGGAGGAACCCTTGCAGCAGCACCTGCGGCGCACTCTCGAACCGAAAGGGCGCGGCCAGCAATCCATCCGGGGTGTGGATCAGCACGCGCGCCTCCCAGGTCATACGCCCACTCGTACAGACCGGAATCATGCCATGCCCGGCATAGCGCCCATCGCCGAGCGATTCCAGCGCTACGCGGTTGAAGCCCATGTACATCTCGACGCCGACGAAATCGACCTCGACCGCTTCGGCCGCCAGTCCCGAGAGTTCGACTTCGAGCCGCAGCGGCGCGGCCACCGGAAGGGTCCGCGGCTCGATCCCGAAGCGCACCCGGCCACCGCCGCCGAAACGCGACTCACAGGGTCCGGCCCGCAGATCGCAGCGCGGATCGAGCGACGCGACCTGCGACACAGGCGGATACAGCACCGGCCAGACAGCCCGGACGATGATGAGGATCGCGCCGAATCCCAGAGCCGCCCCCAGCCCCACCCGGAGCCGGACCCGACGACGGCCGTTTTCGTTGTTCACGGCACCGCTCACCGCACCTGCCGCCACCAGCGATCGATGATGTCGTTGACGTCCAGATCCTCCGGTCCCTGCATCCAGCTCTGGGAGAAGGGCGCGTCACTGCTCGAAGGCGGCGGATCGGGACGGTCGACCTGGATGCGCGTGGGCAGCAGCGCGGCATCGCCCACCGCCAGGACTTCACCGCGACGCAGCGAGGCGAGCCGGTCGGCGAGATTCTTTGCCCCCTCGGGCAGTAGACGACGCACGTACTCCTGGTCGTCGGCGTTGGAGATGCGCAGACAGAGATAGTTGCCGCACTGCGCCAGCACGGTCTCCGACAGCTCGGTCGGACGCTGGCTGACGATGCAGAGCGTGACGCCGTACTTGCGCCCCTCCTTGGCGATACGCTCCATCGACCGGCGCGTCCCGACGAAGCGGGTGTCGGACTCGCGCGGGATGTACTGATGCGCCTCCTCGCACACCAGCAGCAGCGGAAATTCGTGCCGACGCGGATTCCAGTAATTGAACTCATAGGCCAGCCGGCCGATCTGGGCCGAGATCACCGGGCGCAGATCGACCGGGACCGGACTGAGGTCGATCACCGTCACCTGACGCTTGGGCTCGCCCAGCCCGACGAAGTCGCGCAACAGCCCCTCCAGACTGGCCGAACTCTTGTTCTTGCGCGGATGCATGAAGAAGTCGTAGCGCCCGTCGTTGTAGAGCGAGAGGAAGCGCACCAGGAAGTCGTCGAAGGCGCCGAACAGCGGTCCCTTGACCTTGCCGAACTCCAGCTTCTCCTCGTTGGCCTTCTTGAAGCGCTGATACAGCTCGTCGATCGGGAAATAGACCGGCGAGTCGACCGAGAGCCGATCGATCCCGGCGTGCTGATTGGACTGCTTGCGCAGGGCATAGACGGTCTCGCGCAGAAAGGCGATCTGGAGCGAGGCATTGACGTCCGCGCGGTCGATGAAGAGATCGACCAGCTCCGAATAGGTCAGCAGCCAATAGGGGATCTCCAGCTCGCGCGCGTCGAGATAGCGCGCCGTGCCGGGCGGAAAGATGCCTTCGGTCGTGCCGTCGGGGCGTTTCCAGCCGTATTCGCCATGCAGGTCGAGCAGGACGATGTGCGAGTGCGGCATGGTCTTGACCACGCGCTGCATCAGACTGGAGAGCGTCCAGGACTTACCCGAGCCTGACTGGCCGAGGATGGCCAGATGGCGCCCGAACAGGGCTGTGGGTTCCAAGGTCGCCTTGAGTGCCGAACGCACCGACAGCCGGCCCAGTTCCAGCGCGACCTGAGTCTTGCGCGCCAGCAGGATCGCCAAGCGCGAGGTGGGAATCAGATGCACGGTCGCGCCGACCACCGGATAGCGGCTCACGCCGGGTTCGAGCCGGCCGTCGCCGTTGATCTCGCCGAGCGCGGTCAGCTCCAGCCGCCGCTCGCGCACCGTGACCTGACGCGGAGTCGCGTTGGCCTCGCCCTGGACGGTGCGCGTACCGACGGCCTTTTCGTGGCTGCGCGCGATCTCGGCGAGGATGTGTCCGGCCCGGTCCCGGACCTCCACCAGGCTCCCCAACTGGCCGACCGGGAGCGACTCGTCTTCCAGCGTCTTGGCTGAGGGGAAACCGTCCTCGGACGGAAAGAGCGTGGCGATCAGGCGTCCGCCCTGGATGTCGATGACGCGGCCGATGAGCGTGGGATCTGGCGTGGACATTGGCGACTGGATTCCATTTGACTTGGACTATGACCGATTATCGCGCGCTTGGCACCGACACGTCTCGCCCCAACGAACGGCTCGGACGTTTTTGGGCTTGAAAAATTAGAATATTCTTATATTATAAAACTAACACAAACAACCACCCTGTAGGAGTCGTATCATGGGCGCTCTTGGAATTCTCGCCGCGATTGCCGTTCTGGTCGGTGGCGTGCAGACAGCGGTTCTGGCAACTGCCGACGGTCACTCGACGACCGCGCCGGCACGCACGCCAACGGCCGAGGTCCGGACCACCGGGACCGAGACCCACCAAACGCTGGCGCAGTCGAACCGCTGACGCGATCGGTCATGAACCGACATCCGGGTTCAAGGGCCGTGTCCGGACTGGTATCCTTCGTCCTGGATCAACGCCCCGGACCCGCCGATGTCGAGCACCGAGTCAACCATCCGCTTCACCGTCTCGCTCCCCAAGACGCTGCTCGACGAGCTCGATCGGCGTCTGGTGAACAAGGGCTATGCCTCGCGCTCCGAACTGGTACGCGACCTGATCCGTGAACGGATCGTCGAGGAGACCTGGGAGCGCGGCGACACCGAGGTCGCCGGGGTGCTGACCATCGTCTACGACCATCATCAGCGCGAGCTGACCCAGCAGATCCTGGACATCCAGCATCGTCAGTACATCCATGTGGTGGCCACGACCCATGTCCATCTGGACCATCATAACTGTCTGGAGACCATCATCATCCGCGGGATGCCCGCCGAGATCGAACGGCTCAGTCTGGAGATCGGCGGACTGCGCGGCGTGCGCTTCGCCGAATTGACGCGCGCGTCCAAAGTCGAGCATTGACCCGGTTTCCAGCGACTTCGTGCACCATGAGCGTGCATCACGCCCAGCCCCATCACACCTCGTGATTGAAATAATCCCGCGTCAGGGCGTCGCTCAGATCCGGCAAGGCGGTCAGGAAGACATCCAGATACTCATGCAACCCCTGGGCGATGATGTCCTCTCGCGCGCCAGACGCAGACAGTTGAGGATGCTGCCGGGATTGGTCTCGGCCTGGGTCAGCAACCGGATGACGCGCGGCACACTCACCCGACCGTCCGGGTAGGTCTCGGCATAGCGGTCGTCGGCGCCCAGGATGGTCAGCAGCGGCAGCCATTGACCCTCCTCGGTCAGTCCCTCCTCGGCCGCCAGCCGGTGGACGACATTGATGTCCAGCACCCGCGCGGTGTTGTCGGCCCGTTCCAGATGGGGGGCCATCCAGTAGAGCGATTCGGCGATTCGACTCAGCATCCGCATGGCTCCCGTCAGTCGGCCAGTACCCAGGTGTCCTTGCTGCCCCCGCCCTGCGAGGAATTGACCACCAGCGACCCCTTGGTCAGGGCCACGCGGGTCAGACCGCCGGGGATGACCTCGATCTCGTCGCCGCCGTGGAGCACGAAGGGGCGCAGATCCAGATGACGCGATTCCAGCTCGCCGTCCAGACAGCAGATGTGGCGCGAGAGCTGGATCACGGGCTGGGCGATGTAGCGGCGCGGATCGGCCTGGATGCGGCGCGTGAAGTCGTCGCGCTGGCCGGCCGTCGAGGTCGGTCCCATCAGCATCTCGTGCCCGCCCGACTCGGAGACGGCCTTGATCACCATGCGCTCCAGGTTGTCGAGCACATAGTCGCGGTCCTGCGGATCGGTCATCTGATAGGTCGGCACGCTCGGCAGGATCGGCTCCTCGCCCAGATAGTAGCGGATGATGTCGGACACATGGGCATAGACCGCCTTGTCGTCGGCGATCCCGGTGCCTGGGGCATTGACCAGGGCCACGTTGCCGGCCCGCCAGGCGCGGATGATCCCCGGCACCCCGAGCAGCGAGTCGGGCCGGAAGACCAGCGGGTCCAGATAATCGTCGTCGAGACGCCGGTAGATGACGTCGACCTGACGCAGTCCGAGCGTGGTCTTGAGATAGACCCGATCGTTGCGACAGACCAGATCGCGCCCCTCGGCCAGCTCCACGCCCATCTCGCGGGCGAGGAAACTGTGCTCGAAATAGGCGGAGTTGAAGATCCCTGGGGTCAGGACCACCACCACGGCGTCCGCCGCGCCGCGCGGCGAGAGCCGTCTGAGCCGCTGGAGCAGCCGCTCGGGATAGTGCTCGACCGGCCGCACCCGATAGCGCTGGAAGAACTCGGGCAGGATACGGCGCTCGATCAGCCGGTTCTCGATCATGTAGGAGACGCCGGACGGGGTGCGCAGATTGTCCTCCAGCACCAGATAGCGCCCGCTCTCGTCACGGATCAGGTCGACGCCGCTGATATGGATGTAGACACCGCCCGGCGGGTCGACGTCGAGGATGTCGCGACAGAGATCACGGCCGCGATAGATGAGTTCGGGCGGCACCACGCCGTCCTTGAGGATGGACTGCTCGTGATAGACATCGTGGATGAAGCGGTCGAGCGCGCGGATGCGCTGCTTGAGACCGGCCTCGATCGGCGTCCATTCCCCGGCCGTCACCAGACGCGGCAGGATATCGAAGGGCCGAACCCGTTCGATCCCCGGCTCCTGATCCGAATACAGGGTGAACGTGACCCCTTCGTTATGGAGCGCCAGATGGGCCTCGCGTGCCTTGAGGGCCAGTCCGCGCTGGCCGGCACGCTGGATGTGCTCCCACAGCGGGACATAGTGCTCGCGCGGCTGGAAGTCGTCGCGATAGAACTCGTGATAGGGCGTGGCCGGACGCTCCGCGCGAGCGTCCGACCCACTGGCGCCAACGGCTTGGAATTGTCTCAGCATGGTGTCCCGGCTCCCACGACATGGCCTGTTGCACCAAGTTACCAAGCAAAAAACAAACCGCGCATGAAGACTCGATACGCGGTTCGGATCGTTCGGCGTCGACCCGACGGGCCGACGCTCGGCACTGGTACGGCCGGTCTTATTCGCCCGGTTCGACCGCCTTCATGCTCAGACGGATACGGCCCTGCTTATCGACCTCCAGCACCTTGACGCGCACCACGTCGCCTTCCTTGAGCTTGTCGCTGACCGACTGCACGCGCTCCTCGCAGATCTGCGAGATGTGCACCAACCCATCGCGTCCGGGCAGGATGGTGACGAAGGCGCCGAAGTCCATCAGACGCGCGACCTTGCCCTCGTAGACCTTGCCCACCTCGACATCGGCGGTGATCAGACGGATGCGGCGCTTGGCCTCCTCGCCGGCGGCCTTGACCACGGAGAAGATCTTGACCACGCCATCGTCGTTGATGTCGATGGTCGCACCCGTCTCCTCGGTGATGGCGCGGATGACCGAGCCGCCCTTGCCGATGACGTCGCGGATCTTCTCGGGATGGATCTTCATCTCGATGATGCGCGGGGCGTGCTCGGACATCTCGACGCGATGCGAGTCGATGACCTTGTTCATCTCGCCGAGGATATGCAGCCGTCCTTCCTTGGCCTGAGCCAAGGCGATCTCCATGATCTCGCGCGTGATGCCCTCGATCTTGATGTCCATCTGGAGCGCATTGATGCCGGTGGCGGTACCCGCCACCTTGAAGTCCATGTCGCCCAGGTGGTCTTCGTCACCCATGATGTCGGTGAGGACCGCGAAGCGCTCGCCTTCCTTGATCAGACCCATGGCGACACCGGCGACCGGCGCCTTGATCGGCACGCCCGCGTCCATCAGCGCCAGACTGGTGCCGCAGACGCTGGCCATCGAGCTGGAGCCGTTGGACTCGGTGATCTCGGAGACCACGCGCACCGAATAGGGGAACTCTTCGATGCTCGGCATCACCGCCAGCACGCCACGCTTGGCCAGACGTCCGTGACCGATCTCGCGCCGCTTGGGGCTGCCGACACGGCCGATCTCGCCGACGCAGAAGGGCGGGAAGTTGTAATGCAGCATGAAGTGCTCACGCCGCTCGCCTTCCAGCGCATCGATGATCTGCGAGTCGCGCTCGGTACCGAGCGTGGTGATGACCATCGCCTGGGTCTCGCCGCGCGTGAAGAGCGCCGAGCCGTGGGTGCGCGGCAGCACGCCGGTGCGGATGGTGATCGGACGCACGGTCTTGGTGTCGCGCCCGTCGATGCGCGGCTCGCCGGCCAGGATCGACTCGCGCACCGTGGTCGACTCCAGTGCCTCGATGGCCGCCTTGACCTGAGCTTCGGTCCAGGCGGGCGTCTCGACGGCGCACAGTTGTTCGATGATGGCGGTGCGCGCCGTACCGAGCGCGGTATAACGCGCCTGCTTTTCCTTGATGCGGTAGGCGGCGGCAATCGCCTCGCCACCGGCCGCGCGCACCTGCTCGGTCAGCGCCGGATCGATGACATGCGGCGTCCAGTCCATCGCCGGCTTGCCGGCCACGGCGGCCAGCTCGCGGATCGCCTGGATCGCGACCTGCATCTGCTCGTGCCCGAAGAGCACCGCGCCGAGCATGACGTCTTCCGATAGCCCACGCGCCTCGGACTCGACCATGAGCACGGCCTTGTCCGTCCCGGCGACCACCAGATCCAGATCCGAGTCCGGCCCCAGGCCGATCACCGCTGGATTGAGGATGTATTCACCGTTCTTGTAGCCGACGCGCGCGGCGGCGATCGGGCCGTTGAAGGGTACGCCCGAGAGCGCGAGCGCGGCGGACGCACCGATCAGCGCCGGAACCTCGGGATTGACCGAAGGGTTCAGCGACTTGACGGTGGCGATGATCTGCACCTCGTTGCAGAAACCCTTGGCGAACAGCGGGCGGATCGGACGGTCGATCAGACGCGCTGTGAGGATCTCGCCCTCGCTCGGACGGCCCTCGCGCCGAAAAAAGCCGCCTGGGATGCGTCCGGCGGCATAGGTCTTTTCCTGATACTCGACCGTCAGGGGCAGGAAGTCGCGCTCCGCGCCCGGCCGCTTGTCGACCACGACCGTCACGAGGACCACGGTGTCGTCCATGTCGATCAGGACGGCACCATCGGCCTGGCGCGCGATCTCGCCGGTTTCCAGCCTGACGGTCTGCTTGCCGAATTGGAACTCTTTAACGATGGGGGTGGGAATCACAGATAAATCCTCTGGATGTTTGGCTCGGGTGTTTGGGCCGCCGGCGCGACGGACCCTGGGCACTCCAAACCTGCGGCTCGGGCCGGTGCGAACGGAGATGGCCGCGCGGAGGGTGTCGGTTCGCCGCGCGTCGCGCTGGACGCACCGGGAGCGGACGAACGAGCGACCGGCGGCCGACCACCCGTTCGCCGGGGTGCGACGCGGAGACTTAGCGACGCAGACCCAGGCGCGCGATCAGATCGCGATAGCGGTCCAGATCCTTGCGCTTGAGATAGTCGAGCAGTTTACGCCGCGAATTGACCATGCGTACCAGGCCACGACGCGAGTGATGGTCGTGGGTGTGCTCCTTGAAGTGGTCGGTCAACTGCTGGATGCGTGCGGTCAGCAGCGCGACCTGCACCTCGGGCGAGCCGGTGTCGCGCTCGCTGCGCGCGTATTCGTCGACGACCTTCTTCTTGTCGGCAGCGGTCATTGTCATTGGAAATCTCCTCGAAATGGTTGAAGCACGAAAATAAAGACCTGCGTCGGACGGGTCATCCCGTCGCGATCATCCCCAACAATGACTTCAGGGATGTTTCCATCAGGTCGAACATGGAACCGAACGAATCAAATCAAACGCTTGGGCTGGACTTTCCCGTCGTCGCGGATCTCGCCGACACCCAGGAAATGCGATGAAGGGTCGTAGAGCCGGACCAGACCCTCGGTCGGCGCCTGGGGCACCAGCACCGCCTGTCCCTGCCCGAGATAGAAGGCCGTATCCGCCGAGAGCTTCAGTGCCGGACAGTGCCCG
This sequence comes from Allochromatium tepidum, assembly GCF_018409545.1. Taxonomy (GTDB): domain Bacteria; phylum Pseudomonadota; class Gammaproteobacteria; order Chromatiales; family Chromatiaceae; genus Thermochromatium; species Thermochromatium tepidum_A. The sequence continues at coordinate 1,354,893 of NZ_AP024563.1, read as the reverse complement.
AGCGCGCTGTCGAGCGGCAGCAGCAGGGCGTCGAGCGCGGCGAAATCCTCGGCTTCGGCCAGTGCGGCGATCTGCTCGCCGGTGACGAAGGTCACATCCGGCTCGGCATAGTGGCCGACGCCGGTCCGACGCAGGGCGCTCACATGGGCGCCGCAGCCGAGTTCGCGACCGATGTCCTCGGCTAGGGTACGAACATAGGTGCCCTTGGAACAGTGCACGTCGAGTTCGATCTCGGGCAGTTCCATCGACAGCAGTTCGAGCGCATGGATCTCGATACGGCGCGTCTGGCGCTCGACTTCCAGACCCTGACGCGCCAGCTCATAGAGCCGCTGCCCCTGATGCTTGACCGCCGAATACATGGGCGGCAACTGATCGATGGGACCAAGGAAGCCTGACAGCACCTCGCGCAGACGCACCTCGGTCACGCCGTCGACCGGCGCGCGCTCCAGCACCTCGCCTTCGGCATCGCCCGTGGCCGTGGTCTCGCCCAGACGCACACGCACCCGATAGCGTTTGTCGGCATCCAGCAGGAAGGCCGAAAACTTGGTCGAATCGCCCAGACAACAGGGCAGCAGCCCGGTCGCCAAGGGGTCCAGACTCCCGGTATGCCCCGCCTTGGCGGCGCGATAATAGCGCTTGACCCGTTGCAGGGCCTCGTTCGAAGACAGGCCCAGCGGCTTGTCCAACAGCAGGATCCCGGTCACGGGGCGTCCCGAATTACGGCGGCGTCCCATGATCTCAGTGCTCCTCTTCAGTCGCGGGCCGCTCCTGAGCGACGGCCTGTTCGATCAGGCTCGACAGATGCTCGCCCTTTGCGATCGATTCGTCGTGGATGAAGTGCAGTTGCGGCATGGCCCGCAACCGCACCTCTTGCGCCAGCGCATGGCGCAGGAAACCGGCGAGCTGCTTGTTGAGCAACCGCTCCTGCGCCTGCGTGTCCTCGTCGCTGGGGAAGCAGGTGAAATAGACCTTGGCATGGGCCAGATCGCGCGTCACCCGCACCTCGTGCACCGTGATGTTGGCCAGACGCGGATCCTTGACCTGATCGCGCACCAGCACCGCCAGTGCGCGCTTCATCTCGGCGCCGATACGCTCGGTGCGGTCGAATTCACGTTCGTTCACAGGACACGGGCCTTCTCGGTACGCTCGAAGACCTCGATCTGGTCGCCGGGCTGCACGTCGTTGTAGTTCTTCACGCCGATACCGCATTCCATGCCGTGCTTGACCTCGGCCACGTCGTCCTTGAAGCGACGCAGCGATTCGAGCGCGCCCTCGTAGACCACGACATTGTTGCGCAGCACGCGGATCGGGTTGTTACGCTTGATGACGCCCTCGACCACCATACAACCGGCCACCGCACCGAACTTCGAGGACCGGAACACATCGCGCACTTCCGCGAGGCCGATGATCTCCTCGGTGACGATCGGACTCAAGAGACCCGAGATCGCCTGCTTCACCTCGTCGATCAGCTCGTAGATGATGCTGTAGTAACGCAGATCCAGACCCTTTTCCTCGACCACGCGACGCGCAGCGGCATCGGCACGGACGTTGAAGCCGAGCAGGATCGCATTCGAGGTGACGGCCAGGTTGGCGTCGGATTCGGTGATCCCGCCCACGCCCGAGGCGACGATGGCGACCTTGACCTCGTCGTTGGTGAGCTTGAGCAGACTCTCGCGCAGTGCTTCCAGACTGCCCTGCACATCGGCCTTGAGGATGAGGTTGACCGCCTTCTGCTCGCCGTCCTTGAGCTGGGTGAAGAGCTGGTCGAGACTCACGCCGCGCTGCTCGTCGAAACGGCTCTGACGCGACCGGGCGGCGCGGAACTCGGCGACCTCACGGGCACGACGCTCGTCGCTGACCGTGATGACGTCGTCACCGGCGTTCGGCGTGCCCGACAGACCCAGCACCTGCACCGGGATCGAGGGACCGGCCGATTCGACCGGCGCGCCCGACTCGTCGAACATGGCGCGCACACGACCGTATTCACCACCCGAGACGATGATGTCACCGCGCCGGAGCGTGCCGGACTGCACCAGCACCGTCGCCACCGGACCGCGTCCCTTGTCGAGACTGGATTCGACGATGGCGCCGCGCGCCGGACCCTCGACCGGAGCCTTGAGTTCGAGCACCTCGGCCTGGAGCAGGATGGCGTCGAGCAGCTCGTCGATACCGAGACCGGCCTTGGCCGAGACCTTGACCATCATGGTGTCGCCGCCCCATTCCTCGGTCAGCACCTCGTACTTGGTGAGTTCCTGCATCACCTTGTCGGGGTTGGCCTCGGGCTTGTCCATCTTGTTGATGGCCACGATCAGCGGCACGCCGGCGGCGCGCGCATGCTGGATCGCCTCGACCGTCTGCGGCATGACGCCGTCGTCGGCCGCGACCACCAGGATGACGATGTCCGTCACCTTGGCGCCACGCGCACGCATGGCCGAGAAGGCTGCGTGACCTGGGGTGTCGAGGAAGGACACCGTGCCCTTGTCGGTCTCGACGTGATAGGCGCCGATGTGTTGCGTGATGCCGCCGGCCTCGCCCGAAGCCACACGGGTGCGGCGGATGTAGTCGAGCAGCGAGGTCTTGCCGTGGTCGACGTGGCCCATGATGGTGACGACGGGCGGACGCGGCAGGGCCTCGAACTGGCCCTCCTGCTCCTGCATCTCGTCGAGCAGCGTGCCTTCGGCGTCGCGCTCGTCGGCGACGACGGCCTTGTGGCCCATCTCCTCGACCACCAGGATCGCCGTGTCGCGATCGAGGTTCTGGTTGATGGTGACCATCATGCCCTGCTTGAACAGCTCCTTGACGACCACGGATGCCTTGACCGACATACGATTGGCCAGCTCGGCGACCGTGATGGCCTCCGGGATCTCGACCTCACGCACGACCGGGGCCGTGGGCTTCTGGAAGGCATGCTTGTCCTGGAGCTGCGGCTTGGAGGACTTCTTGCGCCGACGCGGACCGCGACCGCCGCCGGGACCGTCGATGTCTTCATACTCGCCACGTCCGGCGACCGCGATATCACGGACACGCACCGGTGCGGCCTCCTTGCGCCCGACCTTCTTGGCCGGACGGTCTTTTTCCTTCTCTTTCTCGACCGGCTCGAAGACCTTCTTCGCGGTCTTCTTCGGCTTGGCCGCTTCGGCGCGACGCGCGGGCGTCTCGGTCTCGGCCTGGGCTTCGTCGGCCTCAGCCGTCACCTCGACGTCGACGTCTTCGGTCACACCGCGCGCCTGAAGCTCGGCGGCCTCGCGCTCGGCCTGCCGGCGTGCTTCTTCCTCGGCGCGACGGCGTGCCTCGGCGGCCTGACGGCGCTCTTCCTCTAGACGCGCTTCTTCCTCGCGGGCGCGGCGCTCCTGCTCTTCCTGGTCGGCGAGACGACGCGCTTCCTGCTCGGCGCGCATCGCTTCCAGAGCCGCGCGCCGCCGTGACTCATCGATCACGGCGCTGGTGGCCGCCGCGCGCTCGCGTCCGGCGCGGCTGCGATCATTGGATTGCCGCTTCGGTGCAGGCGTGCCGCCTGTACCTGGCTCGTCGACGCGCTTGACATAGGTGCGCTTGCGTCGGACTTCGACGCTCACCGTCTTGCCGCCGCCGCGCCCCGCCGGAGCCGGACGCGAATTCGGCGTATTGCTACGCGGCGCGGCCGCCGGCGGAACACGCAGTTCGCTGACCGACTTGCGCTTGATCGTGACCTGATCGGGGCCGCCGTCGGCCTCGCCCTTGCCGTGACTGCGGCGCAGATAGGCGAGCAGTTGGACCTTTTCCTGCTCCGTCAGCTTGAAATCCGCATCACCGGCGCTGATACCGGCGTCCTTCAACTGGGTTAGGAGTCGCTCGACCGGAATGCCGACCGTTGAGGCGAGTTGCTTGACCGTGACTTCACTCATGGACTGACCCTTTGTACCTCTATTCCTCTGGGGCATTCGCGAACATCGGCTCGCGCGCCTGCATGATCAAACGGGCGGCCCGCTCTTCGTCCATGCCCTCGATCTCCATGAGGTCGTCGACCGCCAGGTCGGCGAGATCGTCCAGGGTCTCGATACCGCGCTCGGCGAGCACCGCGACGAGTGTCTCGTCCATGCCCTCCAGCGCCGACAGACTCAGCCCACCCACTTCGTCGACTTCCTCGGTGGCGATGGCGCGCGTGACCAGGACGTCGCTGGCGCGCTCGCGCAGTAGCTCGATGGTCTCTTCGTCGAGCTCATCGATGGCGCGCATCTCCTCCAGCGGCACATAGGCCACTTCGTCGACGCTCGAAAAACCTTCCTCGACCAGGAGCATGGCCAGCCCCTCGTCGATGCCCAACTGATCCATGAACACCTGTGCCGAACGGCGCGCTTCCTGCTCGCTCTTGGCGGCGGCGTCCTTCTCGTTCATGACGTTCAGCTCCCAGCCGCTGAGCTGGGTCGCGAGCCGGACGTTCTGACCGAAACGGCCGATGGCCTGGGCCAGATTCTCTTCCTTGACGGCGACATCCATGCTGCGCGCCTCCTCGTCGATGACGATGGAGACGACGTCCGCCGGCGACATGGCATTGATGACGAACTGCGCCGGGTTCTCGTCCCAGAGGATGATGTCGACGCGCTCGCCGTTGAGTTCGTTGGAGACGGCCTGCACGCGCGAGCCGCGCATGCCGACACAGGCTCCGACCGGATCGATGCGCGGGTCGCGGGTGCGCACCGCGATCTTGGCGCGCACGCCCGGATCGCGCGCCGCGCCCAGGATCTCGATCAGCCCCTCGCCGACCTCGGGCACTTCGAGCTTGAAGAGTTCGATCAGGAGCTCGGGCGCGGTACGGCTGACGAAGAGCTGCGGTCCTTTCGGCTCTGAACGCACATCATAGAGATAGCCGCGCAGACGATCGCCCGGACGCACGGATTCGCGTGGGATGACGTGATCGCGCGGGATGAGCGCCTCAGCGTTGTTGCCCAGATCGAGCAGGATGGTGCCGCGTTCGGCCTTCTTGACGATGCCGGTGACGAGCTGACCCCGGCGCGCGGCGAAGGCGTCGACGATCTTGGCGCGCTCGGCATCGCGCACCTTCTGCAAGATGACCTGCTTGGCGGTCTGGGCGGCGATACGGCCGAAGAATTCGGATTCGATCTCTTCCTCCATGAAATCGCCGATGTTCAGATCCGGCTCCAGGATGGCCGCCGCCGAGGCGGTGATCTGGCGCGACGGCGCCTCCAGCATGCCGCTTTCGGGATCGGGGACGATCTCCCAGCGCCGGAAGGAGCGATAGTTGCCGGTCTTGCGATCGATGGACACGCGCACGTCGATCTCGCCGCCATGCTTCTTGCGGGTCGCCGAGGCGAGCGCCGCCTCGATCGCCTCGAAGATCACGCCTTCGGGGACGTCCTTCTCGTTGGAGACGGCTTCAACGACATTCAGGATCTCTTTGCTCATTCCACCAATATCCAGCTTGAACTGCGGCCAGAGTGAAAAACGACGGGTGTCAGTGCGAATCCGGGCGCGCCCGGAAGTCGGGGATCAGACGGGCCGAGTCGATGCTCGTCAAGGGGATCTCCCAGTCGCGCTCCTCGGCGCGCAGTGCGATGCCGCCCGGCGCCAGTCCCAGGAGGACGCCTTCCAGCTTGCGCCGTCCCTCGACCTTCTCGCTCAGACGCACACGGACACGGCTTCCGGCGAAGCGCTCGAAATGTTCGGGGAACACCAGGGGGCGATCCAGGCCGGGCGAGGAGACTTCCAGGTCGTACTGATCCGAGATCGGATCCTCGACATCCAGTACGCCGCTCAACTGATGGCTGACCGCCGTGCAGTCGTCCAGGGTGATGCCGCGCTCGTGGTCGATGTAGACCCGCAGCGTGGCTCCGCCGCCCTTTTGAAAATACTCGACGCCAACCAGCTCGTAGCCCAGAGGCTCGACGACACGTCGTGCCAGAAGTGTGAGTTGGCTATCGGCCGGTTGCATACTGTGCGCCCCGTAGAAACAAAAATTGGGCCATAGGCCCAACTTCATAACCCTGCCCAAGCCGTCCGGACGGCTGATCGGCGCCGTTTTTCGCGAGCGATAAAAAACCCCGTAACGGGGTCTCATGACGACGATTCTGTGTTACCGGATCCGCCTGTTCCTTAAGAAGCGAAACTATACACCCCAATTCAGGCGATTTCAAGGCGCACGTCGAGGAAACGGCACGTTCACGCAGGCTCGAAGCCGGGGATCGTGCCATGCCTCGACAGGCGGTTGCGGCCTGCCGACGTCACCGGGCGCCCAGGGCGGGCACCACGGTGAAGCAGTCGAATCAGCGCACCGGAGGGCCATAGACGCCAGGCGCATAGCCCGGTGCATAACCGGGCGCGTAGCCTGGGGCATAACCCGGATGGCCGTAAGGCATCGCCGGCATGGGCATGACCTCACGCATCCGGCCCCAGTACTGGCGCATCCGCTCGTCGGCCTCGCGACGCATGGCTTCGTACTGAGCCATCATCTCGGCGCGTTGCTGCTCACGCTGAGCGGCCCATTCGTTGGCCGGCATCCGCGTCATGGGGGCACGCTCGCTCGGAGCAGACATGGCGGGCGGCGGCGACATCGGCTCGGGTTGAGCCGCAGCCGGCGCCTTGGGGGCCGCTGCAACCGGAGCTGAGGCTGGCTGTTCGACGGGCGACGAAACAGCAGGGGCGACCGGGGCCGGAGCCGGCTTCGCGGTCTCGGCCGGCGCCGGGGTCGACGGAGCGGACTTGGGTTCGGCGGGCGCCTTCAGGGCGGCGGCGGCATAGCTGACCGGCGGCTGGGGCGCGGGCTTGGGGGCCTCGGCGACCTTTGGCGTCTCGGTCGATTCAGTGGGCTTGGAGGACGATTCGGTCTGGGCGATCGGCTTGGCTGGGGCTTCGGTCTTGGGCGCGGCGTCCGCCTGGGCCGTTTCGGTCGACTCGGCGGCGGACTCGTCCTTGTCGGAGAAGCCCGGCAGCGACGACAGCGAGACCGGGCTCAGCTTGGCGATCGAGTCGAGCATGGACGAAGCTGTGGTGCCGCCGCCCTCGCGATCGACCGAACTGAGATAGACATAGCCAAAGCCGATGACCGCCGCCCAGAGGATGAGCTTCGGAAACCAGCCGAGACCGGAACGAGCCGGTTTTTTTTCTTCAGAGTCAGACATTCTGCGTTACTCCCGCGAATAGGCGAATCATTGTGGATGTTCGATCAGTGATTGGACCAAATGTCCATCGAGTCCCGGCCCTGAAGACTTCAATCGGCGACCGCCACGGCCTCCAGGACCGTCAACACCCGCTCGACGCACAGGGCCAGATTGTCCTCGATCTCCTTCATGGTAATGACGTTGCCACTCTTACCGGCGGCCCAATTGACGACGAAAGCCAGGCCGGCATAGCAGAGGTCGAGTTCGCGCGCGAGACCCGCCTCGGGCATACCGGTCATGCCGACCATGTCGCATCCATCCCGTTCGTGACGCCGGATCTCGGCGGACGACTCCAGACGCGGACCCTGAGTCGCGGCATAGGTTCCGTGGGGAACCACGGCCTCGCCGACGCGCCCGCAGGCCGAGATCAGCGCCTGACGCAGCGACTCGCAGTAGGGTTCGGTGAAGTCGATGTGATCGACACCGCCCGTGATGCCGTCGTGGATCGTGTGCTCGCGTCCGTGGGTGTAGTCGACGATCTGATCCGGCACCGCCAGCACGCAGGGGCCGAAGCTCGGCGTGATTCCGCCGACGGCCGCCAGTCCGATGACACGATCGGCGCCCGAGGCGCGCAGCGCCCAGAGATTGGCGCGATAGTTGATGCGATGCGGCGGCAGATGGTGCGACGGACCATGACGCGGCAGGAACAGCACTTCGCGCTCGGCGAGCCGGCCGCGCGTCACCGGGGCCGAGGTCGCGCCATAGGGCGTCTCGACCGGCTTGGATTCGAGCACCGTCAGAGATGGCAGGCTCGTGAATCCCGAGCCGCCGATGATCGCGAGAAGACCCATGCGTCCACCTTGCTGATAAAGCTCAGGAGTTTACCGGAGAGCGCGCTCGAAACCAAACGGCATCAAAGATCAAAGATCGCCGGACGGACGTGGAAAACGCGCGACGACCCAGGCCGGTAGCTTGGCCTGATTGGCGTGATAGAGTGCGTCGGACTCGATCATGACCAGCACCAGGAGCGTGACCATCATCGGCAGGATACCGATGCCGATCACCAGCGCGATGGCGGCCTCCTTGATCATGAGTCCATTGGCATAGCCCAGCGAGCCCAGCCCCGCCACCACCAGCAGCAGCCCGAGCATCGCCATGAAGATCCGGCTACGGCGCGCGCACACCTGCCAGTGACACATCACATACCAGGAATCGTAGCGGCGCGACCGGCGTGCGCGAAGGAGCGTGTAGCTGAGGATGGCGAAGGAGACGAGCGGCACGATCAGCATGGCCCAAGGGGCGCTGCCGAAGATCCCGCCGAGCGCCACCGCCATCAGGATATGGTTGCCGACCATATTGGTGAGGAACAACTCGTGCGGGATGTTGGCCTGCTTGATCTCAGTCGGGCTGACGTCGCAGTGAATGGACACGGTCGGTTCCTCAGGGGGCGGCGGAAACGCTGGAGTCGGCGGATTCGGCACAGACCGGGCAGGCGGGATCGGGACGCAACCGGACCTCGCGCCACTCCATCCGCGCCGCGTCGAGCAGGAGCAGGCGTCCGAACAGCGGGGTGCCGAGTCCGGTCAGGATCTTGATCGCCTCGGTGGCCTGGATACTGCCGATGATCCCGACCAGCGGCGCCAGCACGCCATTGGCGGTACAGGTTTCGTCGATGGTGCCTTCGTCCGGATAGAGGCAGCGATAGCAGGGATCGCCCGGCTGACCGCTGAAGGCCGTCACCTGTCCTTCCAGGCGGATGGCGGCACCCGAGACCAGCGGGACGCACGCCGCCCGGCAGGCAGCGTTGACGGCAAAGCGGGTGGCGAAGTTATCGCAGCCATCGACGACCAGATCCACGTCGGCGACCAGTTCGGGCAGGGTCTCGGGCGTGAGCGAGGTCTCGACCGTCACGAGCTCGACGCTCGGATTAAGCGCCCGGAGCGTCTGCCGCGCCGATTCCGCCTTGGTCCGACCGAGGCGATCCGTGTTGTGCAGGATCTGGCGTTGCAGATTGGACGGATCGACGCGGTCGAAGTCGGCCAGGAGCAACCGCCCGACCCCAGCCGCCGCCAGATAAAGCGCCACCGGCGAGCCGAGTCCGCCGAGTCCGACCACGAGCACGCTGGATTCGCGCAGACGTTCCTGGCCTTCGATGCCGAACTGGGGCAGCAGAATCTGGCGGCTATAGCGCAGCAGGTCGTCGTCGGTCAACTCAGAGCGGAACATGGCAGCAATTCCAAATTTAAGCCCCTTGTGCTATCAGGGGCTGGCGTTTACAGTCGACGGCGAGCCGCTATCATGATGCATCCCTCGGCCTTTGGCCATCTTTCAACAGGATTCACGTCGATCACATGAGCGCCGCCCTACTCGATGGCAAAGCCATCGCCGCCGATATTCAGCAGACCATCCAACAGCGCGCCGCCGCGATGCTCGCCGGCCGTGGCCGGGCGCCGGGGCTGGCCGTTGTTCTGGTGGGCCGGAACCCGGCCTCCCAGGTCTATGTACGCAACAAGCGCCGTGCCTGCGCCGAGGTCGGGTTCCATTCGGAACTGCACGAGCTGCCGGAGCACACGTCCCAGGCCGAGCTGATGGCGCTGATCGACCGGCTCAACGCCGATCCGGCCATCGACGGCATCCTGGTCCAACTGCCGCTGCCCGAACAGCTCGATGAGACGGCCGTCACCGAGCGCATCGCGCCGACCAAGGACGTCGACGGCTTCCACCCCTACAACGTCGGGCGTCTGGTGCTGCGTATGCCGCTACTGCGTCCCTGTACGCCCAAGGGGGTGATGACGATGCTGGCGCGCACGGGCCAAAAGCCGGACGGTCTGGACGCGGTCATCATCGGCCAGTCCAACATCGTCGGTCGGCCCATGGCGCTGGAACTGCTCGCGGCGCGCTGCACGGTCACGATCTGCCACAGCCGCACCCGTGATCTGGCCGATAAGGTCCGGGGGGCCGACATCCTGGTCGCGGCCGTCGGGCGGCCCGGCTTCGTACCGGGCGACTGGATCAAGGAGGGCGCCATCGTGATCGACGTCGGGATCAATCGCACCGCCGAGGGCAAACTCGTCGGCGACGTGGATTTCGCGACCTGTGCCGAGCGCGCGTCCTGGATCACGCCTGTGCCGGGCGGGGTCGGTCCCATGACCATCGCCAGCCTGCTGGAGAACACGCTCCAGGCGGCCGAGCTGCATGCGGACGGTGCGCCTTGAGCCGTCGGCGACGCTAGATCCGGGTCATGCTCGACACACTCCTGAGCTGGATCGAATCCCATCAGGCGCTGACGCTGCTGTTGGCGGGCGCCTCGGTGCTGACCTTCATCGGCTCCATCCTGGCGCTGCCCGTGCTGGTGGCGGCCATGCCCGAGGACTATTTCGTCGACACCACACGCCGCCAGAGTCGTCTAAGACGCTTTCATCCGCTGATCTATCTGGGACTGCGGGTATCGAAGAACGTCGTGGGCTGGCTGCTGGTGTTCTGCGGCCTCCTCATGCTGGTACTGCCCGGCCAGGGACTGCTGACGATCCTGGTCGGGCTGGTGCTCAGCGATTTTCCGGGCAAGTTCGCGCTGGAGCGTCGGCTCGCCCGCAACCCCAGAGTCATGGCCGCCTTCAACTGGCTGCGGAGACGTGCAGGACGTCCGCCGCTCCAGGCACCGACGCCACTGACCGAGCCGTCCGATCCCTGACGCTCACAGCAAACGCTCGATGGCCTTGACGACCTTGCCGCTGTCGGGCTTGGTGGTGCTGATGTAGTGATCGACGAGGTTGCCGTCGCGGTCGATCAGGTATTTGTAGAAGTTCCACTTGGGATAGGGCGCGCCGGCCAACGCCAAGCGTTCGAACAGCGGCGCGGCCTGTCCCTTTTTGACGCTGACCTTCTCGAACATCGGGAATTCGACCGAGTAGGTCATGCGACAGAATTTCCGGATCTCCTGTTCGCTGCCCGGCTCCTGGTTGGCGAAGTCGTTGGACGGAAAGCCCAGGACCACGAAGCCGCGATCCTTGTAGGTCCGATAGATCTGCTCCAATCCCTCGTACTGCGAGGTGAAGCCGCATTTGCTGGCGGTGTTGACCACCAGGATCACCTGCCCCTGATAGGCGTCGCAGAGATTGACGACCTCCTCGCCGGCCAGACGCCGGACCTCGAGATCGAGCAGGGACGAGCAAGCCTTGGTCTCGGCGCCGGCCGTGGTGCTCATGGCCGCCAGACCCAGTAACAGCAGGGATGATTTCATCGATGACTGTTCCTAAAAACCTAAACAAAGTTGCTTATGGTGGTTTTTAAGTGATTCGCTCTCCGTTGATAGCGCCCTGGTGGGCGAGCAACTGGAGTCCGGGTTGAGCAGTCCCAACCGAATGGCCGGTCAACACCGGCAACATGGGCCGTGTCGGCCGTCGAAACCCAGCTTGCGCCATAAAAATTGCCTCGGCGTTCATCCTGAACAGAGAACAACCTTGCGATTCGACGTTGACCCTGACCATGGAGCGTGAAACCTTCACGCTTGTAGATAACCTATCTACAGTGGAAAATCCTGATGAAAAATGAAGAAAAAATCAAGAAAAAATCAAGAACTGTTTTTTGCTCCAATCACGGTTCGTCTGGCTCACAGAAGTAGAGCATCGCGCCGGGATTGCAATGGCGCCGATCGTACCGATCATGGTGTGAGAGCGGATCTCAGCCATCCGCACACATCTTCAATCGATACGGAACAGATTCGAGGCAGTACGGCTATGAAAGATTGGGTCGAGGCACGGGTCGTCGGCAAGCATCGCTGGACCGAGGGACTCTACAGTCTGCAATTCGAGGCGCCCATCACGGACTTCGTGGCGGGCCAGTACATCAAGGTCGCACTCGACATCGAGGGCGAGCGCGTGGGGCGTCCCTACTCGCTGGTCAACGCCCCCGGCGAGCAGCCGATCGAGATCTTCTTCAACGAGGTGCCGCAGGGTCCGCTGACGCCGCCGCTCTCGGCGCTGAATCCGGGCGACCGGGTCTGGCTGACGGCGACCGCGAGCGGCATCTTCACGCTGGAGAGCGTCCAGCCGACGCGGGATCTGTGGATGCTGGCCACGGGCACCGGACTCGGGGTCTATCTCTCGATCCTGCGCTCGCCCGATCCCTGGCGGCTGTTCGAGCGGGTGATCCTGGTCCATGGCGTGCGTCAGGGCGCGGATCTGGCCTACAGTGAGACGCTCGACGAGATCGCCGGTCGTTATCCCGGACGCTTCACGCGCGTGGCGGCCGTCAGTCGCGAACCCTGGCCGACGGCCCTGTCCGGTCGCATCACGGATCTGCTGACCGGCGGCGAGCTGGAGCGCCACGTCGGTCTGACCATCGACTCGACGACCAGCCATGTGATGCTCTGCGGCAACTCGGCCATGATCAAGGACGCCAAGGTCATCCTGGAGGCGCGCGGACTGGTGCGGCACCGGCGGCAGGCGCCGGGGCACTACACCACCGAGCAATACCATTGATGGCCTGATGGCCGCACCGGCGCGCACCGTCATTTGATCCGCTCCCAGGCCGCCAGCGCCCGTGCGCGTGATCGCGCCAGATCGACGATGGGACGCGGATAGTCGACACCGAGCCGAACGCCGGCGGCGCTCAGAACGGTGTCGGGCGCCGTCCAGGGCTGCTGGAGATACTTGTCCGGCAGACGCGCCAGTTCCGGGCACCAGAAGCGCACATAGGCCCCGTCCGGATCGAAGCGCTGTCCCTGGAGCACGGGATTGAAGATCCGGAAATAGGGCGCGGCATCGGCCCCGCAACCGACCGTCCACTGCCAGCCGAGCGTGTTGCCGGCCAGATCGGCGTCGACCAGGGTGTCCCAGAACCAGCGCGCACCGGCCTGCCAGGGGACCAACAGGTTCTTGGTCAGCAGCGAGGCGACCACCATCCGCACGCGATTGTGCATCCAGCCGGTGTGCCACAGCTCGCGCATCCCGGCATCGACCAGCGGGATGCCGGTGCGGCCCCGCTGCCAGGCACGCAAGGCTCCCTCCACATCCTCCTCGGCCCAGGGAAAGGCGCCGAAACGCCCATCCAGGGGTTCGGTCGGCGTCTCCGGAAAGTGATGCAGCAGGTGATGGGCGAACTCGCGCCAGCCCAGTTCGCGGACATAGGGTTCGGCCGCGCCTCGGGTCGGGTCGCCGAACGCCGCGACGATCAGGCTCAGCAGGCGTCGCGGACCGATCTCGCCGAAATGCAGATGGGGCGACAGACGCGAGCTGCCCGGTCGGTCGGGACGATCGCGCATCCCGCCATAGTCGCGCAGACGCTCGTCGATGAAGGCGCGGGCGCGTTCCAGGGCCGCGGTCTCGCCCGGTGTCCAGGCCGTGCGCAGACCCTGATCCCAGTCGATGCGCGGAAGAAGATCCAGGGCATCGAGCGTAAGCGTCTCGCCGGACTCGGGCCGGCCTGGAATGACCTCCGGGGCCGGACAGGGCGGCTCGAGGTGCAGCGAGCGGCCACAGGCACGCCAGAAGGCACTGAAGACGCGATAGGGTTGACCGCTCCCGTTGAGGATCTCCCAGGGCTCGAAGAGCAGGGCCGCCTTGTGACTCTCACAGCGCAGACCCTCGGCGCGCAGTGTCTGCTTGATCCGCGTGTCGCGTGCGCGTGTGGCCGGGTCATAGAGACGATTCCAATGGATCGCCCGCGCGCCGGTCTCGGCGGCGAGACGACGCAGCGCCTCGAGACTCGGGCCGCGCAGGATCCGGAGCCGGTTGCCGCGCGCGCGCAGCGACGCGTCGAGCGCGCCCAGACTCCAGTGCAGCCACCAGCGGCTCGCGGCGCCCGGCTCCCAGGGGGCTTCCTCCTCGGGGGCCTGGATGTAGACCGGAACGATCGGCGCGCCATCGCTCAAGGCGGCGGCGAGTGCCGGATTGTCGTCCAGGCGCAGATCACGTCTGAGCCAGAGAATGCTCGGAGCGAGTCCGGATGTTTGGGGGTGATTCACGGTGTCGATCGATGCCTCGAAGCGAATTCATAACAAAAATGTGCGATCAGGGGTTGCATCCTGCCGACCGGATGGCTATCATGCGTCTCTCAGTTGCGGGGTGGAGCAGTCAGGCAGCTCGTCGGGCTCATAACCCGAAGGTCGTAGGTTCAAATCCTGCCCCCGCTACCAAACATACTAAGGCTTAGAGGATTTTCTCTAAGCCTTTTTTCATGTCTCCGGCGCCTGCTCGGGCGCAAGACCCCTGCCCAAGATGAGCCGTACCGACGACATCCTGCATCGTGCCGCCTCGGCGCTCGAAGCCCTGCCGGAATCGAGCGCCCGACTGGAGGCCGAGTTGCTGCTCACCGAGGCGACGGGCTGGACGCGCGCCTCGCTGCTCGCCTGGCCCGAGCGCGTACTCGATCCCGCCGGCACCGAACGCTTCGCGACCCTGCTCGCGCGGCGGCTCGCCGGTGAGCCGATCGCCTACATTCGCGGTCGCCAGGGCTTCTGGACGCTCGAACTCAGGGTCACGCCCGACACCCTCATCCCCCGCCCCGAAACCGAACTCCTGGTCGAGATCGCGCTCGATCGCCTCGACGCCGGGCGTCCGTTGCGGGTAGCGGACCTCGGCACCGGCAGCGGCGCCATCGCGGCGGCTGTGGCGAGCGAACGGCCCGGCTGGTCGCTGATCGCCACCGACCGCTCGGCGGCGGCGCTCGCGGTCGCTCGCGACAATTTCCGCCTTCTGGGGCTGGAGCGGATCGATTGTCTACGGATGGACTGGCTAATGGGCCTGATCTCGAACAGTCTGGACGCCATCCTCAGCAACCCGCCCTATGTCGCCGGACAGGATCCCCATCTCGACCGGGGCGATCCGCGCTTCGAGCCGCGTTCGGCGCTCACGCCGGGCGGTGATGGCCTGGACGCCATCCGCGCCATCGCCGCCGACGCCGGACGCTGCCTGCGCCCCGGCGGACTGCTCGCCGTCGAGCATGGCTTCGATCAGGGAGCGCCGGTACGCCGGATCCTCGCGAATGCCGGACTGCACGCGATCGAGACGCGACGGGATCTGGCCGGACTGGATCGCGTCACGCTGGGCTATCGCTGAGATTCACGCTCCGAACCGGCACGCGCGGACTGCGCCATGAGCGCGGTTGCCGTCTCGCGAATCCACTGCTCGACCCGCGCGTTGAGCTCATCGACGCCGGACTCGCAACCCATCGGCTCGCCGATCACCAGCCGGATACGTCCCGGCTTGCGCAACAGCGAGCGCGCCGGCCAGCAGTCACCGGCATTGTGGGCCATGGGCAGCACGCGCCGCCCGGCCTGGCAGGCCAGACGCGCGCCACCGGCATTGAAACGCCCGACCTGACCCGGCGGTTGGCGCGTCCCCTCCGGATAGATGACCACACTCACCCCCTGATCGAGCCGCTCCTTGCCCACGCGCAACAGCGTCTTGAGTGCGTTGACCGGCTTGCCGCGATCGATGGCGATGGGTTCGAGCAGCGCCAGCGCCCAGCCGAAGATCGGCGGCCGCGCCGCGCGTCACTCACCGCCCCCTTCGATCCTCGCCTCTTCAGGCTCTTGCGTGCCGGATGGGCGCGCTTGCGCAGGCCGTCGACGACTCGGACGTCCCGCGGCGGCACGAAATCTCGAAAATCGGCAGTGTTTCACATTCCGAAGACCCGCAAAGGCTTAGACTTCGACCGAAGAAAGTGCTCGGAGCCATGGATTTCGAGGTCGGGAGGCTGGGATGAAGACGCTAGATGCGGCAGGCGATAGACACAGAGAAGAACCCTGTTGGTCGGCCTCCACGAGTGGGCCGGACGACTCGATGGAGGATCGGAACGGACGCCCTCCCGGCGCGTGCGAACGCGAGCTGGAGATCCGGGCCTACTATCGCGGCCGGCATCAACGGGTCTCGCTCGCGGACATCATCTATCTGCGAGCGGATCAGAAATATGTGTGTGTCCATCATCTGAACGGCGTCCTGCTCGTCGACCGTTCACTGTGCGCTTTCGAGCATGACTTCCCTGACCTGCTGCTGCGCATCCACCGCAACGCCCTGGTCGCGCGCTCGTGCCTGGTCGGACTCGAAAAGCAGCCCGACGGCTCGACACGCGCACTCCTGACCGGTTGTGACGACAGGCCGGTCGTCAGCCGCCGTCATCTCCGGGATGTACGCGGCTGGCTGCGTGAGAGACTCGTCCGCCAAGACGCGAATGACGGGCGGCACGCCGGCCGCTAGCCCGATCTCGCGCGCCAAGCTCGAAGGCCGGCCGAACCGGCCCAATAGAGCGCCATCAACAGCCCGATCCAGAGCGCGGCGAGCCAGCCGATGGTTCCGTCATAGTCGCCTACCAGGAACGACAGCGGCGAGTCGTCGTTGCCGTCGGTCAGACGGCGGTTGACCTGGATCACCAGCACCCAGCCGGCATGCAGCCCGATACACCAGCCGATGTGCCCGGTACGCTCGCGCACCAGGGCCAGCAGCAGCCCGACCATGAACAGCGCCGCCAGTGAATCCAGATGCTTCCACTGGAAGAGGTCGACGAAGACATAGACGAACATCCGGAGCGCACCCAGCCCGTCGAAGGCCGCCGGCTCGGGCAGCTCGCCCGGTTTCATGAAGTGCAGCACGGCATAGAGCGCGGCGCTCCAGATCATGGCCGAGCGGACGCCGCTGTGTCGGCGGATCGCCGAATAGAGGGCGCCACGGAAGAAGGTCTCCTCCAGAACGCCGATCAACAGACCGCCGATCAGCGCCTGAGCGACACGCAGCGCCGTCTGCGACCAGGAATCCGGGCTGGTATCAGGCAGACGGATCTCCAGTTCGAGCAGGGCGAGCACCAGCGCCACGAGGATCAACACGCCCAGCACCCAGCCGCCGATGATCGAGCGCCTCAGGACGAGCCAGCTCGGCCCGTAGCCGAGCGCCTCGCGCCGGGCGAGTCCCTGCCAGCGCAGGAATGGCCAGAGTCCCACCAGGATCAGCAACTGGGCCAGCCGCCCCATGACACGATGCGGCTCGATCGCGATCCAGCCCGCAGCCATCAGCGCCGGCGTGAGTAGCGCTGCCAGCATCAGGCAGACGAGCAGATAGAGGAAGAATCGGGCGGCTGGATGCAAAGCGGTCGCCAAGTCGCAGGCAGGCAGTCGGTCTGCTTACCCGATCGAAAGAGCCACGAAAAGAAAAAGCCCTTGCCGATTCGGTCAAGGGCTTTTCAATTATGGTGCGCCCTGCTGGACTCGAACCAGCGACCACCTGATTAAAAGTCAGATGCTCTACCGACTGAGCTAAGGGCGCTTTAAGCAGGGCATTGTAATAATCTCAGCCCGCATTCTGCAAGACGAATTGCAGCACCGCCTTGCTGCCGAAGTAGGCCAGGATCAGGATCGCGAAGCCGCCGAGCGTCCAGACGATGGCCGTGCGTCCGCGCCAGCCCTTGCGGAAGCGCCCGACCAGCAGCCCGCCGAACACCAGCCAAGCCAGCACCGAGAGCACGGTCTTGTGCACCAGATGCTGCGCAAACATGTTCTCCAGGAACGCAAAGCCGCTCAACAGCGCCAGCGTCAGCAGCACGAAGCCGGCCGTGATCATCTCGAACAGCAGACTTTCCATGGTCTGGAGCGGCGGCAGAGTACGCACGAACCCGGTCGGATGCCGATTGCGCAGATGATGGTCCTGCACCGCCAGCAGGATCGCCTGCACCGCCGCCAGCGTCAGCAGGCTATAGGCCAGCATCGACACCAGCACATGGATCTTGAGCGCCGTGCCGGCCGATTCGCGCATGAAGCCGACATCGGCCATGTGCGCCTCCAGCAGCAGACTCAGCGCCGCCGCCGGCAGCAGGATCAGCCCCAGATTGTCGACCGGCTTGGTCAGGCTGGAGACCAGGAGCAGCGCGACGATGGTCCAGGAGGTGAGCGCCAGCGCGTGATAGAAGCCGAGATTGATCCCGGCATGGCTGAAGACGCCGTTCCAGAGCAGCCAACTGTGCAGCACCAGACCGCCGAAACCGACGGCGATCGCGAGCGCGCGGGGCGGAATCCATCCCTCCTTGCGGAACAGACGGATGCCGATGAAGGCGGCCGAGGCCAGATAGCAGAGCGTGGCGACGTAGGCAAGGAGGATGTGGATCATGGGTGCGTTCTTGAAGCTCGAATGACGGTGGCTGGAAGTCGTCCCTAGTCGTATCGGGCGATGATGGCCGTGCATTATACTCACAAAGTCCTGTCGTAAACCGATGGCAACATTCGCCGTCGACCATCCACACTCACGCTAGCCCAGGGTGTCTCGCGCGGGACGCCCGGATCGAGGTTCGATCATGTTCCAAAATCTCCAGGATCGCTTCGAGACGGTCCTGACCAATCTGCGCGGTCAGGGCCGTCTGACCGA
Source organism: Allochromatium tepidum (assembly GCF_018409545.1). Taxonomy (GTDB): domain Bacteria; phylum Pseudomonadota; class Gammaproteobacteria; order Chromatiales; family Chromatiaceae; genus Thermochromatium; species Thermochromatium tepidum_A. The sequence goes on along the minus strand of NZ_AP024563.1, from coordinate 1,336,451 downwards.
GGACAACATCAAGGACACCCTGCGCGAAGTGCGCATGGCCCTCCTGGAGGCCGATGTCGCGCTGCCGGTGGTGCGCCAGTTCATCGAGGACGTCCGCGAGCAGGCGCTCGGCGAGGCCGTGACCAAGAGCCTGACGCCCGGCCAGGTGCTGATCAAGATCGTCAACGATGAACTGGTCAAGATCATGGGCGCGGCCAATGAGCGTCTGGACCTGGCCGCCCAGCCGCCGGCGGTCATCCTCATGGCCGGTCTGCAGGGCTCGGGCAAGACCACCAGCGTCGCCAAGCTCGCGCGCTGGTTGCAGGAGAAGCAGAAGAAATCCGTGATGGTGGTCAGCTGCGACGTCTATCGTCCGGCGGCCATCGAACAGTTGCGCACCGTCGCCGGTGAGGTCGGGGCCGAGTTCTGTCCCAGCCAGGGCGACGAAGATCCGGTCCACATCGCCCAGCGCGCGCTCGAGAGCGCCCGCAAGCGTTTCAAGGACGTGCTGATCGTCGACACCGCCGGTCGGCTGCACGTCGATGCCGAGATGATGGACGAGATCAAGCGCATCCATCAGGCGATCAAGCCGGTCGAGACCCTGTTCGTGGTCGACTCCATGACGGGTCAGGACGCGGCCAATACGGCCAAGGCGTTCGACGAAGCCCTGCCCCTGACCGGTGTCATCCTCACCAAGACCGACGGTGACGCGCGCGGCGGCGCGGCGCTCTCGATCCGCCGGATCACCGGCAAGCCGATCAAATTCCTCGGCACCGGCGAGCGAACCACCGCGCTCGAGCCCTTCCATCCCGACCGCGTGGCCTCACGTATCCTCGGCATGGGCGACGTGGTCTCGCTGGTCGAGGAGGTCCAGGCCAAGGTCGACAAGGATCAGGCCGAGAAGCTGGTCAAGAAGCTCAAGAAGGGCAAGGATTTCGATCTGGCCGACTTCAAGGAGCAGTTGGAGCAGATGAACAGGATGGGGGGCATGATGAGCCTGATGGAGAAGCTCCCCGGCATGAACCAGATCCCGGACCACGTCAAGAACAAGGCCAGCGACAAGGAGATGGGCAAGCTGGTGGCCATCATCAATTCGATGACGCCGCACGAGCGCCGGTTTCCGGCCGTCATCAAGGGGTCGCGCAAGCGTCGTATCGCCGCCGGCTCGGGCACCCAGGTGCAGGACGTCAATCAGTTGCTCAAGCAGTTCATGCAGATGCAGAAGATGATGAAGAAGATGAAGGGCGGCGGCATGGCCAAGATGATGCGCTCGCTCCAAGGGCGACTGCCGCCGGGGATGCTGCCGCCGGGTGGGTTCCCTCCGGGCGGCGGCTTTCCTCCCGGCGGGATGCCGCCGGGCGGCGGTTTTCCGATGTGATGGGGGAGAACACTGATATGTCGGTTTCGATTCGCCATCGCGCCCGATCACAGGCGCCATTCGCAATACGGCTCGGCCTGATTTTGGGTCTGTGCCTGCTGACTGCGCCGGTCTTCGCCACGCCCTGGGGTCAAGTCCAGCGCCCGTCGTCCGGTATGACCGAAGTCATCGGCAGTGCGGCCAACGGCTGTATCGGCGGGGCCGAGACGCTGCCGGAAACCGGCCCCGGCTATGTCAGCATCCGCCGCTATCGCAACCGCTATTACGGTCATCCGGATCTGATCCGTTTCGTCGAGGATCTGGGACGCGCTCAGCAACAGCGCGGCGGTCAATTCGTCATGATCGGCGATCTCAGCCAGCCGCGCGGCGGACTCATGTCGTCCTCGCACCGCAGTCATCAGAACGGGCTGGACGTGGATATCTGGTTCACCCTGGCCAATTCGCCGACGGCGGCCCGGCAACTGATGGACAACCGCTCCGATCCGCCCAGTATGGTCGCACCGGGCGGACGCACGGTCAGCCAACATTGGGGGCCGAGTCAGTTCGCCCTGATCGAGTCGGCGGCGCGTCATCCGCGCGTCGATCGCATCTTCGTCAACGCGGCGATCAAACAGGAGCTCTGCCGGGGGGCGCGCGGCGATCGCGCCTGGCTGCGCAAGGTCCGGCCCTGGTGGAAGCATGACGCCCACTTCCATGTGCGTCTGGCCTGTCCCGCCGACAGCCCGAGCTGCGAGGCTCAAGCGCCCGTCCCGCCCGGTGACGGCTGCGGCGAGGATCTGGCCTGGTGGCTGAGCGACGAGGTGTTGAGCGGTCAGGCGCGGGGCAAGGGATCGGTCAAGCGCGCCGAACCCGAGATGCCCTTCGCCTGCCGGGCCGTGCTGACGGACTCCTAGAGGACACATCGAGGACACTTCAGGTCGACCCTCCGTGAAAGACTACTCCAACGGCAACAGCGGCACACCCAGCTCGGAGACGCGCCTGCGCACGCTCTTCGAGCTGGCCCCGCTGGGGATCGTCATCATCGACCCCGAGACCCAGTTGCCCCTCGACTTCAATCGCGCCGCGCACGAGCAGCTCGGCTACAGCGCCGAGGAGTTCGCGCGGCTGCGCATCGCCGACTACGAGGCGAACGAGGATCCGGAGGATGTTCAGCGTCATATCCGGTTCATGCTGCAGCATGGATACGATGACTTCGAGACCCGTCATCGCTGCCGGGATGGCAGCATCCGTCATGTCAATGTCCAGGTGCAGGTACTGGCCGTCGATGGGCGGCACATGTTCTACGCCATCTATCGGGACATCACCGAGTCGCGGCTGGCCGAGGAACGTCTCAGGCGTAGCGAGGCCAAGTTTCGCGCCGCCTTCGAGATCGCCCCGCACGGGATGGCGCTGGTCGCCCCCGACGGACACTGGCTGCAAGTCAATCAGGTGCTGTGCCGCATCCTGGGTTACTCGGAGTCCGAATTGCTGGCGCTGGACTTCCAGTCGATCTCGCATCCCGACGACCTGACCGCCGATCTGGTCTATCTGGATCAACTCGTCTCGGGGGCCGTCGATCGGGTGCAGTTCGAGAAGCGCTATCTGCATCGTCGGGGACACCCCATTCCGGTCATGCTGAGCGCCTCGGCCGTGCGGGACGAACAGGGAGCGATATCCCACATGGTCGTTCATATCCTCGACCTGACCGAGCGCAAGGCCACGGAAGAGGCGATGCGTCGGGCCATGGAGGCCGCCGAGGTCGCCAATCGCGCCAAGAGCGAGTTCCTGGCCAACATGAGCCACGAGATCCGCACTCCGCTCAACGCCATCATCGGCCTGGGCCAACTGCTGCTCGACTCCGGGCTCGACTCGCGCCAGCGCGACTACATGAACAAGATCCGCCAGGGTTCCGACGCCCTGCTGCGCATCCTCAACGACGTGCTCGACTATTCCAAGATCGAGGCCGGTCAGATCCAGCTCGACACGGTCGATTTCAGGATCGAGGCGGTGCTCGATCAGCTCACGGCACTGTTCTCGCTGGCCGCCGAGTCCAAGGGGCTGGCGCTCTACTATCATCTCGATCCGCGCACCCCGCAGGTTCTGCGCGGCGATCCCATGCGTCTGGGACAGGTACTGAACAATCTGGTCGGCAATGCCGTGAAGTTCACCGAGCGCGGATTCATCGAATTACGGATTCGCGCCCTCGGCGAACGCGACGGCCAGATCCGATTGTCCTTCAGTGTGCGCGATACCGGTATCGGCCTGGATCCGGCCGGCGTCGAGCGTCTGTTCCAGTCCTTCACCCAGGCCGATTGCTCCATCACGCGCCGCTATGGCGGCACCGGGCTGGGACTGTCGATCTCGCGTCAGCTGGCGCGCCTCATGGGCGGCGACATCCGCGTCCGCAGTCGGTTCGGGGTCGGCAGCCTGTTTCGCTTCACGGCCGATTTCCACATCGCCGAGTCCCAGCCGCAACGCATCGGTTCACCGCCGCGCGCGCTCGGTCGGCATCGCGTCCTCATCGTCGGCGAGGATTGTCTGGTGCGCCGTGCCCCGCGCGCGATCCTGGAGGCCTGGGGCATGGAGATCGCCGAGGCGCGTTCACCGGCTCAGGCACGCTCGATCCTGTCGGCGGCGGCCGGGGGACGGCGCGAGCCCTTCGACTGGGTGGTGCTCGACCGGCCCCCCGAACGCGCTGTCGAGCCGCCGTCCCCGACCTTCGGCGATCCGCCCTGTCCGGCGATCTGGATGGTGACGGTCACTGAGCGCGAGCGGCTGCTCGCCGAATCCGGGGCGAACGCCGGACTCCGTCTACTGGCCAAACCCATCACGCCCTCGACGCTCTTCGACGCCATGGTCGATCTGGTGGGTGATTACACCCTCCAGGCACAGCGTCCGGCCCGGGATCTCGACGCCGAGGCCGCTCCCCTGCGCGGGGTGCGTCTGCTGCTGGTCGAGGACAATGCGACCAATCAACAGGTGGCGCGCGATCTGCTGGAACGGATCGGCTGTCTGGTGACGATCGCCGACGATGGTCGGCAAGCGGTCGAATGCGTGGAGCGCGACTGTTTCGATGCCGTGCTGATGGACGTGCAGATGCCGGTCATGGACGGTCTGAGCGCCACCCGTGCGATCCGTGCCCGGCATCCGCGACTGCCCATCATCGCCCTAACGGCCGCCGCCCTGTCCGAGGACCGCGAACGCTGTCTGGCGGCCGGGATGAACGATCATCTGAGCAAGCCGATCGTCCTCGAGTCGCTGATCGAGGTGCTGCGGCGCTGGGTGGTTCCCGCACACGCCGAGACGAGCGCTCCGGGCGTGGCGGGCCGACTGTCGCCCGAGTCGCTCCAGCCGATCCTGGAGCGGCTCGAACGTCTGAAACGGCTGATCGAGCGCAACGACCTGGTCGATTCGACATGGCTGGATGGACTCGTGGAGTCACTCCGTGATACGCCCTATGCCGGCGATCCGCTGTCCCGGCTCGGGGTGGCGATCGAGTCTTTCGACTATGATACGGCCTTGGTCGAGATCGACCGTCTGTCACACCTGTTGCGCGAGCCGGAATCCTGATGTCCAATCCCGACCCCGAAAACCTGTTGCCCTCGATCCTGATCGTCGACGACATGCCGGCCAACATCCGTGTCCTGGCCGACACGCTCAAGTCCGACTATCGCGTCCGGGTCGCCACCAGCGGCGCCAAGGCGCTGGAGGTCGCCGCCGGCAGCCCGCCGCCGGACCTGATCCTGCTCGACGTCATGATGCCCGAGATGGACGGTTACGAGGTCTGCCGGCGCCTGAAGGACGATCCGCGCACCAGTACCATCCCGATCATCTTCGTCACCGCCAAGGACGAGGCCGAAGAAGAGGCGCACGGGCTGGGGCTGGGCGCGGTCGATTACATCACCAAGCCCTTCCATCTGGCGATCGTGCGTGCGCGCGTGCGCACCCATGTCAACCTCAAGCGCAAGACCGACCTGCTCGACAGTCTCGCCTCGCTCGATGGTCTAACCCACATTCCCAATCGACGCCGTTTCGATGATCTGTTGAAACAGGAGTGGGCGCGCGCCGCCCGCGACGGTACATCACTGGCCGTGGCCATGCTCGACGTCGATTCGTTCAAATCCTACAACGATCACTATGGACATGGTCGGGGCGACGAGTGTCTGCGGCGAGTCGCCGATGCCCTGCGCGCGCGTTTGCAACGCCCAGCCGATGTGGTGGCGCGCTATGGCGGCGAGGAGTTCGTGCTGCTCCTGCCCAACACGGACGCGGCGGGCGCTCTGGCCCTGGCCGAATCCTGCCGCGCCGCCGTCAGCGCCCTGCGTATCCCGCACGACTATTCGGCCGCCGCCGACCATGTGACGCTCAGCATCGGCGTGGCCGCCACCCGGCCGCCGGGTGAGAGCGCGAGCCTGCTGCTGGCGCGCGCCGACGAGGCGCTCTATCGAGCCAAGTCCGAAGGACGCAATCGTGTCTGTGCCTGATCCTTCCTGACACTGGAGTCGTACCGAATCATGGAATTCCTGCTCGGTTTCTCAGCCCTCATCGACCGGTTCAATCGTCGTGCCGGTCGGCTCACACTCTGGCTGGTACTGCTGAGCGCGCTGCTCAGCGCCCTGACCGCCACCCTGCGCTATACCCTCGACTGGGGCTCGAACGCTATGATCGAGGGGCAGTGGTTCATGTTCGGTCTGATCTTTCTGTTCTACGCGCCCCTGACGCTCCAGGAACGCGGGCATGTGCGGGTCGACATCCTCTACAACCGGCTGCCGCCGCGCGGTCGGGTGCTGGTCGAGATCCTGGGCGGACTGCTGTTCCTGCTGCCGGTCTGTCTGCTGATCGTGATCGATGCCTGGAGCTATTTCCTCATCGCCTTCCAGCAGAACGAGTCCTCGTCCAATCCGGGCGGGCTGATCTGGTGGCCGATGAAGCTGGCCATCCCGATCGGCTTCGCGCTGCTGGCCCTGCAAGGGGTGTCCGAGATCATCAAGGGACTTGCCGCCCTGACCGGCCGCCGCCCGCTGCCCGAACCGACGACCGGAGGACACTGAGATGACGGCCTGGCTCGCCGCCAACATGGCGCCTGTGATGTTCTGCGCGCTGGTGCTGTTTCTGCTGATCGGCTATCCGGTCGCCTTCTCGCTCGCCGCCGTCGGGATGCTGTTCGGCTGGATCGGGATCGAACTCGGGATGCTCACCCCGGCGCTGCTGCAAGCCCTGCCGGACCGGGTGTTCGGCATCATGCGCAACGAGATCCTGCTCGCGGTGCCCTTCTTCACCTTCATGGGGCTGATCCTGGAGCGCAGCGGACTGGCCGAGGAACTGCTCGACACCGTGGGTCAGATCTTCGGCAGTGTGCGCGGCGGGCTGGCCTATGCCGTGGTCTTCGTCGGCGCGCTGCTGGCGGCGACCACCGGCGTCGTCGCCGCGACCGTGATCGCCATGGGGCTGATCTCGCTGCCGATCATGCTGCGCTACGGCTATCATCCGCGACTGGCCGCCGGCGTCATCGCCGCCGGCGGCACCCTGGCCCAGATCATCCCGCCCTCGCTGGTGCTGATCGTGATGGCCGACGTGCTCGGGCGCTCGGTGGGCGACATGTACAAGGGCGCGCTCTTGCCGGGGCTGGTGCTGACCGGACTCTATGCGCTCTATGTCTTCGCCAACACGCAGATCCGGCCCGAGCGCGCGCCGGCCCTGCCGCCCGAGGCGCGCACCCTGCACGGTCGCGCCCTGGCCAAACGGATCGTGCTGGCACTCATCCCGCCGCTGGCGCTGATCTTCCTGGTGCTTGGAACCATCTTCATCGGCTGGGCGACCCCGACCGAGGGCGGGGCCATGGGAGCGGTCGGCGCCCTGATCCTGGCCGGTCTCAAGGGTCGGCTCAAGCGCGACATGCTCACCGAGTCCATGGCCTCGACCGCGCGCATCACCAGCTTCGTCATCTTCATCCTGATCGGCGCGAGCGTCTTCAGTCTCACCTTCCGCGCCGTCGACGGGGATCTCTGGGTCGAGCATCTGCTGACCTCGCTGCCGGGCGGCGTGCTCGGCTTTCTGATCTTCGTCAATCTGCTGGTGTTCCTGCTGGCGTTCTTCCTCGACTTCTTCGAGATCGCCTTCATCGTCCTGCCGCTGCTGGCGCCCGTGGCCGCGAAGCTCGGGATCGATCTGGTGTGGTTCGGGGTGCTGATCGGGGTCAATCTGCAAACCAGCTTCATGCATCCGCCGTTCGGCTTCGCGCTCTTCTATCTGCGCTCGGTCGCGCCGCCGAGCGTGCGCACGACCGACCTCTACTGGGGCGCAGTGCCCTTCCTGGGCATCCAGCTCTTCATGGTGTTCCTCATCATCGCCTTCCCCGAACTGGTGAGCTGGGGGCTGGACGGCGCCACGACCCTGAGCGATCCGACCGAGATCGTCCTGCCCGAGACCGGCGGTTCCAGTCTGCTCGACAGCGGGGATTTCGATGGATTGTTCGGTCCGCCGCCGAGCGATTCGAGTCCTTGAGCCTCGGAATCCGGCCCAGGCGTGCAGACAGAAACCCGATCGATATGGCAAGCTCGCCGCGTCATCGCCGCGAGTCTCACATAGAGGACACCACAGATGTTCGAGGCAACGAAGGTCGGTCGCTCGGTCAGCAAGCAGGACTACAAGGAGCAGCAGGAGGAACTGCGCACCCAGCTCCTGGAGGTGCAGCGCGCGCTCAGGTACACCAACATCCCGGTGATCGTGCTGGTCTCGGGCGTGGAGGCCGCCGGCAAGGGTGAGGTGGTCAACCGGCTCAACGAGTGGCTCGACACGCGCGGCGTGCAGACCTTCGCCTTCTGGAACGAGTCCGACGAGGAACGCGAGCGTCCGCGCTACTGGCGCTTCTGGCGTGCCATGCCGCCGCGCGGCGAGATCTCGATCCTGTTCGGCGGCTGGTACCAGACCCCGATCGAGCATCGCTTTCGCGGTCAGTGCAGCGACGCCGAACTCGACGGCGAACTCAACCGCATCGTCGACTTCGAACGCATGCTGGTCCAGGACGGGGCGCTGATCGTCAAGTTCTGGTTCCACATGTCCGAGGCCGACCAGAAGGCGCGGCTCAAGGAACTCTCGCGCGACGATCGCAGCCGCTGGAAGATGCTGCCCGAGAAGAGCAAGTTCTCCGAGCACTACGCCGCCTTCGAGCAGGTCGCCGAGCGCGTCATCCTGCATACCGACCGCGGCAGCGCGCCCTGGTATCTGATCGAGGCCGGCGACCGGCGCTACCGCGACCTGACCGTCGGCAAGACGCTGCTGCACGCCATCCGCTCGCGTCTGGCCGAGCACGGAGCGAGCGAGGCCAACGGCACCCCGACCAGTCCCAAACTGCCCGAGAGCGACAGTGCTCAGATCACCCTGCTCGATCAGCTCGATCTCGAACTCGCCCTGCCGCGCGAAGACTACAAGAGCGAACTCAAGCGGCTTCAGGCCGAACTCAACGAGCTGGCCTGGAACGCCTACAACAAACAGCGTTCGACCGTGCTGGTGTTCGAGGGCATGGATGCCGGCGGCAAGGGCGGCGCCATCCGCCGCATCACCCAGGCGGTCGACGCCCGGCTCTATCGCTCCATCCCGGTCGCGGCGCCGACCGACGAGGAAAAGGCGCATCATTATCTGTGGCGCTTCTGGCGTCACATCCCGCGCGCCGGACTCATGACCATCTACGACCGCTCCTGGTACGGGCGGGTGCTGGTCGAGCGCGTCGAGGGCTTCGCCGGTGTGTCCGAGTGGCGTCGTGCCTATTCCGAGATCAACCGCTTCGAGGAGCAGCTCGTCGACAGCGGCATCGTGCTGGTCAAATTCTGGATCCAGATCAGTCAGGACGAGCAGCTCAAGCGCTTCAAGGACCGCGAGGCGGTGCCCTACAAACGCTACAAGATCACCGAGGAAGACTGGCGCAATCGCGAGAAGTGGCCGCAGTACAAGGAGGCCGTCAACGAGATGATCGTGCGCACCAGCACGCGCCATGCCGGCTGGACCCTGGTCGAGGGCAACGACAAGCCCTATGCGCGCATCAAGGTGCTGCGTACCGTCTGCGATGCGCTCAACGAGGCGCTCAAGGGACCGCCGGCCCCAATGGCGGGCTATCTGCCCTGCGGCGACAAGCGCATCGAACCGGCCGGCGGCAAGCCGGTGAAGAATGGCGGCAGCAGCGGCTGAGGCATCCGAAGGTCTTCGGGCCGCCGACATTCGGTGCTAGTCTTGGCGGCCAACGACGAACTCCCGCTATCGGATCGAGACGCCCATCATGCACGCCCAGCCACTCATCCTGCGCAAAGACCAGGAACGCCGCCTGCTCGCCGGTCATTGCTGGATCTACAGCAATGAGATCGACACCCAGGCCACCCCACTGAAGACGCTCACCCCCGGTCAGCCGGTCGAGATCCTGAGCCGGAGCGAACGCTGGATCGGCCATGGCTACGCCAATCCGCACTCGCTGATCTGTGCCCGGATCGTCAGCCGCGAGCGGTCGCATCCCCTGAGTCCGGCGCTCTGGCTCGCGCGTCTGCACGAGGCGCTGGCCCTGCGCGAACGCCTCTACACATCGCCCTTCTACCGGCTCGTCTTCGGCGAGAGCGACGGACTGCCGGGGCTGATCGTCGATCGCTATGGCGACCGGCTGGCCGTCCAGATCACCACCGCCGGGATGGAACGCGCGCGCGCCGAGATCCTGGCGGCATTGGAGCAGGTGCTGCGCCCCACCGAGATCGTGCTGCGCAACGACACCTCGGTACGCGAACTGGAGGGATTGGACCAGGGCGTCGAGCGCGTGCTGGGCGATCCGTCCGGCGACTGGGTGCTGACCGAGCAGGGACTGGAGTTCGCCATCGATCCGACGCAGGGCCAGAAGACCGGCTGGTTCTTCGATCAGGCCGAGAACCGTGCACGTCTGGCCCGCTATGGCGTCGGCGAGCGGGTGCTGGATGTCTGTAGCTATGTCGGCGCCTGGGGTCTGCGTGCCGCCGCGCTCGGGGCCTCGGACGTGACCTGTGTCGATACCTCGGCCGACGCTCTGGAGCGCCTCCAGGCCAATGCCGAGCGCAATGCCCTGTCGGCGCGCATGCACACCCTCCAGGGCGATGCCTTCGAGGTGCTGCGCGAACTGCGCGATCAGGGCCGGCGTTTCGACACCGTGCTGCTCGACCCGCCGGCCTTCATCAAGCGCCGCAAGGACGAGAAGGACGGCACGGCCGCCTATCAGCGGCTCAACCGGCTCGGTCTCGAATTGCTGGAACCCGGCGGGCTGCTCGTCACCTCGTCCTGTTCCTTCCACATGGGACGCGACGGCTTCCAGCGCGTGGTGCAGCAGGCCGGGCAGCGCGCCGGACGGCGGCTGCAACTCCTGGAGACCGGCCGGCAGGGTCCGGACCATCCGGTCCATCCGGCGATCCAGGAGACGGCCTATCTCAAGACGCTGTTCCTGCGCGCCCTGCCGGCGTATTGATGGACCACCCTGGAGTCGGCCGGTCTCATTTTGGCGCGGAATATGCCTTCCATCATGGGCGGGATGGTTTTTGCCGAGAAGCTCACTAAAATCCCGTTTCGGCGCCGCTCCGCCCACTCGACCAATCCTTGAACGCCATTTCCAGAGATCCAGAACCATGTACGCCGACAGGCCACTCACTCAAGCCAACGCGCTTCCCGAAGCCACGCCGGATTCCATCCAAGCCGACCGCCGCCCCGCCGCCGCCCGAACCGGCCGCTTCGCCGCCTCGGGCCTCGGTCTGGCCTTGACGCTGGCCGGAATCATCGGCCTGAATGGCTGCACCACGGCGCCAACACCGACCACGACCAAGGTCACAGGGCCGGTCGACAAGGTGGTGGTCAAGAAATCACAGCGTCGGCTCGAACTGCTCAGCGGCGGCCAGGTGGTGCGTCAATATCGCGTCGCACTCGGCGGCTCGCCGGTCGGACACAAGTATCGCGAGGGCGACCAGCGCACACCCGAGGGCAGCTACAAACTCAACTGGCGCAATCCCAACAGCAACTTCTACAAATCGATCCACATTTCCTATCCCAGCGAGAAGGATCGCGCCGTCAGCCGCCGGCTCGGCTACAGTAATCCGGGCGGCATGATCATGATCCACGGCCTGCCCAACTACATCCAGTCCGAGAGCATGCGTCAGCAATACGCCAGTCGCGACTGGACCCAGGGCTGCATCGCGGTGCAGAACGACGATATGGACGAGATCTGGAGCCTGGTGAAGGACGGCACGCCGATCCAGATCATGCCCTGATGACGCGCCCGGTGTGGGGTCACGACCGACACGCCGGTCGATGGCGGTGTGTGTCCGGATCCCGATCGGGTCGTCTACCGCTCGGTTCGACTTGGTCTAGAATGGATTCCCCCACGCGCGTATCAACGACCTCATCGAGCTAGTACACACTTGAGTATCAACCCATCCCAAAAAAGCGGTTTGGAAGCCTGGCTCGAGGTCATTCGTGATCAGAAGATGCCGATCTTCGAGCAGACCGTGCATCACATCCTCTCGATCGCCGAAGACGATCTGGCGCCGGCCTCGGCGCTGGCGAGCGTCGTCCTGCAGGACGCCTCGCTGACCGCCCGCCTGCTGAAGCTGGCCAACTCGATCGCCTACAACCCGAGCACCACGGCCATCAGCACCGTCACGCGCGCCGTGATCGTGCTCGGCTTCGATGCCGTGCGGGACATGTGCCTGACCCTGACCCTGGTCGACACCCTGCTCCAGGGACCGGCGAAGGCGCGTCTGGAACGCGAACTGGCCCATGCCATGCATGCCGCGACCCAGGCCACGCCCTGGCGGCTGAGCGAGGTGATAAATCGCCCGAAGAGGTTTTCATCGCCACGCTGCTGTACCGCATCGGCGAGCTGGCCTTCTGGTGCTTCGGCAACGAGCACTGCGAGCGTGTGGAGCAGCTGGCCAAGCAACCGGGCATCACCATGGAGACCGCGCAGGAGCGGGTGCTGGGATTTCGTCTGAGCCAGCTCAGTCGCCGTCTGGTCCACGAGTGGCGTCTGACCGATCTGCTGAAGGAGGCGATCGACCACCCGACACGCCAGGATCCGCGCATCCAGACCGTCATGCTGGGCCATCAGATCGCCCGCTGCGCCGAGGAGCACGGCTGGCGTTCAGAGGAGATGGATCGCCTGGTCCGCCGTGCCGCACGGCTGGTCGACATTCCCGAGATCGACGCCCGCACGCTGCTCCAGGACAAGGCCGCCGCCGCCTTCGGCATGGCCAACGACTGCGGCGCCGCGTCCGCCGCCAGACTGATCCCGTTGCCCGAGGAGTATCTCGGTCTGCTCGATGCGCTGCCCACCGAACCGGACGCCGCGCCGGTCGGCGAGACACAGCCCCCGCCCCATCCGGTCCCCGATTCCAGGCTGCAACTGAGCATCCTGCGCGAACTCAACTCGGCCATCGAGAGTGCGCGCTGTGACTTCAACGTCATCATGGAGCTGGTTCTGGAGGGGCTCTATCGCGGTGTGGGGATGGACCGCGTGGTCTTCGCCCTGATGACGCCGGACAGGCGCGGCCTCAAGGCCAAGCACGCACTCGGCCTGCCGGACGAGACGGCGATCGCGGCCTTCCAGTTCGCGCGCCCGACGACCGGAACAAACATCCTGTTCGAGACCTTGGATCGCAAGCTTCCGCGTCTGGTGACGCCGGACGAACGTGAGCGCGATCCGCGACTCATCCCCGATGGTCTGGTGACGATCATGGGTATCGTGCCCTTCATGGTCGCGCCCATCATCATCAGTCAGCGGAGTATCGGACTCTTCCTGGCCGACCGCGGCCTGAGCCGGCGCCCGCTCGACCCCGACAGCTTCGAGGACTTCAAGCATTTCGTCCAGCAGGCGAACCTGGGACTGACCCTGGCCCAGAGTCGTCAGCATCGCTGAGCCGGCGCCCGCCATCAGGTGGGCGGCGCACGCTCGAGCCTCAGTTCGCCGTGCCCGAATCGGCGTCCGTCTCCTCGACCGGCGCACGATAGCCGCATTCCTTCTGCGGACAGACCTTGGCCGCACCCTGGGTCTTGGTGATCTTGAGCGTCAGCACCGGCCAGCCGCAACTCGGACAGGGTTCGGCGAGCGGCTCGTCCCAGAGCGCATAGTCGCACTTGGGATAGGTCGAGCAGGAATAGAACACCTTGCCGCGCCGCGATTTCTTCTTCTGGAGCGTGCCCTTGTTGCACTTCGGACAGATGACGCCCGTATCCTCGGGTTTGTCGAGCGGCTCGATGTGCTTGCAGGTCGGATAGGCGCTGCAACCGATGAACTTGCCGTAGCGTCCGCGCTTGATCTCCAGCGCCGAGCCGCACAGCGGACAGGAGCGGCCCTCGACGACCTCGGGCGCCTCGCGTTCGGCCTTGTTCGGGTCGAGATCGCGGGTGTAGTCGCACTCGGGATACTGGGTGCAGCCGATGAAGCGCCCGTTGCGCCCGAGCCGGATGGCGAGCGGACCGCCGCATTTGGGACAGGTCTCCTCGATGCGCTCCTGGGTCACGTCGCTGCGCTTGACGTGCTCCTGGGTGTGGTCGACCAGATCCTTGAACGGGCGCCAGAAACGCTCCAGCAACGGAACCCACTCTTCCTCCCCGCGCGAGACGGCATCCAGATCGTCCTCCAGACGCGCCGTGAAGTCGTAGTCGACGTAAGAGGTGAAATACTCGGTCAGGAAGCGGTTGACCACGCGCCCGACGTCGGTCGGCACGAAGCGCTTCTTGTCCAGGATCACATATTCGCGATCCTGGAGCGTGGAGATGATCGAGGCATAGGTCGAGGGCCGGCCGATGCCGAATTCTTCGAGCGCCTTGACGAGCGTGGCCTCGCTGTAGCGCGGCGGCGGCTCGGTGAAATGCTGCTCGGGGCGGATGGCGATCAGGTCGACCAGCTCGCCGACCTTCATTTCGGGGAGCATCCGGTCCTCGTCGTCGTCGGCGGCGCCCTTGGCGTCGTCGCGTCCTTCCACATAGACGCGCATGAAGCCGGGATCGACCACCATCGAGCCGGTGGCGCGCAGGATGTTGCCCGCGCCGGCGCTCAGGTCGACCGCGACCTGGTTGATGAGCGCATGGGCCATCTGACAGGCGAGCGTGCGCTTCCAGATCAGATCGTAGAGCTTGAACTGCTCGACCGTGAGATGGGCCTTGACCGCCGACGGCTCGCGCCGGATCGAGGTCGGACGGATCGCCTCGTGGGCCTCCTGGGCGTTCTTGGCCTTGGTCTTGAATAGGCGCGGCGCGTCCGGCAGATCCGCTTCGCCATAGCGCTCGACGACATAGGCGCGGATCTCGGCGATGGCCTCCTGGGCCAGATTCACCGAGTCGGTACGCATGTAGGTGATGAGACCGACCGCGCCCGAACCGACGTCCACGCCCTCGTAGAGCTGCTGGGCAACGCGCATGGTGTGCTGGGCGGTGAAACCGAGCTTGCGCGCCGCTTCCTGCTGGAGCGTGGAGGTGATGAAGGGCGGGGCCGGCTGGCGCTTGCGCTGCTTGCGCTCGACCTGCTCGACCCTGAGCTTTCCGCCGGCGGCGCTCTCCAGCGCAATCCTGACCTCGGTGGCGCGCGCCTCGTCGGTGATCGTGAACTGCTCGACCTTCTCGCCGCCGAAGGTGGTGAGTCGGGCGATGAAGGCGCGTTCATCCTTGGCCGTATCGGCCTCGATGGTCCAGTACTCGCGCCGGACGAAGGCCTCGATCTCGGTCTCGCGCTCGCAGATCAGGCGCAGTGCCGGACTCTGCACCCGTCCGGCCGAGAGTCCGCGCCGGATCTTCTTCCACAGCAGCGGCGAGAGATTGAAGCCGACCAGATAGTCGAGTGCCCGGCGCGCCTGCTGGGCGTTGACCAGGTCATAGGAGATCCCGCGCGGATTGGCGATGGCGTCCTGGACCGCGCGCTTGGTGATCTCGTTGAAGACCACGCGATGCACCGGCTTGTCGCCGAGCTGACGCCGGCTCTTGAGCAGCTCGTGGATGTGCCAGGAGATGGCCTCACCCTCGCGATCGGGGTCGGTGGCCAGATAGAGCGCCTCGCAGTCCTTGAGCTTCTTGGCGATCGACTGGACGTGCTTCTCGTTGCGCTCGATGATCTGATACTTCATCGCGAAGCCGTGATCCGGATCGACCGCGCCCTCCTTGGGCACCAGATCGCGCACATGGCCATAGGAGGCGACGACCTCGAAGCTGGGTCCGAGGTACTTCTTGATGGTCTTGGCCTTGGCGGGGGATTCGACGATGACGAGATTCATGCGGGACGGACTGATGGCCTGTACTTGGATGGTGAATGTTCGGACGTTCAGTGCAGATAGACCGGCTCGTCGGCGTAGAGCATCTCTTCGAGCTGGTCGAAGGCGTCCTCGCAACCTGGGCGGTTCATGAGCACCAGGAGCGCGACCCACTTGACCTCCTCGACCAGCACCTGCGGATGGTCGATCGCCAGCAGCCGGTCGATCACCAGCTCGCGGCTGAGCGGATCGAGGATACCGCTGTGTTCCAGCGACATGAGCATGCCGCGCGCCTCCAGATCGAGCTTTTCACATTCGCGTTCGCTGTAGACGCGGATCGAGCCGCCGACGGGACCATGCTCGTGGGCCGCCTCGACCCCGAGCGCCAGCTCGTCGAGCCAGCGCAGCGCCTTGTCGATCTCACCCTGGGAGAAACCGGCCTGGCTCAGTTCGTCCTCGAGATCGCTCTGTTCGACGGGTGGCTGCTCCTCGCCATCCATGTAATTCTCGTACAGATAGATCAATACATCGATCATGTTCTCGTTCATCGGCAATCTCGATGGATGGTGTCAACGCTCCGGTTCAGCGGCGGGCCGCGCAGCGGCCCGTCCGCTGCAACCGGTTGTTAGCCGTTACTTCCATTGGGCCACGACATCGAACTCGACGAGTTGCTTATTGGAATTCCGCTTGCGAATGGGCCGGCATTCAACTCGCGAGAATCCCAATGCGGACAGCATTTCCGCGTAAAGACGCTCAGTCGAAACAAGTGTGCCATAGAAAGTCGAGTTGCCAACGATGTAGTGCAGCTCGGCGCCGGACGTGAGTAGTTCTGGCAGTGTAGAAAAATGGAGCCACATGTCATCGAAGTATTTAGCGACATATTTGGCAAGCAATACCCCGTTCTTGTTATCGGCATGCGAAATAGCGTGAAGGGCATCCGTAAGATGTTCGCTGATGAACTGTGACTCTGGGCGTTCCCAATCGGTTAGCCGACTTGTTGCGATTCCCCAAGTTCCACCGATGGCCGTCCAATCAAGTTCGCCCGCGTCTCTACCGTTCTGGAGAAAACCCAGCCAGTACATGTATGGTCGCAACTCGCGAATGTAGGACATGCGATTGGCGTAGGGCGGCGATGTTACGATCAAGTCGAAGGGCCCACAAAGCGCCTCGCTCAGCCAGCGCGAGTCCGCAAGAACGACCGAGGCCGAGCCCGCAGGATTCTCACTAGCGCCGCTTAGCACAAACCGAACGTCCTCCTCGAATGCTGCCCTTCGATCAATAGGGAACAGGAGGGCAGGCTCTTCATCGGCCTTAAAGGACATCGACTGATGATTGAAAGCTGCGTTTGACTGCTCGATCAACGTGCGACAGAACGCCACCAGTAACAAGTTGCGCGCGGCAGTATCGGGTTGTGTTACATGCTCAATCGCTGCGCGGAGTAGACGGAGGAATTGCAGTGTGTCTGCACTCCACCAACGTTCAATATTAAATATGGGCGGAGCGGATACCGGCTCGACGGCGCAGTCGGCAACCAGTTCGAGCGCCTGCGTGCAGGCGTCTCGTGTCGCCATGATACTTGACGGCGAGTAGCGGGCGACCTTAGCTTGCGCAAGCCAGACGAGGAATGGATTAATTTCAGTAGTTACGCCTTCATGACCATGATACGCAGCACAGAGCGCTGTTGTCCCAGTCCCGCAAAACGGGTCCAATACCCGCTGGGCGTTGGCGTGACCAACCACTAATTCTTCGACGATCTTCAAAGAATAGGCTGGAGTTAGCCTGAGCCAGCCATGTCTACCAGTCTTTGCATTGAATTTATAGGTGTATTCAGCTCGCTGTCGAAGCTGTTCTCGCGCTGGAAGTGAACTCATTATCGATCCTCCGGCGTAAGAAGAGCTTTTAGAACGAGTTCTGGCAATGTCGGCGTTTTGGCGCTTCGAATCCTTGCTCTTATAGCCCTGCCGAACTTCAAAGACCGTTCCGTCCAGCGTGGCGAATACCTTGGGGTCTACACCGACCTCGTGTGCGGATTTCTTCATCCATTCATGAAACTGCTCCCGCTTGCCCTTGTCCGAAATTCGTTCAAGCGGAACCCGACCATCAAGGTAAAGGGTGCGCTTCTTGCCCGTGGGCAGGAGTATCTCATAGGACCATGTCACATCGTCATCCGAGAGGCCCAATGAATCACGCAGGATCGTTCTGAAAAGCTTTTCACATCCAATTCCGATTTGGCGATATACGCTTGTCATACCGCCGGCCGCCTTATGGGCGGCATACATCATTGGGTGGTCCAACCCAAACCAGTTGTAGAACGGGTCCGCCTGATACAGCGTTTGGAATTGTTCCAGGGTCAAGCCATCACCCTTGTTGCCCTGACCGAACTTGGGCTTGTACTTTGCACAAACCCGAATCGGATCGAGCACGAGGTTAAGGTAGGGCACGTCATTCCGTTTCAAACGAGATTTCCTTCTTGTGGTCGTCAATGGTCATGCCTGCGAGATTGAAGCGGTAACGGCTAACCAGGAGCTGACGGGGTCAGGACGGAGTCGGCCCGCGGGTGTCTCAGGACACTCAGGGTGCGCGGGCATAGCGACCGCCTGGCAGGCATGATACATGACCCTCGAGTTCCATGAGCAACAGCATGGACGAAATCCGCTCGACCGCCAACCCCGTGCGCTCGGTCAATGTGTCCAGGTTCACCGGGTCATGGCCGATGGCCTCCAACAGTTGGGCCTGCTCGGGCGGCAAACTGGAGGCGGGGGCTGGAGCGGCCGCCGCTCTGTCAACCGCCGCCGATCGATCGGACTCGGCCAGCGCCGCATGCAGTTGCGGAGCCAGCTCGACCAGGATCTCCTCGGATTCCTCGACGAGTTTCGCGCCTTCGCGGATCAGCGCGTGACAGCCGCGCGACAGCGGATTGCGAATCGAGCCGGGCACCGCGAAGACCTCGCGTCCCTGCTCCAGCGCCAGGCGGGCCGTGATCAGAGAGCCGCTCTTGAGCGCCGCCTCCGTCACCAGCACGCCCAGGCTCAGACCGCTGATGAGCCGGTTGCGGCGCGGAAAGCTGCTCGCCAGCGGTCCCCGCCCCGGCGGCAGCTCGCTGACCATCACACCACGCTCGACGAGTCGTCGTGCCAGATCGCGATGCACAGCCGGATAGACCCGATCCGGTCCGGTGCCGAGCACGGCGATGCTGTGTCCGGTCTCCAGGGCGGCGGCATGGGCCGCGCCATCGATGCCGATGGCCAGACCGCTGGTGACGATCAGTCCCTGGCCGGCCAGCCGGCGCGCAAAGTCGGCGGTGATCTCGGTTCCGCCGGATGTCGGATTGCGGGTGCCGACGATGGCGATCTGCGGCTCGCTCAGCAGACTGGCGTCGCCGCGCGCATAGAGCACGGGCGGCGGATCGGCGATCTCGGTCAGGAGCGGCGGATAGCGCGGATCGGCGAGCGTGATGAGATGGGCGTCCGGATGCTCGGCCCAGGTGAGGATGCCGTCGATCAGCGCCTGATCGGGCCGGCGCAGAGCGGCGATGGTCTCGGGCTTGAGACCGAGTTGCTCGAGACGCGCCTCACCGGCCGCCAGGACCGCGCTCGGCGAACCGAAGCCCTCCACCAGCCGCGCGAAGGTACGCGGTCCGACGCGCGGCGCCAGGATGAGCGCGAGCCAGTCGCCGATGGGCGCGCTCGCCCAGTCGCGCGCTCGGGACGCCACGGGATCAGGCGGGAGGCGGAGCAACCCAGTCGCCCACCTGAAGCGCACGGTTGGTGTGCAGGATGAGTCCGAAACTGACCCGATCGAAGACCCGGAACACCATCAGCAGGCCCGAACGCTCGAAGGGCTTGACGTATTCGGCCTTGTTGCGCCGGTATTCGGGATGCAGGGGAAAGCTCGCGTCCCGCGAGGGTTCGTCGGCGCGCCAGCCCTTGAAGTCGTAGTCACGCCCGAGCCAGAAATCGCTCGAAAAGGGACTCTCCATCAGCCAGTCGGTGTCGGCGATCCCGGCCCGGACCTGATCACGTTCTTTTTGGCCGCCCACGAAGACCTCGAACACATGACCGGGTTCGAGACGATCGCGTGCACCGCGATTGATAATGACCACGTCATACTGGCCGATCTGCGAGACGCCGTTCATGACCGAGAGGATGCGCCCGCGCGTTCCCTCGGGGGCCGGGCGCGGCAGGAAGTCGACCAGGGGCTGCTCGGCGTCGGCGGCAATGACCCGATCACCGATCGAGACCTCCCGTTCCATGCGCGTCACACGCAGCTTGGCCGGATCGCCCGTGCGTTCCAGCACGGCGTTGGCGACGAAGGCGGCCTCGTAACCGAGCAGATCGCCGCTATCGGGATCACGCAGCGCATCGCCCGGACGCAGCACCTGGAACTGCGTCACATCGCTCGTGCGGATCTTGCGGACATAGATCGCGTCATTGACACCGGCGACGATGTGCTCGTCCGGGAAGCCGACCACATAGGAGGCGCGCTTGAGGTCGTCGGAGTCGGCCACATAGGGCTGCGTGAGGAAGGGGGCGATCGAGCCGATGCGGATGGTCGGCACAGGCGCGCTGATGGCTTCGGCGCGTACCTGGGGACTGAGCCTGACCAGACGCGGCCCGCCGCGCCCGTCGGCGCGCCCGATCACGGGCCGGCCGGCGACCATGGTCAGTTCGAGCACGTCGCCCGGATAGATGAGATTGGGGTTCTCGACGCCCGGATTGGCGCGCCAGACCTCCGACCAGCGCCAGGGATCGCGCAGGAAACGCCCGGCGATGTCCCAGAGCGTGTCCCCCGGACGCACCGTATAGGTCTGGGGCGCTCCAGGCGCCAGTTCGGTCGCGAACACCCCCGGCGCCAGGAGTGCCAGGGAGCCGATGAGGATTGAAATGACGGCGAAACGGCGTTGCATGGCGCGCATGGACCCTCCGCGATGGTCGAAACGGGATGCTCCCGTCCCCACGATGGGATGTAGTATCCTGGAGATAGTAGCGCACACCGCTTCGTCTCGACCACCCGTTGACTCAAGCCGGATCAAGAATTCGCATGGCCATACTCGATATCCTCACTTTTCCCGACCCGCGACTGCGTAAGAAGGCACAGCCCGTCGAGCAGGTCGACGACCGGATCCGCCGACTGGTCGACGACATGCTCGAAACCATGTATGCCGCCCCCGGCATCGGACTGGCCGCGACCCAGGTCGACGTCCAGCGCCGGATCATCGTCATCGACGTCTCCGAGGGACACGACACGCCGCTGTGCTTCATCAATCCGCGCCTCGTTGCGCGCGAGGGCACCGAGCAGATGGACGAGGGTTGTCTGTCCGTCCCCGGTTTCTTCGAGACCGTGACCCGTGCCGAGCGCGTGACGGTCGAGGCGCTCGATCGCGACGGCCAGCCCTTCAGGCTCGACGCCGATGGTCTGCTCGCCGTCTGCATCCAGCATGAGATCGACCATCTCGACGGCAAGCTCTTCGTCGATCACATCTCCATCCTCAAGCGCCAGCGCATCCGCCACAAGCTGGAGAAGCAGCGCAAGGAGCGCGAACACGCGGAGGCCGCGCGCGCGCGTTCGACCGCCGAGCCGCGCCGTAGCGCCATCTGAGCCTCATCACACCCGAACCGAGCCATCCACCGACAGCCGACCCACTGATGAAACCGCTTCGCCTCCTGTTCGCCGGCACGCCCGATTTCGCCGTTCCCTGTCTCGCCGCCCTGCTCGACGCCGGGCATGAGGTGATCGGCGTCTACACCCAGCCCGACCGCCCGGCCGGACGCGGACGCAAGCTCCAGATGAGTCCGGTGAAGACGCTGGCGCTCGATCGCGGTCTCGCTGTCCATCAGCCCGAGAGCCTCAAGCGCGATCCCGAGGCGGTCGAACGACTGCGCGCGCTCGGGGCCGATCTGATGGTGGTGGTCGCCTATGGTCTGCTGCTGCCGGTCTCGGTGCTGGAAGCGCCCCGGCTCGGCTGTGTCAACGTCCATGCCTCGCTGCTGCCGCGCTGGCGCGGCGCGGCGCCGATCCAGCGCGCCATCCTCGCCGGTGACACGGAGACGGGCGTCTGCATCATGCAGATGGAGGCCGGACTCGACACCGGGCCTGTCTATCACCGGGTCGCCACCCCGATCGATCCGCGCGAGACCGGCGGCACCCTGCACGACCGGCTCGCCGAAATCGGTGCGCGCGCGCTCGTCGAGGCCCTGCCCGGTATCGCCGAGGGTTCGCCTGCACCCGAACCTCAGGACGATGCCCTGGCCACCTATGCCCACAAGCTCAGCAAGGATGAGGCGACGATCGATTGGAGCGCTCCCGCCGATGCCATCGAGCGTCAGGTGCGGGCTTTCGATCCCTGGCCGGTCGCTCAGACGATCCTGGATGGCGCCACGCTGCGCATCTGGTCGGCCGAGGCGGAGTCTGAGAGCGACGCTGAGGGTTCAGCGGCCCCAGGAACCGTCGTCGGGGCCGATCGTACCGGCATCCGGGTCGCCACCGGCGCGGGTCGGCTGCGCATCACGCGCCTGCAACCGGCGGGCAAGAAACCCATGAGCGCCGCGGACTATCTGAACGCGCGACACCTGGACGGCGCGCGTTTTGGCTGAGCGCAGACGTTCCCACACCTCGACCGCCGCCTCGCCGGGTGCCGAACCGCGCGCCGCCGCCGCGCGCGCCCTGCATGCGGTGCTCGATCGCGGTCAGTCGCTCACGCGCGTGCTGCAAGCCGACCGGACACCACGTTCGGCGGCCGATCAGGCGCTGGTGCAGGAAATGGTCTATGGCGCGCTGCGTCTGCTGCCGCGTCTGCGGCTCATCGCCGGTCGTCTGCTCGAACGCCCGCTCAAGCCGCGCGACGGCGATCTACAAGCACTGATCCTGATCGGGCTCTATCAGCTCGGCTTCATGAAGACGCCGTCGCACGCGGCGGTCTCGGCCACGGTCGAGGCCACGCGCCTGCTCGGCAAGCCCCGGATGGCAGGTCTGATCAACGCGCTCCTGCGACGCTTCCAGCGCGAGCACGAAGCCTTGCCGGCCTGGATCGACACCCAGCCCGAGTCGCGCTGGCTCTTCCCCGACTGGCTGCTCGAACGGCTGCGCGCGGACTGGCCGGACGACTGGGAGTCGATCGTGTCGGTCTGCAACGAACGCGCGCCCATGGCCCTGCGCGTCAATCCGCTCCGGGGAACGCGCGCGGACGCTCTGGCCGAGCTGGAAGCCGCCGGCATCGGCGCACAGGCCATCGACGGACTGGATACCGGCGTCCTGCTCGATCAGCCATGTGCCATGCGCGAACTTCCGGGCTTCGATACAGGCCGGGTCTCGATCCAGGACAGTGGGGCGCAACTGGCCGCGCGTCTGCTCGACGCCCAGCCCGGCGAGCGGGTGCTCGACGCCTGTGCCGCGCCCGGCGGCAAGACGGCGGCCATCCTGGAGCGCGCCGGCAACGCGCTCGACCTGGTCGCCATCGACAGCGATGCCGTGCGCCTGGCCACGGTCGGCACGACGCTCGACCGGCTCGGACTCAGCGCCCAGGTGCTGGTCGGCGATGCGGCCGATCCGCACGGCGACTGGACCGCCCGTCCCTTCGACCGCATCCTGCTCGACGTGCCCTGCTCGGCGACCGGCGTCATCCGCCGTCATCCCGACATCAAATGGCTGCGCCGTCCCGAAGACATCAGAGCACTCGCCGCCACCCAGTCGCGCATCCTGGACGCCATCTGGCCGCTGCTGCGCCCAGGCGGACGTCTGCTCTATGCCACCTGCTCGCTGCTCGCCGAGGAGAACGAGCATCAGGTCGACGCCTTCCTCGCCCGCCGTGCCGACGCGCGCGTGCTGGATCCGGCGACCGACTGGGGCCGCCCGCGTCCGCCCGGACGCCAGCTCCTACCGACCACTCAGGGACATGACGGCTTCTTCTACGCCCTGCTCGCCAAGGATGCGCCATGACCCCCCGCAAGGTCTCGCGTGTCACGCTGATCCTTGTCCTGAGCGTCCTGCTGGCGCTCGCCGCCGAGGCGCCGGCGCGCTCGGGCTTCAGCGTCAAGCAGGCCCAGGTCAGACCCGAGGCCGGACAACTGGTCCTGAACGCCGGGGTCGACTTCGCGTTCAGCGAACCCGTGCTGGAGGCGCTCGATCATGGCGTGCCCCTGACGCTGGTCTTCCATGTGCAGGTGCGCCGCACCAAGGCCTGGATGTGGGAGGACAGTCTGGTCGACGAGCAGTGGCGCTATGCCATCCGCTATCGGCCGCTCTCCGAGCGCTACGAGGTCTATCGGCTGCCGGGCACGCAGGGGCACGATTTCGTCACCCGTGATGCGGCCATCCGCGCCCTGGGCGAGCTCACCGACCAGGCCCTCATCGGACTCGACCGGCTCGATCCGGAAGAAGACTACGAACTCCAGATCAAGGTCTTCCTGGACATCGAGGAGCTGCCCCTGCCCTTGCGTCCCATGGCCTATCTCAAGCCATCCTGGAAACTCTCGAGCGGTTGGACCAAGTGGCCTCTAAACCGTTGAGCCGGCATCGCGGACTCGGCATGCTGCCGGTCGCGCTCCTGATCCTCGGACTCTTCGGAGTCCTGGTGCTGATGCGCGACGCCGTGGAGAACTCCGAGACGCTCAGCCGCGCCTTCCTGCCGCTGCTGTCGGTGGTCCTGGCCGGACTGGCGGTGCTGGCGGTACTGGTGGCCGTCAACATCGTCAAACTGGTGCGCCGCTACCGGCGCCAGGCCGCCGGCTCGCGCCTGACGGCGCGCATCGTGGTGCTGTTCTCGCTGATCTCGCTGCTGCCGGTGGGCGCCGTCTACTATTTCTCGCTCGGCTTCCTGCTGCGCGGCATCGATAGCTGGTTCGACGTCGAGATCGGGCGTGCCATGCAGGATGCCCTGGTGCTCAATCAGGCGTCGCTCGATCTCAATCAGCGCCTGCTGGTCAAGATCAGCGAGCAACTGCTGGCCGGGATCGAGGACCGTTCGTCGACCGCCATTGCACTCAGTCTCAACGATCTGCGCCGCCGTGCCGGCGCCATCGAGCTGACCGTCTATGGCGCCGGCGGTCAGGTGCTGGGCACGGCCAACGAGGATCCGACCCAATTGGTCCCCAGTCAGGCCGAACGCGAGATCCATCACAGCGTGCGCGCCGGCACCAACTATGTCGGACTCGAAAGCGGTCCGGGCAACGAGCTGGTCGTGCGCACCCTGGTCCGGGATCTGCGCGGACGTCCGATGTTGCTGCAGGGCGTCTTCCCGACCTCGGCGCGCATCAGCGAGCTGTCCAACCGGCTGGAGGACGCCTACAACCGCTATACGGAGCTGGCCTACCTGCGCCAGTCGCTCAAGCTGAGTTTCTCACTCACCCTCTCGCTGGTGCTCGCGTTCGGACTCATGGCCGCGCTCATCGCCGCCTTCCACACGGCACGCCGGCTGGTGGCGCCGATCGCCGACATCGCCCGCGCCACGCGCTCGATCTCGGACGGCGACTACGAGCAGCAGATCGCCCTGCCCCGTCACGACGACGAGCTGACCTTCCTGGTCGCCTCCTTCAACGCCATGTCGCGCCGCATCGCCCAGGCACGCGACGCGGCGGCACACAGCAAGCAGGCCGTCGAAACCCAGCGCAACTACCTGGAGACCATCCTCGGGCGTCTGTCCTCGGGCGTGGTGGCCTTCGACGAGGGCCGGCGACTGCGCACGGCCAATCCGGCCGCGCTCCAGATCCTGGCGCTCGATCTCGATGAGACCCGAGAACCCGTCACGCTCGAAGGCCTGGAGCGCGCCAGCCCCTGGCTCACGCCCTGGACCGAGACGGTGCGCCGTCATATCGCCGAAGCCCAACCCTGGCGCGCGGAGGTGACGCTGCAACGCGACGAGACCAGCCAGACGCTCATGTGCCGCGGCAGTCCGCTGCCCCTGCCCGATGCCACCCAACGCGGTCATGTGGTGGTGTTCGACGACATCACCTCACTGATCGTCGCCCAGCGCAACGCGGCCTGGGCCGAGGTCGCGCGCCGGCTCGCCCACGAGATCAAGAATCCGCTCACGCCGATCCGACTCTCGGCCGAGCGTCTGCGTCACAAGCTGCTGGCCAAAGCCGAGGAGATCGACGCGCGCCTCATCGAGCGGGCCACCGGCACCATCATCCAGCAGGTCGAGGCCATGAAGGCGATGGTCAACGACTTCTCGGACTACGCCAAGAGTCCCAGGCTCCAGGCCGAGCCCTTCGTCTTCGACCGGCTGGCGCGCGAGGTGCTGGATCTCTATCGCAGCGCGGGCGTGCCGGCGCTCAGGATCAGCCTGGGGGCGCCCGAAGCCCAGGTGCGGGGCGATCCCTTGCGACTGCGGCAGGTCATCCATAATCTGATCAAGAACGCCCAGGAAGCCCTGGAGGGGCGTGACGAGGCACGCATCGAGGTCGGCACCGAACTCGTCCAGATCGACGACACGCCCTATGTGCAGTTCCGGGTCGCCGACAATGGTCCGGGCTTCGAGCCGCAACTCATGGATCGGCTGTTCGAGCCCTATGTCACCACCAAGTCCAAGGGCACGGGCCTGGGTCTGGCGATCGTCAAGAAGATAATCGAGGAACATGGCGGTATGATCGGAGTCGAGAATCGCGATTCCGGCGCCCTGATCCGGATCCGCCTACCAGTCTGGCAAGCGACCGCTATGGCGGTCCATGGTCGGGAGCAACACGAAGCATGAGTGCAACCCATATCCTGGTCGTCGACGACGAACCCGACATCCGCGGCTTGGTCAAGGAGATCCTCGAAGACGAGGGCTATGCCGTGGCCGTGGCCGAGAACGGCGAGGCCGCGCGGCACGCCCTGCGCGATCGCCGTCCCGATCTGATCCTGCTCGACATCTGGATGCCCGACGTCGACGGCATCTCGCTGCTCAAGGAATGGGCCGAGGACGACGAGCTGCCCTGTCCGGTGATCATGATGTCGGGTCACGGCACGGTGGAGACGGCGGTCGAGGCCACCCGGCTCGGGGCCTACGACTTCCTCGAAAAGCCGCTGTCGATGGCCAAGCTGTTGCTGACGGTCGAGCGGGCACTCGAGGCCGACAAGCTCCAGCAGGAGAACATCGGACTCAAACGCCGTGCGCCCCAGGTCCATGAGCCGGTCGGACGCAGCGCGGTCATGCAGCGACTGCGCGAGCAGGTCAAGCGCATCGCCCAGCACGACACCTGGGTGCTCATCACCGGCGAGGCCGGCAGCGGACGCGAGACCTTCGCGCGCTATCTGCACTCGCAGAGCGCACGCAAGGAACGTCCCTTCATCGACCTGAGCGTCTCCTCACTGGCCGGCGGCAATGCCGCGCGCGAGCTGTTCGGCGTCGAGGAGGGCGAGCACACGCACTACGGGAGCCTGGAAAAAGCGTCCGGCGGCACCCTGCTGCTCGACGAGGTCGCCGACATGGAATGGGAGGCGCAGTCCAAGCTGCTCGGGGCGCTCGACAGTGGTTCCTTCCTGCGCGTCGGCGGCAGCGAGCCGGTGCGTATCGATGTACGCATCGTCGCCATCACCCAGCGCAATCTGGAAGAAGAGGTGCGCGCCGGACGCTTCCGCGAGGATCTGTTCTACCATCTCAACGTGGTGCCGCTGAACATCCCGCCGCTCGACGAGCACGCCGAGGACGTGCCCGATCTGCTCAACTTCTATCTCGACTACTTCGCCACCCACGAGAAGCTGCCCTACCGGCGCTTCAGCGTCGGCGCCCAGAACTTCCTGCGCAACTACGGCTGGCCGGGCAATGTGCGCGAATTGAAGAACCTGGTGCAGCGGGTGCTGATCCTGGGCGCCGGCGACGAGATCAGCCAGAAAGAGGTCGAGAGCGCGCTCGGTGCCCCGCCGCCGGTCCAGATCCAGACGCTCGACGGGCTGGTGTCCTTCGATCAGCCGCTGCGTCAGGCGCGCGAAAAGTTTGAAAAGGCCTATCTCGACTATCAGCTCGAAAAGCACCAGGGCAACGTCAGCAAGATGGCCAAGGAGGCCGGGATGGAACGCACCCATCTCTACCGCAAGCTGCGCTCGCTCGGGATCGAGATCAAGGAGCGGCGTTGATGGGCGGTAACGGATGAAGATCATCATCCTCGGCGCCGGTCAGGTCGGTTCCTCGGTGGCGGCCAATCTGGTCAGCGAGGCCAACGACATCACTGTGGTCGATCAGGACGGCGATCTGCTGCGCGACTTGCAGGATCGCTTCGATCTGCGCACGGTGCAGGGTCACGGTGCCCATCCGGACGTGCTGGTCCGCGCCGGCGCCGAGGACGCCGACATGATCATCGCCGTCACCAACAGCGACGAGACCAACATGGTCGCCTGTCAGGTGGCCTATACGCTCTTCCATACCCCGACCAAGATCGCGCGGGTGCGCGCCCAGAGCTTTCTCGATCAGCCCAAACTCTTCGGCACCGAAGCCCTGCCGATCGATGTCGCCATCAGTCCCGAGGCGCTGGTGACGGATTACATCCTGCGTCTGATCGAGAATCCGGGCACGCTCCAGGTGCTCGACTTCGCCGGTGGGCGCATCCGGATGGTGGCGGTGCGCGCCTTCCACGGCGGGCCGCTGGTCGGTCAGGAACTGCGCGCGCTCCATGAGCACATGCCGCACGTCAAGGTGCGCGTGGCGGCCATCTATCGTCAGGATCACGCCATCCAGCCCGAGGGCGATACCCGCATCGAGGTCGACGACGAGGTGTTCTTCGTCGCCGCGCCGGCGCACATCCGGACCGTGATGGGCGAGCTGCGCCGGCTCGATCCGTCCTACAAGCGCCTGATCATCGCCGGCGGCGGCAATATCGGCACGCGGTTGGCCAAGGCGCTGGAACCGAACTACCGGGTCAAGCTCATCGAACACAACCTCAAGCGCTGCAAACAGATCGCCGAGGATCTGGAGCGTACCATCGTGCTCCACGGTGATGCCGCTGATCAGGAACTGCTGCTGGAAGAGAACATCGAGAACACGGATGTCTTCTGTGCCGTCACCAACGACGACGAGGCCAACATCATCTCGGCGATGCTGGCCAAGCGGCTCGGGGCGCGCAAGGTGATGGCGCTCATCAACCGCCCGCCCTATGTGGATCTGGTGCAGTCCGGCGCCATCGATATCGCCATCTCGCCCCAGCAGGCCACCATCGGCAGTCTGCTCAAGCATGTGCGGCGCGGCGACGTGGTCATGGTGCACTCGCTGCGACGCGGCGCGGCCGAGGCGATCGAGGCCATCGCCCACGGCGATCCGACCTCCAGCAAGGTGGTCGGGCGGCGGATCTCGGAGTTGAAGCTGCCCAAGGGGGCCGTCATCGGCGCCTTGGTGCGCGGCGACGATGTGCTGATCGCGCATGGTGAGACCCTCATCGAGTCCGAGGACCACGTCATCCTCTTCCTGCAGGACAAGCGCCGCATCCAGGAGGTCGAGCGACTGTTCCAGGTCGGCGTCACCTTTCTATGAAGTTCGACGCGGTCCAGAAGGTACTGGGGCTGTTGCTGGCCATCTTCAGCTTCAGCATGCTGACCCCGGTGGTCGTCTCGCTCATCTACGACGAGGGCGGCGCCGGACCCTTTCTGGCGGCCTTCACGCTGATCTTCGGCCTGGGGCTGCTGATCCTGCTGCCGGTGGCGCGCTCGCGCGAGGTGCTGCGGGTGCGCGACGGCTTTCTGGTCGTGGTGCTGTTCTGGACCGTGCTCGGGCCGGCCGGCGCCCTGCCCTTTTGGCTGGCGCCGAATCCGAATGTCTCGATGACGGATGCGGTGTTCGAGTCGATCTCGGGGCTGACGACCACCGGGGCCACGGTCATCATCGGTCTGGACCATCTGCCCAAGTCGATCCTGTTCTATCGTCAGCAGCTCCAGTGGCTCGGCGGCATGGGCATCATCGTGCTGGCGGTGGCGGTGCTGCCGATGCTCGGGGTCGGCGGCATGCAGCTCTTCCGCGCCGAGATGCCCGGCCCCATGAAGGACTCCAAGCTCACGCCGCGCATCACCGAGACGGCCAAGGCGCTGTGGTACATCTATCTGTGGATGACCATCGTCTGCGCACTCGCCTACTGGTGGGCGGGGATGACGGTGTTCGATGCCGTCGGGCATGCCTTCTCGACCGTGGCCATCGGCGGTTTCTCGACCCACGATCAGAGCATCGGCTATTTCGACAGCACCGCCATCGAGCTGATCGCCGTGACCTTCATGGTACTGGCCGGGATGAGCTTCACGCTGCACTTCATGGTCGTGCGGCGTCAGGATCCGCGTATCTATTTCCAGGACAGCGAATTCAGGCTCTATCTGCTCGTGCTCGTGACGGTCATCGCCATCACGACCCTGGCGCTCTATGAGAGCCGGACCTATACGACCTGGTGGGAGGCGTTCACCAAGGGGTTGTTCCAGGCCGTTTCGATCAGCACCACCACCGGCTTTGCGACCGCCGAGTTCTATGCCTGGCCGCCGTTCCTCCAGATCCTGCTGTTGTTGGCCAGTTTCATCGGGGGCTGTGCCGGCTCCACCGGCGGCGGGATCAAGGTCATCCGCTTCCTGCTGCTCATCAAACAGGGTGTGCGCGAGATCGGACGTCTGATCCATCCCAATGCGCAGATTCCGGTGCGTATCGGCGGCAAGACGGTCAATCATCGCGTGGTCGATGCGGTCTGGGGGTTCTTCTCGCTCTATGTGGCGAGCTTCATCCTCATGTATCTGATGCTCGCCGCCACCGGGCTGGATCTGGTGACGGCGTTTTCGGCGGTGGCGGCCTGTATCAACAACCTGGGACCGGGGCTGGCCAGGGTCGGTCCGCACTACGCCGATCTCAACGATACCGCCAAATGGATCCTCTGCTTCGCCATGCTGCTCGGGCGGCTGGAGATCTTCACCCTGCTGGTGCTGCTGTCACCGGCGTTCTGGCAGCGCTGATCACGAAATCGACCAGTTCCTCGATCCCGGTCAATGGCAGCACGGGCGGATGAGGAAAGACGGGCGGCGGATCGTCGGTCACAAGCGCGATGATCTCGGGGTCGTCCGGATAGAGCGGCGGCTGACCCAGTTCGGCGCGATAGACCTCGATCTTGGGATAGCGGGCGTGCTTGAAGCCCTCGACCAGCACCAAGTCGAGCCGGTCGCGCTCGAAACGCGCCAGCATGGATTCCAGATCCGGATCTTCGCCCTTGATGTCGTTCTCCACCTGCAAGGCCCAGCGCTCGCGCGAGGCGAGCAAGGTCTGAGCCGCCCCGGCGGCGCGGATCTCGTAGCTGTCCTTGCCCGGACGATCCAGATCGAAGCTGTGGTGGGCGTGCTTGAGATAGCCGACGCGCAACCCGCGCGCCTGGAGCGTCGCGACCAGACGCCGCAGCAGCGTCGTCTTGCCGCTGCCGCTGGGCGCGACGAAGCCGAGTACGGGGAGATCGGGTGAGTTCCGGGACGTGGTCATGTTTGGTCGGCGGAACGATCCGCATCGTCATGGACCGAACGCGCCTGATCGACATAGCGATCGCGCGCCGCCTTGGCGCGGGCGAAGATTTCGAGCAGATGCTCGCCGTCGGCGCGGCGGATGCTCTCGGCCAGATCGGTCATCTCGACGCCGAAACGGGCCAGCATGGCGCTCAGGGCCTCGCGATTGGCCAGACAGATGTCGCGCCACATCACCGGATTGCTGGAGGCGATGCGGGTGAAGTCGCGAAAGCCCCCGGCGGCATAGCGAAAGATCTCGTCGTTCTCACGCATCCGCGCCAGTGAGTCGACCAGCCCGAAGGCGAGCATGTGCGGCAGATGGCTTGTTGCCGCGAGCACCTCGTCGTGATGGGCGACCGACATCGCCGTGACCTCGGCCCCGCACGCCTCCCACATGGCCGTGACCCGCGCCACGGCCTCGGGGTCGGTCTCGGCCAGAGGGGTCAGGATCACGCGACGCTCCCGGTAGAGTTCGGCGAAGGACGCCTCCACCCCGCTGTGCTCGGTACCGGCGATCGGATGTCCGGGCACCAGACGCGGCGGCACGCTGCCGAAGACCGCGCGCGCATCATCCACCACGCTGCATTTGACGCTACCCCCATCGGTGACGATGGCCTCGGGCCGCAAGCTGTAGCGCATGGCCGCGAGCGCACCGCGCATGGCGCCGAGCGGGACGGCCAGGAACACCATGTCGGCCTCGCGCACCGCCTCGGCCGGATTCCGGGTGATGCGGTCGACCACACCCAGTTCGAGCGCCCGCTCCAGATTGTCGAGCGAACGCCCGCAACCGACGATCTCGCCGACGGCGCCGGCGGCCCGCAGCGCGCGCGCCAGCGAACCGCCGATCAATCCAACCCCGATGATCGCGAGCCGTTCGATCATGACGCCAAAACGTCCTCGAAGGCGGCGATGAAGCGCGCGTTCTCCGACTCCAGCCCGATGCTGATGCGCAGATGGTTCGGCATCCCGTAGTTGCCGACCGGGCGCACGATGACACCACGCTTGAGCAGGGCCTCGTTGATGGGCGCGGCCGGACGACCGCAGTCGACGGTGACGAAGTTGCCCACCGAGGGGATATAAGCGAGTCCGAGCCGTTCGAAGGCGCCGGTCAGTTGCTTCATCCCGGCGCGGTTCAGCTCGACCGAGGCGCGCACATGCTCGCGGTCGTTGATCGCCGCGATCGCCGCCGCCTGGGCCAGGGCATTGACGTTGAACGGCTGGCGCACCCGGTTGAGCAGATCGGCGATACGCGGATCGCTGAGTGCATAGCCCACACGCAGCGCCGCCAGACCATGCGCCTTGGAGAAGGTGCGGGTGACGATCAGGTTGGGGAAGGTCTCGACCCAGTGGGTCGCGTCCGGGAAATCCGGCTCGGCGACGTACTCGGTATAGGCTTCGTCCACCACCACGATGCAGGTCTTGGGCAGCGAGCCGATGAAGGACTTGAGCGGCTCGGCCGCCAGCCAGGTGCCGGTCGGGTTGTTGGGATTGGCGATCCAGACCACACGGGTCTGATCGTTGACCAGGGCCGCCATGGCCTCCAGGTCGTGGCCGTAATCGCGCGCCTTGGCCACGCGCGCCGTAGCCCCGACCGACTGGATCGCGATCGGATAGACGGCGAAGGCGTGCTCGGAGAACACGGACTCGGCCCCAGGTTGCAGGAAGACGCGCGCGATCAGATCCAGCACGTCGTTGGAGCCGTTGCCGATCGTCACCGCCATCGGCGAGAGACCGTGATATTCGGCCAGCACACGGCGCAACTCGAATCCGCCGCCATCCGGATAGCGCCCCAGCTCGGCGAGCACGGCGTCCATGGCCTCGCGCGCGCGCGGTCCCGGCCCCAGGGGATTCTCGTTCGAGGCCAGCTTGACCGAACCGCTGATGCCCAGCTCGCGTTCCAGTTCCGAGACCGGCTTGCCGGGCACATAGGGCGTGAGTCCGGCGATCCAGGGAACGGCCAGCGACAGGAAGGGGTTTTCGGCTTGACTCATGGCGGATGTCCAAAAAATACGTTCGATAGGGATACGGAGCCTTCAGAGCACGGCGACCGGATAGGAACCCAGCACCTTGAACAGCAGGGCATCCTGTTCGAGATTCTGCAGGGCATAGGCGACCTTGGGTTCCTGCCTGTGGCCCATGATGTCGACGAAGAACACATAGTCCCAGATGCCGCGGCGCGAGGGACGCGACTCGATGCGGGTCATGCTGATGCCGTGCACGGCCAGCGGCGCGAGCAGGCTGTGCAGCCCGCCCGCCTGATTCTTGCACGAGAGCAGCAGACTGGTCTTGTCCTGCCCGCTCGGCGGCGAATCCTGCTTGCCGATGACCAGGAAGCGCGTGGTGTTGCTCGGCTCGTCCTCGATGCGCTCGGCGAGTACGCTGAGTCCGTAGATCTCGGCGGCCTGGAGACCGGCGACGGCGGCGGCTTCGGGATCGGAGGCCACCAGACGCGCCGCCTCGGCATTGCTGCCGACCGGCAGACGTTCGGCGGTCGGCAGATGACGGTCGAGCCATTCGCGACACTGCGCCAGCGACTGCTGGTGCGAATAGACCCGCCGGATGCTCGCCGGATCCGTCGCCTTGGTCAAAAGATGCTGATGGACGCGCAGACAGACCTCGCCCGTGATCATCAACGGCGAGTTCATGAACAGATCGAGCGTATGGCTGACCACGCCCTCGGTCGAGTTCTCGACCGGCACCACACCGAAGTCGCAGGCACCCGACTCGACCTCGCGAAAGATCTCGTCGATGGTGGCCATGGCTTGCGTCACCACCGAATGACCGAAGTGCTTGATCGCCGCCGCCTGGGTGAAGGTGCCCTCGGGCCCCAGGAAAGCGGCATTGAGCGGACGCTCCAGGGCCAGACAGGCCGACATGATCTCGCGGAACAGGCGCGCGACCTCCTCGCCGTCGAGCGGCCCCGGATTGGCGTCCTTGATCCGGCGCAGCACGGCGACCTCGCGCTCGGGACGGTAGAACTGCACCGAACCGCCCGTCGACCCGGTCTTGATGTGCGCGACCTGCTGGGCGCAGCGGGCGCGCTCGCTGATCAGTTGCAGGATCTCCAGGTCGATGGCGTCGATGCGGTCGCGCACCGCCGCCAGTGCCTGCTGTTCCTGGTTGGCGCTCTCGCTCATGGCGTCTGCCCTCCCCCAATCAAGCGCCGAGACAGCGTACCGAGAGCACGCCGTCGATGGCCCGGATCAGCTCGACCGTCGACTCGGGACAGGGCTTGTCGACATCGACCAGGGTGACGGCCACGTCGCCGCGCGAGCGGTTGAGCATGTCGATGATGTTCAGCCCGGCGGCCGCGAGATCGGTCGAGATCTGACCGAGCATGTTGGGCACGTTGCTGTTGACGATGGCCATCCGATAGCCCTCGGTGCGCGGGAGCAGGATGTCGGGGAAGTTGACCGAGTTGGTGACGTTGCCGTCCTCCAGATAGTCGCGGATCTGATCGGCGACCATGATGGCGCAGTTGTCTTCGGCCTCCCTGGTCGAGGCGCCCAGATGCGGCAGGGTGACGACGCGCGGATGGTCCTTGAGCCTGTTGCTCGGAAAGTCGCAGCAATAGGCGTAGAGGTGCCCCGAGTCGAGCGCGGCGACCACGGCCTCGTCGTCGAGGATGCCCTGACGCGAGAAATTCAGCAGCACCGCGCCCTTGGGCAGCAACCGGAGGCGCTCGGCGTTGATCATGTGGCGCGTCTGATCGGTGAGCGGCACATGGAAGGTGACGAAGTCCGAACGCGCGAGCAGATCGTCGATGCTCAGGGCCTGTTTGACGTCGCTGGCCAACTGCCAGGCGCGCTGGACGGTGATGGTCGGGTCATAGCCGATGACGTGCATGTCGAGCGCGCGTGCGGCATTGGCGACCTTGACGCCGATCGCGCCCAGACCGACGACGCCCAGGGTGCGTCCCGGAAGTTCGAAGCCGGCGAAGCGTTTCTTGCCGGCCTCGACGGCCTCATTGATGGCGGCATCGTCGCCCTGGAGTTCACGGGCGAACTGCCAGGCCTGGGCGATGTTGCGCGCCGACATCAGCATCCCGGCGAGCACCAGCTCCTTGACCGCGTTGGCGTTGGCGCCCGGCGCGTTGAACACGGCCACGCCGCGCTTGGTCATCTCGGCCACGGGTACGTTGTTGGTGCCCGCGCCCGCACGCCCGATGGCCTTGACCGACTCGGGGATGGTCATGTCGTGCATCTTGGCCGAGCGCACCAGGATGGCGTCGGGATTGGCGATCTCGGAGGCGATCTCATAGCGCTCGCGCGGCAGGCGCTCCAGGCCGACCACCGAGATGTTGTTGAGCGTCTGGATTTTGAACATGGGCGTCGATTCGGACCTCTGTGTGGTGAATGTGGAAGCGCCTCGGATCGACAACTTTAATACAGGACGCGATGAGGCACGACTCGCATTCCTTGGGCATTCCTCAACGGGGGCCGATGGCGCGTGGCGGAATGGCCGCCCGAGTGTAGCGTTTTGTCGGGGTGCTGTGTGTGGCCCAAGGAACGGCTCGCCATTTACCTCGACAGCGCCAACAGTGCGTCCAGATCCAGGCAGCCCTCGATGTGATCGGCAAGCTCGTCGAGGGCGGCCTCGATCCGCGCCTCGAAATCGATGCGCGCGGCCTGGGCGCCGACCTGTTCGAGCCAGTGGGCGCGGAACTCGTCGGCGCCGAAGATGCCGTGCAGATAGCCGCCCATGACCCGACCGTCGGCGGTGATCGCGCCTTCGGGATGCACCTTGCCGGCACTGTCCTCCAGCCTCAGCCAGGGGCGCTCCAACCCCGGCCCGGTGGTGCGGCCCATGTGCATCTCATAGCCGGTGATCCGGCAGCCGCTCCGGTGCTCGCGTCCGGCGATCTCGATCAGGCGCTTGTCGGCGCCGATCTCGGTCTCGATGTCGAGCAGGCCCAGTCCGGGGGTCTCGCCCGGTTCGCCCTCGATGCCGAGCGGATCGCGCACCACGCGCCCGAGCATCTGATACCCCGCGCAGAGTCCGACGACCCGACCGCCACGCCGCACATGGGCCAGGATGTCGATGTCCCAGCCCTCGCGACGCAGTACGTCCAGATCGGCGCGCGTGGTCTTCGAGCCGGGCAGGATGACGACATCGGTCTCAGCGGGAATCGGCCGGCCCGGCTCGATCCAGCGCAGATTGACGGCGGGTTCGGCGGCCAGCGGGTCCATGTCGTCGAAGTTGGCCACGCGCGACAGACGCGGGATGACGACGTTGAGCGTGCCGCCCGTGGTCTCGGCCGGACGTTCGAGCGCCAGCGAGTCCTCGGCGGGCAGACGTGAGGCGCCCTCGAACCAGCGCACCATGCCCCGGAACGGCCAGCCGGTGATCTCGGTGATGGTGTTGCAGGCCGGCTCGAACAGCGAGAAGTCGCCCCGGAATTTGTTGACCAGATAGCCCACGACCCGGTCGCGGTCGGCCTGATCGAGCAACAGCCAGGTGCCGACCAGCGAGGCCATGGTCCCGCCCTTGTCCAGATCGCCGACCACCACCACAGGCACATCGGCGCGCTCGGCGAAGTGCATGTTGGTGATGTCGCAGTGACGCAGATAGATCTCGGCGCCGCTGCCCGCGCCCTCGACCAGCACCAGATCGGCCTCGGCACAGAGGCGCTCGAAGGAATCCAGCACGGCGGGCATCAATCCCTGACGCATCTCGTGATAGACCCGCGCCGGGCAGTTGCCGAGCGCGCGACCGCGCAGCACCACCTGGGATCCGATGTTGGTCTGGGGTTTCAGGAGCACCGGGTTCATGTGGATTGAGGGCGGCACGCCGCAGGCACGCGCCTGGAGCGCCTGGGCGCGTCCGATCTCGCCGCGCGGCGCCTCACCATCGGGTCCGGGCGGCACGTCGGTGTCGGCGGTGACGGCCGCATTGTTGCTCATGTTCTGCGCCTTGAACGGACGCACCACCAGCCCGCGTCGGGTGTAGGCGCGGCAGAGTCCGGCGACCAGCAGGCTCTTGCCGACGTCCGAGGCCGTGCCCTGGATCATCAGGGCGCGCGCGCGGCGCGGGCCGTGAGTGCCGAGCGGAGGGAGTTCGAGACGGATGGATGGGGCTGAATCGGTCATGCGGGTTCTCTCAAAACGACGCGACCCGCATTCGTCGCAAGAACGAATGCGGGCCACATTGGACAAGCCGTAGGGTGCGCCATGCGCACCCTACACCACCGATCAGGCGACCTCGGCCTGCTTGGACTGGGAGGTGCCGGCGCGTGCGACCGCTTCCATCTGCTCCTCGGTCATCTGCTCGGTGCCGCCGCCGCACGCCTTGGGACCGCCGCCGCAGGCTTGAGGAGCCGCGCCGACCGCGCTGACGACCGCCGGACGCTTGGCCGGCGGCGCCTTCTTCCAGGCATTGTGATCCGGCTCGACGATCCTGGAGCGGTTCTTGTCGTACTCGAACTTGATGAACTTCTTGAACAGCGGCCCCCAGTAGTTCTGCCGGCCGAGCTGATAGAAGCGACGCTCCATGGCGCTCTTGAGAAACGCCTTGATACAGCCGATCAGATACTTGCGGCGGAAGGGATCACGCACCCAGGGATACTGGAAGAACATCCGCTTCATGTAGAAACGTCGATAGTTGGACATGACGCCGTCGAGCAGCTCGGCACGGTCGATGTTGTCGGGCTTCATGATCGGCGAGACGAAGTTGTACTTCGAATAGTCGAATACCTCGACCTTGTCGCCCATCTCGGCGAACATGTCCGAGAACGGCCAGGGGGTGTACATCGACCAGTTGGCCATGTCCGCGCCCCAGTCCATGACGTACTGATAGGTCTCTTCGAGCGTCTCGCGGGTCTCGTTCTCGAGTCCCACGATGAACTGCGCCTCGGTGACGATGCCGTTCTGCTGCAACAGCTGCACCGCGCGCTTGTTCTGCTCGATCGTGGTCTCCTTGACGAAGCGATCGAGATTGAGCTGAGCGGCGGCCTCGGTGCCGAGCGACACATGCACCAGACCGGCCTTGCGGTAGAAGGGCAGCAGATCCTCGTCGCGCATGACGTCGGTCACGCGGGTGTTGATGCCCCAGTGGATGCCGAGGTCGCGGTCGATGAGTTCCTGGCAGAACTCGACGAACATCTTCTTGTTGATCTGCGGCTCTTCGTCGGCGAGGATGAAGAAACCCACGCCGTGGACCTTCACCAGCTCCTCGATCTCGTCGACCATGCGCTTGGGGTTGCGCACGCGATAGTCGCGCCAGAACTTCCACTGCGAGCAGAAGCTACAGGTGAAGGGACAGCCGCGCGCCATGTTCGGGGTCGCGACCGGCACGCCGAGCGGGATGTAGATGTACTTCTTCCACTCCAGGACGCTCCAGTCCGGCCAGATCGAGTCCACGTCCTTGATCGACGGCTCGGCCTCGGTGGCGATCACCTTACCGTTCTCGCCGAGGAAGGCGATGCCGCGCACGGACTCGCGCTCGTTCGGCCAGCGGCCCTCGTCGATGCAGCGCACCAGATTCAGGGTGACGGCCTCGCCCTCGCCGCGCACGATGACGTCGATCCAGGGCGCCTCGCCCAGCACCTGCTCGTACATGAAGGTGCCGTGGATGCCGCCGAGCACGGTGATGGCGTTCGGATGCTCTTCCTTGGCGATCTGCAGCACGCGCTGGGCGGCATAGATCATCGGCGTCATCGCGGTGGTGGCGATGATGTCCGGCTGAGACGCACGGATGGCCGCGCGCATCCGGTCGTCGTCGAGCTTGTCCACCAGACCATCGATGAAGTGGTAATCTTGATAGCCACCCGACTTCAGATAGCCCGCGATATAGGCGACCCAGGCCGGCGACCAGTTGCCGGCGATGTCGGCGGCACCGGCGCTATAGTTGGGGTGGATAAAGAGGATTCGCATCGTCAGCTCCGGGTTGTCTCATGAAGGGTCGGTCACGGACGCCTCTAAGGACGGCGGCGGCTCGGCCACAGAATAAGGAGAATGCGTCGGTCGCGCCCGTCCAGGCAACCCCGGATCGAGGAGGGTCTTCGATGCCATGGCACCGGCGGCGAGACCGAATGGGACTCAAGCGGGCAATGTTACCAACGACTCGCCTGGATCGCCACGCTATCGGTGGCGCGAACCGACCTGTCCATCAACGCACCTGCCCGAGGTTCTCGATCCATCAGAGACTCCGGCGGCGTGCCCATCACGATTTGGCACCGAATGAAACGCTTGTATTTGATCGGCATGGGTCCGGGCGGCCCGGAATATCTCACGATCCAGGCCATCGAGACGATGAAGACGGTCGACGTCTTCTTCATGCTGGAGAAGGAGGGGCGCGGCAAGGACGAGCTGCTGCGGATGCGTCACGACATCCTGGAACGCTATCTGGGCGAGACGGACTATCGGGTCGTCACCACGACCAGCCCGGAGCGGCGCACGCTCCCCGACGGCTATCGGGAGACGGTGCGCGTCTGGCACGACGCCAAGCGCGCCCTCTTCGCACGCCTGATCGACGAGGAACTGGAAGACGGACAAAACGGCGCCCTGCTCCTCTGGGGCGATCCCTCGCTCTATGATCAGACCGTCACCATCATCGCTGAGCTGGCCGAAGCGTCCGGAGGCGCGCTCGAATTCGCGATCATTCCCGGCATCACCTCGGTCCAGGTGCTGACCGCCAAGCACAAGATTCCACTGAACCGGGTCGGCGAGTCGATCACCATCACCACCGGCCGCCATGTCGAGCACTGCGACCCGGCCGAGATCGACAACGCCGTGGTCATGCTCGACTACAACGCCTCCTTCCAGCGCTTCACCGGGCAGGACATGGACGTCTACTGGGGCGGCTATCTGGGCTGTCCGGACGAGGTGCTGGTGTCCGGACCGGTCGACGCCGTGCTCGACGAGCTACTGGAAACCAAGGCGCGCGTCCGCGAGGACAAGGGCTGGCTACTGGACATCTATCTCCTGCGCCGGCGACGGCAGTCGGATGCCTGACGAACCGGGTGCCGGGCTCCCCTCAACGCGGCACGATGGAGAACAGGAAACGTCGTTCGACCATCAACCAGATCACCGCGATCGCGCCGATTTGGAGCAGCGTATTGACCCAGAACAGATCAAGACCCGGCAAGGGCGTGTTGTACAGAATCAAAAGCACATAGACGTGCAGGATGAACACGTATAGAGAGTTCTGGCCCAGTGGGATCAGCAGCCGGCCGACCGTGCGCTCGACAAGACTCCAGTAGCGGCTCAGCAGATGATAGGCGACGATGAACGCCGCCACATTGTTCAGCAGTCGGCCCAGCCCCAGCGGGGTTTTCAGGAACCAGGTCTGATACAGCTCACCGAAGGTCCGGGGATCGATGAAATCCATCTGCCCCCAGGGCCAGAACAGCGGATTCGGGTTGTTGTTGGCGAGGAACAGAAAACCCACCAGCAACGCGGCGCTCAGAGACACCAGCCACCGGCTCGCCGGGCCGGCGAGAAACTCCAGGGTGCGCTCACGGTAATATCCGATCAGCAGACCATTGAAGAACAGTAGCTGCCAGGTCAGCGTCGGAAAGGCGTATTCGTAGCGCGCGCCGGTCAGGTTGATCTGCAAGATGTGATTCAGGGCATAGGCCCCCCAGCTCAGCAGCAGCACGACCCAGGCCAGACGTCGACCGAGCAGGTAGAGCGCGAGCGGGGTGCCGGCCAGCAGAACCACGTACAGCCCGATGATTTGGAACTGATGCGGACCGATCCGCAACAGCAGGATCTGCCCCACAGTGTCCCACCAGTCGGTCCCGGCGGGCGGGTAGAGCGGAAACGACTCGCCCGACCAGGGGCTGGTCCAATGCGTCAACTCGAACACATTGACTCCGGGGACCAGCTTGAGCAGTGCGAGGCTGGCGATCACGAACAGGTTCACCGTATAGAGCTGCCAGGCGCGCCGCCACAGCAGACGCGACGCCGCCGCCAGTCCGTCGCGCTGCATACGCCGCCGATAGACCATCCCGACGACGACACCGGACAGAAAGACGAAGCCTTCCGCGCTCGAGATGAACGCGAGCCGGCCCCAGGCGAGGAGACTCAACGCCGACGCCAGCTCCAGATGCACGATGATCAGATAGACCATGATGAGTCCGCGCAGCAGGTCGATGCGCAGATCGCGGTCGTTGGAGGAGGTCGGATAGGCCGCCGCTGGGATGCTCATACAGTCGTCTCAACGATCGAACAGACGCCGATAATTGTCCGCCGTCGCCTCGGCCAGACGCTCGACCTCCAGACCGCGCAACCCGGCGATGCACTCGGCGACGTGCTTCAGATAGGTCGGTGCGTTGGGCTTGCCGCGATAGGGCACAGGGGCCAGATAGGGCGAGTCGGTCTCGATCAGCAGGCGGTCGAGCGGCACCCGGCGCGCCACCTCGCGCAACGACTCGGCGCTCTTGAAGGTGACGATGCCGGAGAAGGACACGTAGAACCCGAGATCCAGCCCGGCGCGCGCCGTCTCCCAGTCCTCGGTGAAGCAATGCAGTACGCCGCCGACCGCCGCGGCGCCTTCTTCACGCAGCAGACGGATGGTGTCGGCGCGCGCCTCGCGGGTGTGGATGATCAAGGGCTTGCCGCAGGCGCGTGCGGCGGCGATGTGGGTGCGAAAGCGCGCCTGCTGAGCGGATGCATCGCCGTCTTCGAGCCGATAGTAGTCGAGTCCGGTCTCGCCGATGGCCACCACGCGCGGATCGGCCGCCGGTGCGAGCAGGCGCTCGACGCTCGGCGCTTCCCCGCCCTCCTCGTTCGGATGGACGCCGACCGAGACATCGACCTCGGGATAGGGATCGACCAGACGGCGCATCGCCGGATAGGCTTCCAGGTCGATACCGACGCAGAGCATCCGTGAGACGCCGGCTTCGGCGCAGGCGCGCATCAGGCGTCCGAAATCCTGGTCATGGGTCTTGAGATCCACCCGGTCGAGGTGGCAGTGCGAATCGATCAGCATGGTCATGTCTTGCATTCGGCATCAGAAGTCGGTCAGGCCGGGAACACCCCGGTCGAGAGATAACGATCCCCGCGATCGCAGACGATGGCCACGATCACGGCCCCGCTGACCTCGGCAGAGAGCCTGAGCGCGGCGGCGACCGCTCCGCCCGAGGAGACGCCGGCGAAGATGCCCTCGCGCGCGGCCAGATTGCGCGCGGTCTGTTCGGCCACGGCCTGCGAGACATCGATGATCCGGTCGACGCCCGCCGGGTCGTAGATCTTCGGCAGATAGGCCTCGGGCCAGCGCCGGATGCCGGGGATGCTGGAGCCTTCGTCCGGCTGTACGCCAACGATCTGCACCGCTGGATTCTGCTCCTTGAGATACCGCCCAGTGCCCATGATGGTGCCCGTGGTGCCCATGGAACTGACGAAGTGGGTGATGCGGCCCTGGGTGTCGTGCCAGATCTCGGGGCCTGTGGTCTCGTAATGGGCGGCCGGGTTGTCGGGGTTGGAGAACTGATCGAGCCGGACGCCCTCCCCGCGCGTCTCCATCTCGCCGGCCAGATCGATGGCCGCCTCCATGCCGCCGTCCTTGGGCGTGAGCACGATCTCGGCGCCGAAGGCGCGCATGACGCCCCGACGTTCCTCGCTCATGTGCTCGGGCATGATGAGCCGCATCCGATAGCCCTTGATGGCGGCGGCCATCGCCAGCGCGATGCCGGTGTTGCCGCTGGTGGCCTCGATCAGGGTGTCG
Organism: Allochromatium tepidum; assembly: GCF_018409545.1. Taxonomy (GTDB): domain Bacteria; phylum Pseudomonadota; class Gammaproteobacteria; order Chromatiales; family Chromatiaceae; genus Thermochromatium; species Thermochromatium tepidum_A. The sequence continues at coordinate 1,293,794 of NZ_AP024563.1, read as the reverse complement.
CCGGGGCGGATGGCGCCGCGCTCCTCGGCGCGGCGGATCATGTTGAGCGCCGGGCGGTCCTTGACCGAGCCGGCTGGGTTGTTGCCTTCGAGCTTGACCAGGATCAGGTTGTCGGTGTCGCCGGGCAGGCGCTGGAGTCGGACGAGCGGGGTACGGCCGACATGGTCTTCGATGGTCGGGTGCGGCATGGGGGCCTCGCTGAAAAAGGGGCGGTTGGATGGGTTCGATGATGGCACAGTCTCAAACCGTCCCCAACCTCGAAACCTGCGGCGATCCAGGCGACGCCTCGCTCATGGCTGACCTGACCTGGATGACCGGATTCGCTCTGGACCGACGAGACGTGTTTTCGCTAGAGTCCGAGTCTGGATCTCGTTATCTCGTTGGAATCGAGGTGAAGCCCGTCAACTACCCCGCCCTGAAGGGCGGAGCTTGTGAGAGCAAGCTGGGTTGACCAGCCTCAGCCCGCCTGACCGGGACGGTCGAAAGGGGCTCCGTGTGCAACAGGTCGTTAAGACTCACCGGCGGATGCTTCCTCAGTCCGCCGCTCTGAAAGGTCGAGATCATGCAGGCGAAAGGTAAAGCGCCGAAGGTCTTGATCGCCGCGCCGGCGGGAGCCGGTTGCACACATTGGCGAGGGGAGCGTGTCGCGTCGTGAGACGCCGCACCGTCACCAGGCCCTTACGGGCAGAGCCTTGCGGCCCGGCAGGTGGAAAGCCTGCACCTGTTCCGGCGGCTGATCTGTCGCAGCCGCTATCCCTCCCCGTCCTGAAGGACGGGGTTTCTCGCGGAGGAACTGATGAAAAAACCGAACCAAATAACGCTCTATCTGCTCGCACTCCTCATTGGACTCGCGCCTCTGGCCGCCCTAGCCTCCTCGGGCGCCAAGGAGGGCGAGGCGGCGGCGCCCTATCCGGGCTATATGGCGCTGGAGCCGCCGCTGATCGTCAATCTGGCCAAGCCGCGCAGTTATCTGAAACTGAGCATGCAGTTCTTCATCGAAACCCAGACCGACGCCGACCTGATCACGCTGCACATGCCGCGTCTGCGCGATCGCATGATCAGCCTGCTCGGCGGACGCGATGGCAATCAGATCATGACCACGGAAGCGCGCGAGCAGTTGCGGATCGAACTGCTGGACAGTCTGCGCAAGACCATGATGGAACAGACCGGGCGACCGGCGATCAGTGCGGTCTACTTCACCGACTTCATCGTCCAATGAGCATCCTGCGGCCGGCGGGGAGTGCCCGACCGGGCAGGACGCGCCGCCGGCCTCAATCGAGGTGGAAGAGCTTGTCGAAATTGGCGATCTTGAGCACGCGGCGCACGTCCTCGCTACTGCCTGTGATGCTCACGCGCATCGGGTCACCGCCCACGTGCTCGCGCAGCAGGAGCAGCATCCCCAGGGCCGAGCTGTCCAGATAGGACGCCCTGGAGAGATCGACGACGAACCGCATGGACCCTGGGGCGACATCCTTGTAGGCGTTTCTGAAGTCCTTGTGCTGCGCAAAATCGAAACGCCCGTCGATGGAGATGGTCACCACGCCCTTCTCTCGATCGATACGTGATGTGACGCTCATTCATACACTCCCGGTCAATAACACTTCTGTTCAATGTTTGCGCTTGGCCGCCAGCCCCTTGAGCAGGGCGGCGGCGATGTCCGGCAGGGGCAGCACCTCGACGGCGCCGCCCCGTTTGACCGCCTCGCCGGGCATCCCCCAGACCACACTGGTCGCCTCGTCCTGGGCGATGGTGTGCACCCCGAGATCATACAGTTCCTTGAGCCCCTGAGCCCCATCGGCGCCCATGCCGGTCAGGAGCGCGGCGGCGGCATTGGCGCCGGCGGCCTTGGCCACCGAGCGAAAGAGCACATCGACACTGGGCCGATGACGGTTGACCGGCTCGCCGCGGTCGAGCCGACAGACATAGCGGGCGCCGTCGCGGGCGAGTTGCAGATGGTAATCGCCGGGCGCGATATAGGCATGTCCCAGCATGATGCGATCGCCGTCGGCGGCTTCCTTCACCACCAGCCCGGTCTGACGGTTCATGCGCTCGGCGAAGGCGGCGCTGAAGCCGGCCGGGATGTGCTGGGCGATGACCACGCCCGGCGTGTCGGGCGGCAGGCGCATCAGCACCTCCTTGATCGCCTCGGTGCCGCCGGTCGAGGCCCCGATGGCCAGCACCCGATCCGTGGTGCGGAACGACGAGATGGCGCGCGCCGGCGACGGCTCCTGAGCCTCGGGTGTGGCGGCGCTCGGGGCCGCCGTGCGCAAGGGTTTGACCTTGATGGTCGCGGCCGTCCGGATCTTTTCGATCAATTCGTCGGCATACTCGCGCATCCCGGCGGCGATCGGTCCGTCGGGCTTGCGCACGAAATCCACCGCACCCAGCTCGAGCGCGTGCAGCGTCACCTCGGCCCCGCGCTCGGTGAGCGAGGATACCATCACCACCGGCATCGGTCGCAGCCGCATGAGGTTGCGCAAAAAGGTCAGCCCGTCCATGCGCGGCATCTCGACGTCGAGTGTGAGCACGTCCGGATTCAGTTCCTTGATGCGATCGCGCGCCACATAGGGATCCTGGGCGCTGCCGACGACCTCGATGTCGGGGGCGGCTGCCAGGATCTCGGTCAGCAGCTGACGCATCAGGGCCGAGTCGTCGACGACAAGAACACGTATCATCTGCGATCCCTCAAAACAGCTCGATGTCGCCTTCGTCCATCGAGCTCTGACTCACGGCGTGATGGGCGGTGGCCACCAGATCGGCGTGCAGTGTCTCCAGTCGCCGCCGGGCCTGATCGACATCCTCGGCCGAACGGACCTGACCGAGCGGAATGCGCCGCAACTCGGCGACGAAGCGGTCCATGAGTTCGATCCGCACCTCGGCGCGTTCCAGCACCTGGCGGGCGATGTCCTCGAATTGCAGCAAGCGCACCGCCGCGCCGACGTTGGACTGGAGCCGGTCGACGATCCGGTTCAATTCATCCAGACCCACCGACATATTGGCATTGAGCGCCTGGACCTGTTCGATCATGTCGTCCATCGAACCCTTGGCGCTGATGGAGGCGTTCATGTCCTGCGAGGCCATGCGGCCGACGATCTCGCGGGTCTCGGCGAAGACCAGTTGGGCCTGCTCGACCTGCCGGCGGATCTGATCGTTGAATTCGGCGGCGTCCTGGGAGAGCTTGCGCACCTCTTGTGCCACCACCGCGAAGCCGCGTCCGGCCTCGCCCGCGCGCGCGGCCTCGATGGCGGCGTTGAGCGCGAGCAGGTTGGTCTGGCGCGCGATGCGCTTGGCCCCATCGAGCTGCTCGAAGATGTGGGCCATCTGCGCCGACAGGTCATCGATCTGGTGAGCGACATGGACGCTGTGCTTGCCCATGTCGATCAGGCGCTCGACGTTCTGCGCGAGCAGCCGGCTGTTGGCTTTGAGGAAGTCGTTGACGTCGATCAGTTCGCCCTGGCCCTGCCCCGTCTGATCGGTCCTGGAGATCAGGGTCATCACCAGACGCTGCTGGGCCTTGGACTCGTCCGAGAGACCGTTGAAACTGGCGTGGAGATCGCCGGCCGCGTGGCCGATCAGATCCCTGGCCTGCCGGACCGAATCGCGCAGCTCGTCCATCAGGGGCGCGAAGAGCCGGTCGGTCTCGACCACCAGATCCCAGAAGGCGCGCTCGTCCGGACTCTCCTGAAGGCTGCCCTCGTCTCGCTCGGGCGTCCGGGCCGCGTTGCCCGTCGCGCCTCCTCCCGCCCTCAGGACGAGCCACAACGGCCAGACCGCGACCGGCAACAACACCCCGACCCAGACCGGAGCCAGCCCCGGCAGCAGCAGAACCTGGAGCAAGGCCGCCAGACCGAAGAGCAGCGGCGGCCAGTACGGTTTGAGGGTCTCCAGGATCGTCCCGACTCGAATCCGTGCCACATTCATGAAAACAGCTCCACTTCGCCCTCGACCTTCGCCCGACGCAGCGTCTCACTGTAACTGAGTTCGCGTTCGATGATGGTGTCGTTGTGCATGCTACGCAGTTTCTTGACCAACACCCGGCCGCTGGTCGGGAAGAAATAGACCTTGCGCGGGTAATTGCCCAGCAGATCCCGGGCGACCACGGGAATGCCCTCGGTGGTCAGATACTCGATCACGAACTCGGCATTGCGCTCGCCGACGACATGGTTCTTGAAGCCCGGCAGCACATTGCCGCCGCCGAAGACCTTGGCCTCCAGGTTCGAGCGCCGCGCACCGAGCTTGATCAACTGGTTGATCAGGATCTCCATCGCATAGTCGCCATAGCGCATCGAACGGCTGAAGCGCTCGTTCTCGTCGCGCTTGTCGTCCGGCAGCATGAAGTGATTGATGCCGCCGATGCCCCGGGTCCGGTCACGGATACAGGCGCCGACACAGGAACCCAGCACCGTGACCATCAGGATCTCGCGTGTCGAGACATAGTACTCGCCCGGCAGGATTTTGACCGCATCCATCTTGAAGTGGCGGTCGTAGTAGAGATTCGGCGCCAGGACTTCCTCGAATCCATGCTGCATAGCGGTCCCAATTCAATGTGTGTGCACAGGCGCGTAGACCGTCTTGCCCCGCAGGCGAAAGAGATTGGCGACATGGGCCAGACTCTCGGAGTGTCCGACGAAGAGCAGTCCGTCGGGACGCAACAGCGGGTGGAAGCGTGACAGGATCTTGGCCTGGGTCGGCTTATCGAAGTAGATCATGACATTGCGGCAGAAGATGGCGTCGAAAGGATCGCGCATCGGCCAGTGCTCGCTGAGCAGATTGAGCGGCTGGAACTCGACCAGGGCGCGTACCTCGGGCCGGACCCGTGCCTGACCGGCCCGCGCCCCCTTGCCGCGCAGGAAGAAGCGCTTGAGCTGAGCCTCGGGCAGTTTCTCGACCCGGTCCATCGCATAGATGCCCTCGGCGGCCTGACGCACCACATTGGTGTCCAGATCGGTCGCCAGGATCTTGACGGGCGGCGTCCAGGAATCGAACGCCTCGATCAGGGTCATGGCCATCGAATAGGGCTCCTCGCCGGTCGAGCAGGCCGAGGACCAGAGCCGGATCGGGCGGCGGCCCTGGCGTTTGGCCTCCAGCGCGAGTTCGGCCAGCACCGGGAAATGATGCGACTCACGGAAGAACGAGGTCAGGTTGGTGGTGAGCGAGTTGGTGAAGTGCGGCCATTCGTCCGGATTGGAATCCAGGAAGTCCAGATACTCCTCGAAGGTGGTCAGGCCGGTGGCGCGCAGACGCCGGGCGATGCGGCTGTAGACCATGTCCATCTTGGCCGGACTGAGCGAGATGCCGGCGTGCTCATAGATCAGACGCCGGATCTGCTCGAAATCGCGTGACGTGAAATGGAACTCACGCTCACGGCTCACCGCCGCACTCTCTGCCATGTCGTCGCGCTCAGGCCACGGCCAGATGGGTCTGGTCGACCAGTCCCATCTCCTGGCTGGTCATGAGTTTCTCGATGTCGACCATGATGATCATGCGCTCATCCAGCGTGGCCAGGCCGTCGATATAGGCCGTATCCAGCACCGAGCCGAACTCGGGTGCGGGCCTGATCTGATCGCCGCGCAGGGCGATGACGTCCGAGACGCCGTCGACGACCACGCCCATGATGCGCCCGCTGATGTTGAGGATGATGACCACCGTGAACTCGTTGTATTCGACCTGCCCGAGGTGGAACTTCAGCCGCATGTCGATGATGGGCACGATGATGCCGCGCATGTTGATCACGCCCTTGATGAAGTCGGGCGAGTTGGCGATCTTGGTCACGGCGTCATAGCCGCGGATCTCCTGGACCTTGAGGATGTCGATACCGTACTCCTCCTCGCCCAGGGTGAAGGTCAGATACTCGCGCGCGCTGTCGGTCGCAACCGCGCTGCCCTCCCGGCGCTCGTCGTTCATGGTCTGGGTCTCCCCTTGTCTCGTTTGAGTGTTCGGTCTTGGCTAGCCGCCCCGGCGGCTGAGCCGCACCAGGGCATCGACGTCCAGGATCAGGGCCACGCGCCCGTCGCCCATGATGGTGGCGCCCGAGACGCCCTCCACCTTGCGATAGTTGGTCTCCAGGCTCTTGATGACGACCTGGTGCTGGGCGACCAGCTCGTCGACCAGCACGGCGGCGCGTCCCTCGTTGGTCTCGACGATGACCAGGATGCCGTCGAGCGGATCGGGCTCGGGCCGGCCGCTGTTGAAGACGTCGTGCAGGCTGACCAGCGGCAGGTATTCGTCGTTGATCTGGGCCACGCGCCCCTTGCCGACGATGGTCTTGAATTGCTCGGCGCGCGGCTGGATCGACTCCCGGATCACGGTCAGCGGCAGGATGAACATCTCCTCGCCCATGCGCACCGAGAGTCCGTCGAGGATGGCCAGCGTCAGCGGCAGGCGGATGGTGATGTGCGTACCGCGCCCGGCCGTCGAGTCGACCTCGACCCGACCGTTCATGTCCTCGATGTTGCGGCGCACCACGTCCATGCCGACACCGCGCCCCGAGATGTCGGTGACGCGCTCGGCGGTCGAAAAGCCGGCGTGGAAGATGAGCTGCCAGACGTCCTTGTCGGACGGGTTGTCCGGCATCGGGATGCCCTGCTTGGCGGCCTTGGCCAGCAGCTTTTCGCGATTGAGCCCGCCGCCGTCGTCGCTGACCTCGACCACCACGCTGCCGCCGCGATGGCTGGCGCGCAGCACGATCTCGCCGGTCTCGGGCTTGCCGGCGGCCAGACGCACCTCGGGGCGCTCGATGCCGTGGTCGATGCTGTTGCGCACCAGATGGTTGAGCGGATCGGCCAGGCGTTCGATCAGGCCCTTGTCGAGCTCGGTGTCCTCGCCGATGAGCTTGAGCGTGACCTTCTTGCCGAGACTGGCCGCCGTGTCGCGCACCACGCGCGGGAAGCGGTTGAAGACGAAGCTGATCGGCATCATGCGGATCGACATCACCGCTTCCTGTAGGTCGCGCGAATTGCGCTCCAGGTTCGACAGCCCGGCCATGATGCGCTCATGGACGACCGGGTCGAGTCCGGCGGCCGAGTCGGCGAGCATAGCGTGGGTGATGACGAGTTCGCCGACCAGATTGATCAGTTGGTCGACCTTCTCGACGCTGACGCGGATGGATGAATCGGTCGTGGCCGGGCGCTTGGCGGCGTTGCCGGACGCGGCGCGACTCTCGCGCCCTGCGGTCGACTTGGCCGATGAAGCGTCCATTGGTATCGACGCCGAAGCTTCGTCGTTCTCGGCGCGCGATTCGGGCGATCCGGGCGCGGGGTTGAAGAGCCCGAATCCGAGTTCGTCGTCGAGTCGATCCTGCCGGGCCACGGCGGCCACCCGCTCCATGCCGGGACTGCCGCCGAAGAGTCCATAGCCCTTGTGTTCCTGGTCGAGTGCCGCCTCACTGCCGGGGGCGTTGCGGAAGAAGCCGTAGCCGTTGGATTCCTGGATCTCGGTCAGAAGGTCGGGTTCCTGGGGTTGGTCCGGCGCCTCGGCCCGCTCCTCGGGGGTTGGCTCGGTTCCGGGCGCGCCCTCGAAGAAACCGTAGCCCAGTGCATCCTGATCCGGCTCGGGAGCGGCGACCGATGACTCGGCCTCGAGTCCGGGCGCATCGGCGAAAAAGCCGTAGGCGGTCTCCGTCTCGGTCTCAGCCGGCGGCGCCCCGGGTGTCTCGACCGTGTCGATCTCGACCTGTCCCGGCTCGCAGACGAAGGCCAGGATCTCTTCGATCGCACCGCGTCCGGCCGTGGAGGTCAACTGCCACAGGCAGCGCTCGCTCTCGCCGTCGCCGAGATCCTGAATACGCCCCAGTTCACCCAGCGCCTCGAACAGCGCCTGACGCTCGCCCGGCGTGCCCCGGCCGATACTGGCCGGCGCGAACGCGAGACGCCAGTGCGTGACGGATGACGCGGCCCCGTCCCTGGCCGACACGGGTGCCTCGCCGCCGCCTTCGTCCGAATGCGCCAGCCGTTCCAGATGTTCGCAGACCTCGGCCACGCGCGCGTCTTCGTATTCCTCGCCCTCCTGATGGGCCTGGAGCTGCGACTTGAGCACATCGCCGGCCTGGAGGAAGGCATCGATCATCTCGACCGTCGGGTCCAGCTCCTGCTTGCGCAGCCGGTCGAGCAGGGTCTCCAGCACATGGGTCACTTCGGCCATGTCGCTGAAGCCGAAGGTGCCGGCCCCGCCCTTGATGGAATGCGCCGCGCGGAAGATGGCGTTGAGGGTCTCCAGGTCGGGCGCCTGAACGTCCAGCTCCAGCAACAGGCTCTCCATCGCCGCCAGGTTCTCGCCGGCCTCCTCGAAGAACACCTGATAGAACTGACTCATGTCGATGCTCATGGCCCTTCCCCCTCAGCTCTGGCGCGGCGCGTTCAACCGATCACTTTGCGGACGACTTCCAGCAGCTTGGCCGGGTCGAAGGGTTTGACCAGCCAGCCGGTCGCACCCGCCGCCCGGCCCTGGCTCTTCATGGCGTCGCTCGACTCTGTGGTCAACATCAGGATGGGCACCGACTTGTAGGTCGGCAGGGCGCGCAACTGCTTGATGAGGCTCAGTCCGTCCATGCGCGGCATGTTCTGATCGGTGAAGATGAGATCGAACTTGCCGGCACGCGCCTTGTCCAGACCGTCCTGTCCGTCGACCGCCTCAGTGACCGTATAGCCCGCTTCCTTCAGCGTGAAGGAGACCATCTGTCGAATGGACGCCGAATCGTCCACGGTTAGAATCGTCTTAGCCATGTCGTTGGATCCTTGAAAATTGCGAGTAGCCCGATCGCCGACGACTCGACGGAGCCGGCCGCTCGGTCAAAGGAATAATACTGAAGATTTGCGCCACGGTTGTCGACCGTCGATCACGGAGATTCACGCCTAACAGGGTTCGCCCTTATATACCGGTGACTCGGACGAATGCCAGTCCATGTGCGAAAATCCGGCGCAAAAATCGGCTCGCCGGGCCTGTTGCCACTGATAACCCGAGGTCGTTTGCCGCACGATGTCGTCGTCTTCTCCATCCGAATCGCACTCTCCGCTCGATCCACCGCTGCCGCGCCGTCCGGGCGAGCGCCGGCTCTGGGGCGGGCTCCATGGCGCCGGCACGGCCCTGGCCATCGCCGGCGCCGCCGAGCGTCATCCCGGACTGGTGCTGGTGGTGGTCGATGCCGTCCAGACCGCCGCGACCCGGCGTGCCGAGCTGGGGTTCTTCCTGGACGGGCGCGAGCGGCCGATCCTCGATTTCCCGGACTGGGAGACCCTGCCCTACGACGTCTTCTCGCCGCTGCCCGAGCTGGTCTCGGAGCGGCTGCTGACCCTGCATCGTCTGCCGACGCTGGAGCATGGGGTGCTGATCGTCCCGGTCGCGACCCTGATGCAGCGTCTGCCGCCGCGCGACTATGTCGATGGGCATTCGCTGGTGCTCGCCGTCGGCGACCGGCTCGATCTCGACGCCACGCGCCGACGGCTGGAGCGGGCGGGCTATTCGTGCGTCTCGCAGGTCATCGGGCATGGCGAATATGCGGTGCGCGGCTCGCTGCTGGACGTCTTTCCGATGGGCAGTCAGGTTCCTCTGCGCATCGACCTGTTCGACGAAGAGGTCGAGAGTATCCGCGTTTTCGATCCCGAGACACAACGCTCCAGGGACAAACTCGACCGCATCCGACTGCTGCCGGCGCGTGAGTTGCCGCTCGACGAGGAGGCCATCGCCGGTTTCCGACAGCGTTATCGGGCCGCCATCGCCGGCGATCCGCAGCGCAGTCTCATCTATCGCGAGGTCTCCAAGGGGCAGGCGCCGGGCGGGCTGGAATACTATCTGCCGCTGTTCTTCGAGCAGACGGCCACGCTCTTCGATTATCTGCCCGAGGATACCCTGGTCGTCGAGTCGATCGAGTGTCGCGAGACGGCGCGAACCTTCTTCGAGGGCGTCGAGCAGCGCTACGAACAACGGCGGCATGACGCTGAGCGTCCGCTGCTGCCGCCGTCCCAGCTCTATCTGACACCGGAGGAACTGGCCGGGCGGCTCAACCGGCTCTCGGGCGTGCTCCATCAGCCGGACGCGGTCGACGCACGGCGCAAGGGCTATGCGGATGCCTGCAACTTCGCCACCCATCCCCTGCCCCCGCTGACCATCCAGGCGCGTGCCGCGCAACCGGCGCAGGCCCTGCAAGCCTTCCTCACCGACGGCGAGCGGCGCGTGCTCTTCGTCGCCGAGAGCAGCGGACGGCGCGAACTGCTGGCCGAGCAGCTCAAGGGCTTCGACATCCAGGCCCGTCCGGTGTCGGGCTGGCGGGCGTTCCTCGACGGCGATGCCGCACTCGCCCTGACGGTGGCCCCCATCGAACAGGGTCTGCTGCTGGAGGACGCGCGGCTCGCCGTCATCACCGAAAGCCGGCTCTATGGCGAACGGGTGCGCCAGGAACGGCGTCGACGTGAGCGCGAACGCGACAGCGACGCCATCGTCCGCAACCTCACCGAGCTGACCGAGGGCGCGCCCGTCGTCCACGAGGAACACGGCGTCGGACGCTATCTGGGACTCCAGACACTGGAGGTCGGCGGTCTGACCACCGAGTTCCTGACGCTCGAATATGCCAACGGCGACAAGCTCTATGTCCCGGTCGGTTCATTGCAGCTGATCTCGCGCTATACGGGCGCCTCGCCCGAGAACGCCCCGCTGCACCGACTCGGCGGCGATCAATGGGAGCGGATCAAGCGCAAGGCGGCGCAGAAGGCGCACGACGTGGCCGCCGAGCTGCTCGACATCCATGCCCGACGCGCGGCGCGCCGGGGGATCGCCTTCCCCAAGGGCGGCGAGGACTATGCCGCCTTCGCCGCCGCCTTCCCGTTCGAGGAGACCCCGGACCAACAGCGCGCCATCGAGTCGGTGCTGGCCGACATGGCCGATCCAAAGCCGATGGATCGCGTGGTCTGCGGCGACGTGGGCTTCGGCAAGACCGAGGTGGCCATGCGCGCGGCCTTCATGGCGGTGCACGGCGGGCGGCAGGTCGTCGTACTGGTGCCCACGACCCTGCTGGCGCAACAGCATTTCGAGAACTTCTCCGACCGCTTCGCCGACTGGCCGGTACGCGTCGAGAGTCTGTCGCGTTTCCGCACGGCGAAGGAACGGAAAGCGGTCCTGGACGGACTGGCGGACGGCACCATCGACATCGTGGTCGGTACCCACAAGCTGCTCCAGCCGACGATCCGCTTCAAGAACCTGGGTCTGGCCATCATCGACGAAGAGCACCGCTTCGGCGTGCGCCACAAGGAGCAGCTGAAGAACCTGCGCAGCGAGGTCGATGTCCTGACGCTGACCGCTACGCCGATCCCGCGCACGCTCAACATGGCCATGTCCGGTCTGCGCGATCTGTCGATCATCGCCACCCCGCCGGTCGAGCGTCATCCGATCAAGACCTTCGTCAGTCCCTGGAACGATGCCCTGGTGCAGGAAGCCGTACTGCGCGAGTTGAAGCGCGGCGGTCAGGTCTACTTCCTGCACAACGAGGTCGAGACCATCGAGAACCAGGCCCAGAAGCTCCAAGCCCTGATCCCGGAGGCGCGGGTGGCGGTCGCCCATGGTCAGATGCGCGAACGCGAGCTGGAGCGCATCATGCGCGACTTCTATCACCAGCGCTCCAACCTGCTGGTGTGCACCACCATCATCGAGAGCGGCATCGACGTGCCCTCGGCCAACACCATCCTCATCAACCGCGCCGACAAGCTGGGTCTGGCCCAGTTGCACCAGTTGCGCGGTCGGGTCGGACGCTCGCACCATCGCGCCTACGCCTATCTCATCACGCCGCCGACCAAGGCCATGACGGCGGATGCGAAAAAACGGCTGGAGGCCATCGAGTCGATGGAGGATCTGGGCGCGGGCTTCACGCTGGCGACCCATGATCTGGAGATCCGCGGCGCGGGCGAGCTGCTGGGCGACGAGCAGTCGGGCCAGATCACCGCGGTCGGTTTCACGCTCTACATGGAACTGCTGGAACGCGCGGTCGAGGCGCTGAAGTCAGGACGCGCGCCCGAGCTGGATCGCCCGCTCGATCACGGCACCGAGATCGATCTCGGGATTCCGGCGCTCCTGCCGAGTGACTATCTGCCGGACGTGCAGGCGCGGCTGGTGCTGTACAAGCGCATCGCCGGCGCGCGCGACCGCGAGGAACTGCGCGAATTGCAGGTGGAGATGATCGACCGCTTCGGCTTGCTGCCCGAACCGGCGAAGAATCTGCTGGAGATCACCGAGTTGAAGCTCCTGGTCCAGCCCTGGGGTATCCGCAAGATCGAGGCCGGACCGGCGAGCGGGCGTCTGCTCTTCACCGAATCGCCCAGGATCGATCCGGCCAGACTCATCGGTCTGATCCAGAGCCGGCCCAAGGAATACAAGCTGGAAGGCGGCGACAAGCTGAAATTCTTCCGCGATATGGCCGAGCCTGGAGCACGGATTCGCGAGGTTCGGCGCGTACTGGAGCCGCTGCTGGCATAGCTATTCGGTGCTCAGTTGCGCGGCTGCGGGCGTGCATAGAACTCACCATACGGCAAGCGATAGACGGCGATGAGCCGACGCATCCGCTCGGCCAACGCCTGGGCGCTCTGAAGATCGGTATAGAGTCCCGAATCCGTCGTCTCCGGCTCAGGGGGCGGCGCCGGCAACCGGATCGCCATGACCGGCTCGTACCAGCCGACGCGCTCCCGGCCTTCGACATGGAGGATCGGCTGCGACGTCGGGTGCATGATGACGTGGCGCATGGTATCGATGTGGTTGCTGGATTTCACGGCGATTCCCCTGAAGGTCGTTGTCCTGATGACCTTAAGAAGCGAATAGCGTGCCAACTGCACAGTCATCGATTTCAAGCGCCCTTAGCACGGACGCCACAGTGAAGCTGTTACGCAACACTCGTGAAACGGCGGGTTTTCGACGCTTACCGTTTTACGAATGACGTAGCTCCGTCGCCGCTGTTGTGACACTGTTGCTCGATCGCGGCAGAGACTATGATCTGCGTCGATGATGCCCGAGGTGTTTCGTGAACCACGCAACAGTTCGGCTTGAGTTTTCCGTCTATGCTGATAGCGACGGCACCGCCTTGGCACGGGTGTTTCAGGGCTGAGCGGGACTCCTTCGTTCAATACATCGAGTAATCCAAAGATGGCCGCCGAGAACAGACGCCTGCTCATCGCAATCGATGCCGAGATCCGCGAGATCAACCACAGGACCATCAATCCCTTGTTCGAGGAACTCAGGCTATCCGACCTCAGGCCTGTGATCGAAATGGTCGCCAAGGCGCGCGCCGAATACCTGCGGGCGCTCTACGACATCGCCGTCAAAAACTCGGATGGCCAACCGGGCAAGGCCGACATTGAGCGGCTCTCCGGCCTGCGCCAGATCTACGAGGAGCTCGTCAAGGGCACCCAGGCGCTGGAGACGGCCATCGAGCGTGAATACCTCGATGTCGGCAAATAGCCGTATCAGCGCTTGCCCTGACAGTTCGGGCAGATGCCGTAGACCACGAGCGAGTGGTCTTCGATCTTGAAATGATGCTCGGCGGCGATCCGCTTCTGGCGCGTCTCGATCGTGGGGTCGAGGAATTCGACGATCGCGCCGCACTTGATGCAGACCAGATGATCGTGATGCTCGCCGCTGTTGAGTTCGAAGACCGACTGACCGCTCTCGAAGTAACGGCGACAGACGAGTCCGGCGCTCTCGAACTGGGTCAGCACGCGATAGACGGTGGCCAGACCGATCTCTTCGTTCTGGCTCAGGAGTTCCTTGTAGACGTCCTCGGCGCTCATGTGGCGTTTACCGCTGTGCTCGAGGATGTTCAGGATCTTGACACGCGGTGCCGTGACCTTGAGTCCGGCCTGCTTGATCTGCTCGCTTTCCAACTGCATTCTCCACGTCACGGGCCGACACGACCGACCTGGACGATCGCACTCGGCCATTTGGCCCGGCGCCCCCCTGTGATCGGGGAACGGCGCTACTGTATGATGCGCTGATTTAGCGCAAAGTCGTGATCAGGACAAGATGCGAAAGATTTTCAGTTTTCCAATACTGGCCGCCCTGATGGTCTCGATCGCCGTCACGGGATGCGCGCGCGACACCAAACCGGGTGCAACGCGGACCTCGGTCCTGGAAGACCTGCCCTTCGTCTACAGGATGACGGTCCAGCAGGGCAACATCCTCACCGAGGAGATGGTCGACGCGCTCGAACTCGGCATGACCAAGCGTCAGGTCAACTTCGTACTGGGCACGCCGCCGCTGGTCAGCTTCTTCCACACCAATCGCTGGGATTACACCTATACCATCAGGCGTGGCCATCAGCCGATGGAACAGCGCAATCTGACGCTCTATTTCGAGGACGATCGACTGGTGCGTATCGAAGGTGATCTCAAGCCCGACCCGACCCGCGCCGCCGCGCGCACGTCCGAGCAGATCCTGATCGAGGTGCCCGACTATGAGGCACGCGAGGGTGTGATCCGCAAGGGTCTCAAAACCATCGGACTGGATCCCAAGGACTAAAGCCCACGCAGCGCCGATGGCTGGTCGCCTGCAGTCGAGCATCGGCAAAGATGAGAAAGATATGCATTGATAATTGACAGGCTCAAACTCAGCACTTACTCTTAAATGAGAATGATTGCTGTTTGATGACCATCCGGCTATTCCGTCCTCAATCACCGCACAACCCAGCCGAGAGCCTGACGATGCCTACGACCACACCAGCCGCCAGTCGCCGTCCCGAGCACCTCCAAAAGAGCGCACTGTCCCAGATACCGCGCACGATCGACGTCCGATCGCTGCTCGGCAATGATCCGTTCGTGATGATCGAGCACGGTGATTGTCGCTACATCCTGCGGATGACGCGCAACAACAAGCTGATTCTGACCAAGTAAGGAGCGGCGGCGTCCCCGTACTTGCAGGCTATTCGGATCGGATGCCGCCGTCCCGTATGACTCAGAGACCGGCGTCCGTCGCGGTCTCGGTTCGCTGCCCATGCCGCATCCGGCGCCCACGCCCCAGCTCCAACACCGGCGCTCCGAAGAAGGCCAGCACGGTCAGGTCTTCCTGGATATCGAAGAAGGCGTGATCACAGGCCGCGTGCACGTACATGAGCGTGCCCTGCCGGACGCGATGCTCGGTCTCGCCGATACGGAGCTGTCCCTTGCCCTCCAGCACCAGATAGAGTTCGTCCTCTTCATGGGCGCTGGCCATGTCCCTGGAACCGACCGGGATGTGGTAGATGGCGCAGGACAGCGACGGCGTGCGCAGGAATTCCTTGAAGTTGACGCCCTGACGCTCGACCTTGGCGAGCAATTCGTCGAGCTGGAAGACTTCCCAATCGCTCTCTTGCATGGGTATAAACCTATGAAAACAGTTTGTTATCGGTGATCGAGGCGGTTCCGACGATAGCAAGAGATGTCCCTCCAAGCAACTGAGAAGGATTTGCATGTATCAACTTGCCGGAGTGCCTAGCGAGAGCTGACAGGGTACGCGGTGTCCGTCTGGTCACGAGCACAGAATCAAACTCGATGCGGCTTGAAACATCCGTGTCCCAGATACCCATTAGCGCATCGACGCTGAACCTGAAGCTGCAAGCCGCAGCAAGGAACCATTGCAAGACCGTGAGTATTCCAGAACATGTTTGTCTGCATGAAGTCATCGACGTCGTCCTGACGACGCTGGACGCACGAGACCCCTATACCTATGAGCATTCCTGCCGGGTCGCGATCTTCTCGGACCTGATGGCGCGTGAACTCCAGCTGCCCCCCGCCATCCAGCAACGGATACGGGTCGCCGCCCAGTTGCACGACATTGGCAAGATCGCTATCGCGGATCAGGTGCTGAACAAGGCTGGCCGGCTCGATCGCGACGAAATGATCGAGATCCAGCGTCATCCGCGCATCGGCTACAACATCCTCGTGCGTCTCCCGACCTTCCATGAGATCGCGACCATCGTGCTGCACCATCACGAACGCTTCGACGGCGAGGGTTATCCGCAGCGACTGGCCGGCGAAGCCATCCCCCTGGAATCCAGGATCATCGCCGTTGCGGATGCCTTCGATGCCATGACCTCGAACCGGCCCTACCGCAAGGCGCTGTCGGTCGACGAGTCGCTGGCCGAGATCCGGCGGCATGCCGGTGAGCAGTTCGATCCGGTCATCGCGGCAAGCCTGACACGGCTACGCGACCTGGTGTCTGAGCAACTAGGCAGCGGCCCGACGCCCATCAATGGACAGCACCACGCCTATGTTGGGCACGAGGATCTGATGCACTCACGCATCGTCCAGAACGCGAGCGTCTTCGGGAAACAGGAGCCGCCCGGCCGCGCTCGGATCACCAAACACCTGGATGCGCCGCGCGCAACGCATCCAGATGGCGACCAGAACACCGGGATCGACCCGCAGCCGACTACCCACTGACGCTCGATCCCACCCCGTCGCCGTGATCACGGGCGAGCGCGACGAAGGCACGCAGATAATCGATGTCGGCCTCGCGCTCGCGGATGCCGACGAAGATCTGCTTGGCGATCCCCTGCGCACCGAGTCGTACCGCCCCGAGATCGAGCTTGCCGGCCTGTTCGTCCACTAGCCAGCGGGGCAGTGCCGCGACACCGCGACCGCCGGCGACCATCTGCAGCAGGATGTCGGTCGTTTCGATCGGCTTGTGGCGCTTGGGCCGGATGCCGGCCGGCAGCAGGAAGCGGGTATAGATGTCGAGCCGGTCGAGGGCGACCGGATAGGTGATCAGTGTTTCCTCGGCCAGATGTTCCGGTTGCACGTATGGGAGACCGCGCAGACGATGCCCCGCGCCGACCGCCAGCACCTGCTCATAGTCGAACACCGGCTCGAACCGCAGGCCGCCCGTGTAGAGCGGATCGGGCGTCACCAGCAGATCGATCTCGTGCGCAAAGAGCGCACCGATTCCGCCGAACTGGAATTCCTGCCGGACATCCACATCCACGTCCGGCCAAGCGGCCAGATAGGGTGATACCACCTTCAACAGCCATTGATAGCAGGGATGGCACTCGATGCCGATGCGCAGGGTGCCGCGCTCCCCCTGGGCGAACTGCCGCAGACGCTCTTCGGCCTGTGTGAGCTGCGGCAGCAGACGATTGGCCACCGCCAGCAGATAGGCGCCGGCTTGCGTCGGACGCAGACGGCGCCCCTCCCGCGTCCAGATCGCCACCCCGAGCTGATCCTCCAGCTTGCGTATCGCATGGCTCAACGCCGATTGGGTGAGATGCAGTTGCTCGGCAGCGGCCGTCAGTGAACCGTGCTGATCGACGGCACGGACGATCGCCAGATGGGTGCGTTCCAGTTGAGCCATGTAACTCGCTTCACATGAATATCATGCATGATTGGATGAAATCATACCATTTCCACTCATGATTCACGCTGACGAGAATGGCGCCATCCTTCATCCGTCAGAGCAATCGATATGGCCATTACACACAACCTCGGCTTTCCGCGCATCGGCGCCAAGCGCGAATTGAAGTTCGCCCTGGAATCCTACTGGAAGGGCGAGTCCACGCTCGACACACTCAGGGCGGTCGGCGCCGAGCTGCGCGCGCGCCATTGGCAAGACCAAGCAGGTCTGGATCTGGTCCCGGTGGGCGATTTCGCCTTCTACGACCAGATGCTCGACATGAGTTTCACGCTGGGCCACCTCCCCGAGCGCGTGCGTGGCGTCACAGGTGATGTCCTCGACACCTATTTCCGTGTGGCGCGTGGGCGCTCGGCGCCGGCGGCGGAAGCACAGGCCGGCTGTACCTGCGGCGTCGCCGCCGGCGAGATGACCAAGTGGTTCGATACCAACTATCACTACATCGTGCCGGAGTTCACGGCGGCCACCGAATTCGAGCTCGATGCCTCGCGCCTGCTCGAACAACTGGCCGAGGCCCAGAGCCAGGGCGTCAATGCCAAACCGGTCATCATCGGCCCCGTCACCTATCTGGCCCTGGGCAAGAGCAAGGACGGTTCCGACCGGCTCGCGTTGCTCGATCGTCTGCTGCCGGTCTATGCCGAGTTGCTGAACCGGCTGGCCGCGCACGGCGTCCAGTGGGTGCAGATCGACGAGCCGATCCTGGTCACGGAACTCGATGAGGCCTGGCGTCACGCCTTCGAGATCGCCTATCACGAACTCAAGACGGCTCCGGTCAAGCTGCTGCTGGCGACCTATTTCGGCGAACTCCAGGATCAAGGCTATCTGGCCGCCCATCTGCCGGTGGCCGGACTGCACATCGATGCCGTCCGGGGACGCGATGATCTGGCACCGTTGCTGAATCTGTTGCCCTCGACCAAGATCCTGTCGCTCGGCGTGATCGACGGCCGCAACATCTGGAAGACGGATCTGAACGCCGTGCTCGACTGGCTGGAGCCGATCCAGGACCAGCTCGGCGAGCGGCTGTGGATCGCGCCCTCCTGTTCGCTGCTGCATGTGCCGGTGGATCTGGACAGCGAACAGACGCTCGATCCCGAGATCCGATCCTGGCTCGCCTTCGCCCGGCAGAAACTCGATGAGCTGCGGGTGCTGGCCAGGGCGCTGAATCAGGGTCGTGAGACCGTCAGGGCCGAGCTGGACGCCAACCGGGCCGCCATCGATTCACGGCGCCAATCGCCGCGCGTCAACAATCCCGAGGTCAAGGCGTCGCTCACCCGAATCGATGCCCGCTGGGGTCAGCGCCAGAGTCCCTACGCCGAGCGCGCCGCCAAACAGGCCGGCCTGCTGAATCTGCCTGAATTCCCCACCACCACCATCGGCTCCTTTCCCCAGACGGGCGAGATCCGTCAGGCGCGCCGGCAGTTCAAGGCAGGGGCGATCGACGAGGCGACCTATGTCGGGATCATGCGCGGCGAGATCGCCCGCTGCGTGCGCGAGCAGGAGGCGTTGGGGCTGGATGTCCTGGTGCACGGCGAGGCCGAGCGCAACGACATGGTCGAGTACTTCGGCGAACAGCTCGCGGGCTTCACCTTCAGCCAGTTCGGCTGGGTGCAGTCCTACGGCTCGCGTTGCGTCAAGCCGCCGATCCTGTTCGGCGACGTCCGCCGTCCCAAGGCCATGACCGTCGACTGGATCACCTACGCCCAGTCGCTGACCGAGAAACCGATGAAGGGCATGCTGACCGGCCCGGTGACCATCCTCAACTGGTCCTTCGTGCGCGACGACCAGCCGCGTTCGGTCTCCTGCCGGCAGTTGGCGTTGGCGATGCGCGAGGAGGTGCTGGATCTGGAGCGTGCCGGCGTGCGCGTGATCCAGATCGACGAGGCGGCGCTGCGCGAGGGCCTGCCGCTACGCCGGTCGCAATGGAAGGGCTATCTCGACTGGGCGGTCGAGTGCTTCCGTATCACCGCCAATGGTGTGACCGATGAGACCCAGATCCACACCCATATGTGCTACTCGGAGTTCAACGACATCATCGCGTCGATCGCCGAGATGGACGCCGACGTCATCACCATCGAGACCTCGCGCTCGGACATGGAACTGCTCGACGCCTTCGACGATTTCAGCTATCCCAACGCGATCGGCCCCGGCGTCTACGACATCCACACGCCCAACATCCCGAGCGAGGCGCACATGGTCGAGCTGATGCGCAAGGCCGCCGAGCGCATCCCGTCACAACGGTTGTGGGTGAATCCGGACTGCGGACTCAAGACCCGGCAGTGGAACGAGGTCATCCCGGCGCTCACCAATATGGTCGCCGCCGCGAAGACACTGCGCACCGGACTCGGCTGATCGCCTGAACGGATGGCGCGCAGCGGATATCAGGCGTGCCACTGTTCGACTATGCAAGGCGCCTCATCCCACGTCATGGCCGATCCTGGGTCATTGTCAGCGCGCCCTCCTCGACCGCTCGCTCGCCTGAAGCCAGTCGCGCACCCCGCAGGGCATTGACCAACACCCCGAGCGTGGTGCCGTTGTGCAGCAACGCGCTGGCGACGGGCGAGAGCCGGCCCATGAGCGCACCGGCCATGATGGCGGTGTTGATACCGACGGTGGCGTTGAAGTTGGTGCGGATGATGCGCATGGTGCCGAACGCAATCTCGCGCGCGTCCGCGACTGCGAGCAGACGGTCGTCGGTGAGCACGATATCGGCACTCGCCCGCGCCAGATCCGCCCCGCGCGACATGGCGATGCCGACATCCGCCGCGACCAGCGCCGGCCCGTCGTTGATGCCGTCGCCGACGAAACCGACCTTGCGTCCCTCACGCTGAAGCGCAGTGATGAGCGCCGCCTTCTCCTCCGGACGCACCTCGCCGTAGACCTGATCGAGCCGCAGCGTCCGCCCCAGGGCCTCGGCCTTCTCCTGACGATCGCCCGAGATCATCACCAACCGCTCGATTCCGAGCGCACGCAGCCGCTCCAGGGTCGCCTCGGCGTCTGCGCGCAGGGTGTCGCGCAGTGCGATCAGACCCATGGGGCCATGCTCGCTGGCGACATAGAGCAGGGTCTTGCCCTCGTCGAGCAGGCGCTTGACCTGCGCCTCGTGGGCGTCGAAGCGGATGCCTTCGTGCTCTTCCAGATAGTGTCGGCTGCCGACGATGATGCGACAGCAGTCGATCTGAGCGTTGAGTCCGTGGGCGACCATGTAGTCGACCTCGCCGTGCGAGATGTGCTGGAGGTCGCGCTCGCGCGCCGCCTCGACCACGGCCTGGGACAGGGGATGGGCGGCATGTTCCTCGACCGAGGCGACCATGGCGAGCAGGGTTTCCTCCGACTCGCCGCAGCGCGGATCCAGCACCACGACGTCGGTGACTTCCAGCTCGCTGTGGGTCAGGGTTCCGGTCTTGTCGAACACCAGGGTATCGATCTCGGCCAGACGCTCCATGGCCTCGCCGCCCTTGATCAGTACCCCATGATTGGCGGCCTCGTAGAGTCCGGACTTGAAGGCGACCGGGGTGCCGAGCTTGAGCGCACAGGAATAGTCGACCAGGAACACCGACTGCACCCGCGTCAGATCGCGCGTCAGGGCATAGACGGCCGCCGCCGAGCCGAGCGTGAGATAGACCCGCTTGTCGGCCAGTTCGTCTCGAGATGGATGGCCTCGATCGCTTCGAGACTGACATGCACGGTGCGATCGACCGGCGTGCCGGTGCGCTCCAGGAGGCCGACGACACGGAATGGCTTGTCGGCGTGCGCGGTGAAGCTCACCTTGCCCGTACCATGCCCGACGACGATGGAATCACCCAGACGATAGCCGAGCGCGGCGGCGACCTCGGCACCGAGCACGGCATCGTAGAGATCGGCGAACGGACCGCCCTGGGCGAACTCGAGCCGACGGTCGCGGGCGAAGCGATAGTGCTCGAAATAGCTCAGATCCGTCCCCAGCACCGGATAGCCCTGATGGGAGTCGCCCAGCGAGAGGGGCACCGTCCAGGCGACCCTGGGATGAGCGGCGATCGCCTGATAGGTCTCCCAGGAGATGTTGTGCGTGGCATGACCGAGACGAAAGACGGCATAGAGCAGGAGCTGCACCGATCCGCCGCGCGCGCCGACGATCAGGTCGGTCCCCGACAGGGTGTTGGCGAAGCTCGTCTGCGCCTCGTGCCGCAAGCGCTCGACGCCGACCAGCAGACTGACGCTCAGGGCGATGCTCAGCAGGGTGAGTCCGGCGCTGAAGCGGCGATTGAGCAGGCTCTTCCAGGCGAGTCGGAGAATGGCCATGGTCTTCAGCTCCCGGACTGGAGGGCGGTCTCGCGATCCGCCGTGGCGCGGTTGAGCGCGGCGAGACTCAGGGTGCGATCGAACAGGGGCGCGAGGGTGTTGTCGTGACTGACGAAGACCAGGGTCGCACCCGAGTCCGCGCACTCCTGGAACAGGAGCTGGATGAAGGCCGTGCGCCGGTCGGCATCCAGGGACGAGGTCGGCTCGTCGGCGATCAGCAACTCGGGTGCGCCCATGAACGCGCGCGCGGCGGCGACACGCTGTTGCTGCCCGACGCTCAGCGCGTTCACCGGGCTATCCGGACATCCGGCGTCCGCCATGTCCAACTGTTTCAGCAACCGCCGCGCCTCGGCGGTTGGCGTGCCGGAGCGTCGGCGGGCGCGCTCGCGCCGTATCCGCGAGAAATGACAGGGCAACTGCACGTTCTCCAGGACCGAGAGATAGAGGATGAGGTTGAACATCTGAAAGATGTAACCGATATGATCGGCCCGGAAGTGATCGCGCCGCGCACCGCCGGTGGCTTCGAGCGGCCGGCCCAGCACCCGCAGACTCCCCTGACGCGGCACCGCCACGCCGGCCAGCAGGTTCAGCAGAGTGGTCTTGCCGCTGCCGCTCGGCCCGGCGACGAAGACCCGCTCGCCGCGCTCGATGCGAAGATGATCGAGCCGGAGCACCGGCGGCCCCGGCTCGGTCCAGCGGAACGTGAGATCCCGGATCTCGACGGCCGGCTGGCGCTGAGTGTCCGAGTCTGAATTGAGGGTGCGAGACCAGGCCATGGCCGATCCTGAACGCCGTTGGTTGTCGAACCGAGATGTTATCTCATAACATCGCCCTGAGCACCTGGCCAAGACGCACCTGGGTGCGCCCGATCCACTCCAAGGCTGTGAGCCACTCCGAGGAAACCATGCGAACGCGCTTCCTATCGTTCATCGCGCTGATCTGTATGCCCGCCGCCCTGCCGGCTGCGGACCGAATCCAGGTCTTCGTCACCGTGCCGCCGCAGCAGACCTTCGTCGAACGGATCGGCGGATCCCAAGTCCGGGTCGAAGCGCTCGTCGGCGCCGGTTCCAATCCACATGCCTATGAGCCGACCCCAGGGCAGATCGCGCGTCTGGCCGAGGCCGATGTCTATTTCGGGATCGGGCTGCCGATGGAGGCGGCCTGGATGAAGCGAATCCGGGCCGTGAATCCGGAGATCCGCGTGGTGGATCTCAGCGACGGGATCTCAAGGCGTCGCCTCGAAGCACACGATCATCACCATGAATCCGGCACCGAGCAGGATCCGCACGTCTGGACCAGCCCGCCGCTCGTGATCGGGATGGCGGAACGCATCGCCGGGACGCTGGCTGAACTCGATCCGCTGCAAGCTGCTGAATATGAGGCGCGTCTGGCCGATTTCGTCGCCGAGCTGAAGGATCTGGATGCCGACACCCGCACCCGGCTCGACCGGCTGAAGCACCGTCGCTTCATGGTCTACCACCCGTCCTGGGGCTACTTCGCCGATAACTACGGCCTGACCCAGATCCCCATCGAGTCCGAGGGCAAGGAGCCGGGTCCGCGACGGCTGGCCGCCCTGATCGATCAGGCGCGACGCGAGGACGTCCGGGTGATCCTCGCCCAGCCGCAGATGTCGACCAAGGCCGCCGAGCAGGTCGCCCAGGAGATCGGCGGACGGGTGGAGGTCGTCGACACGCTGTCCGCCGACTACATCGGCACCATCCGCCACCTCACCCGAGTTCTGACGAGCACTGAGGAGTAAGGCCATCAGTTACAAGTTAAGGGATCGGTTGTCATGTCAAGCCGAATCCAGTGGAGCCTGAGCCTTTTGTTTAGGCGGCTTGCGTGGACGTTTGATGAGGCCCAGTGGCTTGGCTTGCTCGGCCAGATAGCGCACGGGGTCGAGTGAGGGATCCTGCGGCTGGGCACCGACGACGAAGTACGAATCCGGCAGATCGAGTTCGACACAGGCACTCATGCCGAGCCTCCGGAATCCGCATCGCCCGCAGACGCGCTTCCAGTCCTCGCGCATCGCGGATGAAATCCGGCATGAGCGCCACGGCCGACTCGAGCGCTCACAAGGTATTGCGCAGATGATCCGTATTCAACATCTTCGAGTACCCATGTTTTCGACAGCCGAGCCGGATAGATCGATTCGGAGTCTGACTCGCTCTTTTGTGCCATACTGAATTCCATTTTCAGCCAACACGTTATGCAACCATGACCAAGGTACTGATCGTCGACGACGACGAACTCTTTCGGACCATGCTCACCGAGATGGTCCGGCGCGAGGGCCATCAGGTCGGCACCGCGACCAACGGCAACGAGGCATTGACCGCCATCGAGCACAGTCGCCCCGATCTCATCATCACCGATATCCTGATGCCCGAGAAGGACGGCATCGAGCTCATCATGGAACTGGCGCGGCGCGAAGCACGGATTCCCATCATCGCCGTCTCGGGCGGACGCCGCTCGATCAGCCTGGAGTTCAATCTGGAGTCGGCCAAGCTGATGGGCGTGCGCGCCACCCTGCCCAAGCCCTTCACGCGCGAACAACTGCGTGAAGCCATCGCCGGTGCGCTGAGTTAAAACCAGAGCGCCGATAGCCGGTCAACCGGCATCGAGCACACGCTCGGCCCAGTCACCTAGAGCGTCGAGAATCGCCAACTTAGCCGGATCGTCGTCATGGATCTCGGCCAGCTCGGCGAGCCGCACCTCATAATCCTCGATCTGAAGACCGGCTCCACCCTCGGGGTCGGTGAGGCGCGCGAAGCGGTAGACATCCCAGTCCTCACGCTCCTCCGGACTCAGGGTCTCAGGCCAGTTACGGGCGCGATAGCGAAACAGCAACGCGCCGAGACGCGGGTCGCTGAAATGCGGCGGCGCGGTCGCCAGTTCGGCGGGGTTCGAGCGCACGACCTGATCGCAGGCGCGACGGTCGGCGTCGGAGAGGAAACCGCCCGAATAGAGCATCAGCTCGGGGTCGGTCTCGGCCGGAAGCGTCCGTTGATGCACTTCACGCACGCGCTGTTCGATTTCGCCGGCTGAATCCGCGATCCGGCGCGCATAACGCACGATTCGATCTGGGTCGATCCGCCAGCACTCGGCACTCTCCGGGGTGAGAGTCGCCAGCGGCGCGAGCATGGGGACGTGATTGACATGCACGGTCTTGAGCGGCACGCGCGCGACGCCCGCCGGCAACTCCTCGCTCGGCGTGAAGAGCCGACGGCGGATCTCCTCCACCGACAGATCCAGCAGTTGGGCCGGATCGGCCCGCAGATCGAAACAGATCACGCCATTGGAGTTGGTCGGATGGGCGGCGACCGGAAAGATCGGCGCGATACAGCCGAGCACTGCCGGAAAGCGTGCCGAGACATGCAGCAAGGGGCGGCGTTCGTCGAGCAGAGCACGCACCCGGCGCTTGTCGCGCAGCGTCAGCGCATAGCCGAACAGCCGGGGCTGGGCCTCACGCAGCCGACGCGCCAGCGCGATGGTCGCACGCACGTCGGCGAGCGCGTCATGCGCCTGACCATGGTCGATACCATTGGCTTCGGTCAGATGCTCCAGCTTGAACGAGGCGTCGCCCTCGTTGTTGAGCGGCCATTCGATCCCCTCGGGACGCAGCGCATGCGCCAGCCGCAGCACATCGATCAGATCCCAGCGCGAGTTGCCGGAGCGCCATTCGCGCGCATAGGGATCGAAGAAGTTGCGGTAGAACAGATGACGGGTGACTTCGTCGTCGAAACGCAGGCTGTTGTAGCCGACGCCGCAGGTTCCGGGCCGGCTCAGTTCGTCATGGATCGCGCGCGCGAACTCGGCCTCGATCACCCCGTCGCGCGCGACGCGCTGAGGCGTGAGACCCGTGACGAGACAGGCGTCCGGATGCGGGAGCAGATCGTCGCTCGGACGACAGAAGAGGACGAGCGGATCGCCGATCTCATTGAGATCGGCGTCGGTGCGGAGTCCGGCGAACTGACAGGGACGATCGCGGCGCGGATCGGCGCCCCAAGTCTCGTAGTCGTGCCAGTAGAAGGTGTCGGACATGGGCCGAACCCCAGGCGCCGGATCCGGGCCGCCCGGACCGGACGGACGACGGAAGGGCTCAGACCTTCTCGCGGATGCGAGCGGCCTTGCCGGTGAGATCGCGCAGATAGTAGAGCTTGGCGCGACGCACGTCGCCTTTGCGCTTGACCTCAATGCCGGCGATCGACGGACTGTAGGTCTGGAACACGCGCTCCACGCCCTCGCCGTGCGAGATCTTGCGCACGGTGAAGGCCGAGTTCAGACCGCGATTGCGGATGGCGATGACGACACCCTCGAACGCCTGAAGACGCTCGCGGTTGCCTTCCTTGACCTTGACCTGGACGACGACGGTGTCGCCTGGGGCGAAATCCGGGACTTCGCGGGTCATCTGCTCTTGTTCGAGCTGCTGAATGATGTTGCTCATGGTTTCCTTGGCTCCTATTCTCAGCCGGCGCCACCCTCGCGATGGGCCAGTATGAATTCATCGAGTAACGTGCGCTCGGCCTCGCTGAGCCCGCGGCGCTCGAGTAGATCCGGACGACGCTGCCAGGTCCGTCCCAGCGCCTGCCGCCGCCGCCAACGCTCGATGGCGGCATGGTCGCCGCCGATCAGCACGGACGGGACCGAGCCTTCCTCGATCCGCTCCGGGCGGGTGTAATGTGGGCAATCCAAGAGCCCATCCATGTGCGAATCCTGTCGCGCCGAGTCGGCATGACCGAGCGCGCCCGGCAATAGCCGGATGACCGCATCCATGACCACCATCGCCGGCAGCTCGCCGCCGCTCAGGACATAGTCGCCGATCGACCATTCCTCGTCGACGTGGGCCTCGATCAGACGCTCGTCGACGCCTTCATAGCGTCCGGCGAGCAGGATCCAACCGGGACACGCGGCGATCTCCAGCATGGCGGCCTGATCGAGCACGCGCCCCTGGGGCGACAGATAGGCGACCCGGCTCTTGGGCGCCGCCGCCCGCACGGCCCGGATCGCCTCGCGCAGCGGCTCGACCTTCATCACCATCCCCGGACCGCCGCCGTAGGGACGATCGTCGACGGTGCGATGGACGTCGTGCGTGAAGTCGCGCGGATTCCACAGATGCAGCTCGGCCAGTCCGCGCGCCAGCGCTCGTCCCGTTACGCCCTGATCCGAGAGGATACGAAACAGATCCGGAAAGAGCGTGATGACGTCGAAGCGCATTGGAAATCGCGTCCCGTGCCGGTCCGTGAACTGTGAGGCTGGAATCCAGCCGGCTCGCTCAGGAACGGACCCTGACGCCGACGCGGCTCAGAACTCCGGATCCCAGTCGACGCGGATCAGACGCCGGTCGAAGTCCACGTCCAGGATCACGTCGCCCCAGACGAAGGGAATCAGGCGCTCGCGTTCACCCTCGACCACCAGCACGTCGTTCGCGCCGGTCGAGAACAGATGCGAGACCCGTCCGAGTTCGACATCGGTCGAGGTGAAGACGGCCAGACCTTCCAGATCGATCCAGTAGAATTCGTCCGGGCGCGGCGGAGGGAGCTGATCGCGTCGGATCGCGATCTCCCGGCCGATCAGTACGGCGGCCTGATCGCGGTCCTCACATCCGTCCAGACGGGCGATGAGACCCTTGCCGTGCAGCTTACCTTCGGCTACGCGCCGCGCGACGCCCTCAGCCCCCAACAACCAGGGCGAGTAGCGCAGGATGCCTTCGCGCGGATCGGTCTCGGAGTGGACCCTGACCCATCCCTTGACGCCATAGAGTCCCGACACGCGCCCGAGCACGATCCGAGCGGACTGTGATTCCTCGGACACGCTGGAAGAACCTCGCGATCGCGCCGAACTCAGGCCGCCGCGGCGGCCTCGCGCGTCGCCTGCTTGATCAGTTGCTTGGCACGATCGGTCGGCTGAGCCCCCTGACGGATCCAGTGCTGGGCGCGCTCGGTGTCGAGCCGCAGCGGGATCTCGCCGCCACGCGCGTTCGGGTTGAAGAAACCGAGACGCTCGATATAGCGACCATCACGCTTGGAGCGGATGTCGGCAACGACGATCTGGTAGAAAGGGTTCTTCTTGGAACCACCACGTGACAAACGAATCGTGACCATGTGCTGTCCTGGCTCAAGAGCTGGATAGGGAGGCTCGCGGAAGGCCCGCGGGTAAACGTGCAAATATACAGAATTATGCGCGAAATGGAAGCCTGGATTTCATTCGGCGGTTCGGGGGAACGCAAAACACGCATTGCCCCGAGGGGCCTGGGTCCGTATCCTCCCGCATCGGCTCCCGACCGAAAGACAGACTAGGGATTTAGAGTGCATGTCAGTCAACGCCTGGCTCAAATCGCAACGACCGCTCGCCGGCAAGGCACTCATGCTGACCGTCTGGCTCAACACGGCCAACGGACTGCTGGCCATCAATCAGGCCTGGGCGCTGGCCGTGATCCTGGATGCCGTGATCTTCAAGGACGCCGACCTGAGCGAGGTCCGGCACTGGCTGTGGGGACTGCTGGCGCTCTTCGGCACGCGCGCGCTCATCGTCTGGCTCGCCGAACGCTCGGCCTTCCAGGCCGCCGCCTCGGTGCGTGCCACGCTGCGCGATCAGGTGCACCGTCATCTGCAACGGCTCGGGCCGGCCTATCTCTCCGGCCAGCGTAGCGGCGCCCTGGTCGAGACCCTGACCAAGGGGATCGACGATCTGGAGGGCTATTACGCCCGCTTCGTCCCGGCCATGACCCTGGTGATGATCCTGCCGCTGGCCATCCTCACCGCCGTGATGCCGATGGACTGGCTCGCCGGACTGGTGCTGCTGTTCACGGCACCGCTGATCCCACTGTTCATGATCCTGATCGGCTCCGGCGCCCAGGCGCGCAATCAGCGTCAGTGGAAGCAGCTTGCACGCATGAGCGCGCACTTCCTCGACGTCATCCAGGGGCTGACCACGCTCAAGCTCTTCGGCGCCAGCCGGCGCGAGGTCGCCATCATCGCGCGCGTCTCCGACGACTATCGCCACAGCACCATGCAGGTGTTGCGCGTGGCCTTCCTGTCCTCGGCGGTGCTGGAGTTCTTCGCCAGTGTGGGCATCGCCATCGTCGCCGTCCTCATCGGCTTTCGGCTCTATGGACTGGCGGTTCCGGTGCCGGCTTGGATCCCCATCCCTGAGATCACCTATCTGCAGGGGCTGTTCGTGCTGATGCTCGCGCCCGAGTTCTATGCGCCGCTGCGCAATCTGGGCACCCAGTACCATGCGCGCATGGGCGCGGTGGCCGCGGCCGAACAGTTGATCCAGGTGCTGGACACCGAACCGACCCGGATCGATCCGGGCACCGAGCCGCTGGCCGCCGCCCGTCCGCTCGGGGTGCGCTTCGAGGACGTGCATTTCAGTTACGAGCCGGGACGCGAGGCACTCCAGGGTCTCAGCTTCGACATCCCTCCGGGGCAGCGCATTGCCTTGGTCGGCACCAGCGGCGCGGGCAAGACCACGGTGGTCAATCTGCTGCTCGGGTTCCTGGTTCCGACCGGTGGACGCATCCTGATCGGCGAACAGGCGCTCGCCGAGATCGATCTCGACGACTGGCGCCGCCATCTGGCCTGGGTGCCGCAGCAGCCGCGCCTGTTCCAGGGCACGATCGCCGACAACATCCGGCTCGGGCGTCCCGAAGCGGATCTGGACGCGGTGCGCGAGGCGGCCCGGCGCGCACGGGCGGCTGAGTTCATCGACGCCTTGCCGCTGGGCTATGACAGCCCGGTCGGCGAGCGCGGCGCGGGACTCTCGGGCGGGCAGATCCAGCGCATCGCCCTGGCCCGTGCCTTTCTGCGCGATGCGCCCCTGGTGATCCTCGACGAGGCCACGGCCAACCTCGACCCCGAGAGCGAGCGTCTGGTGCAGGACGGCATCGACGAGCTGGCACTCGACCGCACCCTGCTGGTGATCGCGCACCGACTCAATACGGTGCGACGCGCCGATCGCATCCTGGTGCTCGACCGGGGGCGGATCGTCGAACAGGGCACGCACGAAGCGCTGGCCGAAGCCGGGGGACTCTATGCGCGGATGATCGCCGCCCACGGCCCGCGCGCACATGGGAGTGAGCAGGCATGAACGAACTACGCCGCTTGTGGCGACTCTTCCGGCCGTATCGAACCTGGATGCTGGTCGGCACCCTGGCCGCGATCCTGACCCTGCTGGCCAATGTGACGCTCATAGCCGCCGCCGGCTGGTTCCTGACCGCCATGGCCGCCGCCGGCGCCGCGGGCGTGGCCATGAACTATTTCACCCCGGCGGCGCTGATCCGGGGCAGCGCCATGATCCGTACCGCCGGACGCTATGGCGAACGGCTCGTCAACCATGAGGCGACCTTCCGGCTGATCGCCAGTCTGCGGGTGTGGTTCTACCAACATCTCGAACCGCTCGCCCCGGCGCGGCTCCAGCAGTATCACAGCGGCGATCTCCTGAGCCGCATCCGTGCCGACATCGACGCGCTCGACAATCTCTATGTCCGGGTGCTGGTGCCGGTCGCGGTGGCCAATGTCAGCATCCTGCTCTTCACCGTCTTTCTGTTCGTCTACCATCCCCTGCTCGCCCTCTCCGGCCTGACCTTCCTGGTGCTGGCCGGGGTGGGACTACCGATCTGGTCGCAGGCGCGCGGTCTGGAGCCCGGACGGCGCATCGCCGAGGACGAGGCCGCCTTGCGCGCCGCCGTCATCGACGGCATCCAGGGCATGGCCGAACTCACGCTCTATGGCGCCGCCGAGCGTCAGGCCCAACGCATCGACACACTCAGCCGGCGTCTGATCGCCGATCAGACGCGCTTGAGCAGCGATCACGGTCTGACCCAGGCCGCCGTCGGACTCTGCGCCGGCCTGAGCCTGTGGGTGCTGCTGTGGATCGCCATCCCGCTGATCGACGACGGACGACTCATGCCGCCGCAACTGGCGATGCTGGCCCTGTTCACGCTCGCCGGCTTCGAGGCCGTCGCCCCCCTGCCCCAGGCGTTCCAGATGCTCGGGCGCACCCTGGCCGCGGCGCATCGGCTGTTCTCCATCGTCGATACCGAACCGGCGGTGGCCGAGCCGGACACGCCTTCACCCCAACCCGAACGCTTCGACCTCGAATTCGACGATGTCGGCTTCACCTACCCGGACGCGCCGCGTCCCGCACTCTCCGGCATCCGGCTCCAGGTGCCCCAGGGCACGCGCGCGGCCGTGATCGGTGCGACCGGCTCGGGCAAGAGCACGCTGTTCAATCTGCTGCTGCGCTTCTGGGCGCCGGACTCGGGCCGCATCCGCGTCGGCGGTCACGACATCCTGGACTTCCACGGCGACGATCTGCGCCGCCATATCGCCGTGGTCAGCCAGCATACCCATCTGTTCGACGCCACCATCCGCGAGAACCTGCTGATCGCCAAACCCGATGCCGGCCAGGAGGCGATCGAGGCCGCCTGTCGCGTGGCCCAGATCCACGACTTCATCGTCGAGCTGCCCGAGGGCTATGACACCTGGGTCGGTGAGACCGGCGTGCGACTCTCGGGCGGTCAGGGTCGGCGCATCGCCGTGGCGCGCGCCCTGCTCAAGGATGCGCCCATCCTGCTGCTCGACGAACCGACCGAAGGCCTGGACGCCGCCACCGAGCGCGATCTGATGCAGGCGCTCGACGAGCTCATGACCGGACGCACCGTGCTGCTCATCACCCATCGCCCGGCCGGTCTGGACTGGGTCGATCAGGTGCTGGTGCTCGATCAGGGACGCGAGCTGGCACGTGGCGACGTCTCGGTCATCCCGCAGGCGATGCAGGCGGCCCTGCTGCCGCTGCGCGCCGAGGCCGAAAACCTAGATTGACTCGCGGCGACGGGTGGGGCGGGTGGACTGTCCCTCGGGCGGGCGGCGCTGCGGCATGGGCGGCTGGTGGAAGAATTCGACCAATCCCAGAATCAGGCAGGTCAGCGAGACCCCGAGTCCGAGCGCGGAGTAGACGGCCATGTGCAGCATCTGCGCCTGCACCTGGGGCCAGTTGTTGAGACGCACCCGAACCATCTCGGGGGTCACGAAATAGGCCAGCCCCTCGGGCCCGAGCGCCGTGAGCGAGTTGCGCGCCAGATGACTGCCCAGGGGCTCACCGTCGAGCAGGATCTGAAAGTTGCCGTTGGTCTGATCCAGCGGCAGGGCCATCTCCTTGGGCGTCCACCAGATCTGGGTCTCGCCCCAGACGGCGCGGCCATAGTCCATGCCGAACTGAGTCCCCGCGATCGG
The DNA here is from genome assembly GCF_018409545.1 of Allochromatium tepidum. GTDB lineage: Bacteria > Pseudomonadota > Gammaproteobacteria > Chromatiales > Chromatiaceae > Thermochromatium > Thermochromatium tepidum_A. The sequence continues at coordinate 1,261,932 of NZ_AP024563.1, read as the reverse complement.
GGTGCCGACCAGCCCGATCATCATCAACAGATTCATCTTGCGTCTCATACCCATCCCGAAATGACGGCTCATGGCGGACGGCGCTCCCGGTCCGGTCGCGCCCGTTTGAGGCGCAACTATACCGTCAAAGCCGGTCGGACGGAGACCGCGACGCGCCATCGACCACCGGGCTGGGTACAATGGCCCACCTTTTTGCACTCCCGGAACCATCATGGCGAAATATCACATCTACGGCATCGGCAATGCCCTGGTCGACATGGAATACGAAGTCACGCCCGAGGATCTGGGCATCCTCGGCATCGACAAGGGCGTCATGACCCTGGTCGACGAGCGCCAGCAGCTCGACATCATGCAGCATCTGCGCGATTACCATCATCGGCGCGGCTCGGGCGGCTCGGCGGCCAACTCCATCATCGCCTTCAGTCAGTTCGGCGGTAAGGGCTTCTATTCCTGCAAGGTCGCCGACGACGAGCTGGGTCACTTCTATATGAAGGATCTGATCGAGGGCGGCGTGGACACCAATCACCACACCGAGAAGGATCAAGGCCACACCGGGCGCTGCGTGGTGCTGGTAACGCCGGACAGCGACCGCACCATGTGCACCTTCCTGGGCGTGAGCGGCAACCTCTCGACCAACGAACTGGTCGAAGAGGCGCTGTGCGATTCGGACTGGTTCTATACCGAGGGCTATCTGGTCACGTCCGACTCGGCGCGCGCGGCTTCGATCGAGGCCAAGCGGATCGCCGAGGCGGCGGGCGTCAAGACCGCCATCTCGCTGTCCGATCCCAACATGGTCAAGTTCTTCAAGCCCGGACTGCTGGAGATGATCGGCTCGGGCGTGGATCTGCTGTTCGCCAACGAGTTCGAGGCCATGGGCATGGCCGGCTCGGACGATCTGCATCAGGCGGTCGACTATCTCAAGACCATCGCGCGCCATTTCGCCATCACCCGCGGTCCCAAGGGCGCGCTGGTCTGGGACGGCCAGGCGTTGATCGAGATCGATCCGGTCAGCGTCGAGCCCGTGGACACGGTCGGCGCGGGCGACATGTTCGCGGGCGCCTTCCTCTACGGGTTGAGCCGGGGCTGGAGCCACCAACGCGCGGGCGATCTCGCTTCCGCGGCCTCCGCCAGACTGGTGACGACGCTCGGGCCACGCCTCCCGACCGAAGAGACCCGGTCCATCCTGAAGGCCTTCTGAGCCGTGCCGGTGGCCGTCGGTCCGGTCGCGAAACTGCGACCGAGTCGACACACCGCGCGATCGAATAAAGCTAGCATTACGATCAGGTATCCATGTCCCGGTCATGGGTTCCAGCCCCGTCAGGCATGGCAACGGGCTGGAGTCCGCATGACAGGAGTAATCCAATGCTCAGCTTCGACGCCCAATCCATCCCCTCGCCGCTCGCCATCCGCGAGTGCGCGCGGCCGCGCTTCGACACGGATCTGGAGGCCCTGAAGGACTGGCTGGCCGGACTCAGGACGCGCGGCGGACGCCAAGCCGGTCCGGCGCTCGTCCTGGTGCTGGAGAGTCTGCGCAAGGCCGAGCTCTCGGCCGGCCGCCGCCTCAGCATCCTGTCGCTGCTGAAGGTTCCGGTGCTCAAGACCTGTGCCGGACTGCCCAAGCCCTATGCGGACGAGGCGGGCGAAACCGACGGCGCCCGTGGTCTCACCATGGAGCAGCGGCTCGGACGCCTGATGTTCGTCAACCTCGATCGCGCGCTCCACCAGCTCGACAAAGAGCATCCGGTCCCGAACGAACGCCGGCAACACCAGCGCCTGTGGCTGATCCGCAATCTGTTCCGCTTCGCCAACCGTCAGATCCGCTATGCGATCCTGTGGAAGAAGACGCCGCCGGCGGGCACCTGGCGCGATCTGCACGAGCTGCACCTCTACCTGACCTCGCGCCGGCCCACGTCACTCTGGGATCTCGACGAACGGCCGGCGACCATCGGCGAATTCGATCATGAGATCGAGTACAAGACCCTGCTGCTGCTGGGTCTGGCCGCCAAGCTCAAGGACTCGGCGCCGCAGAGCGAATACTTCATGGACGGACTGCCGGGCTGGGCGGTCCAGACCCGACTGGAGGATCCGCATACCATGCTGGGTCGTCTGCGCCTGTTCATCGTCGAGGTCTCGGCCGACGAGCCGCCGCGCCGGCTCATGGGCAGTCTGGACACGGCCTTCCGCGGCTGGGTACTGCAACCACCCTACCCCTATATCCACGAACTCGAGAGCGGCCCGTTCGGAGCGGGCGTCTTCGGCGGACGGCCGCTCGGGCTCGAAAGTCTTTGAAGCACATGAAACTACTCGCCATCGACACCTCGAACGAAACCTGTTCGGCCGCACTCCTCGTCGACCAGGGCGTCGTTCAGGAACTCACTCTCGCACCCCGCCGCCACGGCGAACTCATCCTCGGTATGATGCAGCGCCTGTTGGAACAGGCCGGTCTGGAGTTGCGCAATCTGGATGCACTGGCCTTCGGCTGTGGTCCGGGCTCCTTCACCGGCATCCGTATCGCGACCTCGGTCATCCAGGGCGCGGCCTTCGGCGCCGAGTTGCCCGTGGTGCCGGTCTCCACACTCGCGGCCATGGCCCAGGGCCAGTTCAGGCGTGAAGGACAGCGCCGGCTGCTGACCGCGTTGGATGCGCGCATGGACGAGGTCTACTGGGGTTGCTACGAGATCGGCGCGCGTGATCTGGCCGAGTTGTGCTGCGCCGAGCAGGTCTGCGCGCCCGACCGGGTCACGCGGCCCACGGGTGACGGCTGGCAGGGTGTGGGACCGGGCTGGGGCGTGCATGGTGAGGTGCTGAGCCGGCGGCTCGGACCGGCGCTGAGCGGGACGAATCCCGATGGGGTCTGCGAGGCCCAGGACATCGCGCTCCTGGCCGCCGCCGAACTGACGGCCGGGCGCTGGGTTCCGGCCGAGCAGGCGCTGCCGGTCTATCTGCGCGATCAGGTCACGCGCGCGCCTGCGTAGAACACGTCAGGAGCGTCCCTGGACGACTGGGTGTTCGTGTCGGCAGTGACGCCTCAGACAACTGACGACATAGTGCAGCAGGGTCGCTCCGACCACGATGAAGGCGATCAGCGTCACCAGGAGGCGCTGCCAGGGTTCGATCGCTGAGAGGCCCAGGATCAGCCAGGTCAGAAAGGCGATGACGCTGGTGATGGTCAGGATCATGGCGAACGGCCAGAGCGGACGGTCGCATTTGGGACAGAGATTCATCCGGTTACGGCTCCGTTGGACGAACAGTCGGCCGCCACGGACATTCCCATGACCGGGACGTGCGGCGCGACGAGACGAGCGACGTCCGATCGCCCAGGAGCAGGCAGTCTGCACCCGGAATCGATGCGAACACATTGAAATCAGTCAATTGACGGCGATCGATGCAGCCCACACCGGACCCGCGTCATACACTCCTCGAACTGCTGGCCGTCGCGCTCGACGCCGTCTCAGGTGCGCGTTCGGTGCAACGTGCGCTCAGTACGCGCCCGATCAGGGGGCCGGTCTGGATCGCGGCCATCGGCAAGGCGGCCGAGTCCATGACGCTGGGCGCACTCGAGGTGCTCGGCGAGGCCTGCCGGGGCGGGATGCTCGTCACCAAGCCTGGACACGCCGATCCGGGGCGTTGGCGAGGGCTGGGGATCGAGGTCCGTTTCGGCGGTCATCCGCTGCCGGATGCCGGCAGTCTCGCGGCCGGCGAACGTCTGCCGGCGAGCCTCGACCGGCTACCCGCCGAAACACAAGTCCTGTTCCTGCTCTCCGGTGGCGCCTCGGCGCTGATCGAGGCACCGGTCAGCGGCCTGGGACTCTCCGAACTGCGCGCCCTCAATGCCTGGTTGCTCGGTAGCGGACTACCGATCGGCGCCATGAATTGTGTGCGCCAGTCGGTTTCGCGTCTCAAGGCGGGCGGGTTGCTGAGGCACCTCGGGGGGCGTCCCGTCCGGCAACTGGCCATCTCGGACGTACCGGGAGATACGCCGGGCATCATCGGCTCGGGGCCGCTGGTGCCCGTGCCGGATCTGGCCGATCAGGTCGGGCGACTCGTTCTACCGGATTGGTTGGCGGGCTGGGTCGCGCGCGGACTCGCCGAGCGCGGCGCCTTACCGGAACACGGTCCCGAGATGGAACTGGTCGCCACACTGTCGCTGGCCAAGGCGGCGGTCGTGAAGGCCGCCGAGTCCAGGGGGTGGAACGTCCGGCTGTATCCGGATCTCATCGAGGGCGAGGCCGCCGATCAGGGCCGCGCGCTCGCCCGGACGCTCATCGACGGCGTGCCCGGTCTGCATGTCTGGGGCGGCGAGACGACCGTCCGGCTTCCCGAGCATCCTGGACGCGGCGGTCGCAATCAGCATCTGGCGCTGGCCGCCGCGATCGAGCTGGCTGGATGCGATGATGTCCGGCTGCTGAGCGCCGGCACCGATGGCAGCGACGGGCCGACCGAGGACGCCGGTGCCCTGGTCGATGGCGGCACCCTGGAGCGGGCCGAACTCGGTGGGATCGAACTCGATGCCCGCACCTGTCTGGCACGAGCCGACTCCGGGCGCTTCCTGGAGGCGAGCGGGGATCTCATCCGCACCGGGCCGACCGGAACCAACGTCATGGATCTGATCCTCGGCTACAAGGCACCGCCCGCGCTCTGAACCGATGACCAGACTGGCTCAGTCGCCGCGCGCCAGATAGCCGAGCTGGTCGACGCCGAAGTGGGTTGGCGTCAACCCGAGACGCGCGAAGCCGTCGTTCTCGGTGCAGACATTGCCTTCCATCAGCATCTGGATCTGATCACGCGAGATGGGGAACCAGGGGAAGCGGTCCAACAGCCCCGCCGCCGCCTTGATCACCGGCGCCGGCGCCGGAACCATCAGCTTGGTGCGCCCCGAAGCGGCGGCGATCGTGCTGAGGATCGCCTTCCAGCTCAGCCGCTCGGGACCGCACAGCGAATAGGTCTGGGACTCGGTGCGCGACTCGCTGAGCGCCAGCACGAAGGCCGCGGCGACGTCTTTGATACTGACCGGCGCCAGCTCGAAGAGTCCGGCCTTGGTCGGCAGCAGGCCGGCATGGAACAGCGGCGCCGGCAGCGGACTGTCGATGATGTCCTTCTTGATCTGCGAACAAAACTCCATCCGCCCCTCGGCATCGCCGAAGATCACCGACGGGCGGAAGATCGTCCAGCGCAGACCCGACTCCTTGAGCGCCTGCTCGGCCTGGTACTTGGTGCGCTGATAGGCGGTGCCGTCGGGACGGATGCCGTTGGCGCTCATCAGGATGAAGCGCCCGACACAGTTCTCCTGCGCGGCGGCGATGGTGTCGACCACGCCCTGATACTGGAGCGCCTCGAAGGTGATGCCCTGCGCCGGAAACTCGCGCAGGATGCCGATCAGATAGATGACCGCGTCACAGCCGCGCACGCACTCCACCAGCGACGGCAGATCGCTCACGTTGCCGTGGACGATCTCGCACGACTCGGGGCGCTCGACCTTGGACTCGCTGCCCGGACGCACCAGCAGTCGCGGCACATGGCCGGCCGCCAGCAGATGACGAGTGATGTACAGACCGACGAAGCCGGTCCCGCCGATGATCGCAACCTTCATTGGAGGCTCTCCTCTGTTTGAATCCAGTCCGTGCCGGCGTCGAATGGATGGACAGGCGCCGGACCACGCATGGCCGAATGCCCACTAGATGGGTGCGGAGACCTCGCGCTCAAGGTTGGCTTCGCGGGCGTCAATGGGTCGCGACTTGAGCACCGGCGGGACGCGCCGCGACCGTCTTGGGTGCGGGCGCGAGATCGAGGACGCTCCGGCGGCGCAGACGGCGCACGTTGCGGCGGGCGGCGGTGAAGACTTCACTGATGGCCTCGGAGGCCACCTTGCGTGCCTCGCGCACCACCACCTGACGACCGGCGCCGAGCTTGGCGCTCAGTTCGCAGCGCACGCGATGACCGTGCAACTGATCGAACTCTTCCTGGACATTGACCTGAGCCTCGATCGGCTCACCGGGGAAGCGGTCCGTGAGTTTACGGGCTTCCGCTTCGATCTGACGACGGATAGCGGCGTCCAGCGCCAGCATATCGCCGCCTATCTTTAAGACCATAGATGACATTCTCCGTGGACTCGACCGCCGGTCCGGGCGCGTGTGATCGCGATGACGGGGGTCGAGCAGATTGACTCCGAGGGCAGGTGCCTCGTCGATTGAACACGTCGCAGAAGTGGCTCTGGAGGCCGCAAGGGGAGCACGGCATGAGACGCGCGACGGCAGGCGGATCATGGCGCCCGAGCGCGCGAAATGCAAGAGCGAATCACTCGAAGAGGTTGCGATAGGCGCGCGCGAAGTGCTTGTAGGCGTCCCAGCCGTCCTTGTCCATGACCTGATCGATCACCCAGCGGTTCTCCTCGGACTCGCCCATGATGGACTGGATCTCATGGCCGAGATGGCGCAGGAAGGCGTAGCTGGGACCGTCATCGGCGAACTGGAACTCGGCGTACTCGCCGGAGCGGGTGTCGAGCAGGGCGATGAAGGGACCGCCGTAGTCGCCCGGTCCGAGCAGATCCTGGCTGTTGTCCTGGACATGGCCGAAGAGCTTCTTGGCAAACTCGACGATCAGGGTGCGCCGGTCGTCCTCGTCCAGATCGGCGTGTGCCAGACGGTCGGCGATCTGGACCAGGAACACCAGATACTCCCGGATCACGGCCAGACGCTGGGCGTCGTCGCGATAGACGAAGCGCTCGCAGTGCAGATTGATCGCCTTGTCGAGTGCGATGCGCCAGGCGATGTAAGCCAGGGCGCCGGCGATCTCGGGCAGCGAGCGTTCGCGCTCGTCGTCCTTCCAGTGACTCTTGATGCGTAATGCCATGGATCGATTCCGATATGAGTAGAGCGTTGCGAGGGTTCGGCGGCTCAGCGGCAGGGCGCGAAGAAGGCGTTGGTCAGCGCCTCGCGACACTGAGTGCCGACGGACGATTCGGCCTGGATCTCGGCCTCCAGAGGCAGGGATTCGGCGGACATCTCCAGCAGCTCGCGCGCCAGTCGGCATGACTCGCCGGCGGCACAGGCCGCGTTCTCAGCCTCGCCTTCGCCACAGACGCGCCGGACCAGTTCGCGGCAGGTCTCGGACTCGCGTTCCGTCATGCCCGGTCGGCGCGGCGGCGCCTCGTTCCAGGTCTCCAGCATCGCTGGATTCGGTACCGCCACGCCGTCGCGCACGATGACGACCGAGCCGTCCTCCAGGCGATGCACACCATCCCAAAGTGGGGTGCGTCGGCCGTCCTCCAAGCGCCAGGCGCGATGCGTGGAAGCCTCGACCTCGACGCCGGAGCCGTCCGACAGCCGGGCGTTCCAGTCGTCGGCCTGGGTCGGCAGGCTCAGGCCTAACCAACACACGGATAAAATCCAGATGATCGGCATTGGCGACCTCACCCCTTGATGCAGACCAGTTGTTTGAGGGTATGCACGACTTCGACCAGATCAACCGCTGTGAACTGCTTTTCGGCGGCGGTGCGGCTCATGCGCCGCCCGGCGCCGTGGGCGCTGGAACAGAAGCTCTCGGGATTCCCCTTGCCGCGCACGATGTAGCTGCGTGCGCCCATGCTGCCCAGTACGATCCCCAGCTCGCCTTCACGCGCCCGGATCGCGCCCTTGCGCGTCACCCAGGCCGGCATGGATATCCGGCATGGCGGCGATATGACGATGGATGAACGGCAACCTGGAGAGGTTGACCAACTGCTCGTGCGAGAGCGCATCCAGTTCGTCGGTCCGGACCTTGATCGGCTTGTCGCCGTCGGTGATGACTTGCTTGATGGTCATGTCGGTTCTTGTGCTCGAAGCGACGGAAGTGGAACTTTACGGCTTCACGGCCTTGAGTAGCGGCGGCTCAGGCCGGCTCTGAGGATAAAGTATAACCCGCCGATTCACGACACCCTGTCGCGCTTCGCCTGTGCCCGTCACAATCCATACCATGCTCCAGATCACGCCCACAGTGTTCATCCCCGATGCCGAATTGTCCGAGCGCTTCATCCGCGCGCCCGGACCCGGCGGTCAGAACGTCAACAAGGTTGCGAGCGCCGTGCAACTGCGCTTCGATGCCGCCCGCTCATCGGCCCTGCCGCAACTCGGGCTAGTAGAAACGGCTGACTCAGAGCATTGTAACGGACCATTGGATGGTCTAGGATCACACCCAACTCAATCTGAGCACTACCCCTTCAGGAGCCTCTGATGCAGATTTCAGTGACCGAAGCCAAGGGACAACTGACAGAGCTGGTGCGTCGCGCCGAGGCTGGAGACGATGTGATCCTGACCCGCTACGGTCAGGCCACAGTGCGCCTGGTTCCGATCAAATCCACACCGGATGCCGGGAGCCGAAGAGCACTGATGGAGCGTCTGCGTGCGTCTGCGGCCCCGACAGAAGGGCCGAGCGCCGCGCATAGTCAGGACTTCCTCTACGGTGAGGATGGTTTGCCCGAATGATCGTTGTCGATACCTCGGCCCTGATGTCGATTCTGCTCAATGAGCCGGAAGCGGAAGCCTGTATGACGGCGCTCGAAACCGAGGATGAATTGCTGATTTGCGCCGGTACTGTTGCCGAGGCATTGATTGTGGCGGGACGTCGTCATGTCGGCAGGGCCATGGCTGAACTGATCGATGGGCTGGGTTTCGAAGTCGTCCCGGTCACGGCAAACGCTGCTCGGCGCGTCGCGCTTGCGTATGAGTGCTGGGGCAAGGGAAATCATCCTGCGTCTTTGAATTACGGCGACTGCTTTGCTTACGCGGTCGCCAAGCAGTATGAATGCCGCTTGCTGTTTGTTGGGCGAGATTTTTCTAGAACCGACATTGAAGGCGTTATTTGATTTCATGTCTGTCAGGACACCGCCCGCAATCGCGGCGCTGACTGCAACTCGGGCATGGGCGCCTGCTGGACCGGGCGCTCATAGGACACACGGACGCTCTCGGTGCCCAACAAGTGGCGCAACTGCTTGAGCAGGGCATCGGCGGGACGAACGCGCCAGGCACTCCCCAGCATCAGTTCACCGACCGCACCGGGACGACGGTAGATCAACCGGATCGGCAGACTGGACTCGCGCGCCGTATCGCGATGGGCGAGCAGCACCGCGCGCAGTTCCTCGACCCGCTCCAGTCCGCGCGCATGGGCGACCGGATCGGACAGATCCAGCGTCAGGAGCAGATGATCGGCGGCAGTCGCGCGTGCCTCTTCGAAGATCCGCACACTGTCGGCGCGCAATGACCAGGCGTCGCGGAACTCATCGAAGTTGAGCGCACCGGTGATGCTCAGGATCCGGTCGGCGACCAGCAGATGACGCACCTGTTCATAGAGCTCGGAGAAGACCGTGGCCTCGATGCGCCCGGTGCGGTCGTCGAGCACCACCGAGCCCATGCGTCCGCGCTGAGTCTTGCCATGCCGCACGCCGACCACCAACCCGACGACGGTGCGTTTTTCGCGGTCGCGTCGGTCGCGGCGTCCGAGTTCGCGGTCGGTCTCCAGCAAGCGGGCGATACGCGCCCCACCCATCGCCTTGAGTTCGTCCTCGTAGCGATCGATCGGATGTCCGGTGAGATAGAGTCCGAGCGTCTCCTTTTCGCCCTGGAGACGCTGTTCGTCCTCCCAGTCGGCGAGTGTCTCGCGGGCGAGTTGCGGGTCCGGTGTGGGCGGCCCGCTGGGTGCGAGCGCGCCGAACAGATCGACCTGACCGGCCGCGCGGGTGCTGTGATACTGCTCGGCGGCCTTGAGCGCCGGCGGCAGCTGGGCCATGAGCGTAGCGCGGTTGGGGCCGAGTTCGTCGAGCGCACCGGCGCGGATCAGCGACTCCAGCACACGGCGGTTGACCCGCTGCAGGTCGATACGTCCGCAGAAGTCCCAGAGATCGCGGAAAGGACCGCCGGCACGACGCGCCTCCAGCATGGCCTCGATCGCCGACTCACCCACGCCCTTGACCGCGCCCAGACCATAGACGACGGTCTTGTCGTCGGCGATGGTGAAGTGATAGTCGGAGCGATTGATCGCCGGCGGCTCGACCCTGAGCTTCATCGTCCGGCATTCGTCGATCAGGGTGACGACCTTGTCGGTGTTGTCCATGTCCGCCGAGAGCACGGCGGCCATGAAGGCGGCCGGATAGTGGGCCTTGAGCCAGAGGGTTTGGTAACTGACCAGGGCGTAGGCGGCACTGTGACTCCTATTAAATCCATAACCAGAAAAATATTCCATTAAATCAAATACATGCGAGGCGAGCTGACCATCAATTCCTCGTGCTAGCGCACCCTGCTCAAAGGTTTCGCGCTGCTTGGCCATCTCCTCGGGCTTCTTCTTGCCCATGCAATTGTGGGCAATAAAATCGTTGGCGATGAAGTTGTGATGCTTGGGAATAGTGAGATCGAAGACCTCCATATCACCTAGCGGGCGGATCGACTCGATTAAATCCCACAAGACATCCGACTCGACGCCAATCCTTGACTGAGGTTCATCGCTCTCCAGCGGCAACCGTGCCGCCAGTCCGATCGTCTCGCCCTCGACAAAGGCCCCCAGCGGCTTCCAGCCCACGAGCGTATAGAACAGATGCGTCGCCGTCGCCTGAATCCGGCGTCCGGTGCGGGTCGTGACCTCGAATACCTCCTGCACGCCATTGTGATAGACGGCGTCGATCGGCCGGCGCACGATCTTCTGGGTCTTCAGGTCGAGCGCGAACACCTCGCGTCCGATCCAAACCTCGGGCGCGGCGGCGATCTCGGTCAGCGTCACCCGCCGTCCGGTCGCGGCATCGACCACTTCGGTCGAGCCGGCCAGACAGCGACGCAGAATGTCCGCCCCACCGAGCGAATACCCCGCCAACACCTGCGCAATCTGCATCACCTGCTCCTGATACAGAATGATGCCGTAGGTGGGCTTGAGGATCGGCTCCAGATCCGGATGCGGATAGGCGACCTCGGCGCGTCCATGCTTGCGCTCGATGAAGTCGTCGACCATGCCCGATTGCAGCGGCCCTGGCCGGAACAGCGCCACCAGTGCCGTGATCTCGTCGAAGCAATCGGGCTGGAGCTTCTTGATCAGCTCCTTCATGCCGCGCGATTCGAGCTGGAACACCGCCGTCGTCTCGCAACGCTTGAGCAGATCGAACGCCTCCCGGTCGCGCGGATCGATGCGCTCGATGTCGAGCGGCGGCTCGCCCTTGGCCGCACGCCCGGCATTGATGGTCTTGAGCGCCCAGTCGATGATGGTCAGGGTACGCAGCCCCAGGAAGTCGAACTTGACCAGACCGACCTGCTCCACGTCGTCCTTGTCGAACTGCGTGACCAGATTCACCCCGCCCGGTTCGCAATAGAGCGGCGCGAAATCGGTCAGCACCGTCGGCGCGATCACCACGCCGCCAGCGTGCTTGCCCGCATTGCGGGTCAGCCCCTCCAGCTTGCGCGCCATGTCGAGGATGGCCCGCACCTCCTCGTCCTGGTCATAGGCGCGTTTGAGATCCTCGCTCTCCTTGAGCGCCTTATCGAGCGTCATCCCCAACTCGAAGGGCACCATCTTGGCGATCTTGTCGACGAAGCCGTACGGATGCCCCATGACGCGCCCGACATCGCGCACCACCGCCTTGGCCGCCATGGTGCCGAAGGTGATGATCTGCGACACCGCCTCGCGCCCGTATTTGCGCGCCACATAGTCGATGACCCGATCGCGCCCTTCCATGCAGAAGTCGATATCGAAGTCGGGCATGGACACGCGCTCGGGGTTCAGAAAACGCTCGAACAGCAGCTCATGCTGGATCGGGTCGAGATCCGTGATCTTGAGCGCATAGGCGACCAGCGAGCCGGCACCCGAGCCGCGCCCCGGCCCGACCGGGATGCCGTTGTCCTTGGCCCACTGGATGAAGTCGGCCACGATCAGGAAATAGCCGGGGAAGCCCATCTGGATGATGACCGCGAGTTCGGTTTCCAGCCGCTCCTCGTAGACCCGGCGCCGCTCGACATAATCCGGCGCGTCACGGTCGAGAATCCGCTCCAACCGCCATTCCAACCCCCGGCGCGACTGCTCGGCGAAGAAGCTGTCGGTGGTCATGCCCTCGGGCACCGGGAACACCGGCAGATAGTTCTTGCCGAGCTTGAGTTCCAGGTTGCAGCGCTTGGCGATCTCGACCGTGTTCTCCAGCGCCTCGGGCAGATCGGCGAAGAGTTCGGCCATCTCCGCCGGGGTGCGCAGATACTGCTCCTCGCTGTAGTCGCGCGGACGGCGCGGGTCGTCGAGCGTGCGGCCCTGATGGATGCAGACGCGCACCTCATGGGCCTCGAAGTCGCCGGCCGCCAGGAACCGCACGTCATTGGTCGCGACCACAGGCACGCCGCGCCGGATCGCCAGATCTACGCTCGCCTCGACCAGCTCGCCCTCCTGGGGACGTCCGGTGCGCATCAGCTCCAGGTAATAGCGATCCCCGAACACCGACAGCCAGACATCGAGCCGCTGACCCGCAATCTCAGGTCGGCCCTTGAGCAGCGCCTCGGCCACGTCGCCGCGCGGCCCGCCCGAGAGCGCGATCAACCCCTGATGCGCCTCCAGCACCCAATCACGCTCGACCTGCGCCACCCCCAGATGCTGGCCCTCGACGAAGCCGCGCGAGATCAGCCGCGTCAGATTGCGATAGCCCGGCTCGTCCTGAGCCAGCAGCACCAGACGATGCGGCTGATTGGCGTCCTCCGGATTCCGCACCCAGAGATCCGCCCCCGCGATCGGCTTGACCCCGGCGCCCACGGCCGCCTTGTAGAAGCGCACCAGCGAGAACAGGTTGCCCTGATCGGTGACGGCGACCGCCGGCATCCCGGCCGCCGCGACCGCCTTGACCAGCGGCTTGATGCGCACCAGGCCATCGACCAGCGAATACTCGGAATGCAGATGCAGATGTACGAAGGTTGGGTCCACGGGAGTCCTGTGCGGCGGCTGAGAAGGGGGGCGACCCCGAGCGGGGGACGCTAGTCTAACGGCCGGTCCGAGGTCTGTCCGAAACGGAAAAATCCATCAAAAATGGGTTCGGGATAGGCGCCCGGCAGTGGAACGGGAAAAGTCGCGAGAGATCCGCGACTTGGGTCGGATCGGCTCCGAGTGACGGCAGAGAGCATCGGTAGCCTGCACGATTTCGGCCTTTGAAACCCGCCCAAGCTCGGACTAGACTCACTGGACTTAGTTCGATCGGGGTGTGTCATGCAGACCGTCAATATCCACGAAGCCAAGACCCATCTCTCGCGCCTGGTCGATCAGGCCGCGCAGGGTGAACCCTTCGTCATCGCCAAGTCCGGCAAGCCGCTGGTCATGGTGGTGCCGCTCCCGACACCCGAGCCCAACCAGCGACGCCGGCTCGGCTTCATGGCCGGTCAGGTCGCGGTCCCCGAGGACTTCGACCGCATGGGCGAGTCCGAGATCGCACGCCTGTTCGGCACGGATGACGACGCATGAAGTGGCTGCTCGACACCCATCTGCTGCTGTGGGCGGCCGGCCGGCCCGAGCACCTGTCGGCCGAGGCCCGGACCCTGCTCGAAGCCCCTGAGAGCGAATTGCTGTTCAGTGCCGCGAATCTGTGGGAGATCACCATCAAGCGCGCGCTCGGACGCGACGACTTCCAGGTCGACGGGCGCGTACTGCGTCGTGGTCTGCTGGACAACGGCTATCTCGAACTGCCGATCACCAGCCGACACGCCCTGGCCGTCGAGCTGCTTCCGCCCATTCACAAAGATCCCTTCGACCGTCTGCTCCTGGCTCAGGCGAGTGTCGAGGGGATCGTTCTGCTGACGGCCGATCCGATCCTGGCGCGCTATCCCGGCCCGGTGCGCCTGATCTGAGACTTGCCGACACGCCAAGGAGGTCCGGACACAATAACGTCCAACCCAAGCCTCCAGACCCGTCTGGAAACCCTGCTCTGGGGACAGGATCCGCACCAACTGCCGCGCTGGCAGGCACTGGCCATCCGGCTCGGACGGCTCGTCCATGCCGTGGCGCGCGATCTGACGCAGGGGAACCTGACGCTCTATGCCATGAGCCTGGTCTACACCACGCTGCTCTCGCTGGTGCCGCTCCTGGCGGTCAGCTTCTCGGTGCTCAAGGGCTTCGGCGTGCACAACCAGATCGAGCCGCTGCCGGCCAACGCGCTCGAACCGCTCGGCGAATCGGGCGTGGAGATCACACAGCAGCTCATCGGCTTCGTCGACCGGATGCAGGTTGGGGTGCTCGGGGCGCTGGGCGTGGGGATGCCGTTCTATACCGTCGTCTCGCTGATCCAGAAGATCGAGCAATCGTTCAACCATGTCTGGCGCGTCGACGAGGTCCGCCCGTTCGCCCAGCGCTTCACCCGGTATCTGAGCGTGCTGACCATCGGGCCGGTGCTGTTCTTCTCGGCGGTCGGCGTCTCGGCCTCGCTCGGCGGCAATCCGCGGATGCGCTCGGTGATGGACTACGAGCCGGTGAGCTGGCTGATGGAGCTGGCGCGGCTGGTCGCGCCCTATCTGATGATCTCGGCCACCTTCGCTTTCATCTACCGCTTCGTGCCCAACACCCGGGTGCGGCTTGTCTCGGCGCTGATCGGCGGTCTGGGCGCGGGCCTGCTGTGGCAGTCGATCGGGGCGCTGTTCGCGCACTTCATGGCCGGATCGACCCAGTACACCGCCATCTATTCGGGTCTGGCGATCCTGATCCTGCTGATGATCTGGATCTATCTCGGCTGGCTGATCCTGCTCGTCGGCAGCAGCATCGCCTTCTACAAGCAGCATCCCGAGCTGCTCGATTCACCCGAACTGGCGGCGGATTGACTCAGGCCAGATTGCCGATCAGAAAGAGCGCGGCGAAGATGGCGCACAGCGGCCCGGCCAGCCACAGCGAGACCTGACTGAGCCGGCGCCCGACGACGAAGCGCAGACCGACGATGCCCAGGATCAGCCCCAGGATGCCGGCCGCCATGCCGGAGAAGAACAGCGTCTGGACACACTCGGTCCGGCAGGTCCGTCCATCATAGGGGCCGGAGAGCATGGCCGCCGCGCTCAGGGCGGTCAGCACCCAGCCGGCCAGGGTCAGCAGGATCGCGGGCAGTGAAGCGACATTCATCCTCTTTTCTCCTCTCTATCGTCGACCTTGTTCGCGGTCGTTTGTAGTTGTGATTGCGACTGGGATTGCGCGTGAGACTGGGGTTCCGACTCAGGCACCGGCGGGAACCAGGTGCGGGCGATCTCGCCATGCAGCTCGCCGATGCCGATCTGGAACTCGTCGAGGGCGGCACGAAGGTGCGCATATAGACGCAGTCGTCATCATCGACGAACAGATCGCGCCCCTCGACCAGCTCGCAGCCCATCTGCTGGGCCGGATAGGCGTGCTCGAAATAGGCCGAGTTGTAGATCCCCGGCGTCAGGACCACGACCTCGGGATAGTCGGCCGGACGCGACGAGAGCGCGGCCAGGGTGTCGAACAGTTGCGAGGGATAGTCGTCGACCGGCAGCGGCGCGTAATGCTCGAACAGCTCGGGGAAGACGCGCTTGGCCACCAGCCGGTTTTCGAGCATGTAGGACACGCCCGAGGGCACGCGCAGATTGTCTTCCAGCACATAGAGGGTGCCGTCGCCGTCGCGCACCAGATCCGAGCCGCAGATGTGCGCCCAGACCCCGAGCGGCGGCTTCACACCGATGCACTGCGGACGGAAGTTGACCGACTTGGCCGGCACGTCCGCCGGAAAGACGCCGTCGGCGATGATGCGCTGATCGTGGTAGAGATCGTCGATGAACAGATTGAGCGCCTGGACCCGCTGACGCAGCCCCCGCCTCGACCCGCATCCACTCCGACTGGGGGATGATGCGCGGGATGATGTCGAACGGCCAGGTGCGGTCGATCGCCCGGCCCTCCTCCGAATAGACGGTGAAGGTGATGCCCATCTCCTTGATGGCGACGTCCGCCGCTTCCCGACGCGCGACCAGCTCGTCATAAAAACCTTCACATGAATAGTCGTTCCAGTCGATGCTCATCGAGCATACACTCCATAGGACTCCCAGGGCCGCCGCACCCGGCCGGTCAGGAAAGATTTCTCGGGATCGACCAGGGCGCGCCCCTTGATGGCGGTTCGCCCCAGGAGCATCCGAAACAGCATGGTCTCGCGATTGGTCAGGGTCAGCTCGATCGGCCACGCCTGGCCGGCCAGGGCGAGCCGAGTCTCGATGACATAGCGCTCCTCGCGATGTCCGCCCGAATCCGAGACCTGCCGCCGGTCGATCACCGGCGCTTCAACATGCACGACGAGATCGGCGCATTGCTGGACCGGATGCACGCCGAAGCGCGCGTACAGTCGTCCGCCACGCCGGAAGGTATCGACATAGAAGGCATGCAGGGTCGAGGTACGTGCGCCCGTGTCGACCTTGGCCTTGATCGCGGGCAGACCCAGCTCGGGCAGAGCGAGCCACTCGCGCCAGCCCAGGATCGACGTCGATGAAGCGGGTCCGGAATCGCTCATGTGTCTCGCCCCGGATGATCGCGACTCAAACCGATCCCGAGCCGAGCAGATAGTAGACCGCGCCCGCCGCGCCTACGCCAAGCACGATCGCCAGCACGATGAGCGCATAGACCGGCCCCAGCGACGGGAGCCGCTGCTCCAGCGACTGGATGGACTGCTGCGCGGTCGCCAGCGCCGCGTCCACGGCCTCCTTGGACTCGCGCCGCGCCATGGCCACGGCTTTGCGCGCGATCTCGTCGGCGTCGGCGCGCTCCTGATCCTCACTCGCAGCGGACTGAGTCAGTGCCTCGCCGACACGCCTGTCGACCCATTCCTGGAGATGGGTACGCTCGGTCTGAAGGGCGCGCTTGATGAGATCGGGCAGGGTCTCGGTGGCCAGGCGCGTCGAGATGGCCTGGAGATCGGCCATGGTCGGCTGGGGCGACGCCGCTTGTCTGGTCGATTGCTCGGCGGTGTGACGCTCCTCGATCAGGCGCTTGGTTTCGCTGAGAATCACCTCGCTCAGATCGCGTCTGAGTTCGTCCACCATTGGCGAGAGCAAGCGCGGCAGACGCTCTTCCAGACGCGATTCGAACAGCTTGATGACGGCGTCTTCCGACAGACCGGGCGGGGCGGCGGGTGGTGCCACTGGAGGAGGAGCAGCGGTTTTTTCGGCGGACGGCGCGGGTGCAGGAGTCGGCCTGGGTGTAGTGACGGCGGCGCCGAGTTCGGCTTGCAGGCGGGCCATCATCTGGGGCAGCAACTCGGGCGCGGCCGACTTGGGCAGGATGCCGAAGACGCCCTTCTTCTGCGCCGTGGCGACGAACTCGGGCTCCTCGTGCGAGGTGCAAATGATGATCGGAATCGCCGCCGTACGCGGATCCTCGCGGATGACCTCCAGGGCCTCGAAGCCGTTGAGTCCCGGCATCATGTGGTCCATGAGGATGGCATCCGGCAGCTCGCCCTTGAGCTTCTCGAAGGCCGCCTCGGCCGACTCGGCCATCTCGACCTCGGCGCCCTGTTTCTGGAGTTGGAGCCTGAGCGCGTAACGCGCCGATTTGGAGTCGTCGACCAGGAGTATCTTCATCGGGCCATCACTTCCCATGATCATGATGAACGGTTGACGCGAGATCAGTCCCTCGAAATGGACTGATCACAGCTTCGTCGCTGAGTCAAACCCTGCCTAGCGCGTAATTTGGATGTCTACCATGACCGATAACAGCCTCGACTTCCAGTGTCTCGATTCATCCGAGCAGGTCGCAGCGGCAGCGACCGAGCGTCTACTCGACTCGGCCGCGCGCGCCATTGCCGAGCATGGACGCTTTCAGCTCGTCCTTGCCGGGGGGCGCACCCCGCTGGCGGTCTACCGTCGACTCGCCGATCAGCCGGCGGACTGGGCGCGCTGGCACCTCTTCTTCGGCGACGAGCGCTGTCTGCCGGCGGACGATCCGGAGCGCAACAGTCTGACCGTGCGTGAGGTCTGGCTCGACCGGGTGCCGATCCCGCCGGACAACATCCACCCGATCCGCGCCGAGCTGGGGGCCGAGCCGGCCGCCGCGCACTATGCCGAGTCGATCCGCGATCGGCTTCCCTTCGATCTGGTCCTGCTGGGACTCGGCGAGGATGGGCATACCGCCAGCCTCTTTCCAGGTCATCCGATCCAGGACGAAGCTCTGGTGATCCCCGTTCGGGACGCGCCAAAACCACCGCCCGAGCGTGTATCCCTGACGCCCCTGGCACTGGGATCGAGTCGGGCCATTTTGATCCTGGTCACGGGTCGAGGCAAGCGCGAGGCGCTGGCGCGCTGGCGGGCCGGGGCGGATCTTCCGGTCTCCAGGATCGTCACGTCCGGTCGTCTGGAGGTCTTGATGGATGCCGAGGCGGCGGGCGGTTGCTGCCATGCGGTCAAGGCATATCCGAACGTTCAAGCGTGTGCGGTTTGGCCCGGTTCGGACTCCAACACGGCACACCAAGCCGGATGCGCGGCGATCAGGTCGAGCGCCTGGGCCAATAGCGTGCGCCCCGGCTCCATCTTGAACCAGGTCGAGGCGCCGGACGGATGCGGCAGCGGGATGACGTCGGCCTCCCAACCATCGGGTGAGCGATAGGTCCACTGGTGGCCGATGACGTCGTTCAGGCGCGGCACCGGCATGAGCTGGGCAATGGCGAGCTTGCCGACCGGCAGCAGCAGACGCGGGCGCAACAGTTCCAGCTCGCCGCGCCACCAGCGTTCGCAGCGCTCGACCTCGTCACGATCCGGCACCCGGTCGCCGCCCTTGGGATTCTTGCCCGGAAAGCAGCGACAGACCGCGCTCATCAGGATGCGGGCGCGAAAGGCGGTCTCTTCGAGTCCGAGCGGGGCGAACCAGTTGAACAGCGTCTTGCCGGCGGTCCAGCAGAAGGGCTTGAGCTGCTCGATCTCGCGCGTACCGGGTGCCTGGCCGATCAGCATCACGGGCGAGAGCACGGATTCGCTGTGGACCGCCGGTCCGTACATCTTGGGGCAGCGGCGGCAGGTCTCCAATTCGGCGTGCAGGGCGAGCAGCGCGGCTTGGCGCGTGTCGCGTTCAATCGTCGTGTTCGGCAATCCGGTGGTCATCGTAATGCTTGGGCGTCTCGCGTGAGATTCGTTCAGGTTGCTCCCGCGTCTGGAGTACGGGCGTTTGGGCCGTTATTTTGGGCGCTGCCCGACGAAATCGCTATCGCGTTCCGCCGGTGGACCGACCGGGGTGCTGGAGTCGGTGGGCCGGTTGCGCGAATATACCCACGTTTCGATCCATTGCCGGAGGCATCCCATGGAAGCACTGAAACTCAACACGATCGACGATCTGCTCCTGTGCCCGGAAGAGCGGGTGGAATTGATCGGCGGAGACATCGTGCGTCGGCCAATGGCGCGGTTTGCCCACGGTCGTGCACAGAACCGCACGGCGCTCGCGCTCGGGCCTTTCGACGAAGGCGATGGAACCGGCGGCGGCTGGTGGTTCGCTACCGAGGTCAGCGTCGCCTACGAGGTCCACGAGTGCCCATCGCATGATCTGGCCGGCTGGCGTCGGGAGCGTCTGCCCCGGCTACCCGGCGGCGTCATCGATCTGCCGCCGGATTGGGTCTGCGAGATCGTCTCGCCCGGACATGAGAAGAAAGACACTCTGGTTCTGCCGCTGCTGCTCAAGCGGCATCGCGTGCCCGATTACTGGCTGATCTGGCCCGAGGAGCGACGGTTGACCGCCTACCGGCTGATCGACGGCGACTGGCTTGAGATCGCAACGCTCGAAGGCAGCGGACGCGCCCGCATCCCGCCCTTCGAGGCCATCGAACTGGATCTGGATGCCCTGCTCGGCACGAGCTGAGTGGTGCGGGAGGGGCGGCGAAACAGGCCCCGGTGTTCCCATTGGTCACTGAGGACAGCACGCATGTTGGCGTGCCGCGGGGAAACCGGTCGTGGTGCTGGCGGTGGTGTTCCAGCATTCGCCGCTGGTGCTGGTGGCGCGTCAGGATCTCGCCACACCGGGCACCCAGGGCATCCATGACCTGGTGGGCAAGCGGGTGATGATCGAACCGCGTCTGGATGATGATCGGGTATTGGCCGGCGATCACGCGGAACGCCTCGCGAATTCGTCGCGGATCTTCTTCTCGAAGCGGGTGGCATGATAGCGCGTCCAGAGTGCGCGCCCGGCGTCCATGACGGCCTTGGCGTCCTTGGACAGCTTGAGTCGGCGCAGATAGCCGACCATGAAATCGGACTCGAACCGCCCGGACGCGCCGACTTCGTCCTCGCTGAAGGGGATGAAGTGGTTGACCAGCGACCAGGTCCGCCCGTTCCACTCCAGTCCGTCGGCGCCGGCTGACAGGTTGGAGCCGTTGAACAGCATCCAGATCAGGCAATCGGACTTGAAGGCGGGCGTGAGCTTGACGCTGGGTTGCAGGAACTGGTCGCGATCATTGAGCCAGGTCGGTTTGATGAGCCGACGCACGGCGAAGATGATGGCCGCTTTTTCCAGGTTGTCCGGGGTGACGAAAAAGGCTCCGGCGTTCCCGTAGCCGGAGGACAGCAAAGCCGTTCCGGTCGCGGCATGTTGCAAGTCGTTGCCGAAGCAGATCATGCTCCCGATCGCCCCATCGGCCCATTTGTCGCCGCGCACATCCTTGGTGCTGGTAGTGGGCGTGAGGGCGTTTTTCAGCGGCAAGGCGTCTTGCTGATTGGAACGTGGGCGCACGATCCACTTCGAAAGCGGCGCCCGATCCGGTTCGGGAACAAAGCACTTCTCGCCGATTGCCGTGCCATCCTTGTCGAGGACCGTGGTCCGGATCTCCTGAAGCGGCATCGCTTTCGCGGTATCCCAGACCAGAAAGCCGATCGGAAAATCGCCCTTGAGACCATCGAAGGCGCGGCTGTGCACCACGAAGCCGCCGAGATAGCGGGCCTGCCACTGGGCGCGGAAGGGTGCGAAATTGGGCGCATTGACGTACTTGAGCGTACTGAACATGGCGATCGTCGCGCCCGGCAGCTCGCGCTGGATGCGCATTGCGGTGGTTGGAGTGCTTGACCTCCAGATTGCCCACGCCGCAACACATATCCCAAACGAGGTAGTTCTTCTGCCAGTGGCGGCCTAGGACCGCGCCGAGCAATTCATACGCTTTGTCGACGATATGCAGCGGCGTGTAGAACGCGCCCTTGAAACTGCGCTCGTCGAGCGGCAGCAGACTGTCGCGCCGCTCCAGCAGATAGGCGCGGTGCTCCTCCTCGGGCGGACGGTGATAGATGGCCCAGATTGGGCGAACATCAGCACCGGCGGCGTGGGCGCATCCTTGGACTCGAACCAGATTTCCTCGGTCCGAATGTCGATCAGGCCCTTGGTGTATTTCTTGAGACCGAGCGCCTTGATATAGGCGTCCTTGACGTCCTCTTCCGATTTGGCCCCGGCCAGTTCTGCGATCAGACTCATTCCGCCTACACCTCGGTTTTTAGCGTTCCCTATCGGCCCAAATACCATCCATCAGGATCAGTGATTGCTCTTGCCCCAGGTGTCGCGCAAACCGACGGTGAGGTTGAACACCGGTCGCTCGGACGTCGAATCGGGATCGGCGACGAAATAGCCCTCGCGCTCGAACTGGAAACGCTCGCCCGGCAGCACGCCGCGCAGATTCGGCTCCAGCATCGCGCCGGTCAGCACCTGCCGCGACTCGGGGTTGAGATCGGCCCGATAGTCGCTCCCGCCCGCCCCCGGCATGGGCACGTTGAACAGCCGGTCATAGAGCCGCACCTCGGCGGCCACCGCCTGTTCAGCCGCCACCCAATGGATCACGCCCTTGACCTTGCGCCCCTCCGGATTCTTGCCCAGGGTGTCGAGATCGGCCCAGCAATGCAGCTCGACGATCTCGCCGTCCGCGTTCTTGACCACCTCGTCACAGCGGATCACATAGGCCCCGCGCAACCGCACCTCGCCGCCCGGAATCAGCCGCTTGAAGCCCTTGGGCGGGGTTTCCTCGAAGTCGGCACGGTCGATATAGACCTCACGCGCGAAGGGCAGCGTGCGCGTGCCCAGCTCGGGATCCTTGGGATGATTGGCCAGCTCGATGCTCTCGGTCCGATCCTCCGGATAGTTGGTGAGCACAACCTTGAGCGGATTCAGGACCGCCAGCCGGCGCGGAGCATGGGCATCCAGATCCTCGCGGATGGCGTTCTCCAGCATCGCCATCTCGACGCGATTGTCGGACTTGGTGATGCCGATGCGCTCGCAGAAGACGCGGATCGCCGCCGGGGTATAACCGCGCCGACGCAGTCCGGCGAGCGTGGGCATACGCGGATCGTCCCAGCCGTCGACATGCCCCTCGCCGACCAGATCGGTCAGGCGGCGCTTGCTCATCACGGTGTATTCGAGATTGAGCCGGCTGAACTCGATCTGGCGCGGACGGCTCGGTACCGAGACGTTGGCGATCACCCAGTCGTAGAGCGGACGATGGTCCTCGAACTCCAGGGTGCAGAGCGAGTGCGTGATGCCTTCCAGCGCGTCCGAGATCGGGTGCGTATAGTCGTAGGTCGGATACAGACACCAGGCGGTGCCGGTCTGGTGATGCACCACGCCATGCTTGATCCGGTAGAGCACCGGATCGCGCAGATTGATGTTGGGCGAGCCCATGTCGATCTTGGCGCGCAGGGTCCGCGAGCCGTCCGGGAACTCGCCGGCCCGCATCCGCGCGAACAGGTCCAGGTTCTCGGCCACCGAACGCCCACGCCAGGGACTGTCGCGACCCGGCTCGGTAAGCGTGCCGCGATATTCGCGCATCTCTTCGGCCGACAGATCGCAGACATAGGCCAGACCCTTCTCGATCAGCTCGACCGCGAAGCCATAGAGCTGCTCGAAATAATCCGAGGCGAAATAGAGGCGGTCGCCCCAGTCGAACCCGAGCCAGCGCACGTCGGCCTGGATGGCCTCGACGAATTCGACGTTCTCCTTGTGCGGATTGGTGTCGTCGAAGCGCAGATTGCAGATCCCGCCCAGCGACTCGGCCAGACCGAAGTTGAGCACGATCGACTTGGCGTGCCCGATGTGCAGATAGCCGTTCGGCTCGGGCGGAAAGCGGGTGACGATCCGGTCATGCGTACCGGAGGCGAGATCCGCCTCGGCGATCTGGCGGATGAAATGGGTGCGTGGCGACTCGGCGGCGTCGGTCATGATGTCTCGGCGGGCTGGATTGAACGATGATCGACGTATTTTACCCGTTGCCCGCCATCCACTGTATGGTTTTCGCCGGGTGTTCAGGCTGAAGATCGCGGCCTGTCTACCGGAAAATGATCCGTTACAGCATCCATTGGCCGTATGATTCCCAATCATGGCCGCACACCACTGAGGCGCCCTTTCACATCACGGAGCTGTCCGCTATGTTGATCGCCAACCCCATGTACGACGTGGTTTTCAAGTTTCTGCTCGAAGACCAGATCGCCGCCAAACTGTTGATCGGCACCATCATCGGCGAAGAAATCCTCGAGCTGGAGTTTCGTCCCCAGGAACGCAGCCACCGGGTCGACGCCGGCGGCGAGCGCTTCCTGACGGTGTACCGGATGGACTTCGCCGCGCGCATCCGCAACGCCCAGGGCGAAGAGCGTCAGGTGCTGATCGAGCTGCAAAAGGCCAAGTTCCCCACCGACATCATGCGCTTTCGCCGCTACCTCGGCAGCCAGTACCGCGACCCGGACAACACGCGCCTCGTCAATCTTGATGAAGCCAAAAACCGCCAGGTACGCCAGGGCCTGCCGTTGCTGACGATCTATTTTCTCGGCCACCGGCTGGAGCACAGCACCGCCCCGATCATCCGGGTGCGTCGCGACATCGTCGATCTCACTACCGGCGAGCCGCTCACCGAGAAAGAACCCTTCATCGAAGGACTGACCCACGACAGCTACATCATTCAGATCCCCGAACTGCACCGCGAGCGGCGCACCGAAGTCGAGCAAATGCTGCAAATCTTCGATCAGGGTCGGGTCATCGACGACAAGCATGTGCTCGAACTCGACGAAGCCGAGGTGCCGCCCGCCTATCGGCCCTTGATCCGACGCCTGCAGCTGGCGTATGCCGAGCGCGAGATTGCCGAAGTCATGGAACTGGAGGATGAAATCCTCGATGAACTCCGGGAGCACGAACGCGCCCAGGAGTGGTTGCGGCAACAGGCCGAGCAGGCCCGGGCGCAAGTCGAGCAAATCCAGGCTCAAATTGAGCAGGTCCGGACTCAGGCCGAGCAGGCCCAAGCCGAGGCCGCGCGCGAGCGCGAAAGAAACGAGCGATTGCTGGCCCTACTGAAGCAAGCGGGCATCGAGCCGGATCGAACGTCCGACTGAAGCGGTGCCGCGCCCGATCCGGGCAACAGTGACATGATCGCCCGCACGCCAACCTCAGCCACCGAGGACATCGCCCATGCTGATTCGCTTCGAGACCCCGGCCTATGCCACCATCACCATGTTCGGCGACGTAGCCGTCACCCTCATCAAGCTGATGGGACACAGCGGCGCGGTGCCCGGCGCACTGCTGGCCGAAGACGTACCTGCTGCTCTGGAGCGCCTGAAGACCGCCGTCGCCGAGCACCCGGACGCGACCCTCGACCCGGCCACGCCGCACCCGCGCCGAGGCGACGAATCACCGAACGTCAGCCTCGCCCATCGCGCCCTGCCCCTGATCGAACTGCTGGACGCCGCCGCGCGCGAGGGCGAGAACGTCATGTGGGAGTAGGCACCGTGTTGCGTATCCGAACGGCTTGCGGCAGCATGGCGACTCCGATTTGCGACCGTCGATCGACACACTATCGAGGAAGGGGCATGGACTCTCTGCCGCGCGAGGCGCCGAGATGAAGACACTGCCGAAGGGCGCGAACGCGCCGCTGTCGAGTGCAGGCACAGTGCACATCGAACTGCGCCGGCCGCCGGGCCGGGATACCTTGGATGTCGTGTGCTTCGCCGTCGGTGCCGATGGGCGGATTCCGAGCGACGACTGGTTCGTGTTCTACAACCAGCTCCAGGCGCCCGGCGGGGTCGTGGTGCTGTCGACGCCCGCCGCCGGTCGCGCCGAGATTCGGGTGCAACCGGAACGTCTTCCGGCCGCTGTCGATCGTCTCGTCATCGCCGCCGCCCTGTCGCACGGCGCGTTTCGCGACCTGATCGGCGCCCGGCTCACGGCCACGCCTGCCACGGGTGAGCCGCTCGCCTTCGAACTGACCGAGGCCGGAGACGAGCAGGCACTCATCTTCGCCGAACTCTATCGCCACGGCGCCGGCTGGAAGCTGCGTGCCGTCGGCCAGGGCTTTCGCGGCGGACTCCAGCCGCTGGCCGAGCATTTCGGCGTGGCTGTCGCCGAGGAGGCGTCAGCCGGGACGCCACCGAGCGATCCGGCACCACCGATGCCGATTCCGCTCGAATCCGCTCCGTCGCCAGCGTCCGAACGACACCGGCGACGCGCGCGCCCCGGCCGGCTGGCCTGGAGTCTGGCTCTGCTGATCCTGCTCGCCACCGCGACCGGCGCGATCCGGATGTTCGCGCCCGACTGGCTCGAACGACCGGCCGAACTCTGGGCCGAGGCACGCGAGCGTTTCAGCCCCGATCCGAGCACGGGCGCCACGCTCGATCCCCCTCAGCCACCGCCCGCGACGGCCGAGCGCGACGACGGCGTAACGGCCTGGCGCCGCCTCCCGACCCTCTATCAGGCGCCGACCTGCCCCTGGGAGGATGCTCAGGTCTTCGAGCGTTATCACGCGCTCGGCGACAACTATGTCCGCATCCTGCAGCGGGTCGAGCGCAGCAACAAGCTCCTGGGCAAGTGGCGCAACGAACTGCGTCAAATGACCTCGGGGTGCGCCGCGCCCTTCATCGACGGCAATCGCCAGGAGGCCGAGCAACTGGGCCAGCTACCGATCGCCGCCTGGATGGATGAGTCGATCAAGCTCAACAACTGCGCCGGACTCCTGATCAAGCGTCTCGACAAGGAGTTGAACCAGGAGTCCAGACCCATCATCCTCCAACGCCTGGTGCGTGAGGCCGACCGCGCGCGCAATCTCGAATCGGATCTGACCGACATCGCGCGCGACCTGGCCTATCTGCGCAACAAGACCGCGCGTCTGCTCGACGGCTTCCAGGAGAACATCGAAGCCTGCGGCCACTGAGCCTCGCCGACGCCGCGAGACCGACGACCAACCACGAGGACTCCAGATGCCCGATCGTTCCATTCCAACGCGCCTTCGACTCCGGCCCGGGCTGCTGCTGTGCGCCCTGCTTCTGAGCGCACCGCTCTGGGCGCAGGAGGGCCAGTACAGCGCCCGCAACCCCAACCGCAGCAATCCGACCGTCATCCTCGAAGCCGAGATGTCCAACATCCGCGCCTCCAGCGCCCAGCTCGGCGCGCGCATCCAGACGGCGATGGAAAAGCTCGAAGAGGTCGCGCGCCTGACCTCGGAGCAGGAGAAGGAGGCTCAGGTCGACAGCCTGTTCTTCACCCTGCGCGACGAGGTCTATGGGGTGCTCAACAAGCTCGATCTCAACAGCGACTTCGCCGATGCGCTCAACCGCGCCAAGGAGGGCACCATCGTGCTCAAGAGCTGGTTCGAGCGCCAGCCGCCCGACTATCCCAACCGTGAGCAGAGCATCGCTCAGCTCGAGCGCGCCATCCAGGAATACGACATCGTCGACGAGCGTCTGAACCAGAGCCGCACCCTGGCTCAGGAGAAGCTCTCGACCATCATGCGCCAGCACCGGGTGATCCTCCAGGAGATGAAGATCGGCAAGGTGCTGGAGGCCATCGCCGCCGCGCGTTCGGTGGTCGAGGGCCTGAACGACATCACCCAGGCCATGACGGTCGTCGAACAGAAGACCCAGCAGAGTCTGCAAGCCTCGGTCCCCATCGCCAATTGAGAGGAACTGCCCATGATGAAGAAGACATCCGCCCTGCTGCTCGCCGGACTCCTGACGCTCGGTAGCACCGCCGGTCTCGCCCAAACGGCCGATCAGCCCGACATGGGCCGGCTGTTCAACAAGGTCAACGCCGTGGCCGCCCAGCTCCAGGAGAATCTGAGCGGGCTGGAGGCCGACATCCAGGCCAGCCGTGACTCCATCGAGAAGGGCGGCGAGGTGCTCGACGCCATGCTCGAATCGGTCAAGCGCGTCAACGCGAGCATGGACGAGAACAGCGAGATCTGGACCGAACTCGACGCCCTGCTCGAACTCTGGGAGCAGCGCCGTCAGGAGACGCTGACCAAGTCCGAATCCAATCCGGCCTTCCTGCCGATCGCGCAGGCCTGGCAGAGCCGGCTCGACAAGGGGCGCGAACTGCGCAACCAGATCAGCACCGAGCGCGCCAATTCGCTGGCGCTGATGCGTGCCATCGAGTCCGACCGCGACATCGTGCTGGCTTACTATGAGCTGGGTCAGGCCGACAAGGCGATCGAGAGTCTCCAGAAGGTCGGCGCCAATCTGACGAGCCTCAACGAGAACATGCAGGCCATCGTCAAGACCGCCAACGATGCGCAGCAGGTGCCGATCGCGCCATGAAGCCGACCGGCATTACCGGTCCGCACGCGCGGTTCCGGCTCCTGCTGTCCTGCCTGGGCCTGATGTTGGCCGCCGACTCAGGAGCCGCGCCGCCTGAGCCGGCGGCCTCGGCGTCGACAACGCCGCCGGCCATCGACATCGGCTCGGACCGCGCGGCGCTCCAGGCCCGGCTCGACGACATCCAGCGTCTGCTGACCCGGCTCGATGACTTGGAGACCCAACTCATCGCCCAGGCCCAGCAGGCGCTCGACCGCGCCGACGCCGCTCAGAACCACGACGAACGCGCGCGCCAGGAACGCCTCTACGGCGAGATCGGCGCCCGGATCGCGGAACTGCGGACCACGCGACGCGACATCGCGCATCAACTCCAGGTGCTTGAACAGACCCTGGATGACTCTGCCGCGCCCCAACCGGATCGATAGATGTCTCCACCCGCTCAGCCATCGCTCGATCTCGATCAGGCCGCCGGGCTGTTCTCCGAGCGACAGATCGCCCGGCCGCTGATCGTCGCCCTGCTCATCACACTGGCGCTCTATCCGACCCTGATGCATTTTCTGGAGCCGGACGCCCTGCCCGACTGGATCGGGCGCTATCTGGGCAATGGCTACTGCCGTTTCATGCTGGCGTTGTTCGTCGCCGGCGCACTCTATGCCGTCCTGCAATATCTGGGGCTCCAGAGCGAACGCCGCGCCTTGATCGGGCGAGATACGCCGGACCAGGACGGTCGCCAGTCCGTCCGCTCTCGTCTCCAGGACTGGATCGACTTTCTCTCCGGACGCGAACAGGCCGACGCCGCGCGGGTTCCGGTCGCGCTGCGACGCTGGCACGACCGGACCCACGCCCGCGAGGACTCGGTCCATCTGAGCGACTATGTGCTCCTGGTGCGCGGCCGGCAGCATCAGCACAACTTCGCCCCCATCGGTTTCGCCATCTGGGTGCTGCCCATGCTCGGCTTCATCGGCACCGTGCTCGGCATCACCCAGGCCATCGGCGGACTGGCCGACAGCGTCGCGGTCACGGCCGTCGATGGGGGTGGACTCGGTGGGGTGCTCGGCGGACTCCAGTTCGCCTTCGACACCACCTTCGTCGGGCTGGTGCTGGTGATCCCGCTGATGCTGGCCCTGCTGGTGTTGCGCGCGCGGGCACAGACGCTCGACATGCTCTATTACCGGCGGCTGCTCGACCGGCTGTTCCCGGACACCTCTGCGGACCCGGACGCGGCCGACTGATGCGTCACCGTCCATCGATACCGCTGATGCCGGAGCCGAATCTGCTGCCCTTTCTCGATCTGGTGCTGGCCTTCGTCGGCATCCTGATCGTCGTCTTCGCCTTGCAAGCCCGCAACCGGCCCGAGACCGGGCGTCCGCCGGCGATCGACGATCTGATCGTCTGCCAGGCCGATGGCGTGGTGACACTCTATGCCGGACCCGAGGCCGAGCCGATCGTCTATCGCGAGACCGAACTCGATGCGCTGCTGGCACGACTCGCGGCTCAGGGTGACGGCGTTCGCAATCTGGTCTTCGCGCTCACCCGGGACTGTTTCGGCACCCGTCGCGCCTTCGAGGACGCCTTCAGCCGCTTCACCAGCCGGCTCGATCCGCGCGCCGAAACGCGCCGGGCGTTCCGGCTGAGCTTCCGTCCGCTGTCGACGGTGCCCGAGACTCTACCCCGTCTGCTGACCGAGTGGCGCGGACATGGAGACTGACGGACCGACCCCGAGCGCCTTTCTCGACATCGCCACCAATCTGCTGGCGATCCTGCTGATCGTGACGCTCTTCGCCCTGGCCGCGCCGCGTCAGTTCACCGAAGGGGCCAGCCAGATCCCGGCCCGTCCGAGCGCCGGGCCGCGCTTCGTCGAGCCGCAGCGCGAACGCTTTCCGCCCTTCTCGCGCTTCTATTTCGTGCTCGCCGATCGGGTGGCGGTCTGGGATCAGGAAGCCGTGGTCGACGTGCTCGCCGCCGCGCCCGACACGCGCTCGGGCGCCACCTGGCAGGGGCGTTTCGTCTGGCGGCCCGAGCCGCTGGTGACGCGCGACATCGATACCTTTCAGTTGGAGTTCCGGCTCGATCGCGAGGCGATCCTGAGCCGGTCGCCGCCCTGGAGCGCCGAGCAGACCGAGCGACTGGTCGATGAACTGGCCCAGGACGCGGCACGCGATCGGATCGCGCCCGTCTTCATCGTCCATCCCGACGGCCTGGAGACCTTTGTGCCGCTCTACGAACGGCTACAGGCCACAGGTCAGCGGTTTCGCTGGTTCACCCAGCGGCCGGACGAACCCGTGCTGATCGGCCGTCATGTCGCCCAGTTCACGCATTATGGCCTCTATTGGTAGCCCGATGCTCCCGCGACGCCCTGACTCACAGCTCATGCCGCGCCTGACCACGCTGGGGCTGTTGATGGTATTGAGCGGCGTGCTCTGGGGACTGGCGCGCGCTCCGGATCGATCCGCCGAGACGGGCGGACTGGGTGATTCGGCCGAGGCGCGTCAGGCCGTCGAGGCGTGGGAAACACTCTGGTCGGACCTCGCCGAGCGTGGCGTCGCGGCCCTGAGTCCCACGACGAGCGACTCCTCGCGCCGCGCGGCGGGCGACACGGTCTTCATGCGCTATCGCAATCTCTGGGGTCGGATCGACGACGAGGCGCGTCTGGCCTTTCAGCTCGCCGCGCTCAGTGGCGATCCCGCGCGCAAGCTGGCTTTGATCGAACCCTTGACGCAGACTGAAGAGCCGTTGATCCGCTTCCGCGCTCACCTCGAACTGGCACGCCTCCAGCGGCGCCGGCATGACTTCGAGTCGGCGCAGGTCGCGGCGCGCGCGGCCCTGGAGGTGCCGGATCTGCCCGAACGGCTACACTCCGACGCTTGGTTCGTCCTGGCCGACAGCGCCTGGGAGCAGGATCGGCTCGACGAGGCCGAGACGGCGTTGAATGCCGCCGTCGCGGATGACCCCGGATTCTGGGACGCCCGCCGACTGCGGCTCGAAGTGCTGGCGCGCCGGCTCGCGGAGCCGCGTCAGCGCGGGGCCGTCTGTCTCGATCGCACACGGCGCTTGATCCAGGATCTCGGCGCCCTACCCGCCCTGGCCGAGGATCAGACGCAGTTTCGCGATCTCGCCGACCGTTTCGCGGTCCAGGGCGCGCCGACCAATGTCGCCCTCGCCCTGGTCGCGGGTCTGGGCTATCACTGGTCGGGCGATGTGGAGCGCGCGCGGATCACGCTGGAGCACGCCGATCCGTTGCGTGGACGGCTGCCGGAGGCTTGCGAGCGCCTGATCCTGGCGCGGATCAGGGATTTGGTCGCTTCGACCACCAGTGACTCGGCATCGCCCCCCGGCGCCCGGTCGAATCGGCCAGACACGATTGCAGGCACGAGCCCCTCGGAGCGCCCCGCGATGCCGGAGCAACGACCATGAGCACGGCGATCGTGCTCTGTGGCTGGATACTGTTGATCGGGGCGGCCGGTTGGTGTCCCCCGTGTACCGGGCCTTGGGTACGCCGGTTGGCCTTGGGTCTGACCCTGACGACCCTGCTCGTCTCGGATCTCTGGCGGACGGTGGCACGGGCGCTCCAGGGCCATGAAACCTCGCCGCTGGCCGGTCCCGAGTCGGCCTATCTCAGCCTCTGGATCCTGGTGTTGCTGCCGATCCTGCGCCGCCAACTCGACCGCCGGGCGCTGGAGTCCCACTTGCTCGGCGGACTCACGGCGGCGGCCGCCTTCGGGCTGGCGCATGAGAGCGCGCCGCTGATCCTGGCGGGCCTACGCGAGTCCTGGCCGAACCTGGGACAGACCGGCGGCTCCATCCTCGCGGTCGGCGTCCATGTGATCCTCGGACTCGCCGGATTGACCCTGCGATGCCTCATGGACCCGATCCAGGATCGGCATCCGGGGCGATTTCCCTGGGACTATCCGGCCTGGTACGCCGGCTTGATCGCCATGCGTCAGGCTTTAGCCTAGCGGCTGTCGCCACATCAAGCCTCACTGATCGCCGGAACGATCTTCGAGGCGACCAAGCTGCCGCTGACGACTTGGTTGCCGGCGATGTTTCCGCTGAGGCGGCAGAAAAATGGGATCTCGGCGCCGGAGCTCAAAACGCCATCTCGGGGTCTCCTGTCTGACGGCCTGGCGGGTTGAGCACAAAACCTCGGCGAGTTCTGCTATCGCTTCAATCGCCGCTTCGACTTGGCCGCCAGGCTTCCTCGGCTGGGCAAGGCGGCGCTGCACACCCCACCCATGCCGCACCGCCTCCTCAAACCGGCTGAGCTATGTTAATAATCAGGTTCTCTTTTGGGGCCATCGAACCTTGGACCGGGAACGGCCTGATACGGCATCATTGGCGCAATTCTCTTGGCCCTGAGCGAGCTCCGCTCGCGCTCATCCGTTTCTTGACCCATGTCGAATCAGCCGCTCCCCGAACACACAATCGACGACCGCCGCCGTTTCAGCGGCTTGGCACGACTCTATGGCGAGGACGGACAGGCCCGGCTCGCGGCGGCGCATGTCTGTGTCGTGGGCCTCGGCGGCGTGGGTTCCTGGGCGGCTGAAGCACTGGCGCGCAGCGGCGTCGGCCGTCTGACCCTGATCGACCTGGATCATGTCGCCGAATCCAACATCAACCGCCAGATCCAGGCCGCCGATCCCACACTCGGTCAGGCCAAGATCGAGGCCATGCGCGCGCGCATCGCCGGCTATGCCCCGGACTGCGACCTGACCCTGATCGAGGATTTCCTGACTCCTGAGAATGCCGCCGAACTGGTCGGCGCCGGTTTCGATCATGTAGTCGATGCCATCGACTCGGTACGTGCCAAGGTGGCCATGATCGCCGTCTGCCATCGAGCCGGCATCCCGCTCGTGACCTGTGGCGCGGCGGGCGGCAAGACCGATCCGACCCGCATCCGGGTCGACGACCTTGCACGCACCATCCAGGATCCATTGCTGTCTCGGGTGCGGGCTCAGCTGCGCAAGTCGCACGGCTTTACCCGCGAGCCGAACAAGCGCTTTGGCATCGAGGCGGTGTATACCATCGAACCTGTACGCACTCCACCCGCCGCGACAGTCTGCGACCCGAGCCGTCCGGGACCGACCGGGCTCAACTGCGCGGGTTTCGGTTCCGTGGTGACGGTCACGGCCGGCCTGGGGCTGTTCGCGGCGGCGCGAGCCATCAACGTACTGGCCAATCGGATCTCGCATGAAAAGTGCGTCTAACTTTTTTACCCCTACGGAGTTTCAAGCACTTAGCTGCCTGTGGGAGTCCAAAAATGGCCAAAGTCGAGAACAACAGCCTTTTGGATTCCAGCGTCCGCCGTAGCGTCTGGCCCCTTTCCCACTGAACGTCTGAGTGGCGAATCGAGCGGTGGTGATGCGCTAGGCCAGGCGCGAATCTGGCGGCATCAGACATCAGTACGGCGTCAACAGAATGCCGTACCATTTTCAGCTCAACCTACATCATCATGTCGTGACAGCCCATACCGTTTCATCTTCTGCCACAGCGTCTTGCGGCTGATGCCGAGCCGGGCGGCGGTCTGGGTCATGTGGTAGTCCTGTTCGACGAGCGCGGCCAGGATCGCGGCCCGTTCGCCGGCTTCGGTCTGCTGTCTGAGACCGGTCTCGGCGGGTGTGGCGTCGGAAGATTCCAAGCGCAATCGCTCGCCCTGCCCGAGGATGCAGGCGCGCTCCAGGGTATGCTGCAACTCGCGCACATTGCCCGGCCAGGATTGATTCAGCAACCACTGACGATCCGCCGCCCCGAGCCGGCGGCGCTCATCCGGGAAGCGTGCGCCATGCTCGGCCAGGAAGCGTTCGGCCAGCCACAGGATGTCCTCGGGCCGCTCGCGCAGCGGCGGGATCGCGATCTCCAGCACCCGTACCCGGTAGTAGAGATCCTCGCGAAAGTGCCCGGCGCGCACCAGGGCGGCCAGATCGCGATGGGTGGCGCACACCAGACGCGCGGCGACCGCGACCGGCTCGACGCCGCCGATGCGGGTCAGTTGGCGCGACTGCACCACCCGCAGCAGACGCGATTGCAAGGCCAGCGGCATGTCGCCGATCTCATCGAGAAAGAGCACCCCATCGCCGGCCTGCTCGAAGACACCGGGACGACGGCGCTCGGCCCCGGTGAAGGCCCCGCGCTCGTGGCCGAAGAGTTCGGCCTCGATCAGGGTCTCGGGCAGCGCGGCACAGTTGACCGCGACGAAGGGCGCCTGCGGACACTGACGCCGATGCAGGGCGCGGGCCACGACCTCCTTGCCCACGCCCGATTCGCCGCTGATGAGAACCGGCGTCTGCGGATGGCGCGCCAGACGGTCGAGTTCGGATTCGAGGCGGCACATCGAAGGCGAAATCCCCAGGCGTTCGTTCTCACCGGCCTCCCGGCGCGCGTCGCGGCAAGGCGCACTCGTGGCGGCGAGCGCACGCAGCTTGTCGATGAGCGCGCCCGGATCGAGCGGCTTGGTCAGATAGTCGGCCGCGCCGAGCTTGAGCAGACGCACCGCGTCCTCGATGGTGCCGTAGCCGGTGATGAAGAGCGTGGGCGGCCGCGCGATACGCGACTCGATCAGCCGCTCGAACAGGGCGATCCCGGACAGGTCGGGCAGATTCACGTCGATGACCGCCAACGCCGCCTCGGTCTGGCGCAGCGCCGCCAGACCGGCGCGCCCCGTGCACTGCCAGTCCACCTCGAATCCCTCCAGGGTCAGACGCTCCACCAACGCCTCACCCATGATGGCATCGTCCTCGATCAGACAGACCCGTGTCATATCACGCACTCTCTTATGCAACCGGTCGACCCAGCGGCAGACTGACCCGGAAGGTCGTCAATTCGCCCTCGGAATCAACTTCGATGACGCCGCCGAGCTGGGAGACGATCTGATAGCAGATCCATAGCCCCAGTCCGCGCGCATGGGGTCGAACCGCCGGATAGGGTTCGAACAGATGGGCGAGCTGATCGGGCGGGATCGGCCGGCCGCGATTGCGCACCCACAGCCGCAGGCGGTCGCCCTCGCTCAGCAGCCGCACCCGCACCGCCCCGCCGTCGCGTGCGGCCTCGATGGCGTTGAGCAACAGGTTCAGCAGTAACTGGCGCACCGGCGCCGCCGGTAGTGTGGTCGCCACATCGAAGGCATTGTGCCAGATCAGCCGCACGCCGGACTTGGCCAATCGCGGTTGGGCCAGGGTGCGCACATCGTCCAGATCGCGCGCCGTCAGCGGACGCGGATCGGCGCGCGCCTCGACCAGCAGCGCCGAGACCGAGTCCTGGATCTGACGCAGTGCGCGCTCCAGCAGATCGAGCAGGCGGGCCGTGCGCGCGTCCGGAGGTTGGGCGCAACGATAGGCGTCGATCGCCATCAGCATACCGCCGAGTGGGTTGTTCACCTCATGTGCGACTCCGGCGGCAACCCGCCCGACTGCGGCCAGCCGCTCGGACTGGAGCATCTGATCCTTCAGCGCCTCCTGTTCGGCCAGGGCCGCAACCATGGCGGCGAACTGGCGTCCAAGCTGACCGATCTCACTGTCATCGCCGGGCAGTGTGCAGTACAGCCGACGCGGATCTTCCTTGCCGACCCGGCTCATGCAGCCGCTGAGCCGGGTCAGGGGTGCCACCAGGCGCCGTCCCCACAGCCAGCCGAGCGGCACCAGCAGGGCGAGCACGCCGACCGTCACCAGCACGCCGCCGACCAGGATCTCGCGAAAGCGCGGCAGATAGGGCGTATCGGACAGCAGGGCGATCAGTTCGCCGACCAGTGTGCCGTCGCTGAACAGCGGCAGGCGCAGCAGACGCTGGGCCTCGGCCTGATCGACCCCGTTCGCCCGTGCAAGCGGTTCGATGCGATCCGGCTCAACGGTCGCCGGCAGCCAGGGCAGCGCCTCGTTTACCGGCTGATCGAGCCGATAGCGACGCGGCCGGTTGCTGGCGAAGACGCGCCCGGCGGCATCGACCAGGATCCATACGGCTTCCCCGGCTTCAGCGCCTTCGGGACCGCGCAGCAGCGCATAGGCCAGCCAGACATCCTCGTTGCGCAGCGCCTGGATCAGCATCTCGGCCCAGGCATGGGCCAACATTGATGCGTTGCGCCCCTGATCCTCGCGCAGATTGACCAGGGTCTGTCCGCCGAGTGCGAGCGCCAGACAGAACGCGGTCAGGATCGCCGAGACGCTCAGACTCAGCGGCAGGCGGACGCGATAGCTCGCCCAAAAGCGGCTTATGTTCACCCGCTTCGCCCCAATTGGCGTGCCATCACCGCGATATCCGCGAACAGGGCCGGCTTGGCGGTGACGAAGCCGTCGAGGTTGAGTTCCGCCAGCAGCGCGCGGCCGGCGGCGTCTCCCGCCTGCCCGATCAGGATTTCGCGCAACCGGGTGCGATCCGCCGCCGGCAGGTCACGCGCGGCCACGATCGGCGGAAAACCGAACAGGGGCGAGCGCAGGATGATCCGCGTCTGCCCGGTCAGCGCCGGATCGCGACGCGCCAGGGTCTCCCAGACATAGCCATCGACCGCCGCGCCGTCGGCCAACCCCTCGGCGACCGCGACCACGCTGCGCGGGTGTCCCCAGGTGAAAAACGTTCGTCGAAAGAAGTGATCCGGATCGCGCCCGAGGCCGGCCAGATACGACCTCGGGTAGAGATAGCCAGAGTTGGAGTCGGGATCGGCCCAGGCGAAGAGTCGGCCCGCGAGTTCCTCGAAGGATTGGACGCCGCCCTCGGCGGCGGCGATGACATAGGCGCGGTAGAGCGGCTGCCCCTGGAAGGACGGCACCGCGATCAGTTCCAGCGCGTCCTGATGCCGAACATAGGGATAGCCGCAGATCCAGGCCAGATCGAGCTGACCGCCCAGCAGTAGATCGAGGATCTCGCGATAGCGTGCGCGCTGCACGAAGACCACCGGCCGCCCGAGCCTTACACCCAGCCAGGCCGCCCAATCGTTGAGAAAGCCGACGCGATCATCGAGCATCACGGCGGTGACGCCAAAGCGTACCGGCGAAGCCCCCAACACGGGCCAGGCCGCGCCGAGCGTCGTGGCGACCAGGTGGCGGATGAAACGGCGGCGATTCAGTGTCATCAAGGGTTGTCGATTCGGTGGCGGATCCATGAAGGCGCGTGGCAATGGATTATCGCCGATCCGCCGGAGCCGGGGACGGCAGATCCAGCTCGACCGCATCCAGCAGCCGGGCGCGCGGATCCGGCGTGTCCAGGTCTCCGGCTCTGAAGCGGTACCAGAGTTCGGCGCGCAGACGGGTCATCGTCCTGTGGGTGGAAAGCGCGATCTCGACCGACGTCGGCGGGCCGGGGGGCAGGGTGCGGTCTTGCCATTCGTTCTCGCCGTGCCGCTCCCAGCCGTAGCGCACCGTTTCGCGCCAGACGGTGATGCCCTCGGCATCCAGCCCGCTGACCGTCAGCCAAACCGCGCGCCCCGTGGTTCCACCCGGCAGGGCATGGCCGGCGCGGTGGCTGACCCGGATCAGGACGAGGGCGCCGTCATTCGGGGTATGGCGGAGCGACAGCCTCAGCCGGGCAACGTCGTCCAGGAAGCCGGCGACCGAAGGGCCGATAAAGCCATGCCCAGCCTTGGCTCCACCCGGCGGCAGGTGGCAATCCAGACAATCCTTCCCCTGAAGCGCGGCTGGGTGCTCGCGAAAGCGGCGAACGGTACTCTCGCCGGGAGCATCATGACAGCGGGCGCAGATGTCGGGTACCTGGAGCCGGGGATAAGGGTGCCCTGCCCGGCCATGACAGTCGTTGCAGCTCAGGCCGGCGCCGCCGGAGGGCGCGTGGCAGACGAGACAGCCCTCAGGCGTGCCTTGCTCCATCCATTCCCGGCGGAAGACCTCGCCCTCCGCTCCCTGCGCCATCCGGGTCACGGCGAAGGTCTGCACGATCGCCGCGTGACAGTCGGCGCAGGGGCGCGACTCGCGATCCGTCACGTCTGAAGCGGTCACGCCAGGAGACAAGACGGCCAGCAGCCATAGGATCGGCTGAAGCGGCTCGATTCCATCGACCAGGGGATTCACGAGCATTCTGATGTTCAATGGAAGCGATCGGCCGGGGTGTTCATCTCGCACAGTCCGCGTGGGATGACGAAGGGGCGGCTGCCGGGTATGGCGAAGCCGGCCTGTGGATTCACGACCGGCAGGCCGGCGGCGCGCCAGGCAGGCAAACCGCCGGCCAGTACCTCGACTCGATAACCGAAGCCCAGGAGCCGGTTCATCCAGGGCGCCGGGTCGGTGCCGGGTTCGACGATCAGCACCGCGTTTCCGCCACGGCTGTCGGGCAGATAGCCGGCAGGGTCGGTTCCGGCGTCCAGCGCGCCGGGGATGGTGCCTGTGAGGTAGGCCGCGCGGCCACGGGTGTCGAGCACCAGCGGCGGTTCGTCCCGGACGAGCCGGCTCGACAGCGTCTCGGGGTTCAGGGTCGGCGTGGGCGGCCCACGGTCCTCACCTGCCGTGCCGACGATCACATGGACGAGCGCGGCGACCGCGACCATCAGCCGCCACTGTCGCCACGGCGAGCGCCCCCGGCCGCGCGACTCAGACGGCTGCATGACCCGAACGAGGCATCAGAGCGACGGACACCTCGGGCGGACGCGGTGGGGCCAGGGCCGCCAGCAGTGCCTCCACACCGACGGCTTGAAGCAGGTCGAACCCGATCACCACCCCATCCGCCCCGCCCTCGCGGGTGAGGTTCTCAAGATGGCGCGCTTCGGCGGCTCCGCCGGAGAGCCAGAGCCCCTCGGGATACTCGGCCCGCGCTCGCTCCAGAAGATCCAGATCCAACCCCCGACCGCGTCGCTCGGCCTCGCGGGCGTGCAGCCAGATCTGCTCGAAGCCCAGGTCACGGGCACGCCGGAGGGTCGGAATCAGCAGACGGTCGCCATCCGTGACCCGATAGCCGTGGATGGTGGCCGCGTCCGGTGTGAAGAACTTGAAGCCTTCGCCGCTGTAATTGGCCATGCGGTAGCTGACCTCCTGCGGATAGACGGTCAGGCGCGGCAGCCAGTTGCGCTCCGGCTGGGCGTCGCGCAGGGCGGCGCAGGCGTCCAGTCCGGCGTCGACCACACACGCCGGGGCGGCGTTCGCGTCCCAGTCCGCTTGCGCATCCGCACTCGGAATGCAGAGCGCGGCGACTGGGGCAGGCAGGGTGCCGGCCTCGCGCGCGCTGAGACAGCCGGCCTCGACCACCAGCCCGGCGAGTCCGGAGAGCCGTTGCGGATCCAGCCCCTCGGGCAGGGGCCGATTCAGGTACAAGTAGAGTTCGGTCATCAGTTCCTCCGCGAGAAACCCCGTCCTTCAGGGCGGGGAGGGAGAGCGGCTACGACCGTGCAGCCGCCGGAAACGGATGCAGGCTTTCCACCTGCCGGGCCGTGAGGCTCTGCCCGTAAGGGCCTGGTGACGGTGCGGCGTCTCACGACGCGACACGCTCCCCTCGCCAATGTGTGCCACCGGCTCCCGCCTGACGGCGGCGACCCGAACCTTCGACGCTTTACCTTTCGTCAGCATGGTCCGGGCCTTTCAGAGCGGCGGACTGAGGAAGCATCCGCCGGTGAGTCTTGACGACCTGTTGCACACGGAGCCCCTTTCGACCGTCCCGGTCAGGCGGGCTGAGGCTGGTCAACCCAGCTTGCTCTCACAAGCTCCGCCCTTCAGGGCGGGGTAGTTGACCCTCAATCCTCGATCAGACGTTCCCAGAAGGCCGCGTGTGCGGCACGGGTGTTGGGGTCGGCATTGCGCAAGGCGGCCTCGGCCTCCCGCTCCAGCGCGGCGCGGAGTTGATGCGCGAACTCCTGGAAGGTCCGGGCGGCGGCGCTCTCGGGCAGCGCCTCGACCAGGGGACGGCCGGTGTCGGCGAGCACCTGTCCGGCGGGATCGAGCGGCAGGCGGCCCAGATAGGGGACGTGACGGCGGCGGGCGAGCGCGCGCACGTCCGCATCCGGGAACAGCGGCATGGGCTCGCCGCAGCTCGGACAGACCGGATGGCTCATGTTCTCGATCACCCCGAGCACCGGGATGTCCAACTCGTGGAAGAGTGCGATGCCGCGCTCGGCGTCCACCTGGGCGAGCCGCTGCGGCGTGGTTACCAGCACCGCCCCGCTGACCGGCAGACGCTCCAGCAGACTGAGCTGGACGTCGCCGGTGCCGGGCGGCAGATCGACCAGCAGCACATCCAGATCCGGCCAGGCGACGCCATAGACCATGTCCATCAGGGTCTGAGTCACCAGCGGTCCCTTCCACACCAGGGCCGCCTCGGGCGGGATGCGCTGGGCGATCGAGAGGCTGTGAACGCCGTGGCCGACGGCGGGGATGGCGCGCCCTGCCGCGTCCTGCTCCAGTTCGGTGTCGGTGCCGAGCATCCGCGCGATGGAGGGGCCGTAGAGATCCGCGTCCAGCACGCCGACGCGCAGACCCTGGACGCGCAGGGCGCAGGCCAGATTCACCGTCACCGTGGACTTGCCGACCCCACCCTTGCCGCCGGCGACCAGGACGACATCGCGCACACCGGGGATGGGCTCGCCGGGCTCGGCATAGCCCGGGGCCGTATCGGGCTCCGGGTTGATGGGGGCTTGACTGGTGCCGGAGCGAACCGGGATGGGGATCGGCGGCTCGGTCCGGCGCATGGTGTCCGCGCGACAGTCCATCGGCCCGGTCTCCTCGGGGGACTGCACTGGCACGGCTTCCGCCGACACAGTGCGTCGGGCACGCATGGCATACCCTTCTGGTTGGTCCGCCTGATCGAGACCCAGCCTGCCGGCGACTCGCCCAGCCAGCGCCTGGAACCAGGCACTCGCCGCCGTCTCCGGACTCGCCACCAGCGGCGGACGTCCGGCATCGGACGCCTCGGCAAGCGCCGCATCGAAGGGCAGCCGCGCCAGCAGCGGCAGGCCGGTCAGCGTCGCCAGCTCCGCGCCGCCGCCCGCGCCGAACAAGGCGCTCTCGGTTCCGCAGCGACCGCAGACCAGACCGGCGAAGTTCTCGACGATCCCCAGACAGGGCACCGTCAGATCCGCGAACATCTCCATCCCGCGCCGCACGTCGTCCACCGCGACCTGTCCCGGCGCGGTGACGGTGAGGATACCGGCCAGCGGCGCCTGGCGCGCGACCTCCAGATGCACGTCGGAGGTACCGGGCGGCAGATCGACAAGCAACAGGTCCAGTTCGCCCCAATCGACCTCGGTGAACAACTGCGCCAACCCGCGCTCGACCAGCGGGCCGCGCCAGATCAGGGCCTTGGTCTCCGGCAGCAGGAAGCCGAGCGAGACGACCTTGAGCCCGTGCCGCTCCAGCGGGCGCACCCGCATACCATCGGGTGTGGTCTCCATCCGGCCCGAGAGCCCGAGCAGGGTCGGCGCCGAGGGGCCGTGGACATCGGCATCCAGCAGGCCGACCTGGAGTCCGCGCGCGGCCAGTGCCAGGGCCAGGTTGACCGCGACCGTGGATTTGCCCACCCCGCCCTTGCCGCTGTGCACGCCGATCACACGGCGAACGCCCGGCAGCTCGGAACGCAGGCAGATCGAGCGCGGACGCGGCTTGACCACCAGGCGCTCGACGCCCGACTCGTCCGCGAGCAGCGTCTGGATGGTCTCGGCCAGGGCGGACTGGGCCG
This sequence comes from Allochromatium tepidum, assembly GCF_018409545.1. Taxonomy (GTDB): domain Bacteria; phylum Pseudomonadota; class Gammaproteobacteria; order Chromatiales; family Chromatiaceae; genus Thermochromatium; species Thermochromatium tepidum_A. The sequence continues at coordinate 1,220,872 of NZ_AP024563.1, read as the reverse complement.
CCTCGCTTGGGAAGCGCTCGGGATCGAGCAGCACCCGCACCGCGCCGCCCGTGGCGACCACGGCATAGACCTGGCCGTCCGTCACCACATCCAGACCGCGCGTGGCGTCCTGGATCTGACTTAGGACCGTTAGCAGGTGCTGCTCCAGGCGCGCATCCGCGTCCGGATCGTTCCGCGACCGTTCCGGTGCAGCGATCTGGCTCAAGGGCATATGAGAGACTCCTCCAAATAGCGGCGGATGATGACCGCCTCTTCTTCATCGATGACCTGATCGGCCTCGTGCAGACGCCGCATGGTGTCGACGATGGCCGGGCGCTGCCGGGGCGCGAACTCGCATAGACGCTCAACGCGCAGCTCGTGGCAGGCGGCACAGCGGGTCTTGAACAGCGCCTCGGGCGTGCGCGGGCGACTCAACCACAGATAGCCGCCAAAGAGCGCTCCAAGCAGGCCGAGACTGAGCAGGGTGCGGATCAGCCACGGCGGCACGCGCCCAGCCAACCCTCAAGCACCCAATAGGTTCAGCCAGTCCTCATCCAGTGCGTCCTCCTTGGCGCAGATGGGACAGTGCTTCGCGTCCGGCGTCTCCGGCTCGAAACCATCGCCGCAGCGCGCGCAGACTGTGAGCCGACGCATCATTAGGGTCGCACGCGGCGCGGCCACCTGGCTCGCTCGCCGCGCCGGCTGGATCGTGATGGCGTCGACCGGACAGAGCGCGTTGCAGAGACCACAGTCGGTGCAGAGCGCCGGCTCGAAGGAGATGGCCAGGGCAGTGCGTCCCTCCTCGTGCGCGAGCAGGGCGCCGGTCGGACAGCGCTGTCCGCACACCAGACAGCCGGTGCAATGTGCATCGAGGGTGCGCAGCCGCCAGGGCAGCGGTCGTCTAGCTGCCCAGGGCGCCTGCTCGACCCTCGCCGCCAGCGGCATCTGATAGGAATGCGGCCGGCGGACCTCAGTGATGTCACTCTGGAAGAAGGGCAGATCCGCGCCCGCCTCGTCGTCCTCCTCGACCGGCACCAGCCAGCGCGCGGCCTCTAGCGAGGCGCGCGCCCCGGCGAAGCGCAGGAAGGCGCGGCGGCTGAGCTGGGGCTGATCCTGGCGCTCGCGCGGCCCTGCATCGGCGGATTCACCCGAGGTGGCCTGTTGCAACCGGGGTGCGGAATCGCCGAGACGCCGCGTCAGGCGGCGGCCGACGCGCGCGAGCCACTCCAGCGCGCCGCCGTGCCGACAGTCGGTGCACTGCTCCAGACCGTGCAAATGCAGCGTCTCGACCCCGTCGGCGCGCGCGGCGGCCAGCAACCGCTCGTCGAGCACCTTGAAGCAGGGGATCACCACCCCGCCGCCGCCATCCCGGCTCTCCCCGCAATGGAGATGCACTTCGGGCGCGCCATCGAGCGCGGCCAGGAACCGCGCCGGTGAGAAACCGCTCAGACGCAGCGCCCCGGCCGGGCAAACAGGCACGCAGCCGCCGCAGCCAGTACAGCGCGCGCGGTCGACCTCCAGGGCATCAGGCGACAATGAGAGGGCATCGGCCTGACAGGCGGCGGCACAGCGGCGGCAGTGCTCGCCACGTCCGCGCAGATTGAGACAGAGGGTTTCCTCCTCCAGCAGCTCGCGGCCCTCCAATAGGGCCAGCGCCGCGCCACGGTTCGATGGGGTCGGCATCGCGTTCAGCATGGCAGGACGCCCTCGCCGGCGTCGGACTCCACGCGGCCCGCCCGCCCTGACTCCAGGCGCCGCCCCAGCCAATGCGTCAGCGCAACCGCGCTGACCATGTTGGTGGCAAGCGGGACGTTGTTGAGGTCGCAAGCGCGATAGAAGGGCGTGATGTCTGGCTCGTCCAAGCGATTCGTCTCCAGGTCGCGGAGGAAATAGACGGCGCGGATGCTATTGGTACAGATCAGCCCGCAGAGCTGGATTTCCCCGCCCCGGCGCCCAGAGAACAGCGACGTGACCTCCAGCCCGGTTTCGGCCTCAATGGCCGCGCCGGTCTCCAGCGTGGCGAGCAGGCGATAGTCCGCGAACACCGCCCGGCGCTTGCGCACCAGCTTCACCAGGTCCGGCAGACGGGCGGTGTGGGCGATCAGGATCAGGGTCTTGCCGGCACCGGACATCAGAGTCCTCCAGCGAGCGGCCGGCTCACCGTCGCGGCCGGAATCGATCGGCTCCCCGCGCGGACCTCCAGATACAACAGACGGTGCCCCTCGGCGAGTCGGGTCATGGCGACACGGACCGGCTCGCAGGGTCCGCGTTGGGCAGCGAGCGCCGCTCGGTCCGCGACCAGCCCGAGCAGTCGTTCCGCCAACAGCTCGGGCTGATCGTGCGGATAGGTCTGTCCCTGCCAACCCTCGCGGAAGCCGGTTCCCTGCACCCGGTCGGAGCGCAGCACCGGCACGCCGAAGGCCGCCGCCAGATCGGTGAGCGGACTCTTGCAGCGCTTACGGTAGGGCATGACCAGGAGATCGCCGGTCGAGAACAGATACTTGACCTCGGACGGTCGCAGATAGCGGTCGATCACTGTGATCCGCAGCCGCGCGCGAGCCGCAGCGAGCAGGTGAGGATCGATCCCGGTCAGGACGCCCTCCCCCGCGACCACCAGATGCAGGTACGCCGGCCAGGGTCGGGCGGCCAGCACGCCGAGCAGCACGTCCAGCCCCTTGCGGGCCGAGCCATGCCCGAAGAACAGCAGCCGCAACTCTTCGTCCCGGGCCGTGGCCAGCTCCGGACAGGGCCGCGTCGGGAAGCTATCGAGCGCCATGGGGTTGGGGCTGCCGGGTAGATGAGCAAGCCGCTCCTGGGGCGTGTCGAGCAGCTCTTCCAGCGCCCAGCCCATGTGCTTGTCGCGCGCGACCACGCGATCGACGCGCCGGTAGAGGGCGCGAAACAGCGGTAGGCTCAGCCAGCGCCGCTCGTGCGGCAGGATGTTGTGCGGGGTGTAGATCACCGCGATACCGCGTGCCCTGGCCCAGTGCAGGAAGGCCAGCGCTGCCAGCGGGCGATTGATCCATTGCAGATGCACCACGTCCGGTCGGTATTCACGCACCTCGCGGCGCAGACACAACCAGCCGGCCAGCCCATCGGCAAGACAGGCCCGCTTGTCGAAGGGCACCGACCAATCGGCCAGCTCGTCACGCGCGCCGGTCAGGAGCCGCACGGCTTCGCCGGCCTGGTGCAGACCCGAGGCCAGGGCGTGGCTGTAATGACAGAGAAACCCGCGGCCCGAGCCCTCGACGATCAGGATGCGCATGAGTGGCTCACCTCCATCATCCGCCTAGAGACCCGATGCCTTGCGGAAATCGGCGTTGTAGTCGAGCTTCTTGGGCTCGCGCCGGTTCTGGGCCATCAGTTCCTTGAGTCCGCGCCGGTCGGTGATCTCGGCCAGCGCCAGCCACAGGAGCTGCTCGGTGAACTGGAGCATCTGACGGTAGAAGGGGTGCAGCGCCGCGTGCGCGGCGCGCCGGCACCAGCCGGGCGCCCAGGGTCCGAGCTGCTCCAGTAGAAAGCGGTCATGGCGCTGTCTGGCCTGCTCGGCCGCCTCGGTGTCACCCAGGCGCAAGGCGTCCGCCTCGGCCTCGGCGAGATGGCCGAGGAAGCCCAGCAGGGTGCCGATGTGGTCCGGGAACTCCCCGCTCAGACGCCGCCGGTAGTCGAAGCCGGCCTCGCGGTAAGCGGCTGCCGCGCGGTCGCAGGGCTCGCGGAAGAGCGCCCCGGTCTCGAACACCGAGGCGTGAGGATTGATGCAGCCGGGGGCGACCAGGAGTCCGGTGTACTCCTCGGCCAGGACTTCGAGCAGGGTGTCCTCGGCGGTTGCGAAGAAGTCGGCATCGAGTGTCCAGCCCGCGGCGCTCAACGGCTCGCGCAGTGCGCCGCGCAGCAGGCGCAGTGTCTCGCGGTCCAGCTCCTCTTCGAGACAGCGCGCGACCAGGTGATAGAGGCCCGCCAGAGCGGCGCGCTCCTCAATGGCTTCATCCGCCGCGACCGGCCTGGATGACTGGGCCGCGACCTGGTGATGTGTCTGCATTCGTCGAAGTCCTCGGTTGTTTGGCGGTCTGGGCGACTGGAGGATGGGTTTCGCGGCGCTCCACCCATCCGATGGATCAATGCCCGCCGACGTGCAGTGCCGGTTCCGGCAGATGATCCCAGTCGATGTCCACTTCCTTGTGATTGATCCGGTGCAGATCGCCGGTGTAGGCCAACCGCAGGGTCTGCTCGTAGTCCTTGATGGAGACTTCGACACTGGCCTCAACGTCGCCATAGTGATCGCCGGGCTCGGCCTTGCTCACCCGCACCAGAGTGTCATACCAACCCTGGGAGCCGCCGATGGGATCGACAGCCAGTCGGATAATCGGATTGGGATGCACGCCCTTGTCGTCCCACCAGACGTTGTGGGTGATGTCCGGATCGCCGCCCTGCGCCCACTCGGCGGCGGCTTCTTTCTGTTTGAGCTGGGCCAGACGACCATAGGCCGAGTGGCCGCAGGCGGTGGAGACCGCGACGACATCGGGATGGATACCCTCGGTGACATGGGCGCGGGTGACGATGTGACCGACATCCGAGGTCACGCGGATCAGATCGCCGTCGGCGATGCCGCGCGCAGCGGCGGTCTTGGGATTGATCCAGACCGGATTCTTGTGATACAGCTCGGCCAGGTACTTGATCGAGGCCGTGCGGCTTTGGGTGTGGACGTTGACCTTGAAGGTGGTCAGCACCAGCTCGTCGGAGCGCTTGTCGCGCGAGGGCAACCGCTTGTAGACCGGCAGCGGGTTGAAGCCATAGTCCTTGAAGCTCTGCTTGTAGAGCTCGATGCGGCGCGACGGGGTGCCGAAGCCGACATAGCTCTGATCCCCGATACGCACGCCGATCGCCTTGCCGTTCTTGCGGATGGTGCCGTCCTCGCCGACCTCCGCCCCCTCCAGATCGGCGGCGGGTACCGGCTTCTTGTAGAGTTCGTACTCCGGCTCGACCTCATTGCCGTTCTTGTCGACGATCTTGGCGGTGGTCTTGTCGACCTGTCCATAAATGGGCCAAACGCCCTTGCGCTTCATGAAATCCCAACCGCCTTCGTCCTTGAGTCCGGGGATGGCGTCGAAGTGGGCGCGCATCCAGTCCTCGACCGTGTCGAAGGCAAAGTACTGCCGGATCCCCAGCGAGCCGTCGGGATCGACCTTCTTGATCACATCGATCAGGGTCTGGCGGAACTCCTGGGTGCCGCCCAAGGGCTTGACCACCGGCTGGCGGATGGACAGACAGGGATAGAGTCCGCTCGGCATGGACTCGGGATCGTGGCGTTCCAGATAGGTGACGTCGGGGATGATGAGATCGGCCAGCTCCGTGGTCTCGGACATATAGGGGCTGAAGGAGACCACGAACGGCAGCAGCGTCTCGTCCTTCAGCAGATGCGCCCAGACGTGGCTGGACGGATAGGTGTAGACCGGGTTGTCGTAGAGATGCATCCACACCGACACCCTGGCCTCGCCTTTCATGATCATGTAGGGCACATGGGTCGAGACGTGGTGCGAGGCCAGCGGATAGAGCGGCGGCGCGGCCAGCAGGCTCGCCGTCTTGCCCTTGGGCGGCTCGGGCTGGGGCTGAGGCCAGTCCATGCCGCGCGGCAGACAGTAACCGCCCTTCTTCTCGACATTGCCGGTGATGACATTGAGCATGTGGATGGCGGCCTCCTGATAGGCGCCGTAGACATGCTTGGCCGGGCCGCGATAGGAGAAGGTGGTGGCCGGCTTGGTGGTGGCGAACTCGCGGGCGATGCGGCGGATGTCGCGGGCCGGGACGGTCGACTCCTGCTCGGCGAACTCCGGCGTGTAGGGCTTCAGATGCGCGATGAGCTGCTCGGCCGTGACATTGGTCCAGTCGCGGATGAAGGCGGCATCGTACAGTCCCTCGTTCATGATGACGTGGGCCATGGCGAGCGCAATGGCCCCATCGGTCCCCGGATAGGGGAAATAGGCCTCATCGGCAAAGCCCGAGGTGTTGGACAGGCGCACATCGAAGGAGACCAGCTTGGCCTTGTTGCCCACCACGCCGTCGACCAGGCGCTGGGCGTTGGGGTTCATGAAATAGGCCGTCTCCAGCACATTGGAGCCGAAGTTGATGATGTACTTGGTGTTGGCCCAGTCACAGGACTCGATGTCCGGTCCCCAGGAGGGTTCCAGCCCGACCTTCTTCGAGGACTCGCAGATGTTGGTGTGATTGATCATGGCGTTGGAGCCGAGCGCGTGCATAAAGCGATGCACGGCCCCGCCGGTGCGGTTGCGGCCCCATTTGAAGACGATCTCATTGAGGATGGCCTCGTCGCCCTCGGACTGCGCGCGGTCGATCACTTCACGCAGCTTCTTGGCGAGCAGACTGGTCGCCTCGTCGTAGGAGAGCCGTTTCCACTTGCCCTCGCCGCGCTTTCCGGTGCGCAGTAGCGGGGTCATGATGCGGTCGGGGTCGTAGACGTGCAGGAACCCCGAGTTGCCCTTGGCGCACAGCTTGCCGCGGGTGTTGGGGTGGTCCATGTTGCCTTCCAGCTTGACGATGCGTCCGTTCTCGACGAAGGCCACGCCGCCGTCCTCGATGTTGCAGACCAGACAGGTATAGGGCACGGACTGGCGCTGGGCGCCGGTGACGGCGGAGATGTCGTCGCCCCCCAGCTCCTGCTCCATGGCCATCAGCCGGCGGCTGCCGAGTGACAGGGTACCGGCGGCGGCGCCGACGGCGGTGCCGAGCTTGATGAAGTCGCGGCGGCTCAGGCGCCCGATATCGCCCTCGGTGTTTCGGGTTGCGAGATCGCTCATGATGTCGAGACTCCGGGATCAGTAATAGATCTGAGTGAGCTGACCGGCGTAGATCAGCACGCTACGAAAGAAAAAGGCGCCGACCGCCGCCAGCACGGCGGCCAGGGTCAGTACCCGGGCACTCTTCCAGTAATGGGTGACGATCATCAGCAGGAAGGGCGTCAGGATGCCGAGTCCAAAGGTCATCACCCAGAATTGCACCCAGAAGCGCTCATTGATCAGTGTCCAGGCCTGTTGCAGCTCCGCGCTGCCGTAGAGCAGCGTCACCAGCTCGCCGAGGAACAGTGCCAGGGTGGTTCCCAGCGCGACGTAGAGAAACCAGTGCAGGAACTCGAAGGTGCGCGCGTCGAACTGACCGCGCGCGAGATGAATGACGCTGACCAGGGCGGTGCCCGAGCTGACGGAGAGGATGACGAACAGCACCGGAATGGTGGGGTTGCTCCAGAGCTCGCGGGTCTGGTGCACCATCAGATCCAGACCGGTATAGAGCGGCATGGAGAGACTCAGCAGCATGCCGAGGATACCGATCGGCTTGAGCAGCTGGGGCCGGTTGAACCAGAGGGCGGCCAGAAAACCGACGATGCACAGCCCGAACAGCGGCAGAAAGAGCGCGCCCCAGGACAGCGGTGAAGTCCAATGGAAATGCAGGATCGGATAGAGGAAGCGCTCCGGCACCCCCAGATCGACGATCAGCAGCGGCCCGGAGATCAGCAGCAGCACCAGCGCCGCCAGCATGCCGGTTTTCTGGAAGGGCTCCATGGAACGCGCGATGCCGCCGAAGACATCGCCGAAGACCGCTGGGGCCGCCGCGTAGACATAGGTCATGGCCGCCGTGCCGATCAGGAAGAAGTAGACCGTGATCTCCCAACCCCAGGGGGCGATGTTGAATTCAAAGTACTCGAACATGGCTGCATCCCCCTCAGAGCACGCCGGAGAAGAACTGGGTGCCACGGTTGTGGCGGTAGAAGGCCTCCGCGTCGGCGCGGGCCGCGTGCGACACCGGCCGGCTCAGAACCTGCTCGGTGTGGACGCGGTCGGGCTTGATGTAATAGACCTGCGGGGCGGTGCCCTTCTCGGGCTTGAGTGTGACCACGCTGTGGCGGGCGACCAGGCGCGCGACCTCGCTGTTGGGGTCGTTCAGATCGCCGAAGATGCGCGAGCGCCCCAGACAGGTCTGCACACAGGCCGGTACCAGATCGGCGGCCACCCGGTGATGACAGAAGGTGCACTTGTCGATCACCCCGCCGATCTTCACCCGGTCGCGGTTCTTCGGCAGTACATGCCGGGCGTTGTAGGGACAGGCCGCGATACAGGTGCGGCAGGCGATGCAGCGCTCGTAGCGCTGGAGCACGAAGCCTTCTTCGTGCTTATAGGTCGCCTCGGTCGGACAGTTGCGCACGCACGGCGGGTTGTCGCAATGATTGCACAACCGCGGCATGAAGTGGCGCTTGGTGTTGGGATAGCTCCCGGTGTCCTTGACCTTGACGATGGTGCGCCACACCCCGAGCGGCACGTCGTACTCGGCCTTGTCCGCGCAGACGCAGGCCATGCAGCCGATGCAGCGGCGCAGGTCGATGACCATCGCCCAGCGCTTCTTGCCCGGCACCCCGAGCGATGGTTGGGCTTGTAACCCGACTGGCATGATGTCTCCCCTCCTCCGGTGAGCCCCATGAGGGGCCGATAAACCGGGCCGTCATGGCGACCCTCTTGTTCGGATCGAATAAGCAGGGTGCATACCCGACTATTTCGATACGAAGAATAGGGGATTGATTGGATTGACAATTATCAATGCGAGCGGGATGGCGTTGGGAGGCGATCCGGGCGTCCGGCACGGCAGGCGTTACAAGAACGTAACGCCTGAATCGGAGAAATATTGAGATTTATATGAAATTCAAAAACTTGAATTCGAGGTAACAACATCCGGCCAAACGTTACCCAAGCGTAACGCCTCAACCTCGCTCAAGCCGGATGCGGGCAACGGACTTTGGCGGTGCGCCGTCCAAGTGTCGGCGCGCTCGATTCCGCCCAGGCCCGGTTCACAGAACTCCAAGCCTCGGCACCCTGGGCGGCGCGGTCAGCGCGGTCTGAGCACTCCCCAACCGGAACTGCCCGACCACCGTCTCCAGCTCCCCGGCCTGCTGCTCCAGACTCTCGGCGGCGGCCGCCGACTGCTCGACCAGCGCGGCATTCTGCTGGGTGATGGCATCCAGACCGGCAAGCGCCCGCGCCACCTCCTCGACATCGGCGTTCTGCGTGCCGCTGACCTGCGCGATCTCGCCGACCAGTCCGCTGACGCGCTGGAAGCTCGTCACCACCTCGTCCATCGCCGCTCCGGCCTGCTGAACCAACTGTTCCCCGCCGCCGATCCGCTCGACCGACTCGGCAATCAGGGTCTTGATCTCGCGCGCGGCGGTAGCGCTACGCTGGGCGAGCGCGCGCACCTCGGCGGCGACCACGGCGAAACCCTTGCCCTGCTCACCGGCCCGCGCCGCCTCGACGGCGGCATTGAGCGCCAGGATGTTGGTCTGGAAGGCGATGGAGTCGATGACCTCGGTGATGTCGGCGATGCGGCTCGATCCGGACTGGATCTCGCCCATGGTGGCGACGGTGCGCCGGACCAACTCGCCGCAGCGCTGCGCGGCGGCATTGGCCCCCTGACTGAGCATTTGACACTGACGGGCGTTGTCGGCGGTCTGGCGGACGGTGTCGTTCAGCTCGTCCATGCGCGCGGCGATCTGCTCCAGACTGCCGGCCTGCTGCTCGGTGCGCCGCGAGAGATCGAGATTGCCGACCGAGAGTTCGCGCGCAGCAGCATGGATCGACAGCGTGGAGTCCTGGATACGCTGCACCACCTCGTGCGTGGCCTCCAGCGTGGCATGGGTATCGTCGCGCAGCCGACCGAAGACGCCGCCATGATCGGTAGTGATGCGCCGGGTCAGATCACGCTCGGCCATCGCCTGGAGCACGCGCGCCACGTCTTCGAGTCCGGCCGAGACCAGCCCGGAAAGCTGATTGAGTCCTTCGGCGATCTGGAGGAAGACACCCTGCTTGCCCTGAGTCTGGAGCCGCTGCTCGAACCGACCCTGGGCGGCGGCCTCGACCACGGCGCGGATCTCCTCGACGGTTTCGCGCAGGGTCTCGATCGTGGTGTTGACGCCGCGCTGGGTCTCGCCAAAGATGCCCGGATACTCGCCCTCGATACGCTGGCTCAGATCGCCCTCGGCCAGCGCCGCCGTCACCCGCATCACGTCGTGCAGCCCGGCGCGGGTGATGCCGGTCATCCGGTTGATCAGCTCGGCGAGTTCGCGCGCCACGCCCTGCAATTGGTCGCTGTCGAGACGTTCGTCGAAGCGACCTTGCGTGGCCTGGCCGACGATATCCTTGATCCCGGTCAGCAGGAGACGCAGGGCCTCGCGCATGGTCTGAAGCGCGCGCAGCAGATCGGCGATCTCGTCGTTGCCGCTGACCTGGATGGTCCCGGACAGATCGCCGGCCGCGATCGCCTCGGCCACCTGGGCGGCACGACCGATGGGCCGCGCGACCGTGCGCACCACCAGCATCGCCAGCCCCACCAGGATGACGAGGATGGCGACCAGGACCACGCCCTGCACCACCCAGGCCAGTGCGGCCATGTGGTCGCGTTCCTGCTCAGCCGCGCCCAGGCGCTGGGCGATGGTGGCGTCGATGCGCCGCTCCTGTTCGCGCAGCTGATTGAGCCGGCGCGCGCCCTCCTCGGTGCGGTTCTCCAGATAGACCGAGTTGATGGCGACCATGGCGGCGAAATAGTCCTGGAAGGGCGCGCGCAGATCGGCGCCCGAAGCGCCCAGGTCGCCGATCAGACCATCGGTGCGGCGCGCGACCTGGGCGATTTCGATCGCCAGCGATTCCTGACGGGTCAGGATGCCGGTCTGCACCCGCGCGGCGATCTCACGCACCGCCGAACCGATGCCGAGCAGCGCACGCTCATGCGCGGCCACCGACTGGCGTTGCAGATCGAAGACGAACAGGACCGACAGCAGGGCCAGTACCAGTCCGCCCAGCAGTCCGTAGGGGGCGATGATCTTGGTGGTCAATGTCAGGCGCATCCGGATTCCCCTAGCGGTCGACGCTCAAAAAGCCGAGTGATTTCACCACGTCCTGTCCGCGCGGACTCAGGGCCAGCGCCAGGAACGCTGAGACGCTCGGCGTCGGTTCACGGTAGACGAGATTGAGCGGACGCACGATCGGATAGCGCCCGTCGGCGATGGCGGCGTTGGATGGCTCCACACCGTCGAGCACCAGCACCTTGACCGGCAGACCGGCCTCAGCCATGGCCTGCGCCGTGCCCACCGAGACATAGCCGATAGCGCCGGGCAGACCGCCGACCAGGGTCAGGGCCTCCAGGTTCGAGCCGATGACATAGGCTTTTTGACTGATGCGCGGGGTGTCGCTCGGCGGGCGATCCGGGCTTTGCAGTCCGGTGTAATGCTCGAAGAGTTCCAGGGTACTGCGTCCGACTTCCTTGCTCACCCTCACCACGGCGAGATCCGGGCCGCCGAGTGCGCGCCAGTTGTCGATCCGGCCGCTATAGAGTTCGACGAGCTGGGACTTGGTGATCCGGTCGAGCGGATTGTCGCGGTTGACGATGATCGCCAGGGCATCGAGACCGATGGTGGTATGGCTCAGCTCGGCCCGTTCCTCGGACTTGAGATCGCGCGAGACCATGCCGATCTGGCTCACCCCGCTGAGGGCGTCCTTGATTCCGGCGCCGCTGCCGCCGCCGGCCAGGCGAACCGGCTCTTCAGTCTGTTCGGTAAAAACGGGAACCAGTCGCTCGACCACGGGCAGGACCGTGCTCGAGCCCGAGATATCCAGGGCCGCCAGCCCCGGACTGGCCAGGCTCAGCGCGAGCGCACCGCCGGTCAGGTACCGGGGAAATCGCTTGAAGAGGGGCATGTCGTTATTGTGTGCTCATTTGGTGGTCGGACAGTCGGGTTTGGCCGAGCCCAAAACCCCAACAATAATCGGGTTGGCGTTGTCGGCTGACCCTGGATTATAAGTCGCTCCAAGCACGCACTCTCGGACAACCGGATTTTAACATGCACCACACGCCCCCCTGTCTTCTGAACGCTTGGTCGAGTCATGCGCCCGAGCTGAAACACTACCTCGATCATCGTCTGGGCGATGCCGATGAAGCGGCGGATCTGCTCCAGGACGCTTTCATCAAGGCGCTGCGCCAGGGCCGGGGATTCTGCGCGGTCCGCAATCCGCGCGCCTGGCTGTTCCAGGTCGCACGCAACACCCTGACCGACCGTCTGCGCGCGCAACGCGAACACCTCCCGCTCAGCGAGGATCTCCCCGCGCCGGCCGACACGCCCCCGTCGCCGTTGGATCGACTCGCGGAATGTCTGCCGCGCGTGCTCGCCGAGCTGTCCGAGGCCGATCGGCTGGCGCTGACGCTCTGCGACATCGAGGGCCAACCCCAGCAGGTACTCGCCGACCGACTGGGCCTGTCGCTGCCTGGCGCCAAGTCGCGCCTCCAGCGTGCCCGGACGCGCTTGCAGCGGCGGCTGGTCGAAGCCTGTCAGGTCCGTTTCGACGAACAGGGTCGCGTCTGCTGTTTCACGCCACGCGCCACCGAGCGACAGTCAAAATCATAAAAAGAGGACACCCGAGGATGAGTCAAGCCCCATTGACCGACCCCTTCGGTCGCCGCATCGACTATCTGCGTCTCTCGGTCACCGACCGTTGCGATCTACGCTGCGGCTACTGTCTGCCCAAGGGCTTCAAGGGTTTCGAGGAGCCGGCGCACTGGCTGACCTTCGAGGAGATCGAGCGTGTGGTCGCGACCTTCACGGCGCTGGGCGTGCGTCGGGTGCGTCTGACCGGCGGTCAGACTGCATCTCTGTCTGAGCTAGGATCACAGCTATCCGCTACGCGACCTGTTGCGTGCCGGGATCGACGGGTCCGAACTCCAGGCGCATCCGAGTCAGGCGATCGCCCTGAAGCCCGAGCGCCATGAGTTCAACGAGTACCCCGGGCAGGTGGTGCGCTTCATGTCGATGACCGGCGGCTGACCGACTGACGGTGATGGCGAGGAGGTGCATCCTTTTGCCGTCGCCTGCGTCTTCCTGTATGTCGGGGCATCTGGCCTCTTTCATTGACACGACACCAGGATCCCAGTACATGATCAAAGCCAACGATTTCTATGAACACGGCCTTGCCCTGCACGGCCACAAATGCCCGGCGATGCCGATGGGACTGCGCGTCGGCGCGGCGGCGCTCAATGCACTCGGTGTCGAGCGAGCCGCCGACGGTCAACTTCTGGCCCTAGTGGAACTCGGCGAGGAGCACTGCGCCACCTGCTTCGCCGACGGGGTGCAGATGATCACCGGCTGCACCTTCGGCAAGGGCAATATCAAAAAACTGCACTATGGCAAATGGGGCGTCACCCTGATCGAAGTCGCCACCGGGCGGGCGGTGCGGGTGACGCCGAAGGCTGAGGCGATGCTCGCCAACAAGCAGACTGCCTTCTTCAAGGACTACCGGGAGAAAGGCATTCCCGCCTCGCAGGTGCCGCTGGAAGTCGTCCAACCCCTGGTGGATCGCGTCATGAACGCCCCCGCCGAGCAACTGCTCTCGGTTGGTCCGATCTTCGAACATCCGGTCGAACGCCATCCGCATTCCTTCGCCGGACTGGTGTGCGAGGCCTGCGGCGAGATGGTGGTCGAGGGCTATGCACGACTGGCCGGCGAGCAACGGGTCTGCATCCCCTGTCATGAGCGGATCACCGGAATCCGCGAGCCTCGGTTGGCGCCATGACCCTGCTCATCCTCACCGCCCTGATCACCCTGGCTCTGACCACGCTGTTCAGCCTGGCCGGGGTGGGCGCGGCGCTGATCCTGATCCCGATCTTCCTCGCCTTCGGCATCGAGCTGCACACGGCCATGGCCACTGCGCTGCTGCTCAATGCGCTCGGGATGACGGTTGCCTCTGCCACCTTCATACGCAAGGGCTTGGTGGAATGGCGGCTGGTCGCGCCCATGCTGGTACTGGCGGTCGGTCTGTCGCCGGTGGGCGTCTGGGCCGCTCACGGGCTCGACCGGACGCCGTTGCTGTGGCTGTTCGTGGCCTTTCTGGTCTTCGCCGCCGGCATGATGCTGTTCTACCAACCCAGACCGCGTTCGGCCCGCGCCTCCACGGCGGCGACACTGGCGCTCGGGCTGCCGGTCGGCGGCGCGGCGGGCTTCATCGGCGGGCTGCTCGGCGTGGGTGGCGGCAACATCATCGTGCCCGCGCTGGTGGCCTCCGGCTTGGAACCCAAGCGCGCGGCGGCCAGCGCGTCCTTCGTGGTGATCTTCGCCTCGCTCAGCGGCTTCCTGGCGCATGTCCAGGTCGCGCACATCGATCCGGCTCTGCTCGGCGTCACAGCCGTAGCGACCCTGGCCGGGGCGGCGCTCGGCGCCTGGCTGGCAACCGAGCGTCTGTCGGGCACCCAGTTGAAACGCGCCATCGCCCTCGTCTTGCTCGCCGTCGCGGCCAAGACGGCCTGGAGTCTGCTGTGACGGGCGCTTTCATGACACATGACCATCACCACGCCCATCCCGCCGCCGATAGCGGCAAGACCCTGATGCTGGCGACCGCCTTGACGCTGGGCTTTGCCGGCGTCGAGGCCACTGTGGGGCTGTGGGCCGGATCGCTCGCCCTGGTGGCGGACGCCGGGCACATGGTCAATGACGCCGCCGCGCTGGCACTCGCGGCGGGCGCGGCCTGGCTGGCGCGGCGCGGCGCTTCGGCGCGACACAGCTATGGTTTGGGACGCGTCGAGTTCCTCGCCGCCCTGATCAATAGCGCCGCACTGTTGGCGCTGGTCGCCTGGCTGGTGATCTCGGCGATCACGCGGCTGCACACGCCGCAAGCGGTGGAGGGCGTGGCGGTTTCCCTGACCGCCGCACTGGGTCTGGCGCTCAATCTGGTGGTGGCCTGGATGCTGGCGCGCGGTGAGAAGACGCTCAATACCCGCGCGGCCCTGCTGCATGTTCTGGGCGATCTGCTCGGCTCGGTCGCCGCACTCGTATCCGGCCTCATCATTGCCGTCAGCGGTTGGACCCCCATCGATCCATTGCTGTCGCTGGCCATCGGCGCGCTCATCCTGGTCTCCAGTCTGCGCCTGTTACGCGAATCCATTCATGGCCTGATGGAAGGCGTCCCGCCGCATCTCGATCTGGCGCGCGTCGGTCAGGCCCTGGCCGCCGTACCGGGTGTCGCTTCGGTCCATGACCTGCACATCTGGGCGGTGCGTTCCGATCTGCCGGTGCTGACGGCCCATCTGGTGGTCTCTGATCTGGTCGCCTGGGAGGAAATCCTGGAGCGGAGCCATGCGCTGTTGAAGCATGACTTCGGTATTACCCATACCACCCTGCAACCCGAACCCATGACGCGCCGGGTGCAGTGGCGCGACCGATTGCCTGTCTCTAATCAGCGGTCACATCGACCTGAAAACAAGGACGCCTCCGCATGCTGAACCCGGCCCCACGTCCGCTCTGGGCGCTCCTGGCCCTGGTCACGGCGGCTGTCGCGCTCGCCAGTCTGGTGCTCACACCCTGGCTGGAGCTGGAACCCTGCCATCTGTGCATCTTCCAGCGCACGCTGTTCATGTTGATGGCGCTGCTGGCGGCACTGACCGCCGCGCTGTCGTATCCGGATTGGCGGCGGCTCGGCGCACGGCTGACCGCGTTCATCTTCCTCGGACTCGCCGTCTTCGGCAGCGGCGTGGCGGCCTATCAAAGCTGGCTGCAATGGCAGCCGCTGGATGAGGTCTCCCGTATCGGCGGCCAGCCCGGTCCGATCGAGCGCCTGGTCGAGTGGCTCGGCCAGCAGTCGCCCGTGCTGTTCATGGCCAGCGGATTCTGCGAGGACAAACAGTTGGTGATCCTGGGGCTGTCGCTCGCCAACTGGGCCTTCCTGGTCTTCATCGGCGTGCTGGCGGCGGGCGCCTGGGCGCTGTGGCGGAGCCGACATCCAATCCATTCATAACGAGAGACAACGCCGATGCTCAAAAACGCCCCTTCGTCGTCCGGCTGCTCACCGGAACCTTGGTCGCGCCGACCCTGGCCGGCGTTAGCGGCCAGACCCGCGCCGAGTCCCCCGACACCACCACTCCACCGAGGTCCATGTCCATGAACGACATCCCCTTTGCCGATTATCTGCGCCGCTTCGACTACGACGAGCGCGTCGCGATGAAGATCCGGCTCCCCGAGCTGCTGAAGCTCTACGCCGAGGGTCAGGTGCAACTGATCGACATCCGCTTCAACGAGGAATACGCGGCCTGGCGCCTCGGCATCGGCCGACACATCCCGCTCAATGAGCTGCCGGACCGGCTCGACGAGCTCGATCCGAGCAAGACCATCGTCACCATGTGCCCGCACTACGACCGTGCCGAGATCGCCCGCTTGTTCCTGACCCTCAAGGGCTATAAAGCACGCTATCTCACTGACGGGATGCTCGGTCTCGCCGACCATCTGCGCGGGGACCGGGCACGCGACTACATGGAACGCATCGCCACCGACACCAACACCGACTGACTCAGGAATCGAACCATGAACGATCCACTCGACGATCTCGCCGCCGGCATCGACCCGGCGCGGATGGGCCAGGCCAAGATAGCCATCGATGCCTTCATCGCGGCCTATAACCAGGGCGAGGCCGAACTGATCGATATCCGTGTCGCGGAAGAAACGGCGGTCTGGCAGGTCAACATCGGCCTGCGGATCCCCGCCCCCGAGCTACCGGCACGGCTCGACGAGCTGCCGAAGGACAAGCTGCTGGTGATCGCCTGTCCGCACACCGACCGCTCCAACATGGCGCGCAGTTACCTCGTCGCCCGGGGCTTCAACGCCAAGTATCTGCAAGGCGGCTTGCTCGGGCTGGTCGACCGCCTCAAAGGGGTCGGGGCGCAAGACATCTGTCTCGATCGCGCTGACCCAGGACGAGGCACTTGAACGCCATGATCCGCCCCAAGCGCCGGCGCAACCCGGAAACCACGACGTGCAGACTGGCCGGCTTGGCGTTGCTCTACCGTATCGGAACGTTACCGGGACGATCGCCCGCGCGTCTGCCGGTACTCGCCCTGTATCGGGATGGAACCAACCGCGCGTAACTCGCTATCATCGGGGTCGAACCGGCGCCGCGTCTGGGTCAGGCCATCCGAGAGGCCCAGCGCGCCGCGCTGACCTTGACTGACCTTGAGGCGTGGCGGCAATGAGTCGAACAACGACGGATGGGCGAAGCGATGTGCGAGCGTCGCGATCAACGGCGGCCAATCCGGCCGTCATCCTGGTGCGTCCGCGCATCTACATCGGCGAGGCGCTCTCGATCGGGCCTGGGAAGATCGATCTCCTGCGCCTGATCGGCGAGACCCGGTCGATTTCCGCCGCCGCGCGTGCGCTGAAGATGCCCTACAAACGCGCCCGCTTCCTGATCGAAACGCTCAATGTCGGCTTTGGCCGCCCGGTTGTCGCAACCGCGACAGGCGGCAAGGGCGGGGGCGGCGCGATCCTGACTCCCTTGGGCGAAGCCTTGATCCTCCGCTACGACGCGCTCGAAGCGCGTATCAATGCGTCTGTCAGCGCCGAAATCGAGGCGGTGCGCGCCCTGTCCGACTGATCTTTCGGGGGCCGCGCACGCGGCGTCATTGGGTTTGGCCTCGCTTTTGCCTTAGGATCTTCGTTAGGCTATTATTGACCTAACGCTGTCGGATCCCCGACAATTCGATCACCACCTGCATCGAGGCCAACATGAAAACACTGACGATGGCGCTTGGCGCCTTAGCGCTGAGCGCGAGCACCTTCACCACGCTCGCCGACGAGGTCAAGGTCGCGGTCGCGGCCAACTTCACCGGCCCGATGGAAAAGATCGCCCCCGCCTTCGCGCAGGCGACCGGGCACCAGGCGGTTGTCGCCTATGGTTCGACCGGCAAGTTTTACGCCCAGATCAAGAACGGGGCGCCCTTCGATATCCTGATCGCGACCGATCAGGCGACGCCCCAGCGCCTGGCAGACGAGGGGCTGGCGGTCGCCGACAGCCAATTCACCTACGCCAGCGGCACCCTGGTGCTCTGGAGCACCAAGCCCGGACTCATCGACGACCAGGGGGCAGTGCTCAAGGGCGACGGCTTCCGCCATCTGGCGATCGCCAATCCCAAGGTCGCCGTCTACGGTGCCGCCGCCGTCGAGGTGCTGAACAAGCTGGGTCTCTATGACAGGCTTCAGCCGCGCATCGTCACCGCCGAGAACATCAACCAGGCCCATCAGTTTGTCACCACCGGCAATGCCGAGCTCGGCTTCGTCGCGCTGTCGCAGATCTTTCAGGATGGCGAGTATGCCGCCGGCTCGCACTGGATCGTGCCGGCCGAGCTGCATGCCCCGCTCAAGCAGGACGCCGTGATCCTGAAGCGCGGGAAGGACAACCCGGCCGCCCGGGCATTGATGGAGTTCATCAAAGGCGACCAGGCCCGCGCGGTCATCCTCGCGCACGGCTACGCACTCTAACCCCCAGCAAAGAGAAACCGTCATGCGCCTAACCAAGACACTCCTGCTTGCCACTGCCCTGCTGTTCTCGCTCTCCGCCCAGGCCGAGAAGCTCACCATCGCGGCCGCCGCCGATCTCAAGTTCGCCATGGACGAGATCGTCACCGCCTTCAAACAGGATCATCCCGCTGACCAGATCGACGTCATCTACGGCTCGTCCGGCAAGTTCCACACCCAGATCCAGCAGGGCGCACCTTACGATCTCTATTTCTCGGCCGATATTGCCTTTCCGCGCGCGCTGGCCGAGCAGGGTCACGCCGCCTCCGAGGTCAAGCCCTACGCCGTCGGTCGCATCGTGCTCTGGAGCCCCAGTCTGGACGCCGGCCAGATGACGCTGGAGAGCCTGACCGATCCCGCCATCACCCGCGTCGCCATCGCCAATCCCAAGCACGCCCCTTACGGCAAGCGCGCCGAAGAGGCGCTGCGCTCCGCCGGGCTCTGGGACAAGATCGAGCCCAAGCTGGTCTACGGCGAGAACATCGCCCACACCGCCCAGTTCGTGCAGACCGGCAATGCCCAGGTCGGCATCATCGCGCTCTCGCTGGCGCTCAACCCGGAGCCGGCCGACAAGGGCGGTTACTGGTTGATTCCGGACGATTTGCATGAGCCGCTGGAGCAGGGCTTCATCATCACCGAGCGGGCGGCCAATAACGCGCTCGCCAAGTCGTTCGCCGACTACATGAGCGGTCCCGAGTCGCGCCGGATCATGACCCATTACGGGTTCGTGCTGCCCGGCGAGACCATCGCGCCTTGATGGCTGCCGCCTCCAGTCAACCGATCCGCACCGGCCAGGGCTTCCTGGCCGGCGGACTCATCGGCACCCTCGGCGGGCTCATCGGTCTGGGCGGAGCCGAGTTTCGACTGCCCGTCCTGGTGGGATGGTTCGGGCTCCCGACCCTGGAGGCCATCATCTTCAACAAGGCGATGAGCCTGGTGGTGGTAGCCGTCGCCTTGGTCGCACGCCTGGACAGCATCCCGGTCGGGCAGATGCTGACCCATGCCGGGGTGGCCATCAACCTACTGGCCGGCAGCCTGATCGGCGCCTGGTGGGCGGCGGGTCATGCGATGACGATGTCGCGCCGCTGGCTCGATCGCGTCGTCCTGGTGCTGCTGGTGGGACTCGCCCTGCTGCTGCTCTCCGAGGCCTGGCTCGGACTCGGCGACGGCGCGGCGGTACTGGTCGAGGCGGGCTGGCTGCGCCTGCTCCTGGGGCTTGCCGCCGGATTCGGCATCGGCATGGTGGCCGCCCTGCTGGGTGTGGCGGGTGGCGAGCTGCTGATCCCGACCATCGTGCTGCTCTACGGGCTGGACATCAAACTCGCCGGCAGCCTCTCGCTGGCCGTCAGTCTGCCGACCATGCTCGTCGGCTTCGCCCGCTACAGCCGTGCGGACGCCTTCGCCGTCCTGGGACGCGAGCGGACCCTGTTCGGCACCATGGCGGCGGGGTCGGTCCTCGGCGCGCTGCTCGGCGGACTGCTGCTCGGCTGGGTGCCGGCGCATCTGCTCACGACCCTGCTTGGCGCGATCCTGCTGATCTCCGCCTTCAAGACCTTTCAGCACAACCACTGATTCGAGAGGATGCCATGTTGTTGACCGACAGCGATCTGCAAGCCATCGGACTGACCGTCCGGTTGGCCGGCATCGTGACGCTGATCCTGCTGGTGGTGGGCACGCCCATCGCCTGGTGGCTGGCGCGTACCCGTCACTGGTCGAAGGGACCGCTCGGCGCCGTAGTGGCCCTGCCGCTGGTGCTGCCGCCCTCGGTGCTGGGCTTCTATCTGCTCCTGGCGATGGGGCCGCAGGGTCCGGTCGGGCACCTGACCCAGGCGCTTGGCATCGGTCTCTTGCCCTTTACCTTCTGGGGGCTGGTGGTGGCCTCGGCGTTCTACTCGCTGCCCTTCATGGTGCAGCCGCTGCAAAACGCCTTCGAGTCGATCGGCGAGCGACCGCTGGAGGTCGCGGCCACGCTGCGCGCCTCGCCGCTCGATGCCTTCTTCACGGTGGTGGTGCCGCTGGCCCTGCCGGGCTTCCTGACCGCCGCCATCCTCACCTTCGCCCACACCGTCGGCGAGTTCGGCGTGGTGCTCATGATCGGCGGCAACCTGCCGGGCGAGACGCGCGTCGCCTCGGTGCAGATCTACGATCACGTCGAGGCCCTGGAATATGCCGCCGCCCACCGGCTCGCGGCGGTGATGCTGATCTTCTCCTTCCTGGTGCTGCTGGCGCTCTATGCCTGGCGACCCAATACCAAGAAATGGTCCTGACATGAGCCGTATCCAGGCGCGTTTCCAGCTCGACTATCCGGAGTTCTCGCTTGCCGTGGAACTCGACCTGCCGGGGCGCGGGGTCACCGCCCTGTTCGGTCACTCCGGTTCGGGCAAGACCACGCTGCTGCGGCTGATCGCCGGGCTGATCCAGGTCCGCGATGGCCATCTGACGGTCAATGGCGAGGTCTGGCAGGAGGGCGAGACCTTTCGGCCCACCCACCAGCGCCCCTTGGGCTATGTGTTTCAGGAGGCGAGCCTCTTTCCCCATCTGACCGCACGCGGCAATCTAGCCTATGGAATGAAGCGGGTCGGTAACGCGATGGACCGGCAGGCGCTGGAGCAGGCGGTCGAGCTGCTCGGCATCGCCCATCTGCTCGACCGTCGCCCGCATCAGCTCTCCGGCGGCGAGCGTCAGCGGGTCGCCATTGCCCGTGCGCTGGCGCTGCATCCCAAGCTGCTGCTGATGGACGAGCCGCTCGCCGCGCTCGATCTCAAGCGCAAGCAGGAGATCCTGCCCTATCTGGAGCGGCTGCACGACGCGCTCGACATTCCGGTGCTCTATGTCAGCCACGCGCCCGACGAGGTCGCCCGCCTGGCCGATACCGTGGTGCTGCTGGAGCAGGGCCGGGTGCGTGCCCAGGGCACGGTGACGGAGGTGTTCAGCCGGCTGGATCTGGCGCTCGCCCAGGACCAGGGGGCCAGTACCCTCATCGAATGCACCGTCGCCGGCCACGACGACGAGGATGCCCTGACCCGTGTCACCTTTGCCGGCGGACACCTGTGGCTCGGCCGTCTGCAACGTCCGCTGGGGGCGCGGGTACGGGTGCGCATCCATGCCCGCGATGTCAGTCTCGCCCTCGTCGAGCCCACCAGCTCGACCATTCTCAACATCCTGCCCGCGCGTATTCAGGAACTGCGGGAGATCGAGCCGGCCCAGGTGCTGGTCAAGCTCGCGCTCGGCGAGGCCCAGGACACCACCCTGCTGGCCCGCATCACCCGCCTCTCGGCTAACCGCCTGGGCCTGCAGGTCGGGCTGTCGGTCTTCGCACAGGTGAAGACGGTAGCTTTGATGGACTGAAATCCATGGCGAATCGACCCCTGGTGCTCGTGCGACTCAGGCCCGCGATCCTGGTCGATGCGCGTATGCGCAAGCGCCAGGTTCCCGAGGATCAACGGCATCCGGCCCCGCTGACCATCGGTCTCGGGCCGGGCTTCATCGCGGGTGGCCAGGTGCACCTGGCAGTGGAGACCGCTTGGGGCGAGGATCTCGGACGACTCATTTGAGCAAGGACCGACACGCGACCTCGCCGGGGAGCCGCGACCCATCGCTGGACATGCCCGTGATCGCTATCTTTACGCTCCGGTCGCTGGTCTCTTCGAGACTGATCGCGCCATCGGCGCTCCGGTTGAGCGCGGAGAGGTCGTCGCCCATATCGGTGCGAGCGTGCTGCGCGCCCCGCTCAACGGGTGCCTGCGCGGCTTGACGCATGACCGGGTCATGGTGGCGCGTGGCACCAAGATCGTCGAGGTCGATCCGCGCGGCGATCTGGCCGAGGTCACCGGCATCGGCGAGCGACCGGGCCGCATCGCCATGGGCGTTCTGGCGGCGATTGATCTCCATGCTTTACGTTTCACCAGTGACCATCCATGTGTCCATTGATTCGCATCTTGTTTCCCGTCAAGCCGCGCGGATAGGAAATTCAAGCGCCTCTGCACGCCCAAGGCGGCGTCAGGGCGAGAGGCGAGCGAGGGCCAGAGGGCCGGTCAAGGCGCAACCGAGAACGGTGCGGGCATCTCGAAGGTGTCGGAACGCGCTTCGGCGGGGTTTGGGAGGAGATTTGAGGCGCAGCGGGCAGGCGTGAGATCAGGGGGCGGCACCCTCTGTGGCAGAGGAAGGCGGCTACCGGGAGACGCGCTGATCAAATTCGACGTCGGGCTCGGGCTGCTGGAGGAGGCTCCAGTCCGGCATCGGCTCGGGCGCCTCGCCCAGGCGGGCGGTCCGCGTGCGGGCGAGATCGCGCGCCGGCGAGCGGGCATTGGAGGTCGGCGCCCGGGGCGGCGACCTGACTGCGGTCGGTGAGCCTGTTGCGTCCGCCACCTCAGGCCCGAAGGCGATGGCGGCCGCACGCAGCAGCGCGTTTGGCGCGAGCACGCCATGGTAGCGATGGCGGCGACGGCCTCTGGCGTCAGCTCGAAGGTGTCTGACGCCCAAGATTTTACCACGGGGATTTTGCGAGGTGCCCATAAGTCAAGGGCGCTTTCGCGACACAGACTATCGCATCGCTGGGCGATACTCCTTGCCGATGTGGTTCGAGCGCCCCTGGCGACCGGTCG
The DNA here is from genome assembly GCF_018409545.1 of Allochromatium tepidum. GTDB lineage: Bacteria > Pseudomonadota > Gammaproteobacteria > Chromatiales > Chromatiaceae > Thermochromatium > Thermochromatium tepidum_A. The sequence goes on along the minus strand of NZ_AP024563.1, from coordinate 1,197,913 downwards.
CACCGCTTATTTCGTTGACGATACAATGCGCGATCCGTGCCGGTATCGCTCCACGACAGACACGCCATCATGACGAAAGGACAAATTCCATGACCCAGTCGCATCTCGATTCCGCGTCCGACCCTCAGGATCTGGATCTCCGCGCCCCGGAGGACCAGGACGACCGACAAGCCGACCGGATCGCCGAGGAGGCGTTCGGCGGCGAAGCCAACGCCGAGCAGACCGGCGCACTCATCACCCGCTTCGTGACTTCCTATGAGCAGAACAAAGATCGGCAGGCGCTCGATGAGTGGCTGACGGCGGAGTTTCGCCGGTATCCGACCCTGTGGCGCGACGAGGCCGAGCTCGAATCCACCGCCCGCGATATCATCGCCACGGTGGAGGCGTCCAATGCCGCTCGGGCTTCGCTCCAGGCACATCTCGACCGGGGCAAAAGCCGCGAGAGCTGGCTGGCCAGGCGCATCCAGGAAGGCGCCGGGATCGCGGGTGTGGCCCAGGTCGGCGACTATGCCGGGCGGATCGACCAGGCGCTTGGCGAGGCCAATCAGCGCTTCCGCGACGCGGTGACGACACGCGCGGGGCACATCAGCCAAGGCGAGACCCTGCACGGTTTCATGGCCGAGGCCGAGGTCGCCAACCGCTTCAATCTCAACGCCCAGGCCAGCCACTCCGGCGTCCGTGCCGAGGTCGTCGGGAGCACCGGCTACAACTCGCCGGATCTGGTCCTGCGCAACGCGAGCGGCGAGGTCATCCCCAACGTCCAGGTCAAGACCTACGCCAACACCGACAATCTCATCCAGAACCTGCGCCGGCACGACTATCCCAAAGGCACGACCCTGCTGGTGCATGAGGATCAGGTCGCCCGGGTGCAAAGCGAGTTTCCGGATCTGAAGGTGACGAGCACGCTGGAGGTCGATGGCGTCAAGGTGGCGATGCCGACCCGTGAGGAGCTGGCGACCATGCGCTACAAGGCGCAGAAAGAGCAGGAGCTGCGCCAGTACGAATGGAACGACGTCAACCGGATCAACATCGTCAAGGGCATCGGCAAGCAGGCGCTTATCGGCGCGACCGTCGCGGCGGGGCTGCAAGGGGCGCGCATTCTCGGGCGGCGGGTCTGGAACCGGCTCCAGGGACGTGAGAATCCGCCGCCCAGTGAGGATCTGAAGGAGTTTTTCCAGAGCTCCATCAAGAGCAGCAAGCATGTCGGCGTGCAGGTCGCAGTGTCCGGGGCGGTCGTCGTCGCGGCCAAGAACGGGTTGCTCGGGACGGTGCTCAAGGGCACTCCGGCCGGCCGGATCACCAGTGCGGTTTACATTGGTCTGGAGAACGCGAAGATCCTGTACAAGCTCGGCAAGGGGGAGTTGACCGGGCCGGAAGCGCTGGATGCAATGGGCACGGTCAGCAGCAGTGCGTTGGGCGGACTCGTCGGCGCGGGACTCGGGATGACCAAGGGCGCGGCCATCGGCGTGGTGTTCGGGCCTGTGGGGGCGCTGGTCGGGGGCTTTGTCGGCGGCGTGGCGGGGGGCATGGCCGGCAGCCCGATCGGCAATGCGCTCTATGCCGGCGGGAAGGTCCTGGCCAAAACGGCAGCAAGCATGCTCAAGACGCTGACCGGCGGACTCAAGGAGGCTGGCGCGGCCGTGCTCAGCAAGCTGAACCCATTGAAGTTGTTCGCATAGTCCATAAACACGCACGATGCCGGCGACAAACTGCTGTTCTCGCATCCGCAGATGGTGCGCGATCTTTATGATCAAGGCATCAACAATTAACGGGATTAACGGGATTCACTCATGAAACTCATCAAGTTCGATCTGCCTATTGATGGCGTAAGAGTCAAAAACGTCGAAGAATTGCGTGAGCATTTCACTCCTGAAATCCTCGATCATTTTCGTAGCGGCCTGCTGGCGAAGTGGCTGTTTTCCCGGAAGTTGCAGGATGAGTTGGAGGCGGTCAAGGCGCTGGAGGGCGCGAAAGATCCGGCGCTGCTCAAGGGGTTGTGCGCGGTGTTTGGCATCGAAGCCGATGATACGGTGATTGCGGCTGTGCTTAACAACCCAACGCCGACATGCGATTTGAATATTTTCGACGCAGTTAAGCAAAGCGAAGAGGGCAAAAAAGTTATCAAACTTGCGGATGTGTTGCCGATTAAACCTGGCGAGCGAAAACTGTTTACGAATTGCTTCCTGGCTATCGATTCGTCTAGTTTGGAAGGCGCGGAATTGATATTAAAATCGAAAAATGGTGTACTGATCTTTAATTCGTGCGAGATTCTTAATCTTATCAATGGTCGTTATGGAGACTTGGGTGATGGAACGGTATTGGATGTTGACACTAACTTGCAATGGATGCGCTTTTCATTAGGACAAGCCTGGGAGAACAATTCTTGTACCGGAGAAGCGGAAAGATACAACTGGGATCAGGCAAATAGCGCGACTGATGAACTCAACAGACAGGGCGGCTATGCTGGACATCGTGACTGGCGGCTACCTTCCATTGATGAGCTGAAAACCCTTGTATATTGCTCTAGCTGTCAGCCTAAGATGTGGAATGATACGGGGGAAGATTGTCAAGGCGATTATCTTAAGCCAACTATTGATCCAATAGCATTCCCAAATTCACCGATTGATGCTTTTTTTTGGGCGTCTTCGTCCGACGCCGACAATCCGGATCGTGCTGTAGCGGCAGTCAGCTTCGATAGTGGAAGATTTGGTGGTTTTTGTAGTAAGAAAGATGGCAATGAAGAGTATATTTATATGCGCTTAGTCCGCAAAATGAGTAATTTTAAACTGTAATTCAAAAAGCTTTTATTATTATCTTTTTGAGATAAATCACCATGACCCAATCACTCCAAGACAGCCTCCGCGCCCACGTCGAATCCCATTACCCGATTCTCTATCTGCTCACCTACGAGGAAGCCGAGGCCGATGCGCTGATCCGCGAGCTGGCCGAGGATCGCAAGATCCTGGAATGGAACATGGCGCGCGGCCTGGTCGATTTCGCCACCAAGCGACCCCAGACCGACTGGTGCGATCTGGCCACGGCGCTCGACACCCTGCTCGACTGGGACGCCCTCAACGACCATGTCATCGTCATCCGCGACGCCCATCTCGGACTGCGCGATCAACCGCTGGCGGTGGCCCGACTCAAAGCCCTGGTCAATCGCGTACTGGCCGACAGCGACGCGGCGGTGACGGTCTTCCTGCTGTCCTCGCAGCTTTTCCTGCCGCCCGAACTGGACAAGTTCATCACCCTGTTCGAGATGCCGCTGCCCGACGAAGCGACCATCCGCCAACTCGTCACCGACTACGTACAAGCCTACGGCTTGAGCACCGACGCCGACGCCATCGCGACGATGGCGCCGGCCCTGCAGGGCTTGACCCGCTATGAGATCGGCCAGTTGATCAATCGCGGCTTCCAGCGCGACGGCAACATCGGACTTGAAGACCTCGACCTCGTACTGACCGAAAAAGCCCAGATCATCCGCAAGAGCGGCACCCTCGAAATGCTCACGGTCAGCGAGCGCCTGGAGGGGATCGGCGGACTCCGCCGGCTCAAGGACTGGCTGAACCAGAAGGCCAGGGTCATGGCTGACTGGCCCGCCGCGCGCGCCTTCGGCATCGAGCCGCCCAAGGGCGTGATGATCGTCGGCATGCCCGGCTGCGGCAAATCCCTGACCGCCAAGGCCACCGCCGCACTCTTCAAGCTGCCGCTGCTCAAGCTCGACATGGGCTCGCTGATGGGCAAGTACGTCGGCGAAAGCGAAGGCAACATGCGCCGCGCCATCCAGGTCGCCGAAGCCGTCAGCCCCTGCGTGCTGTGGGTCGACGAGGTCGAAAAGGCCTTCGTCGGCATCGGCGCCGGCGGCGCCGGCTCCGAGGTCGCCACCCGACTGTTCGGCTACTTCCTGACCTGGATGCAGGACAAGACCAAGCAGGTGTTCGTCATCGCCACCGCCAACGACATCTCGGCCTTGCCGCCCGAGCTGCTGCGCAAGGGCCGCTTCGACGAGATCTTCTACGTCGACTTCCCCGACCGCGAGGAGCGCGTCGAGATCTTCCGCGTCCATCTCCAGAAGCGCGGCAAGCTTTCGGCCAAGATCCAGCTCGACCGACTGGCCCAGGCCACCGAGGGCTATTCGGGGGCCGACATCGAATCCGTGGTCAAGGAAGCCATCGAGCAAGCCTTCGTCGACGGGCGTTCAGCGCTCGACAGCGAGCGGCTCTTGCAGGTGATCAACAACACCCACCCGTTGCGCGAGGTGATGAAGCAGAAGGTGAAGGAGTACGCCGAGCGCTTCGCCGAGATGAAGATCAAGCCGGCGTCCTGAGACCCCAGGCGGCAGGTGTCAAGGTAGTTACGGATAGGAAATTCAAGCGCCTCTGCACGCCCAAGGCGGCGTCAGGGCGAGAGGCGAGCGAGGGCCAGAGGGCCGGTCAAGGCGCAACCGAGAGCGGTGCGGGCATCTCGGAGGTGTCGGAACGCGCTTCAGCGGGGTTTGGGAGGAGATTTGAGGCGCAGCGGGCAGGCGTGAGATCAGGGGGCGGCACCCTCTGTGGCAGAGGAAGGCGGCTACCGGGAGACACGCTGATCAAATTCGACGTCGGGCTCGGGCTGCTGGAGGAGGCTCCAGTCCGGCATCGGCTCGGGCGCCTCGCCCAGGCGGGCGGTCCGCGTGCGGGCGAGATCGGGGGTGGACGCGGCGGCGCACCGATGTGGGTGAGAATCCGCTGATCTTGTACATGTTCGGGATCATCAGCAGCAGCCCCTGCGAGGCGGTGAAGGTGGTCGCCAGGGATCCGCCCTGCAGCGCGCCATGAATGGCACCCGCCGCACCGGCCTCGCTCTGCATCTCGATCACATCGGGGACGGTGCCCCAGAGATTTTTGACCCCCTGTGAAGACCATTCATCCGCCCATTCGCCCATATTCGAGGAGGGCGTGATGGGATAGATGGCGATGACCTCATTGGTCAGGTGAGCGACATAGGCGGCGGCTTCGTTGCCGTCGAGTGTGACCATGATCTGTTTTGACATCGATCTGTCCCGCATGAGTGATGAATAAAGGATGCGGCCGCACCAACTGCCGACGAGAAGCCCGGTATGGTCTGCGCAGGGCGGGGAGCCGTCTGAGTGGGGCAACTATAGCCCGAAATTGTTCATCGTTGGCGATGCCGCTGTCTGGCCGTTCGCGCCAATCGATCTGGCGTCATCGCACGCATTCGGCCTAAAGTGTCCAGCGCGACCCTGACGGATGGTAACGCGAGCAAGCGGATGGTTTCTTCAACTCAGAGATGGACGGTCAGGCAATTTCCTGCGCAGCCATGATGACAACTCTCCTGCAACCCTTACTCGGACTCGGCGTACTGACCGCAAGCGCCTGGCTGTTGAGCGAGAACCGCCGCGCCGTGCGTCCGCGCCTCATGATCGCGGGACTCGGGCTCCAGTTTCTGCTGGCGCTGGCGCTGCTGAAACTGCCGCCGGTTAAGACGGTCTTTCTGAGCCTGAACGGGCTGGTTGCTGGCGGTGCAGCAGGCCACCCAGGCCGGCACCGAGCTGGTCTTCGGCTATCTCGGCGGGGCCGCCGCGCCCTTCGAGACGCTCTATCCGCACAACAGTTTCGTGCTCGCCTTCCGCGCCCTGCCGCTGATCCTGGTCATCAGCGCGCTCTCGGCCCTGCTCTTTCACTGGCGCATCCTGCCGCTGCTGGTGCGCGGATTCGCCTGGCTGCTGCGCCGCACCCTGGGCACGGGCGGACCGCTGGGGCTGGGCGCCGCCGCCAATGTCTTCGTCGGCATGACCGAGGCGCCGCTGCTGATCCGGCCCTATCTGGCCGGCATGTCGCGCCCGGCGCTGTTCGGACTCATGACCTGCGGCATGGCGACCATCGCCGGCACGGTCATGGTGCTCTATGCCAGTCTCATCGGGCCGGTGGTGCCGGACGCCATGGGCCATATCCTGACCGCCTCGCTCATCAGTGCGCCAGCGGCACTGATGATCGCCGGGATCCTGATCCCGGAGACGCAGGAGGCCAGAGACGAGACATCCGTGCGGATCGAGAGCCCGTCACGCAGCGCCATGGACGCCATCACGCGCGGCACCCTGGAGGCGATCCCGCTCTGGCTCAACATCCTCGCCATGCTGGTGGTCATGGTCGCCCTGGTCAGTCTGGTCAACCAGTTGCTCGGGCTGCTGCCGATGATTGCTGGCGAGCCGCTGACCGCGCAGCGTCTGCTTGGCTGGATCATGGCCCCGGTGGTCTGGCTGATCGGCATCCCCTGGCACGAAGCGCCGACCGCCGGCGCGCTCATGGGCATCAAGACCGTGCTCAATGAGCTGGTCGCCTATCTCGAACTGGCGCGCCTGCCGACCGAGACACTGAGCGAGCGCAGCCGTCTCATCATGACCTACGCCCTCTGCGGCTTCGCCAATCTCGGCAGTCTGGGGATCATGATCGGCGGACTGGGCGCCATGGCCCCCGAGCGCCGTGACGAGATCGTCGCCCTGGGACTGAAATCCATCCTCGCCGGGACGCTCGCGACGCTCATGACCGGGGCGGTCGTGGCGATCCTGATTTGACTGAAGATTCAGCGCGGGTACCTCATGCTCCATCGGCGGTGAGACCTGCCCGTGCCGCACTGCGTCCGTCGAATCCAGGGTCTTGGAGAAGATGGCGATGAGGAAGCCCGCGAGTGTCGATAGCCCGACCACGTTGCCGCCCTTGAGGTAGGCCTCGGGCAGCATGGTCTCGGCGATCATGGTCAGCATAGCGCCAGCGGCGAGTCCTTCGACGAAGGCGAAGAGATGGGTGTCACTTTCAGAAGACGACTGCACAAATTTCAGCAGTGCGCTGCACGATGGCAATTGGAGGCTGCTTGCCACATCCTTGCGTGGTTGCTCAGCCAATATCGCATGCGTATAATCACGCGCTTCATCAATTGCGGAGTTCCCAAGTGGGCACTTGTTCGAGTGACAGTAGTCAGCCGGTTTCAATGACCGGCATCCCCTCGGCAAGATAACGCGCAGGTCCCTCTGCCGCTGTCTCGCCGAATGCGAGAGGCGGCAATAGCGTCGCAGCATCCGCTGCACGTGATTCCCCTCCCAGACAACTGATGGGCTGATCGCCCCATGGTGATCGGCTCCGAACATCGCTTGCCGCCATCGGCCGGCGGGCTTGTCGTGTGCATCAGCAACGGTGCCTCGCGATAAGCCGTGCACGCGACAGGGCTTCGCCTCAATCCGAGAGGAGAACGCTGTGCGCATTGCTCGTTTTCGACACCCCGGCCGCTTTGGTGCGGCCTACCCGCCACTCCGGCCAGCCCTGCTCTGCGCAGCGCTGCTGGCTGCCAATACCGGGCCCATGATCGCCGACGACGCACGCATCGTCGAAACCTTGGGCCAGGACCAGGGCAAACCTTTTCATCAACTCGGTTTACGTCATTGGCTGGCGCCGGATCGCGTCCAGCTCGATGCGACCTATGGCAACCGTAACGGCGGCGGGACCGGCGAGCGCTGGTTTTCCATCCGCCTGCGCCTGCTCTCGGTGCCCTTCCTGCCGTGATGTAACGGTTGCGTCATATAGGCTTCATAAACTATGCCCGACCCTGAATATTGGCCGCCTGCCTGAGCACACTTTCACCAGTGTGAAGCGGGCAGGCCGCCCAGGAGAACAAGAATGAACTTCACACTGCTGAAAGAGCTGTTCGCAGGCTTCCTGCGCACCCGGCACCTGGCCCGGCACTTCCGCCGCCTGGCCTTGCTGGACACCCTGGCCCAGACCGGCGTCAGCCGCGAAGTGCCGCCGGCGCTCACCCAGACCCTGGTCAGCGCTGCCACGGCCGAGACCGATGCCCTGCTGCAGCAACTGGACAGCCATGCCGATGGCTTGTCCGAGGCCCAGGCCGAGGCTGTCCGCGCCCGTGTCGGTCTGAACGAGGTTGACCACGAGAAGCCGCTGCCGTGGTGGCTGCACCTGTGGCTGTCCTACCGCAATCCTTTCAATCTGCTGTTGACGCTGCTGGCCGCCATCTCCTACCTCACCGACGATATGGAGGCGACGGTCGTGATCGGCACGATGGTGGTGCTCTCCACCTTGCTGCGCTTCTGGCAGGAGGCCAAGGCCAACAAGGCGGCGGATGCCCTCAAGGCCATGGTCGGCAACACGGCCACGGTCATCCGCCGTGATCCGTCCGCGGATGCTGCGCCCATCTTCGAGCGGTATTACGGCGCGCACATTCACGTCAAAGCCGCACGGCGCGTCGAGGTGCCGATCAAAGAGCTCGTGCCTGGCGACGTCATCGTGCTGTCGGCGGGGGACATGATCCCGGCGGACTGCCGTGTGCTCACCGCCAAGGATCTGTTCGTCGCGCAGGCCGCCATGACCGGCGAGTCCATGCCGGTGGAAAAGTTCGCCACCCAGCGCGACGCCAAGGCGATCAACCCGCTGGAACTGGACGACATCCTGTTCATGGGCACCAACGTGGTGTCCGGCTCAGCCACGGCCGTGGTGCTGGCCACCGGCAACCACACCTACTTCGGCGCGCTGGCCAGCCGTGTCACCGCCACCGACCGCGCGCCCACGGCCTTCCAGTCCGGCGTCAACAAGGTGAGCTGGCTGCTGATCCGCTTCATGTTCGTGATGGCCCCGCTGGTGCTCTTCATCAACGGGTTCACCAAGGGCGATTGGATGGAGGCGCTGCTGTTCGCACTGTCTATCGCCGTCGGTCTGACGCCGGAAATGCTGCCGATGATCGTGACCTCGACGCTGGCCAAGGGCGCGGTCGTCCTGTCGCGCAGGAAGGTCATCGTCAAGCGGCTCGACGCCATCCAGAATTTCGGCGCCATGGACGTTTTGTGCACCGACAAGACCGGCACGCTCACGCAGGACAAGATTTTCCTGGCGCGGCATGTCGATGTCTGGGGGGAAGAGTCCGACGAGGTGCTGGCGATGGCCTACCTCAACAGCTACTACCAGACGGGGCTCAAAAATCTGCTGGACGTGGCGGTGCTGGAGCATGTGGAGGTGCATCAGGAACTGAACCCAGTCCGCAACTTCCGCAAGGTGGATGAGATTCCGTTCGACTTCAACCGCCGCCGCATGTCGGTGGTGGTGAGCGAACGCGAGGATCACCACGAGTTGATCACCAAGGGCGCGATCGAGGAAATCCTCGCCGTCTGCACGCACGTGCGCCACGGTGACGCCATCGAGCCGCTGACGCCGGAACTGCTGAACCGCATCCGCGAAGTCACCGCCGAGTTGAACGAAGAGGGTCTGCGCGTGGTGGCCGTCGCCGCCAAGGAGGTACCGCCAAGCAAGGAAACCTATGGCGTGGCAGACGAGTCGGAACTGACCTTGATCGGCTACGTGGCCTTCCTCGATCCACCGAAGGAATCCACCGCTCCGGCCATCAAGGCGCTGGCCGAGCATGGTGTGACGGTCAAGGTGCTGACCGGCGACAACGAACTGGTCACGGCCAAGATTTGCCGCGAGGTCGGGCTGGATCAGCAAGGCGTGCTGCTGGGCAGCGACATCGAGCGCATGAGCGACAAGGTGCTGGCCGAAGCGGTGGAGAGCCACAACGTCTTTGCCAAGCTCACGCCCGCGCACAAGGAGCGCATCGTGCGGCTCTTGAAAGCCAACGGCCATGTGGTCGGCTTCATGGGCGACGGCATCAACGACGCGCCGGCGCTGCGCACGGCCGACATCGGCATCTCGGTCGATACCGCCGTGGACATCGCCAAGGAAGCCGCCGACATCATCCTGCTGGAAAAGAGCCTGATGGTCCTGGAGGAAGGAGTGCTGGAGGGCCGTCGCACCTTTGCCAATATGCTCAAGTACATCAAGATGACGGCCAGCTCCAACTTCGGCAATGTGTTCTCGGTGCTGGTGGCTTCGGCCTTCATCCCCTTCCTGCCGATGTTGCCGATGCACCTTTTGGTGCAGAACTTGCTGTACGACATCTCGCAGATCGCCATCCCGTTCGACAACGTGGATGAAGAGCTACTGAAGCAGCCGCAGCGCTGGCAGCCTGGCGACATCGGCCGCTTCATGGTGTTCTTCGGGCCGATCAGCTCGGTCTTCGACATCACCACCTACGCCATGATGTGGTTCGTGTTCAGCGCCAACACGCCCGAGGAGCAGACCCTGTTCCAGTCCGGCTGGTTCATCGTCGGCCTGCTCACGCAAACCTTGATCGTGCACATGATCCGCACCCCGAAGATTCCGTTCATCCAGAGCCGGGCCGCCACGCCGCTGCTGGTGATGACGGCGGTGATCATGGCCATCGGCATCTTCCTGCCGATGGGACCGCTGGCGCACTACTTCAAGCTGCAAGCGCTGCCGCCGCTGTACTTCGTGTTCCTGCCGCTCATCCTGCTGGCCTATATGGGACTGACGCAGGCCATGAAGGGCATTTACTTCCGCCGTTACGGCTGGCAATAGGGAGGAGAGCGTGGAGGCGATTCACAACTTCAATCCGACCTCCCTGCTCGATACGCTGATCAGCCTCGCCGCCGCCTTTGTGCTCGGCGGGCTGATCGGTTTCGAGCGACAGGTCCGGCAGCGCACGGCGGGCCTGCGCACCAATGTGCTGGTCGCGGTGGGTGCAGCGCTATTTGTGGACATGGCCAACCGGCTTCACGGTCACGAGGGCGCGGTGCATGTCATGGCTTATGTGGTGACCGGCATCGGCTTTCTGGGCGCCGGCGCGATCATGCGCGAAGAGGGCAATGTACGTGGCCTGAATACGGCCGCCACACTGTGGGGGTCGGCGGCTATCGGCGCGGCGGCAGGGGCCGACCTGATCGTCGAAGCGATACTGGGAGCCTTGTTCGTCTTGGCGGCCAACACACTGCTGCGCCCCATCGTCAACACCATCAACCGTAAGCCGCTGGACGTGGAATCGGTCGAGGTCACCAACACCGTCTATGTGATCGCCGAGCGCGCGCATCAGAAGTTGGTGATGGCACAACTCGAAGAAGAGCTGGAGCGCAGCAGCTATCCAACCCGCGACCTGGATATTCACGCCTTCGGCGAGGAAGATGTCGAGATCGAGGCGACTTTGGCAGCCACATCCGTCGATGGCGAAGAACTGGATGCGCTGGTGAAACGTCTCGCGGCACTCCCGTCTGTCCTGCAGGCATTCTGGAGCCCAAGCACCACGGAATGATCTGGCACTACCCAAGGCGACCGAGCAGTCTCTGGCCATCGGGGCGTAGCTCCCCTTGGGGCGAGAGGTGCCGGTAAAGGGTCTGGCGCGTGACGCCCAGCTCCTGGCACCAATCACCCACCTTGGTTTCCGGCTGCCCCATCGCCGCCATCGCCAGCCGCAGCTTGGCGGCGGTCATCTTGAACGGCCGACCGCCTTTGCGACCACGTGCCCGTGCCGAGGCCAAGCCCGCTACGGTGCGCTCAGCGATCAGCTCGCGCTCGAACTCGGCCAGTGCGGCGAAGATGCCGAAGACCAGCTTGCCGGCGGCGGTCGTGGTATCGATGGCGGCGCCGTGACCGGTCAGGACCTTGAGGCCAATGCCGCGTCCGGTCAGGTCGTGGACAGTATTGATCAGATGCCGAAGATCGCGCCCGAGCCTATCCAGTTTCCACACCACCAAGGTATCCCCTGACCGCAACGCTTTCAGGCAACTCGCCAGGCCGGGGCGATCCTCGCGCTTGCCGGACGCCTGATCCTCGTAGAGATGGGCTGAATCGACACCAGCAGCATTCAGCGCATCGCCCTGCAAGTCGGTGGCCTGGGAACCGTCCGCCTTCGATACCCGCATGTAGCCGATCAACATGGTTTGCCTGTCACATATACGTTCGAATAAGTGACAATTTCGGCTGTCATTTTCAGAAGTCGAGTGCATCAGTTTGCTGGCTTGGCGCGCCGGTGTGCATAGGACTTCTGAAATCCGGTCGCTCAGAAGTCGGGTTCACCAGGCGCGACTATGCTTTGAAGACCCCTTCACCAAGGTGCGCGGACCATGGACCCGGAGTCGCCTGCCATACCGGAGTGCGGGTTGAACGGATAGGAAATTCAAGCACGGATAGGAAATTCAAGCGCCTCTGCGCGCCCAAGGCGGCGTCGGTGATTCGACCCTCTCCAAGGCGCATGCGAGCGGAGCGCGACAGGTTGGGACCATAGCGCTTGGCGCTGTCTGCCGGGGATTAGGAGCCGTGTTGTGCGATGCGCCGTGAAATGCCCATGATCGCTATCTTTACGCTCCGGTCGCTGGTCTCTTTGAGACTGATCGCGCCATCGGCGCTCCGGTTGAGCGCGGAGAGGTCGTCGCCCATATCGGTGCGAGCGTGCTGCGCGCCCCGCTCAACGGGTGCCTGCGCGGCTTGACGCATGACCGGGTCATGGTGGCGCGTGGCACCAAGATCGTCGAGGTCGATCCGCGCGGCGATCTGGCCGAGGTCACCGGCATCGGCGAGCGACCGGGCCGCATCGCCATGGGCGTTCTGGCGGCGATTGATCTCCATGCTTTACGTTTCACCAGTGACCATCCATGTGTCCATTGATTCGCATCTTGTTTCCCGTCAAGCCGCGCGGATAGGAAATTCAAGCGCCTCTGCACGCCCAAGGCGGCGTCAGGGCGAGAGGCGAGCGAGGGCCAGAGGGCCGGTCAAGGCGCAACCGAGAACGGTGCGGGCATCTCGAAGGTGTCGGAACGCGCTTCGGCGGGGTTTGGGAGGAGATTTGAGGCGCAGCGGGCAGGCGTGAGATCAGGGGGCGGCACCCTCTGTGGCAGAGGAAGGCGGCTACCGGGAGACACGCTGATCGCGTTCTAGCGGGCGGTGGTGCTCTATACTCGATTTCGGCAGACGCGGCTTGAGGTTGTCGCCGAGGTGGCGACGCATCGGATCGGATCTGCTCCACGGCTCGCGCCGATAACCAATCGTACCTGGGAGAATCGACATGGCAACGAACTTCAGAGACGCCCTGGAAGCCCTGGTCAACGAACGCATCGCCGCCGGGGAAGATCCCGCCGATCTGTTCGATGAGTTGCATCGAGAGGCCAATCAGGTCTTCGGCCATTACAACCTGGAGTACGAGCTTGGCATGATGTTGCGAGAGGAGAAACAAGGCTGAACAGTCATGGTCTGGTTCACGGGCGCCCTGTTCGAACATGCGAACACCACGATTGGATACACCTTGCGGTACAGAACTTTGGGAACCCATCCATCGTGGTGCGTCCGAGACTGTCATGAAAACTTCACTTGTTCTCCAGCTTGAGTCCCCGCCAATATTCTGAACTTCCGCGACACGACAATTTTCAGACATACCTTGGCATTATGACCGACAAGCCTTTCAATGTTCTCTTTCTCTGTACCGGCAATTCGGCGCGCAGCATCCTCGCCGAGCGCATCATTGAGCGCTGGGGCGCGGGGCGTTTTCGCGGCTTCAGCGCCGGCAGCCACCCCAGGGGCGAGGTGCATCCTCTGGCACTGGAGCTGCTGCAACGCAACAACTATCTGACCGACGGACTGCGCAGTAAGGATTGGGCGGAGTTCGCCGAGCCGGACGCCCCCCGGATGGATTTCGTCATCACCGTCTGTGACAAGGCCAAAGGCGAGATGTGTCCGGTCTGGCCCGGCCAACCGGTGATCGCCCATTGGGGAACGGCGGATCCCGCCGCCGTCGAGGGCGACGAACTGACCCGGCTCAATGCCTTTCGCACCGCCTTCCGCGAGATCGAGAACCGCATTAAGATCTTTGTCGCCCTGCCCTTCGCCTCGCTCGACCGGCTCAAGCTCCAGCATGAACTCGACCGCATCGGAACGACCTGAAAGGTTCAGTATCCTCGCCGGACAGCGGGATTGCGCGTGGTGTAGATCCATCGGCTCGCCCTGATCACGGTTGCTGTCAGGGCGATCATTCGCTTTCTCCAACATCCGCAACGATCTGCTCGCCGGCCTGGTGGTCGCGCTGGCGTTGATCCCCGAGGCGATCGCGTTTTCGATCATCGCCGGAGTCGATCCCAAGGTCGGACTCTATGCCTCCTTCGCGATTGCCACCGTCACCTGACCAAGGTCGTCCCCTCGCCGCTGGTGACCATCCTGGTGCTGACCGGCGTGACCCTGTATCTGGGACTGGACGTGCGCACCGTCGGCGACATGGGCCAGTTGCCCGACAGTCTGCCGGTGTTCCTGCTCAGCGCGATCTCGGGCGCAATGTCGAGCGTGTGGTGCGAGCGCTCAAGAAGCCGATCCTGGCCGTCACCGAGCAGTTCCGGGAACCGCGCCGGGTGCTGATCGCCTTCGACGGCGGCGGCATGGCGCGGCGTGGCGTCGAGCTGGTGGCCAGGAGTCCGCTGTTCCAGGGATTGCCGGTGCATGTGCTGATGTCGGGCAAGGCGACCAGAGATGGCGGCAAGCAACTGGACCGGGCCAAGACCACGCTGTAGAAGGCCGGCTTCGAGGCCTCGGCGGCGCCGGCGCCGGGCGATGCCGAGCGGGTCATCGCCGGTGCGGTGCGTGAGCAGGAGATCGATCTGCTGATCATGGGCGCTTACAGCCACTCGCCGCTCCGCACCCTGCTCTTCGGCAGCAAGACCTCGGATCTGCTGCGCTCGGCACGGATTCCGACATTGCTGCTACGCTGACGGCACATTTGGAGCGAGCGATGTCTCGCTCCGACGGAGCCTGGTGCATCCTTTTTGGGGTTGGCTCGTCTTCAGTGTCATTCGGACCGATGCGATAGACACGATGAATCCAACCGTCACGACTGAATCCCAACGCCTCGCCCTCCGGCTCGTCGGCCTGCCCATCGCCGCCGCGCTCTGGGTGCTGGCCTACAGCCATCTCACCGAACTCGCCGATCTGGCGATCGGCCTGTTCGGTCTGACCCGCGCGACCCATCTCGGCGAGGCGCTGCATTTCTTCCTCTACGACACGCCCAAGGTGCTGCTTCTGCTGACCGGCATCGTCTTTCTCATGGGCGTGATTCAGACCTTCTTCGCCCCGGAGCGCACCCGCGCCCTGCTCGCCGGACGGCGGCTCGGGGTGGGTAATGCCATGGCTGCCGGCCTTGGCATCGTCACACCCTTCTGCTCCTGCTCGGCAGTGCCGCTCTTCATCGGCTTTGTCTCCGCCGGGGTGCCGCTCGGCATCACCTTCTCCTTCCTGATCGCCGCGCCCATGATCAACGAGGTGGCGCTGGCGCTGCTGCTGGGCCTGTTCGGCTGGAAGGTCGCGCTGCTCTATCTGGGGCTGGGACTCGCGGTCGCCATCGTCGCCGGACTGATCATCGGTCAGCTCAGGATGGAGCGCCATCTGGAGGACTGGGTGCGCGCCATTCATGCGGGCGAGACGGCGGCGCCGTCCGGCGATGACCTCACCTGGCCGGAGCGTCTGCACGCCGGCCTCAGACATGTCCGCGAGATCGTCGGGCGGGTCTGGCCCTATGTCCTGATCGGCATCGGACTCGGCGCGCTGATCCACGGCTATGTACCCGAGGATTTCATGGCCGCCTTCATGGGCCGTGATGTCTGGTGGGCGGTTCCGGCGGCGGTGGTGCTCGGGGTGCCCATGTACACCAATGCCGCCGGCATCATCCCCATCGTCGAGGCGCTGATCGGCAAGGGTGCGGCGCTCGGCACCACCCTGGCCTTCATGATGAGCGTCATCGCGCTCTCGGCCCCCGAGATACTGATCCTGCGCAAGGTGCTCAAATGGCCGCTGATCGCGACCTTCGTCGCCGTGGTCGCCACCGGCATTCTGCTGGTCGGTTATGTCTTCAATCTCGTTCTCTAACCGCAACGGAGTCACACGCATGAAACACGTCAAGATCCTCGGCACAGGCTGCCGCAACTGCCAGACCACCCTGAAGCTGGTCGAGGAGGTCGCCCGCGCCCAGGGCGTCGAGATCGAACTGGAGAAGGTCGATCAGGTCCAGGACATCATGCAGTATCGCCTCATGGCCACACCCGGCGTGGTGATCGACGAGGAGGTGGTGCACGCCGGCGGGGTGCCGGATCGCAAAAAAATCGAGCGCTGGTTCGCGCCCTCGGCCTGATCCGCGTGTCCGGCCCCACCCGTCATCCATTCAATGAACCCCGTTCACTAACCATGACACACACCACGCTCTTACCGCGCCTGGCGCGAATCGGTCTGCTCTCCGCCTGCCTGCTGCTCGCCGCGCCCGTCGCCTCTGCCGCCGAGCTGCCTTCGGCCAGCCCCGAGACGGTCGAGCAGGCCCTGAATTCCGGTCGACCGACGATTCTCGATCTGGGCGCACGCGCCTGTATTCCCTGCAAGCGGATGGCGCCGATCCTGGCCGGACTCGCCGAGACCTATCGCGAGCGTGCCCAGGTGCTCTTCATCGATCTGCATGAGGATGAGCAGGCGATCAAGACCTGGCGCATCCGGATGTATCCGACCCAGATCTTCTTCGATGCCCAGGGCCGCGAAGTCAAGCGCCATATCGGCTTCATGGACGAGGCGGCGCTGGTCGCCGAGCTGGCCGCCCTGGGGGTGGAATGAGCGGCTTCGAGAACCTCGATCAGATCCTGATCGTCTATCCGCTGCCGGCCTTCGGGCTGATCTTCCTCGCCGGGGTCGTCTCCTCGGCCTCGCCCTGCGTGCTGACCACCATCCCGCTGGTGGTCGGCTTCGTCGGCGGCTATGCGGACGGAGACCGGCGCAAGGCGTTTCTCTATTCGCTGAGCTTCGTCGTCGGGCTGTCGCTGACCTTCACCGCGCTCGGGCTGGCGGCCGGGTTGTTCGGCACCCTGTTCGGAACGCTCGGCGGCGGCTGGTATCTGGCGGTGGGCGCGCTGGCGCTGATCATGGGCGGGCAGATGATGGGGTTGTACACCATCCCTTTTCCGGTCGCGCCCCAGTACCGACCCAAACAAAGCGGGCTGATCGGCGCCTTTCTGCTCGGGCTCTTCTTCGGCGCGGTCTCCTCGCCCTGCGCCACGCCGGTGCTGGTCGTGATCCTGTCCTTCGTCGCCACCCAGGGCGCGGTGCTGCACGGCGCGGCGCTGTTGTTCGTCTACGCCATCGGCCACTGTCTCTTGATCCTACTGGCCGGTACCTCCATCGGTTTCGTCGAGGCCTTCGCCAAGCGCCGAGGGATCGCGGATCTCTCGGCCTGGACGCGCCGTGTGGGCGGGGCGCTGGTGGCGCTGGTGGGCGGTTATCTGGTTCTGAATGCCTGAGCCCACTCCGAACGAGGACAGGATCATGAACGAGCGAAACAAAGACAGCCTCCGCGCAGCCGTGCGCGAGCGTTACGGGCAAATAGCGGAGAGCACGCCATCCGGCTGTTGCGCGGGCTCGGCCTGCGGCGACGCACCCGCCGTCGATCTCAACAGTCTCTCGCAAGCGCTCGGCTACAGCGCCGCCGAGGTGCTGGCCGTATTCTCTCCAACTGTGTCATTAACCTCTCACCCGACAAGCCGCAGGTCTTCGCCGAAGCCTATCGAGTGCTGAGGCCGGGCGGGCGGCTGGCGATCTCGGATGTGGTCGCCTCGGCGGAACTGCCCGAGACGATCCGGGCGGATCTGGCGCTCTACACCGGCTGCATGGCCGGCGCTGTCTCGGTCACCGAGGAGGCACTTGGTTATCGTGCCGACGGGTACGGCGAGATTCAGGGCAAGCGTCGGTGCATCAGGATGGCGTTGACGGGGCAGATGGACGCGAACTGTCGACCGGCTTGGATTTCCAATGGAGCCTGACGATGATCGATGCTGGAGAAACCGAATTTCCGGGCAATGGGGTTCGCTGGTTGAAGTCAACGGATATGCATCGGTCATGCCGGCTTCAGCCAGGTGTTGCAGCGCCCACGTTGTCATCCTCCGGCTCCAGCCTTGGCCGCGTTTAGCCGGCAGCACGACCAGCGAGCGCAGCAGTGCAGTCGATCCTGCGCACTCCCACCCGATGAAACCGATCAAGGATCCCGCTACGTCACAGAAACGGAAAAACCGCCGACCCGGTTCATCCAAATCCTAGGCGGGCAAACCAGCGGACATCAAGGTTTCCGGCAAGTCCAGGGCGTCAGCATCGACCTCTTCAATCAGCGCCGTGTTCAATGTAGCCATAAAATATATGCCTATACGCATGTTTGAGTTTAAATCGTAAATTATTATAATGACTTTACATGTCAAAAAACGCATGTTTTACTAATCACCCCATCAACTTAAAACGTCCCACGATGCAGAGCGTCCACCAGCATGAACGATCCTCAAGCCTTCTTCGACGCCCTCGCCGACCCCATTCGCCGCCGCATCCTGGCCATGCTGCTGGAGGCCGACGAGCTGTGCGTTTGCGATCTGCACAGCACGCTCGATGCGCCGCAACCCAAGGTCTCGCGTCATCTGGCCGTGCTGCGCGGGGCGAATCTGGTCCTAGCACGGCGCGACGGCACCTGGATGCGCTATCGCCTCCATCCGCAACTGCCGGCCTGGGCGCTGCGCATCCTGATGCACATGCGCGATGGGATGGGCAGCGAGCCGCTGGCCCCCAAGCCCTCTGTCTGTGAGGCTGGCGACGCCTGATTCCTGATCGACACCGCGTCTTCTGCACACCTATCGCCTTGCCACGAGGATCGTTTCATGAGCCCAGCCACTAAAACCGTCCTGGTCCTCTGCACCGGCAATTCTTGCCGCTCGCAGATGGCCGAAGTCCTGCTCAACCATGATCTGGCCGGTCAGGTACGCGCCCTGTCGGCGGGCACCCGCCCTCAGCCCAAGGTCGCGGATGGCGCCATCGCGGCGCTGCAAGCCCTCGGCCTGCCGACCGATGGCCTACACCCCAAGGACATCGACGCGGTGCTTGATGAACCCATCGATCTGGTGGTGACCGTCTGCGATAACGCCAAGGAAAGCTGTCCGGTCTTCCCGCGTCCGGTCAAGCAGATCCATCTCCCCTTTCACGACCCGCACGGCGAGCCGCCGGCATCCTTCATCGCGGTGCGCGACGACATCCGCGCACGCCTGATCCCAGCCGTCCGTGAAGCCCTGGAGATCTGAGTCATGCCGGAACCGATCCTGACCTCGACCCTGACCTGCCCCCACTGCGGACATCGGTGCGAGGAGATCATGCCCACGGATGCCTGTCAGTGGTACTACGAGTGTCTGGGCTGCGGCACCCTACTGCGCCCCAAACCGGGTGACTGCTGCGTCTTCTGCTCCTATGGCGACGTACCCTGTCCACCCATCCGGATCAACGGCCGACAAGCCGCCTGTCGTCATGGCCCCTCAGTTTCATTCACAGGTCAACATCTATGAGTGCGCAATGTGAAGTCACCGCCAAACAGGCCACCGGTGCGCCCATGAGCGTCTTCGAGCGCTGGCTGACCCTCTGGGTCGCGCTCTGTATCGTCGTCGGCATCGGGCTCGGCCAGTTCATCCCCGCACCCTTCCGGTTCCTGGGCCGGCTGGAGGTGGCACAGGTCAATCTGCCGGTGGGCGTGCTGATCTGGGTGATGATCATCCCGATGCTGATGAAGATCGATTTCGGCGCCCTGGGTCAGGTGCGGTCCCATTGGAAAGGCATCGGCGTGACCCTCTTCATCAACTGGGCGGTCAAGCCCTTCTCGATGGCGCTGCTGGCCTGGCTTTTTATTCGCGGCCTCTTTGCCGACTGGCTGCCGGCCGAGCAGCTCGATTCCTATGTCGCCGGGCTGATCCTGCTCGCCGCCGCGCCCTGCACCGCCATGGTCTTCGTCTGGAGCCGGCTGACCGGGGGCGATCCCTATTTCACGCTCACCCAGGTGGCGCTCAACGACACCATCATGATCGTCGCCTTCGCGCCGATCGTGGGGCTGCTGCTGGGACTCTCGGCCATCGTGGTGCCCTGGGATACACTGCTGACCTCAGTCGTCCTCTATATCCTGATCCCGGTCGGCATCGCGCAGCTCTGGCGCTATTTTCTGCTCAAGTCGGGTGAGGCGAAGTTCGACGCCACCCTGGCGACTCTGGGTCATGCCTCCATCGTCGCTCTGCTGCTGACCCTGGTGCTGCTGTTCGCCTTCCAGGGCGAACAGATCCTCAAGCAGCCGCTGATCATCGCCCTGCTGGCGGTGCCGATCCTGATCCAGGTGTTCTTCAACTCGGCGCTGGCCTACTGGCTCAATCGTCTGGTCGGCGAGAAGCACAGTGTCGCCTGTCCCTCGGCGCTGATCGGCGCCTCGAACTTCTTCGAGCTCGCGGTGGCGGCAGCGATCGCGCTGTTCGGCTTCCAGTCCGGCGCGGCGCTGGCGACCGTGGTCGGGGTGTTGATCGAGGTGCCGGTGATGCTGCTGGTGGTGTGGGTGGTCAACCGGACCAAGCGCTGGTACGAGGCAGGGGTTCGCCTGCCTGAAAACTGAACCGACATCAGTGGGGACGCAGTTTAATATCTTAAACCGCATCGGCTCCGACATTCCTTGAGTCTGCCGGGCCGACCCGATCCAAAAACATCGCATGCCGTGCTGGGCGTGGTTTAATGAGATATTCGCATGAAAAAACTCGAAATTTTCGACCCGGCCATGTGCTGTTCCACCGGCGTCTGCGGCGTCGAGGTCGATCCGGTGCTGGTGCAGTGCAATGCCGATCTGCTGTGGCTGGCCGAACAGGGCGTCACGGTCAACCGCTATAACCTGTCGCAGCAGCCCCAGGCGTTCGCCGCCAATCCGGCGGTGCTCAAGGAACTGGAAGCCGGCATGGAGCGCCTGCCGCTGACCCTGATCGATGGGCAGATCGTCGCCACGGGTGCCTATCTGTCGCGCGACCAGTTGATCGAAAAGCTGGACTTGATTCCGTCCGCTCCGCCAGCAAGCGCGAACCCCTTCCGCGTCCAGACTAATTCCGGCTGCTGCAAGCCCGGCAGCGGGTGCTGCTGATGGCGATCCCGGACAGCCACACCCGTCATCTCTTCTTCACCGGCAAGGGCGGGGTCGGCAAGACCTCGCTTTCCTGTGCGACCGGTCTGGCACTCGCCGAAACCGGGAAGCAGGTGCTGATCGTCAGCACCGATCCGGCCTCCAATCTGGATGAGGTGCTCGGCGTCACGCTGGGCCAGACGCCGACGCCCATCCCCGGCGCGCCGGGACTCTTCGCGCTCAACATCGATCCCGAAGCGGCGGCGCACGATTATCGCGAGCGGATGGTCGCACCCTATCGCGGCCTCCTGCCCGCCGCCGCCATCCTCAGCATGGAAGAGCAGTTTTCGGGCGCCTGCACCATGGAGATCGCCGCCTTCGACGAATTCTCCAAACTGCTGGGCGATCCCGCCGCGACAACACAGTTCGAGCATGTCATCTTCGACACCGCGCCGACCGGTCACACCCTGCGTCTCCTGACCCTGCCCTCGGCCTGGAGCGAGTTCATCGACTCCAGCACCGGCGGTGCCTCCTGTCTCGGCCCGCTGGCCGGGCTGGAAAAACAACAGGCGCTCTATGCCGCGACGGTCGCCCAGCTCGCCGATCCGGCACGGACCACGGTGGTCCTGGTCAGTCGCCCGGAAACCGCCGCGCTCCGGGAGGCCGAGCGCACCCGCGCGGAACTGGCGGATCTCGGCGTCAGCCATCTGCATCTGGCGCTCAATGGTGTGCTGGCTGTCGCAGAAACGGATGACACCATTGCCGGGGCCATGATGCGGCGTGGTGCCGAGGCGCTGGCGGCAATGCCGGCCGGACTCGCCGCACTGCCGACGACGGTCACGCCGTTGTTGCCGTTGGGCACCCTGGGACTCGACGCCCTGCGCCAGATGGCGAATCCGGCGCTGATCCAGGCGCCGGGCGATGAGCCGGACAGCGACTGCATTCTGCCGGGGAAGCTGTCAGGTCTGGTGGAGGAACTGGCACAGGCCGGACGCGGCGTGATTCTGACCATGGGCAAGGGCGGGGTCGGCAAGACCACGCTGGCGGCGGCCATCGCGGTGGCGCTCGCCCGGCGCGGTCATCCGGTGCGGCTCTCGACCACCGATCCCGCCGCCCATGTCGCCGAGGCCATCGGCGAGTCGGTCGCCAATCTGACCGTCAGCCGCATCGACCCGGCCGCCGAGGTCGCCGCTTATCGGGCCGAGGTGCTGGCGAAGGCCGCCGCTAACCTGGATCCCAACGGGCGGGCCATGCTGGAGGAGGATCTGCGTTCGCCCTGCACCGAAGAGATCGCGGTCTTCCGTGCCTTCGCCCGTGCGGTGGATGGCGGTCAGGATGCCTTCGTAGTGCTCGATACCGCGCCGACCGGCCATACGATTCTGCTGCTGGATGCCGCCGAGGCTTACCATCGCGAGGTCTCGCGCACCCAGGGCGATATGCCCGAGGCGGTGCGCCAGTTGCTGCCGCGTCTGCGCGATCCCGCGTTCACCCGGGTGCTGGTCGTCGCCCTGCCCGAGGCCACGCCGGTGCATGAGGCCGAGCGCCTGCAAGCGGATCTGCGCCGCGCCGGAATCGAGCCCTTCGGCTGGGTCATCAACCAAAGCCTGCTCGCTTCCGGCACCCGGCATCCGCTGCTGCGTCAGCGCGGGGTGAGTGAGGCGCCTTTCATTCGACAGGTCGCCGACCAGCTCAGCCAGCGTTGTGCGCTGGTTCCCTGGCTGTCCGAGCCGCCGGTCGGGAGCGATGGACTGGACCAGTTGATGCAGTGAACGATGCGTGAAGCGGATGCCGCCGGTCAGTCAGGCGCGTCTGCGCCGGACCCTACGCGCGGCGGAGATCGGCATCGAGATCGCTTACGGTGCACCGGTCACCGAGATTCTGCGCGTCATCCGCGAACAGGGCGCGCGGCTGGTGGTGATGGGAAGCCAGGGGCGGGGCTTCATCGAGGAAATTTTCCTCGGCAGCGTCAGTCACAACGTCGCCCGTCACTCGCCCGCAGCGGTGTTGCTGGTCCCCGCGAAGCGGTAAGCGACGCCGATCGGCCTGCCTCGCTAAACCCGGCGTCCGGACGATCGCGCGCCCTGTCGCCGACACCGCGAACGACCACTGTGTTTCATTGGAGACGAGATGTATCACCTGACAATCCTGATCGTGACTGGACTCTTCATGCTCTCGGTGGCATCGGGGATGCTTGGACTCGGGGTCGCCTTCGCGGCGGTCCCTTTCCTCGGTTTTTTCATGACCGATCTGGTCCATCAGGTCCAGCCTCTGAGCCTGATTCTGAATGGCGTGACCGCGCTGTTTGCCGTCTTCGGCTTTGCCCGTAGCGGACTTGTCGCCTGGCGCGAAGCCCTGATGCTCGCCGGGGTGACGACCATTGTCGCTCCCTTCGGTGCGTGGCTCGCCCAATACACCGACCAGACCTGGCTCTGGGGCATCTATCTGCTCGCCGTCACCTATCTCGCTTGGCGGATGTTCCAGAAAGAGAAACCGCAGGATGCGACAAAGGAACCCGACGCGCCGAATTTGCAGTTGGCGCTGTTGCTTGCGGTTCCGATCTCGATCCTGGCGGGTCTCTTGGGCGTGGGGCCGGGCTTCCTGCTCATGCCGGCGCTGATCCTGGTGGGTTATGAGGCCAAGCGCGCGGCGGCCATCAATGCCGTGGCCGTCACCCCGCCGTCGTTCTCGGCGTTGATCCCCCATCTGTCCACCATGCAGATCGACTGGCAGCTCGGCGGCGTCTTGATCGTCGTGGGCGCGGCGGGGGCGTTTATCGGAGCGAGGCTGACCAGCCGATTCGTTTCCGGCAAGCGATTGAAGCAATTGTTTGGTGTGCTGATCGTGGTGATGACGGCCTATAAACTGCTGCAAATACTGCTCGGCTAGGCTCGCTTGGAGGCAATCGGCTCCGTCAAGGCGGTGCGTTGATTAGCCTCTCGATGTCCCGGTTGATGGCAAACAACCGCTGCTCCAGAGCCGCGTGAAGCCCCTCGCCTCCCTGACTCAATACGCGCCGGATGGCCTCCAGCGATAGCCCGGCCGAGCGGTAGTGGCGGATCTTGGCCAAGCGCTCGACATCCGCCGTTTTGTAGAGCCGGTAGTTGCCTCGGGTGCGCCCACTGGGCGTCAGTAAGCCGATGCTGTCGTAATAGAGCAGCGTGCCGCGCGCGAGCCCGAAGCGCCGGGCGAGCTGTCCGATGGTCCAGGGGGTGGCGGTCATGGGAGCGGTATCATCCTGGGCGGCGGTCGGCGGTGACGTCGACCGCCAGGCCGATCAGCCGGCCGAATCCGGCGGATCTCCTCTGCGGGGATTTGGAGCTACTCGAGGAATGCCTCGTGCATCAGCTGTCCTCTTCGAGGTCGAAGAAGTCGCCGGCCACGCGCTCGAGGATGAGGCGCTCCAAGCGGGCCAAATCGAACAGGCCGTAGTGCAGGGCCTGCTCGATGGCGGCCAGGAACGGCTCGGCGGGATGGTGCGTTTGAGCTCCAGGAGCCGGCGCAGCTTGCCGACGCTGCGGCCCGGGGCACGCCTCTTCAATGCCGCCACGTAGGCATCAAGACGCGGATCACGGCCGGTGAGGCCTGCTCCTGGGGGGCGGGGCCGGCGGCGCGGCGCCGCTCCAGGCGCGGATGATGCCCCGCCGCGCGCTGCTCGCCCTGGCGCTGGCCGATCAGGCGCGGATGCGCAGCGATCTGTTGGCGATCGGCATAGACCAAGACCTGCTCCGGGCGCTTGTGCACGGCCACTTTCTTCCCGACCCAGCGCTCCGGGACCGAGTAGCGGTTGGTGTCCAGGTGCACGAAGCCGTAACAGTCCACCACCCGGTAGTGGATCTCGCTCACCGGCGGGAGATAGGCCGGCAGCGGGAGCAGGTGCGCCTTCTCCTTGCCGGCCAGGATCGCGCCGGGCTGGAGCGACTGCTGCGCTACTGTGCCCGCCCGCCCTTCGCGCTGGAACGCCTCGAGCAGATCAACCCGCACCAGCTCGTCTACTACCTGCCCAAGCCGCGACGCGATGGGCGCACGACCCTGGTGCTCAGCCCGCTGGAGCTGATCGATGCGCCGGCGGGGTTGATTCCGCCACCACGGCGGCACCGCCACCGCTACCACGGGGTGCTCGCGCCCAACTCGCCGTTGCGCGCGGCCGTCACCGCTTACGGGCGCGAGGAGGCGCCCAGCCCGCAGGCACCCGCGAAGACCGTCTCGGCGACCGACGAGGAGCCGGCATCCGCCTCCCCAGCACGTTACCTGTGGGCGATGCTGCCGGCGCGACTGTTCGAGTCGCTGCCGCTGGTCTGTCCCTGCTGCGGCGCCAACATGCGCATCGTCGCCTTCATCACCGAGGCCGCACCCGTCAAGCAGATCCTCACCCACATCGGTGAGCCGCCCCGGCCACCCCCGATCTCGCCTGCCCGCGGACCGCCCGCCTGGGACGAGGCGCCCGAGCCGGCGCCGGACTGGAACCTGGCCGCTCAGCCCGAACCCGAAGTCGAATTCGATCAGCGTGTCACCTGGTAGTCGCCATCTCCTGCGGGAAGCGGTGCTGAAACCCCTCGTTTTGCCGCCGGCCGGCATGACCCGCGCCCGCTCCAGCGCGCCGCTGCGGCCTGCTACGGGCGTCGCGCGAGGTCGCTCCGCCATTGTCGCGAGGGGGCGGTCCGCCATGTTTCCGGGCCTTGACCTCACACCCCGCATTCACTACCGTCCTGTCTCAGCACCGGCCTGAACCCCTCAAGGCGGCTTGGATTTCCTATCCCTCAAGCTGGCCGGCCTGCCAAAGCCCGTCGGCGAAATAGAGGACTGATGGCACAGTCAAACCTGTGAATGACGAATGTAAACCAGTAAACCTCAATAGGAGACAGACGATGAAGACCATGAAACTGAAGACCCTTACCGCCGCCCTGCTGAGCCTGGGCCTGTTCGCCTCGGTGCCGGCCTTTGCCGAAGACACGGCACTTCCGGCCGAGGCCCAGGCACAGACCGAAGCGACCGAGTCGGTCCAGCCGCAGGTGGATGCGAAGGCAACGAATCAGGCCGCGGAGAAGCGCAAGAAGATCACCGCCGACGCGATGGCCGCGGTGAACGAGACCAAGAAGGCCCTGAAACTGCTCGATGAAGAGAAAACCGACGAGGCCCTGGCCGCGCTGGAACAGGCCACCGGCAAGCTGGAGTTGGTTCTGGCGCGTGCCCAGGATCTGGCGTTGGCGCCGGTGGACGTCGAGGTCGTCACCTACGACCTGCTGGCGAACCTGGATACCGTCAAGGCGATGATTCACGATGCGGAAAACTACCTGGAAGACGGTGAGGTTCAAAAGGCGCGGCCGTTGGTTGCCAGCCTGGCGAGCGAGATCGTGTTCCGCACCACCAGCATCCCGTTGACCACCTACCCGGGCGCGATCAAGGCTGTCACGCCGCTGATCGACGAGGGCAAGATCGATGAGGCGAAAGCGGCCCTGCAGGCCGCGTTGAACACCCTCGTAGTGACCACGGACGACGTGATTCCGCTGCCTTTCCTGCGGGCCGAAGTGCTGCTGAAAAACGCCGAGGCGCTGGCGGAGAACAAGGAGCGCACGGTCAAGGACAACGAGACCCTGGCCAGCCAGCTGGCCGAGGCCAGGAATCAGCTGAAGATGGCCGAACTGTTGGGCTACGGCACCAAGAAGTCGTTCAAGCCGATGTACGAGCAGATCGATGAGATCGAACAGAAGACCGCCGGCGGCAAGGGCGGCAAGGGCTGGTTCGACAAGATCAAGCAGCAGCTGTCGGAACTGATCTGAAGCTCAGACAGAACTGGTGGGCGCCGGCGGCACACCGTACCGGCGCCCATCCCCCCCAGGCGATATTCGGGAGTAAGCTGAAATGAGTGATGAAAAGAAAACCCAAGGCACCTCGGAGCAAGCCGGCGATAACGCGAGCAAAGTCGCCATTGCCGAGCCAAAATCCGCCATGACCGAGGCGGTGCAGCCCACTGTGGACCAGGTGGTCGAGGGAAAGGTCGTTGAGAAACGCAAACAGACAATGGAAGAAGCGGTCACGGCCCTGGCCGAGACCAAGAACGCCCTGGCGGCGTTGGACGAAAAGGACACGACCAGGGCACTGGATGCCCTGGCCCAGGTCACCGGCAAGCTGGAGCTGATACTCGCCCGACAACCTGAGCTGGCCTTCGCGCCGGTGGATGTGCAAACCGTGGTCCATGATGTCTTTGCCGGTACGGACACCATCGAGGACCTCCTCGATGAGGCCGAACACGCCCTGAAGCATGGCGAGGTGCAAAAGGCGAGACACCTGCTCTCCGGCATGGCCAGCGAGATCCTGATCCAGACCACGAGTATTCCGCTGGCCAGTTATCCGCAAGCCATCAGTGCTGTTGCCCCCTTGATCGATGAGGGCAAGATCGACGAGGCCAAGGCGGCGCTGCAAGCGGTGCTGGGTACGCTGGTGGTGTCCAACAGCGTGGTCATCCCGCTGCCAGTGGAGCGCGCCCGCGCCATGCTGAAAGAGGCCGAAACCCTGGCGGAGAAGTCCGATCGCAGCACGGAGGAAGATAAACGCCTGGGCGCCATGCTCGATGATGCGCGCAAACAGCTCGAAATGGCGGAACTGCTTGGTTATGGCCGCAAGAAGAAGGATTTTAAGGACATTTACGCTCAGATCAAAGAGGTGGAAGGGAAAGTCAAGTCCGGAAAAGCGGGCAAGGGCTTGTTCGATGAGATAACGGCCAGCTTCCGTTCGCTGTTCGATCACAAAGGCGTTGAACAGAAGTCTGAAGCTGATAACGATGCCGAGAAGCCCACGGGCGATGGCGGCAAATGAGCGTACGGGAGACTTCGATGGCTGCAGCACAAACGATCAAGCAGGGCGGTGACACCCTGTGCTCGATGAGCAAGAACTGGTGGACCTTCGTGCTGCGCGGCGTACTGGCACTGGTGCTGGCCGTGCTTGCCTTCCTGATGCCCGCCGAGGCGCTGCTGGCGCTGACCCTGGTCTACGGCGGCTTTTCGCTGGTCGATGGCGGTTTTTCGCTGGTCGCGGCGGTGCGCAAGATCCGCCGCGGCAGGCGCTGGGGCTGGTTCGCCTTTCGCGGCGTCGTCGGGGTGATCACCGGCGTCGTCGTGTTGATCGTGCCCTTCGTGGCGACCTGGGTGCTGGCGATCTTCTTGTGGGCCAGCATCGCCGTGTGGGCGGCGCTGGTGGGTGGCTTCGAACTGCTCACGGCCTGGCGCCTGCGCAAGGAGATCCGCGGCGAGATCTGGCTCATGCTGAGCGGCCTGTTCTCGATGGCGCTAAGTGGCCTCGCTGTCTGGTTGCTGCTGACACGACCGGCGGAGACCCTTTTGGCGATGGGTTGGGTCATTGGCGGATATGCCACCTTCCTGGGTGTGTTCCTGATCCTGCTGGGGTTGCGTTTGCGCCGGAATCAAACCGAATGCAAAACGGAAGGTGCTGACGCCATGCCTGGAGCGACGGCGTGAACACTGTTTTTTCAGAACCTTAGAAACTGATTGAAGGAGGTACATCATATCCACACTACATACAGATACGGGACGGCTACCTGGTCATTCGGGGTGAAAAGCAATTCGAGCACGAAAGTACCGAGGGGCAGTACCACGTGACCGAATGCGCCTACGGCCATTTTGAGCGGGCCATTCCCCTGCCGGAAGAAGTCGAACCGGTAAGGCCCAGGCCACTTATAAAAAAGTGTATTGCGTGTGGAGCTGCCCAAGTCTGCCCGCGGCCGGCACAGGAAAGTGACCGTGGAGATTAAATAACGGCATGAGGCGGGGATTCGGCAATGATGGCACTGCCTCCCTCAGGAGGGCCGCGTCCAGATCCGGTACGGTACGCCCCAGGCGCATCAGCCGGGTGATGCGCCAGGCGACCACCTTCCGCAGCGAGGCGGGGGCCAAGACCGCCAAGCTTCGGGCTTGGGCCGGCCATCGCTCGCCGGGCCATCGAGGCGTATGGTGGTAGTATTCGCGCCCGCAACCGCCCAGGGGGCTGGTTGCAGGTCGAGGTCGACCTGCCGGCAATCGCTTGAAGCTGACGATCCGCACCGAGCCTGACCAGGTGAACGGAATGGCGAGTGATCCATGCCAAGGCCGAGTGCGGCAACATCCCGACGCATCTGCTCAAAGCCATCCGCGAGGAACTGATCTATGACCACTGAAGACACCATCACCGGCGAAGAACTGGGTGAAAAACTGCTCGCGTCCATCCACCAGATGAAGGCCGGACAGGGGACGGCCGTGCACTCGCCATCGATGACCGCACGCCGGAAGACCGGCCTGTCCCAGGCGTAATTCGCCAAGCTGCTCGGCGTCTCCGTGCGTACCGTGCAGGAATGGGAGCAGGGTCGCCGTCGCCCCAGTGGTGCGGCTCGCACCCTGTTCAAGGTCGCCGAGCGCCATCCCGAGGTGTTGCGCGAGCTGGTCTGAGGGCGGCTCATGTCAGCCGCCTGAACGATTCAAATCGACGTCCACCTGAGCAGCATTCGGCACAAGCTCGGACCCGATGACGACGGCCACTCGTCGATTCAGACGGTGCGCGGCCTCGGCTACCGGTTCGTGCGGGAATGCAGGCCATGGGCCGGCTGCTCTGGAAGCTGTTACTCGCCTTCTGGCTGGCTCACGAGGATCGGGAGCCACGCATTTACACTCGGATCTCGCAGATCCTCCAGCGTGTTCTCCAGCACCAGTCGCCTCATCGCAAGCAGCCACCGCTCCCGATAATCAAGCGGATCTCGCGCCGTGGAAAACACCGCTGGGCGCTCTACCAGCGTCACAAGCTCGGGACTTCGGCCGAGCACGACCGCAGCCCGGCGGTGCCGGACACCACCGGCCGCGAGGGCCTTCGCTGCTGGCGTGGGGACACCGAAACGCAGGTGTTCGGGGAAGTCGGCGACGGCTTGCGCCAGTTCGCGGTCGCGCGCCTCGAGCAGCTTCTTGAGCAAACCGACTCCCTGTTCGACGGCGACCTGTAGGACGTAGTTGATCACCCGGGCGTGAACAACCAAGCATCGTGTCGATGTCGATGCCCGCTCGTCGAGCCGGCTCGACCAACGGCTGGCCGTCGCCGCGCAGGGATGCCGAGCTGTTCCGTATTGCCGCCGCCGTCCCGAGCACAGCATCCTCTATCAGATCATCCAGCAGCACCTGGAGACCTACCTCAGGCTGGCACGGGAAGACGACTGGGACGGGGAGCGGGTGCCCGCCTACGTGGAACGGGAATTTCGCCACTACGTAGACGCTGGCCAGGCAGTGGAGGGCCTGATTACGCTCGCCCGCTGGTTTGTCGATAGCGGAGGCTCGGTGGCGGGACGCATGGCACACCACCACGCGCCGCTGCCCGAATGGGCGCGCGGCGATGCCTTGCCCGGCGCGCCAGGGCCTACACTGCGCACCGGCGCGCATCCGCTGGGTTTCGTCTGTGGCCTGCCGTTCGGCCAGGTTGAGGCCGCAAGGCTGGCACGTGCCGTCCTGGCGTGCGGCGCCACGGCCTTGCGCATCACGCCGTGGCGGCGTGTGTTGTTCGAAGGCGTGGGTGACAAGCTTCCGTCGCCCCAGGATCCGGATGCTCCGGACATCGACGCCGTTGCGGCTGCCGGGTGGCGGGTGGAAGCCTGCGCCGGCGCCCCGTTCTGTCCGCAGGCCGGCGTCGATACGCGAGCGCTCGCGTTCCGGCTGATGAGGCTTGCGCAACGCGGCATGCTGCAAGCCCCGTCATCGGCCGGGCTGCGTGTCGTTCATGTGTCGGGCTGTGCAAAAGCCTGTGCTTACCCGCGGCCTGCGACGATCAATGTCATGAGGCGCGCCGGGGTGTTCGACCTGGGCTGGCAGACGGCATCGCCGCTGCATGTCGGCCTGAGTGCCGATGCCGTCGTATCCCATCTGGAGTGTTGTTGATGCCGTATACCTACGAGTCGTCTGGTACGCGGCGCCCGACATGTGGCCTATTTTCGCAAGGCCGGCCGTGCCGGCCGCGCGCGGCGCATCGTCGACGGCATGCTGCGTGAGGATGTGATCGAGTTCGCCATGGAATATCCGGTCACCACCGAGATCGCGCTCGATGACCCGCGCTACAACCAGCAACTATCGGGCGGGCGCGGCCGGTTTCAGATCCGCCGTCAGGCGGCGGATGTCCGCCTCGTCCAGGGTTTCACGGCGCAGGAGTTCCTGGGCGCAGCGTTCCAGCACGTCCCGGTTGGTCTCGAGGATGGCGGTGGCGCGCTCGAACACGCCCATGACGATGGCGCGGATGGCGGCGTCGATGCGCGCCTGGGTGGATTCGGCCACCCGGCAGCCGCCCTGGGCGAGTTCCGGCACATCGAGAAAACGCGGCCGCTGCGCCTCGAAAGCGATGTAGCCCAGGTCCTCGTCCATGCCATAGCGGGTGATCATGTCGCGCGCGATGTCGGTGGCGCGGGCCAGATCGTCGGCCGCGCCGGTGGAGATCTCACCGAACACCAGCTTCTCCGCCGCGCGTCCGCCCAGGAGCACGGCGATCTTGTGTTCCAGGTCGGCGCGGGTCATGAGGAAGCGGTCTTCGGTGGGCCGCTGCAGCGTGTAGCCCAGGGCGCCGATGCCGCGCGGGATGATGGACACCTTGTGCACCGGGTCGGTGCCGGGCAGGGAGAGGGCCACCAGGGCATGGCCCATTTCGTGGTAGGCCACGGTTTCCCGCTCCTTGGGGTTGAGCACGCGGCTTTTCTTTTCCAGACCGGCGACGATGCGCTCGATGGCGACGGTGAAGTCCACGAGCTCCACGGCCTGGGCGTGGCGCCGGGTGGCGGCCAGGGCCGCCTCGTTGACCAGATTGGCCAGATCCGCGCCGGAAAAGCCGGTGGTGAGCGCCGCCACCTGGTCCAGATCCACACCGGGCGCGAGGGTGATTTTCTTCGCGTGCACCTTGAGGATGTCCAGCCGGCCCTTCTTGTCGGGCCGATCCACCAGCACCTGGCGGTCGAAGCGTCCGGCCCGCAGCAGCGCCGGGTCCAGGATCTCCGGCCGGTTGGTGGCGGCCAGGATGATGAGCCCCACCGAGCTGTCGAAGCCGTCCATCTCGGTGAGCAGCTGGTTGAGCGTCTGCTCCCGCTCGTCGTGGCCGCCGATGGGCCCGCCCACGCCGCGGGCGCGGCCCAGCGCATCGAGCTCGTCGATGAAGATGATGGCCGGCGCCTGAGCGCGCGCCTGCTCGAACAGGTCGCGCACGCGCGCCGCGCCCACGCCGACGAACATCTCGACGAATTCCGAGCCGGAGATGGAGAAGAAGGGCACGCCGGCCTCGCCCGCCACCGCCTTGGCCAGCAGCGTCTTGCCGGTGCCCGGCGGCCCCACCAGCAGCACGCCCTTGGGGATGCGCGCGCCCAGGCGGCCATAGTCCTGGGGGTTCTTGAGGAAGTCCACGATCTCGACGAGTTCGGCCTTGGCCTCGTCCACCCCCGCCACATCGGCAAAGGTCACACCGGTGTTCTTCTCCACATAGACCTTGGCGCGGCTCTTGCCGAGGGTCATGAAGCCGCCCATACCCTGCTTTTCGGCGAACTTGCGAAACAGGAAGAACCACACGGCGAAGAAGGCCACCGCCGGCAACACCCAGGAAAGCAGGTCGCGCAGCCAGGTGCTTTCGATGACCCGGGCATAAGGCACCTGGTATTCGCTCAAGCGCGCGGCCAGGTCCGGCTCCACCCGGGTGGCCACGATCACCGTTTTGCCTTTGGGGTCGGGGGACTTGAGCTTGCCGGTGAGGATCTTGTCCGCCACCAGCACCTCGGCCACACGCCCGTCTTTCAATGCCTGTTCGAACTCGCTGTAGGGCACGGGCTCCACCGTGCGGCTGGTCTGCCACCAGTCCTGCAGCGTCAACAGCAGGACGAAGGCGGTCAGCCAATAGGTGAGATTCCACCGGGTTTTCTGTTCCATGCTCGGTCTTCCTCCATCAGCGCCAGAAGCCGCCGGGATACCAGCGGGGCGAGGTTTGCATCAGGCGTGGGCCGGGCCAGACGTCAGCAGCGTGCAAGAGTGTGGGCCGGTGTGACAGGTCCAGCGCCAGCAGGCGGCGGATACGTTCTTCCGTATGGGGGTGGGTGCGTAGCCAGGATGGTTCCGGGTTGCCCCAGCCCGGCAATACCCAGGCGCGCCAGTTGCGCGTCACCCGTTCGATCTTGGCCAGCGCGCTGGCGAGCGCCTGGGGGTCGCCGGTGAGCCGCGCGGCAGTGAGGTCGGCGTCGAATTCGCGTACCCGCGACAGGCCCAGTTGGACCAGCAAGGCCAGCTGGGGCGAGAAAAAGAGCAGCAGCAGCCCCAGCCAGGGCAATTCGCTTTCCCCCAAGAGCCAGGCCGGCAGCGTCAGGATGAGGCCGACCTGCCCGACCAGGGCGAACAGGCCGGTGAGCCGGCTCACGTAGTCGGCGAGGTTCATCACACGCAGGTCGCCGTTGGCGATGTGCGCGGTTTCGTGGGCCAGCACGGCGGCAAGCTCACGCGGATTCAGGCGGGCCAAGAGGCCGTCGGTCAGCGCGATGGCCGACTGCCGCAGGTTGCCCACGGCAAAGGCGTTGACCACCGGGCTCGGCACGTAGTAGGGCTGCGGCACCGCGGGCAGCCCCGCGCGCGCGGCCAGCGCCTTGAGCGTGCGCCACAGTTGGGGCGCCTCATCGGGCCGGATGGGGCGCGCCCGGTAAAGCGCCAGGGTGAGCGGCGCGGCCGCCAGGGGTTCCAGCACCAGGGTCAGCAGTGTGGCAGCCAGCGCCAGCCACAGTCCGCGCGCGCCGAACAGGACATAGCCGGCGAGGCCGCCGATGGCGAAGAGTGCACCTACCAGCAGCAGCGTTTGTGCCCGGTTGACACTGGCGTGTTCCGCCAGCACGGCGCGATCGATCGCCATCAGCCCCCCAGCGCACGCACCCGGGCGCGCAGCGTGTCCAGCTCTTCCAGCAAATCGGCCATCAGCGCCGCCAGTTCCGGCACGGCATCGAAATCCCGCTCGAAGGCCCGCATGCGCCGGGCGTGGACGAGGGCCGCAGTGGAAAAGCGCCACACCCCGGCCACGCTTTCGGCGTGGGGGATGAGCCCCTCTTGCAGATGCTGGACGAGCCAATCCGGTTCGACGGCGCAGGCCGCCGCCAACTGCTCCAGGGTGAGCCAGCAGTCTTCCATGAGCGTGCCACTGAGGATATCTTCTTCGTGCATGGTCAGCTCCCTTGTCTTGGATCGAAGGCCAGTTCCTGCGCCATCCGTTCATAGAATTGCCGCGCCGCCGGCGTGTCGGCGGACGGCAGTACGACCTCGAGCGTGAGCAGCAGATCCCCCGGCGGCTCGGCGGGAATACCCTTGCCGCGAACCCGCAACTGGCGCCCGGATTGGGCGCCCGGCGGGATGCGCACCTTCACCGCCCCGCCCGGCAGGTCCACGCTGACGACGGCGCCAAGCGCCGCTTCCCAGGGGGCCACGGGCAAGGTCATGTAGAGGTCCCGGCCTTCTACCCGGAAACGCGGGTGGGGTTTGAATTGCACTTCCAGCAGCAGGTCGCCCGCCGGCCCGCCGCCCAACCCCGGCGCACCCTGGCCGGCCAGGCGGATGACCTGGCCGGCCTTGATGCCCTTGGGGATCTTCACGTTGAGGGTGCGGGTGGTGAGCAGCACCCGGCCCTGGGCGTCCATCTGCGGCACGCGCAGGGTGATCTGCCGGGTGGCGCCGGTGAAGGCGTCTTCCAAGTCCAGCAGCACCTTGGCGTGATGGTCCTCGCCCTGGGCCCGGCCGCCGTGGCGAGCATAGGCAAACCCCCGCCCGCCCATGCCGGCGCGGCCGAAAAGCTGCTCGAAGAAATCGGAGAAGCCGGCGGCTTCTTCCGCCGTAAAGCCGCGTCCGGAAAACTCGAACCCCGCGTCCCAGTCGGGCGGCGGACGGAAGTCCTGCCCCGGCTGGTAGCCCTGGCTCAACTGGTCGTAGGCCGCGCGCTTTTCCGGGTCGGAGAGCACCGCGTAGGCCTCGTTCACGTCCTTCATGCGCGCCTCGGCATCCTTCTCCTTGGAGACGTCCGGGTGGTACTTGCGCGCCAGTTTGCGAAACGCCTTCTTGATCTCGTCCGCGCTGGCGTCGCGCGCCACGCCCAGCACGGCGTAATAGTCCTTGAATTGCATGTCCGTCCTTTGCGGGTGAATTGGCCAATCCTTGTATTGTGGGCATTGTGAGGCGGATTTACAAGTTATTGAAATCCCATTCTGCCACCCTATCTTTTCGAGTCGGCAGCGGCGTGGGCCGCTTGTATCAACCGTCCGGAAGGAGGACTCGAACATGTTGTATCGCAGCCTGTTTCCCCGCGACCCCTTCGCGGAACTCGATCGCCTGCAACGCGAGCTGCAGCAGGCCTTCGATCTGTCGCCCAGCATCCGCGGCCTGACCCGCGGTTTCCCGGCCATGAACGTGGGCGGCACGCCCAGGTCGGTGGAAATCTATGCCTTCGTGCCCGGCGTGGACCCCAATGCCCTGGATGTGCAGATCGAGAAGGGCGTGCTCACCTTGAGCGGCGAGCGCAAGCCGGAAGAAGTGCCGGAAAAGGCCACCGTGCACATCGACGAGCGCTTCGCCGGCCGTTTCCGCCGCGTGGTGAGCCTGCCCGACGACATCGACGCCAACAATGTCACCGCGCGCTACCGCGACGGCGTGCTGCACATCAGCGTGGCCCGCAAGGAGGCCGCTCAACCCCGTCGCATCGCCATTCAGTAATGGAGAATCCATCATGAGCGAAAACACCCAAGTCGCCGAAACCCGCCGCGAGGATGCGGCCCTGCTGCCCCCGGTGGACGTGATCGAGGATGCCAACGGCATCACCCTCTATGCCGACATGCCCGGTGTAGCCAAGGACCGGCTGCGCCTGCAGGTGGAGGCCGACAGCCTCACGCTGGAAGGCGAGGTGAGCCTGGATACGCCGGAGGGCATGGAAGCCAGTCATGCCGAGGTGAATCTGCCGCGTTACCGTCGCGTATTCACCCTCTCCAAGGAACTGGACAGCGAAAAGGTGACCGCCGAGTTCAAACATGGGGTGCTCAAGCTGCGCATTCCCAAGGCCGAACACGCGCAGCCGCGCAAGATCGCCATCCAGGTGGCCTGATCACCCCGGCCGCCCCCCGGCGGCCGGCATCTCACGCAAGGCGAAAGGAGAAGCGCATGAAACTGGAAAATCTGAAGGAGAGCATGGGTTCGTTCTGGGGCAACCTGGCCGAAGGTTGGCGCCATCTCTGGCATTCCGCCGCCGGGGCCCTCCCAGGTGGATGACGACACCCGGCTGCCCGGCCGCAGCTGGGCGGCGATGTATTTCGAGGATGGCCAGCGTCTCATCGTGCGCCTGGAAGTGCCCGGGCTGGAAAAACGGATACGGATAACGGATAGGAAATCCAATCGGCCCTGAGGGTCCAGCCTGGCCTAAGCGTGAGATAGTCGAGCCTGGATGTGAGATCAAGGCCCGGAAACATGGCGGAGCGACCTCGCGCGACGCTCGTTGCAGGGCGAAGCGGCGTGCTTGAGCAGGCTCGGGGTCATGCCGGACGGCGGCAAGACGAAGGCGCTCGGCACCGTCTCGCGCACGAGACGGCGGCTACCAGCCGATGCGCTGATCGAACGCGAAGTCAGGCTCGGGCTGCTGGAGGAGGTCCCAGTCCGGCATCGGCTCGGGCGCCTCGCCCAGGCGGACGGTCTGCGGGTGGGCGAGATCGGGGGTGGACGCGGCGGCTCACCGAGATGGGTGAGAATCCGCTCGACGGGCGTGGCCTCGGTGATGAAGGCGATGATGCGCATGTCCGCGCCGCAGTTGGGACAGACCAGCGGCAGCGACTCGAACAGCCGCGCCGGCAGCATGGCCCAGAGATAGCGTGCTGGGGAGCGAGCGTTCGGCGCCGGGGCGGGCGACGGTTTGGCGACCTCATCGCGGGCACTCGGATCGTCGGCCGCAGCGCTCCCCAGCCTGCGGTGCTGCTCGCGCATCTCCGCCTCTTGGCGCTGGGAACAAGCCTTCGCGTACGATTTTGTCCGAATTCTGCGGTGCCCCGCACCCGGTCGCTCGCGTTCGAACCTGAGACCCGTTCTTAAAGGGATTGAGACAGCAAAAGCGGCAAAAAGTGTACGCTTTGGTAGCATCCTGCGCTTTTTCGCACACATAAAATCCTCCCCGTCTATCTGGGGCAGGAAAACGGAAAGGTCCGAAACCGGATGAGGGCAAGTGATTTATTTGATTGATGGTTCTACAGCCATGCCATTACCCATAACTGGAGTTGACATGGCGTTGAGCTTCAAGAGCGAGCACGAAGTCGGCCGCCCGCTGCAACCCGATCCACAGCGTTTTGGGACCGGGGAAGCCATCGCCGGTGCGATTGAGAAATCCGCCCAAGGAGGCCACGAGTCGGACCTAGAGTGTCGAGCGAGGGCGGTGTCTCGGGAGGC
Source organism: Allochromatium tepidum (assembly GCF_018409545.1). GTDB lineage: Bacteria > Pseudomonadota > Gammaproteobacteria > Chromatiales > Chromatiaceae > Thermochromatium > Thermochromatium tepidum_A. Next base: position 1,160,678 of record NZ_AP024563.1, on the reverse strand, counting down.
GGACGACGTTGGGTGACGAGGTAGACGGCTTTCCATTCGGCCTCGTCGAAGACGTTGTCGCAGGGCATATCAGGACAGGTACGCCCGAGGTGGGTGAGAAACAGCACGCGCCAGGCGATGATGAGGTAGAAGGCGATGGCCGGCTCCAAGCGTTCGCGCTTCTGGAGCTGAAGCTGTTGGATCCGACAGCCACTGTTGAGCACCTTGAAGAAGACTTCAATCTGCCGGCGACAGGGGTACCATTGCCGTTTTTCCAGTGCCTGCTCGGGCGTCTCGACGGCCAGGTTGGTGATCAACAACCAGTTGAGCGCCTCGACATCGGGCGGGGATTGATCTCGGTGGCCAACAGCGCGCTGACCGTGACCTCGGCCAGGGTGCGTCCGTCGGTCAGGCGCCGATCGTGATGGTGGCCGCGAATCAGCCAATCGGCGCCCTGCTCGGGACAGGGCGCTTCGACGAACAGATCGTACAGATCGCCCTCCCGATCGGCGACGTCGGCCAGACGCGTGTCGGTGAGCGTCTCGGCCAGCGCATTGACACGGGCGAAACCCTCGACCCAACGCACGCTTTCCTTCTCTTCCAGCGGGCGGCGTCCGTCTTTCTCCTGACCCAGACTCCCCGGCTCACGCACCCAGGTGTGCACCCCCAACAGCCCCAGCGGCAGGCGATCCGGCGTCACCGCCAGCGTCGGATGCAGATACATCCCCAGGCGCGTCTCATGGTTCAGCGGCCCCAGCCCCTCGATGCCCGGCTGGGTGGTGTAATCCAGTTCCGAGGTATCCTCCAGACACAACACCCGCGGGTAGGCGCGCAGACGCTCCTCGGTACAGGCGATGTGCGGGGCCAACACGCGCTCGGCGCTCACCCGCTCCTGACGCAACAACCGATAGACCGCGCGCGTCTCCTTCCGGCCGCCACAGGCCGCCGGAATACTGGCTGTGGGCTTCGCCCCCAGCGTCTCCAGCACCTGCCGCGCCCGGCGGTTCAGGCGCTGATCGCCCAAGTCAATGGTCTCCAATTCGGCCGCCAACGCTGGCATGTCAACCTCATTCGCGCTGTCTTCAAACCCACCTCTATCTCACCGTCAAGCGCCTGGAATGTCCAGTTTGCTCAACGACCAGGCAAAACGTGTGCAAATCATGGGCGAGATATGGGTAATGCTATGATGCGGCGTTGCTTGAACATGGGTTGGACGGCGCCGGTGAAGCGCTGCGCATTCTCGTCAATGAAGCGGCCAAGATCGAGCGAAGCGAGTTTCTCGGCGCCAAGCCCTACGAGCGAACAGCGAGTCGGCGCGATGACGCCAAATCAATTGGCGACGGTTTCTCGAAAGCCTTCCGGCCCGTGGCTTGCGGGGGGTGAAGCTGAGCATTGCCGACGACCACGCCGGACTCAAGGCGGCCCGCCGGGCGGTGTTGCCCGCGGTGCCCTGGCAGCGCTGCCGGTTCTACCGGCAATAGAATGCCGGTCACTTCGTTACGCGCCGGGAGGCGAAAAAAACGGTGGCCGCCCAGATGCGCGCCATCTTTAATGCGCCGGATAGAACCGAGGCCGATCGACTATGGCGGGAGGCGCTTACCCAATGGCGTAAAGACCATCCCAAGCTCGTCCAGTGGGCCGAGGCAGCGATCCCGGACAGTCTCACTGTGTTCGACTTTCCCGCTGAGCACCGCGTGCGGCTGCGCACCACCAACGGTTTGGAGCGGATCAATCGGGAACTGAGACGCCGTACCCGGGTGGCCGGCATCTTCCCGAACCCCGAGTCTTGCCTGCGCCTGGTCTCGGCTCTGCTCGCCGAACCGGACGACGAGTGGATGACCGGCAAGGTCTATCTCAACCTCAACCCGTAACCCCGGCGTCATGACACCCGCCACGAAAATTTACAGAAAAGAGGTTGCACAATCCGACAAAAAAGGCCGATCTGGAAAGCCGCAACGTGCTGTTCATGGAGGATGGTGCAAGCAACTACCTGAAAAGCTGTTTGCAAAGATCTCCGGGTCAACTACCCCCGCCTGAAGGCGGGGGCTTGTGAGGCGACTCGCAAGCCGGGTTGACCAGGGACAGCGGTGAACATCCGCTCCGTTTGCAACAGGTCGCTGAGACCCACTCCGGGATGCTTCCTATTGCGGTCGGCATCCCGGTCCAGTTGCGCACGGCGGTGAGCAGGAATCCGGCGATCACCGCTGCGAGATAGCCGAACAGCATCTCGTGCGCGTGCCAGGCGGTGCCGGCGAGATGGCCCGGCTGGGGCCAGAGACCGCTGAGGATCGCCAGCCAGACAGCGACGGAGAGGACCGCCGACAGACCGGCGGCGAGAAAGAAGGGACGGAACCCGAGCGCGAGTACGGGGGCGGCGTTGAGACAGGGGCGGTGAGGGTCATGCGAATCCGGGGCCGGTTGGCGGTTGCAGCGAAGCTTGAATGCAGGCTAACGACCGTGCTGTCTGCGGGCCTTGATGCGGGTCAAGCGACGAGCGGCTTACGACCGGGTCGAGTCGGCTACAGCCAGAATTCAGGATAGCGCCGGGCGGCGGGGAGATTGTTGAACAGCAGCGCCGCGACCAGCAGCACCAGTGGTCCCAGCGTGGCCGGGAACAGCACGAAGAGATAGCCCATGGCATGCACCTGATCGGAGCCGATGACGGCGATGAGCGCGGTCGCCCCGCCCGGCGGGTGCAGGGTGCGGGTCAGGTGCATCAGGGCGATGGCGGTGGCGACCGCGACCGACTGCGCCAGCCAGGGTTCGCCGCCCAGCCACTGCCAGCAGGTCACGCCCACCAGCGCCGAGATGACATGCCCGCCGATGAGATTGCGCGGCTGGGCCAGCGGGCTGCGCACCGCGCCGAAGACCAGCACCGCCGAGGCGCCGAGCGAGCCGATGGTGAACGTCAGATCGGTCCCGGCGAAGAACCACTGATTGATCCAGGCGACGGCGGCCATCCCCAGGAAGGCACCCATCCACGACCAGAGCACCTCCGGCCGGCTGACGCGGGGCGGGCTGCCATGGAGGCTGCCGCGCATCTTGCTCAAATAGCTCCTCAAACCCATGACCGGCGATCCGGGTGATAGGCGCTCAGAAAGACCTTGCGCAGAAGCAACCCCGCCAGACGCCCATCGGCCGAAATCACCGGCATGGCGCGGCCGGGATGGCCGGCGAAGGCGGCAAGCAACTCGCGCAGTCCGGCGTCCAGCGGCACGCTCACCACGGGCGAGGTCATGAACTCGCCGACCGGGCGATGGTGCTGTTCCGACTTGATGCACGAATCATCCATGATCACCCGTGCCAGCAGGCCAAGAAAGGTCTCGGCCCCAAGCCAGCGCAGCACATCGGTCTCGGTCAGGATGCCAAGCACACGCCGCTGCCCGTCCACCACCGGCAGCGATTTCAACCCCTGATGCACGAAGCTGGGGATGGCCTCGACGAGCGGGATCTCGGGCGTCAGCGGACTGACCTCGCGGCGCATCAGCCGTCCGGCAGTGATCCCGCTGAACAGCCGGTCGATCGCGTGACGATGGGCCAGACGGTAGACGGCGCGGAAATCCATGGTGGTGATGTCGAGATAGCCGGGGATCTCGTGCATCGCCTCCAGGATATCATCGTCGGTGAGATCGATCTCGGCGGGGTTGTCCTGAGCGGACGGCGGATCCGACGAATCGCGGGACGGGCGCTGGGTCATGGCCAAAATCCTCCACGGCGATGGGTTCGCCGGTTGGCTCATTGCACCCGAGCACGGCGTTTGACGCCTTGATGCAGGTCAAGTCCAGGGGGCACGTCATCACACGGGACGCAACACAGGCAGAGCGGGCCGAGATCGCGGCGGGCCTGACAGTGCCTCACCGTCAGGAGTTCAGAGGAGTTGGCTGAGATGTGCGGGCTTTCGGCCGCCCGCAGAAATCTCCGGAAAGCACTGTATCGACTCAGACGTTGAACCGGAAGTGGATGACGTCCCCATCCTGGACGACGTACTCCTTGCCTTCCGAGCGCAGCTTGCCGGCCTCCTTGGCGCCCTGCTCGCCTTTGCAGGCGACGAAGTCCTCGTAGCCGATCACCTCGGCGCGGATGAAGCCGCGCTCGAAGTCGGAGTGGATGACGCCGGCCGCCTGCGGCGCCTTGGACTGCTTGGGGATGGTCCAGGCGCGCACCTCCTTGGGTCCGGCGGTGAAATAGGTCTCCAGACCCAGCAGCCGATAACCGGCCCGCACCACCCGGTTCAGCCCCGGTTCCTCCAGCCCGAGATCGGCCAGGAACTCATCGCGCGCCTCATCGTCGAGTTCCAGGATCTCGGCCTCGATCGCCGCACACACCGGCACCACCACCGCGCCTTCGCTCTCGGCCAGCGCCCGCACCTGGTCGAGCAGCGGGTTGTTCTCGAACCCGTCCTCGGACACATTGGCGATATACATGGTCGGCTTGGCCGTCAGCAGGAACAGATCGCGCAGTTCGGCCTGCTCGTCCTCGTCCAGACCCAACGAACGCACCGGCTTGCCGGCATCGAGCTGAGCCTGTGCACGCTCCAGGATCTCCTTGCGCTTGAGGATCTGCTTGTCGCCGGTCTTGGCCGTGCGCTGCGCCCGGTCGAGCGCCTTGCTCACGCTTTCCAGATCGGCCAGCGCCAGCTCGGTATTGATGACCTCGATGTCGCCGAGCGGATCGACCTTACCGGCGACATGGATCACGTCATCGTTCTCGAAGCAGCGCACCACATGGGCGATGGCATCGGTCTCGCGGATGTTGGCCAGGAACTTGTTGCCCAGCCCCTCGCCCTTCGAGGCGCCCGCCACCAGTCCGGCGATGTCGACGAACTGCATCGAGGTCGGCAGCACCTTCTGCGGCTTGGTGATGGCGGCGATGACATCGAGCCTGGGGTCGGGCAACGGCACCACACCGACATTCGGATCGATGGTGCAGAAAGGATAGTTCTCGGCCGCGATGGCCGCCTTGGTCAGGGCATTGAAGAGGGTCGACTTGCCGACGTTGGGCAGGCCGACGATGCCGCATTTGAATCCCATGTGATTTGAACCGCGTTGTGATCGAGAAAAGAGTGAGTGAAAAGTCAGGCAGCCCCTCAAACCGGACCCGAGGCGCCGCCGATCGATGATTCAATCCCGGCGCGGCTCGACCGGATCGCGATTGTAGCGATCCTCGAAGCGCACGATGTCGTCCTCGCCCAGATAGCTGCCGGACTGCACCTCGATGAGTTCGAGCGGGATGAGGCCCGGATTTTCGAGCCGATGTGTGACCCCGACCGGGATATAGGTCGACTGGTTCTCGGTGAGCAGGAACGTCTTGTCGTCACAGGTCACGCGCGCGGTGCCTGAGACGACGATCCAGTGTTCGGCGCGATGATGATGCATCTGCAGCGACAGCGACTCGCCCGGCTTCACGGTCAGGCGCTTGACCTGATAGCGCGAACCCTGATCGATCGATTCATAGGCGCCCCAGGGCCGATGCACGCGCTGGTGATGGATGTACTCCTCGCGCTGCTGACGCTGGAGGAACTGGGTGACGGCCTTGACGTCCTGCGCCGCCTCCTTGGTCGCGATCAGCACCGCGTCCGGGGTCTCGACCACGATCAGGTTGTCCACACCGATGGCCGCCACCATCCGATGCTTGGCCACCAGCAGATTGTCGTGGGCATTGTGCACGAATGCATCGCCATCGAGCACGTTGCCGCTGGCGTCCTGCTCGCGCACCGCCCACAGCGCCGACCAGGCGCCGACGTCCGACCAGCCGACGTTGAGCGGGATCACGATCGCCGGCGGCAGATCACCGCCCTCCCGGTCTCGAACCGTGCGCGCCAGCGGCTCCATGACCGCATAGTCGATCGAATCGCTCGGACAGGCGGCGAACAGCTCGGCGTCGAGACGGAGGAAATCGCCATCGCTCGCGGCGCTCTCGAACGCGCGGGTCACGGCCTGCGCGATGTCGGGCCGGAAGCGCTCGATGAGCGTCAGCCACACCGAGGCGCGCAGCACGAACAGACCGCTGTTCCACAGATACTCGCCCGAGGCCAGATAACCTTGGGCGGTCTCGGTATCGGGTTTCTCGACGAAGCCGTCGAGCGCATAGGCCGGCCCGATCAGATCGGTTCGATCGAGCGCCGCCCCCTGACGGATATAGCCATAGCCGGTCTCGGGCGCGCTCGGCACGATACCGAAGGTGACGACCGCCCCGTCACGCGCCAGTGCATGGGCATCGGCCACGGCGGAGCGGAATCCCGGCTCGTCGCGGATGTTGTGATCGGCCGGCATCACCAGCATCACCGGATCTTCGTCCGACTGCCCGGCGACGAGTGCAGCCAGCGTCAGGGCCGGCGCGGTATTGCGTCCCTTGGGTTCGAGCACGATGGCGGCGGCCCGTCGTCCCATCAGCCGCAGCTGCTCGGCGACCAGGAAGCGATGGGCGTCGTTGCAGACCACCAGCGGATCGCGCACGGCGATGGCCTGGCGCGGATGCTCCTCGGCCAGACCGTCGAGCCGGCCGACCGTTTCCTGCAGCATGGTATGCTGACTGGTGAGCGGCAGGAACTGCTTGGGATAGGCTTCACGCGAGAGCGGCCAGAGTCGCGTGCCGGATCCACCGGAGAGAATGACGGGTTGTAAAGGCATCGCGACAGGCTCCATTCTGAGATTACGAGAAACAAGGGTGTGAATTAAACCGCGTCCGGCGCGGGATGTGTAGACCATCGACAGAACAGACCATGACAGCCGAACCGAACCACATCGCCCGTCTGCTGCGCGACACCGCCGCGACCGCCATCCTGCCCAACTGGCAGGGCATCGCCGCCCGGCACAAGTCCGACGGCAGCTTCGTCACCGAGTCCGATCCGGCGGCCCAGCGCCATCTGACCGAGGCATTGGCGCACGATTTCCCCGGCATCCCGCTGCTCGGCGAGGAGATGACGCGCGCCGAGCAGGAGCGGATGCTCCGGAACGCCGACAGCGCCCTGTGGGTCGTCGACCCGCTGGACGGCACCAGCAACTATGCCGCCGGCTTCCCTGCCTTCTCGATCTCGCTGGCGCTGATCGAGGGCGGCCGGCCCGTGCTCGGTGCCATCCTCGACCCGGTGCGTGACGAGTGCTTCGTCGCCGCCCGAGGCCGGGGAGCCTGGCTGAACGACCGGCCGATCCGCCCTTTCGCGCCGAGTCGATCGATCCGCGACTGTCTGGCAATGGTCGATCTCAAGCGGCTTCCACCCGAACTACTGCAAGCCGTTACCCGTCACACCTGCTTCGGCTCACAGCGCTACCTCGGTTCGGTGGCGCTCGAATGGTGCTGGCTGGCGGCCGGACGTTTTCAGCTCTATCTGCATGGCGGCCAGAAGCTGTGGGACTATGCCGCCGGACGCCTGATCGCCGATGAGGCCGGCGCGGCGGCCTTGCATCTGATCCCGGACAGTCTCGAACCCGGCACCGAGATCACCCTGGAACCCCGGCTGGCCATCGCCGCCGCCAATGCCGAACTCCTGCGCGCCTGGAGCGACTGTCTCGAACTGGCGGTCGATGTCGGTTAGCGCAGCACAGCCCGTAGCCGCATGAGGATGCGGTCGGCGGCTTCGACCGCGAAGTCCTCGTAGATCATCGCCTGTTCGAGTCGCTTGCCGAGCACCTCGACGTCCGGGTTGTCGAAGGTGCGGGTCAGGTCGAGCGTTTGCCGATGGGCCTTGGGTTCGCCGCCGGGTCCGATGACCTCGAAGTCGACCAGATAGTGCAGCTCATAGGCGAGCGTCTTGCCGTTCAGGTCGACCGCCGCCACCCGCTCGGAGCGCCGCTCGGACAGGATGCGTAGCGTCAGCCGGGCCTCGGACGGATTCGAGGTCAGAGCCACCTGACTACCCGCGAGTAGGTCGCGCATGGCCCGCTCGACCGCCGACCCCGGCGGCGCCTGGATCAGCATCGGGTTGTAGTCGGCCGGGATCTCCAGGCTGCCGCGCAGCCGGAAGCCGCAACCGGCCTGAAGCACCAACACCAGCGCCAGCAGCCCCAGCAGAACAGTTCGCGTTTGCCGCATATCCTCGAACCTCGACAGGGATCGGATGACTCGGACGACGAGACTCAGATGACGAGGTTCAGCAGCTTGCCGGGCACCAGGATCGCCTTGCGGATCGGTTTGCCGTCGATGAACTTGGCGATCTGCTCGTTATCCAGTGCGGCGGCTTGAACCGTCGCCCGATCGGCGTCGGCAGGCACCTTGACGCTGCCGCGCACCTTGCCGTTGACCTGGACCACATAGTCGAGACTGTCCTGCTTGAGCGCGTCCTCGTCGACCTGCGGCCAGTCGGCATTCAGGATGTCGTCGCCGAAGCCCAGCTCGCGCCACAGATGATGGGTCACATGGGGCGCGATGGGCGCGAGCAGTCGCAGCACGATGCCGACGCCCTCGCGGATCACCGCCGCCCGCGCGGTCGAGGATTCCAGCCGGTAGAGCGTATTGACCATGGTCATGCAGCCCGAGACCACGGTGTTGAACTGCTGGCGCTCGTAGTCGTAGAGCGCCTTCTTGAGCGCGCCGTGGATCTCGCGACGGGCGGTCTGGGCCGGTTCGTCCAGCTCTCCCAACGTGGACGCGGCACGGATCGCCTCGGCTTCACCGACCGCTAGAGCCCAGAGCCGACGGATGAAGCGGAACGCCCCCTCGACCCCTTCGTCGTTCCATTCGAGCGACTGGTCCGGCGGCGAGGTGAACATGGTGTAGAGCCGCACCGTGTCGGCACCGTAGCGCTCGGTCAGCGCCTGCGGGTCGACGCCGTTGTTCTTGGATTTGGACATCTTCTCGATGCCGCCGAACCGGACCGGCTGACCGTCGGACTTGAGCCGGCCGCCGATCAGCTTGCCCTTCTGGTCGCGCTCGACCTCCACGTCCGCCGGGTTGAACCACTGCTTGCGACCCTCGGCGTCCTCGCGATACCAGGTCTCGGCGACCACCATGCCCTGAGTGAGCAGGTTGGTGAAGGGTTCGTCACAGTCGACCAGCCCCTCGTCGCGCATCAGCTTGTGGAAGAAGCGCGCATAGAGCAGGTGCAGGATGGCGTGCTCGATGCCGCCGATGTACTGATCGACCGGCAGCCAGTAGCGGGCGCGCTCGTCGAGCATGGCCGTGTCGCAGTCGGGCGAGCAGTAGCGCGCGTAGTACCAGCTCGACTCGAAGAAGGTGTCGAAGGTGTCGGTCTCGCGCGTCTCGTCGCCGGCGAGCTGGTAGAACTCGGGCATCTTCTTGAGCGGCGAGCCGGAACCGTCGACGACGACGTCCTCGGGCAGTCGCACCGGAAGATCGGTCTCGGGACGGATGCCGCCGTCCGCCGTCTGCACCATCGGGATCGGACAGCCCCAGTAGCGCTGACGCGAGACGCCCCAGTCGCGCAGTCGGAAGTTGATGGTCTTGCTACCCTTGCCGCGCTCGGCGAGCCAGTCGGCGATGGCGTCGAAGGCTTGCTCCGAGGTCAGGCCATCGAAGGGGCCGGAGTCGAAGAGCACGCCCTTCTCGGTGTAGGCCGCCTGCTCAATGCCGCACGGACTGCCGTCGGCCGAGCGAATGACCGCCTTCTTGGCGATGCCGTAGCGCTCGGCGAACTCCCAGTCGCGCTGATCGTGCGCCGGCACCGCCATCACCGCACCTGTGCCATAGCCCATGAGCACGAAGTTGGCGGCATAGATGGGCACGGACTCGCCGGTGATCGGATGGATGGCGTCGAGACCGAGCGGATGGCCCTTCTTCTCCATCGTTTCCAGTTCGGCCTCGGAGGTGCCACCCTTGCGACATTCGTCGATGAAGGCGGCGAGAGCCGGATTATTCTCCGCCGCACGGTGTGCGAGCGGATGCTCGGCGGCCACCGCGACATAGGTCACGCCCATGACGGTATCGGGTCGCGTGGTGTAGATGCCGAGCGTCTCGTCGCTCCCGGCCACGCCGAACTCCATGTGCACGCCCTCGGAGCGCCCGATCCAGTTGCGCTGCATGGTGCGCACCCGCTCCGGCCAGCCGTCCAGCCCGTCGAGCGCGTCCAGCAGTTCCTGCGCATAGTCGGTGATACGCACCGACCACTGTTCGATCTCGCGCTTCTCGACCAGCGCCCCCGAGCGCCAGCCGCGTCCGTCGATGACCTGCTCGTTGGCCAGCACCGTCTGATCGATGGGATCCCAGTTGACCGTCGCCTTGGCGCGATAGGCCAGCCCCTTCTCCACCATGCGCGTGAACAGCCACTGCTCCCAGCGGTAATAGTCCGGATCGCAGGTCGCCAGCTCGCGCTCCCAGTCGTAGCCGAAGCCCAGGCTCTTGAGCTGGCCCTTCATGTATTCGATGTTGGAGCGCGTCCACTGCGAGGGCGGGATGCCGTGCTGGATGGCGGCGTTCTCGGCCGGCAGACCGAAGGCGTCCCAGCCCATCGGCTGGAGCACGTTCTTGCCGAGCATCCGCTGATAGCGCGCGATCACATCCCCGATGGTGTAGTTGCGCACATGGCCCATGTGCAGCCGACCCGAGGGATAGGGGAACATGGAGAGACAGTAGAACTTCTCGCGGGACGGATCCTCGACGGCCTTGAAGGAGCGATGCTCTTCCCAATAGCCTTGGGCCGCCGCCTCGATGGCGCGCGGATCATAGTCGGTCTGCATGGGTGCTGATGGTCCTGACGAAAGAGTGAAGGCTCGAAACGAAGGTTGGAATCTCGGACGCAGAGTGCGCCGCCGATTCGATCGTGCAAGGATACCGCATGGGCTTTTGCTATCCTAATTCCGAGCACGCCGACATTCCTCAAGCCAACGAAGAGCGACGCCATGAGCGAAGAACACAAGCACGATACCACCGACACGCTGGTCGACGCCTATGAGCGCATGCTCAAGCAGACCCACGAGGCGATCGAGAAGGCACAGCAGGAATCCGTGCCCAAGTTTCGCGAGATCCTCGATAGGACGCGCGAGCGCATGGTCGAGCTCGGCGAGCTGACGCGCGAGGAGGCCGAAAAGGTCTCGGACTACGTCAAGCGCGACATCGAGGACGCGGCCAAGTACATCGCCGACACCGGACAGGACATCCGCGACTGGTGGCGCTTCGACCTGGAACTGATGGAAAAGCGCCTGTTCGACATGTTCAAACTGGTCGCCGACCAGACCAGCCTGCAACTGGCGCAGTGGGCCGAGACCGCGCGTCAGATGAGCCTCTATCAGGCCGGTGAGATCACCGGCCCCGGCACCCTGGTCTGCGACCAGTGCGGCGCCGAGACCCATTTCGTCAAGGCCGGACGCATCCCGCCCTGTGCCGATTGCGGCAGCACTCGGTTTCGTCGTCGAACCGAGGACAAAAGCTGACCAGCGAGCGGGCGTCGAGACGGCTGGTAATCCGGCCGCCTCGCGCTTATAGTGCCGACTTCGTGTCATGTCCCGTGGGAGAGACCGGCCGCCCGGCCGGCGCCGAAGGCGCAACACCGCCCGGAATCGCTCAGGCAGAAGGACCGCGGGAATAACGACCGACTCTGGAGAGCGGCGCGGATCTCGATCCGCTCCCACCGACGGGGCCGCCCGGATGCCAAGCGCCCGCGCGCAAACTCTCAGGTCTAGGACAGAGGGGCGACACGCGGGGATCCCGGATTCCCGCCGTTGTCGTATTGCCGCGCGCCGCGAGGCCGCCGCAGCCCCTGTATTCCACGAGGAGAGCCGCATGGCCCTGCGTACCCCACTCCATTCCGAGCATGTGCGTCTGCGCGCGCGGCTCGTGCCCTTCGGCGGCTGGGACATGCCGCTGCACTACGGCTCCCAGATCGAGGAACACGACGCCGTGCGTCAGCACGCCGGGATGTTCGACGTCTCGCACATGTGCCCGGTCGACATCGAGGGACCGGACGCTCAAGCCTTTCTGCGCCGCCTGCTCGCCAACGACGTCGCCAAACTCAAGACCGTCGGCAAGGCGCTCTATTCCTGCATGCTCAACGACTCGGGCGGCGTGGTCGACGATCTCATCGTCTATCTGCGCGGTCCTGCCGGACACTATCGGCTGGTGGTCAATGCCGGCACGGCGGACAAGGATCTGACCTGGCTGGAGAGCCGGCGCACCGGTTTCGACGTCGAGATCCGCCGCCGTGCCGATCTGGCCATGATCGCGGTGCAAGGCCCCCAGGCGCGTGAACTGACCGCGACCTGCCTGCCCCGCGAGATGGCCGACTCCGCCCTGGAACTGGCGCCCTTCCACGCCACCGAATGCGGCGGCTGGTTCATCGCCCGTACCGGTTATACCGGCGAGGACGGCTTCGAGATCCTGTTGCCCGCCGATCATGTCGTCGATCTCTGGTCGGTGCTGCTGGATGCCGGTGTCCGCCCCTGCGGTCTGGGCGCGCGCGACACCCTGCGTCTGGAAGCCGGGATGAATCTCTACGGCCGGGACATGGGCGAGGACGTCGGCCCGCTCGAATCCGGCCTGGAGTGGACGGTGGCCTGGGAGCCGGCCGAGCGCGATTTCATCGGACGCGCCGCGCTGGAGGAGCTGCGCGCGAGTCCCGAACGACGCGACTTCGTCGGACTGCTGCTGACCGGACGCGGCGTGCTGCGCGCTCATCAGCATGTGCTCCTCGACGGACGCGAGGTCGGCGAGATCACCTCCGGCGGCTTTGCCCCGACCCTGCAACGCTCGATCGCGCTGGCGCGCGTGGCGCCCGGTCTGGGCGAGCACTGCGAGGTCGAGATTCGCGGTAAGCCCGTTGCAGCGCGCATCGTCAAACCGCCGTTCGTGCGTCATGGCCGGATCCTGGTCGAACTTTGAACGTCTAAAAATCCCTTCGCCTGTCTGACCATTCAGGAGTGACCATCATGAGCAACCTGCCTGCCGATCTGAAATACACCAAGACCCACGAATGGGTGCGCGACAACGGCGACGGCACCGTCACCGTCGGCATCACCGACCATGCCCAGGAGGCGCTCGGCGACATCGTGTTCGTCGAGGTGCCCGAGAACGGACGCGCGGTCGCCGCCGAGGAAGCCTGCGCCGTGGTCGAGTCGGTCAAGGCCGCGTCCGACATCTATTCGCCCATCGCCGGCGAGATCGTCGAGGGCAACGCGGCGCTGGCCGATAGCCCGGACGCCATCAATACCAGTCCCTACGCGGACGGCTGGATCTTCCGTCTGACCCCGAACGACATGGGCGCGCTCGCCGGTCTGCTGGATGCCGCCGCCTACGAGCAGGTCGTCGCCGACGAGTCCTGATCCCGGCCCCAACCGCCCTCAGCGTCCAACCCAAGCGGTCGAACTCGCATGCCTTTCATCCCTCACACGCCAGACGACATCGCCGCGATGCTCGCGACCATCGGGGTCGATTCCATCGAGGCCCTCTTCGACGAGATCCCGGCCGAGCTGCGCGTCGGCGCCCAGGCGCTCGACGCCATTCCGGAGGCGCTCTCGGAGATGGAGATCACGCGCCTGATGCAGTCGCGCGCGCGCGCCGACGGCCGGCCGCTGTGCTTCATCGGCGCCGGCGCCTACGAGCACCACATCCCGGCCGCCGTCTGGCAGATCGCCACCCGCGGCGAGTTCTACAGCGCCTATACGCCCTATCAGGCCGAGGCCAGCCAGGGCACGCTCCAGTTGCTCTATGAGTTCCAGTCGATGATGACGGCACTCACCGGGCTGGACGTCTCCAATGCCTCGCTCTACGACGGCGCCTCGGCGTTGGCCGAGGCGGTGCTGATGGCGGTGCGCGCCAATCGTCGGACCAAGTCACAGCGCGTCCTGGTGCCGCGCGCGCTGCATCCGGCCTATCGGCGCACGCTGCGCGCGATCGTCGAGCCGCAGGGGCTCGAACTGGTGGAGGTGGACTTCGATCCGCGCGGCGGGCACACGCCGGTCGAGCGGCTGGAGGCGGCGATCGGCGATGGGGAGTGCGCCGCCGTCGTCATCGATCAGCCAAACTTCTTCGGTATCCTGGAAGCCGTCGATGAACTGACCGACTGGGCGCACGCGCACAGGGCGCTGGCGATCGCCGTGGTCAATCCGGTCGCGCTCGCGCTGCTCTCCCCGCCGGGCGAATGGGGGACGAAGGGGGCCGACATCGCCTGTGGCGAGGCCCAGCCGCTGGGGATGCCGCTGTCCTCGGGCGGTCCCTATGCCGGTTTCCTGTGCTGCAAGCAGGAGCATGTGCGCCAGCTCCCCGGTCGCATCGTCGGGCGGACGCTGGATCTGGACGGCAAGCCCGGCTTCACGCTCACGCTCCAGGCGCGCGAGCAGCACATCCGGCGCGGCAAGGCGACCTCCAACATCTGCACCAATCAGGGGCTGCTGGTGACGGCGGCGACCATCCACATGGCGCTGCTCGGTGCCGAGGGATTGGAGAGGGTCGCGGCGAGCTGTCATGCCAACACGCGCCGGCTGGGCGAATTGCTCGGCGCCATACCCGGAGTCGAGCCGCTGTTCGAGCGTCCGGTCTTCCATGAGCTGGCGCTGCGTCTGCCGGCGCCGACGGCTTCGGTGCTGAACGCGCTGGCCGCCGAGGACATCCTGGGCGGCTTCGATCTCGGGCCGGACTATCCGGAACTCGCCCCGGCACTGCTGGTGTGCGCGACCGAGATGCGTACCGAAGACGAGATGACGCGCTATGCCCAGCGGCTCGCCGCCCGGCTGGACACGTCTTCCGCCGCGCACTGATCCGGACGATCACGCCCCTTGATACCGAGCCACACCACGAAGCCATCGCCATGCTGATCCAAGAGCAATCCAGAACCGGCCGCCGTGCCACGGCGCAAGCGCCGCTCCACTCGCCCGAGGTCGCCGACATCCCCGAGGGCCTGCGCCGCCGCGCTCGGCCCGCGCTGCCGGAAGTCTCCGAGATGCAGGCGGTGCGTCACTACACGCGGCTGTCGCAAAAGAACTTCTCGATCGACACCCATTTCTATCCGCTCGGCTCCTGTACCATGAAGTACAACCCCAGAGCCTGTAACAGTCTGGCGATGCTGCCCGGTTTCCTGGGGCGGCATCCGCTGGCGCCTGAGACGCATGGACAGGGCCTCCTCGCCTGTCTGTTCGAGCTGCAAGAGATCCTCAAGGCCGTGACCGGCATGCACGCCGTCTCGCTCGCGCCCTCGGCCGGTGCCCAGGGCGAGTTCGCCGGGGTGGCCATGATCCGCGCCTATCATCAGGCACGCGGCGATCTCGCCCGCACCGAGATCCTGGTTCCGGACGCCGCGCACGGCACCAACCCGGCCTCGGCGGTGATGTGCGGCTTCAAGGTGCGCGAGATCCCGACCGGACCGGACGGCGACGTCGATCTCGATGCCCTGCGCGCGGCAGTCGGCCCGCAAACGGCCGGCATCATGCTCACCAACCCGAGCACGGTCGGCGTCTTCGATCGCAACATCCAGGCGATCGCCCAAGCGGTGCACGAGGCCGGCGGTCTGCTCTATTACGATGGGGCCAACCTCAACGCCATCCTCGGCCAGGTGCGCCCCGGCGACATGGGCTTCGACGTCATCCACATGAACCTGCACAAGACCTTCTCGACCCCGCACGGCGGCGGCGGTCCGGGCGCGGGGCCTGTGGGCGTCTCCAAGCGCCTGGAACCCTATCTGCCGGTGCCGCTGGTGGCACGCGAGGGTGAGGAATACCGCTGGCTGACCGAATCCGACCGCCCCGAGAGCATCGGCCGGCTGACGGCCTTCGGCGGCAACATGGGCATCCTGCTACGCGCCTATATCTATGCGCGGCTGATCGGACGCGAAGGCATGGGCCGGGTGGCCGAGTTCGCCGCGCTCAACGCCAACTATCTGCTGGCGCGGCTCCAGGCGGCCGGATTCGAGGCCGCCTATCCGGAGCGGCGCGCGAGCCACGAGTTCATCGTCACCCTCAAGCGCGAGGCCAAGGAACTGGGCATCAACGCCATGGATTTCGCCAAGCGGCTGCTCGACTACGGCTATCACGCCCCGACCACCTATTTCCCGCTGCTGGTGCCCGAGTGCCTGCTGATCGAGCCGACCGAGACCGAGAGCAAGGAGGACTTGGACGGCTTCGTCGCGGCCATGACCGCCATTCGGGGCGAGGCCCGGGAGAACCCGGAACTGGTCAAGGGCGCGCCCCACAGTCTGCCGGTGCGCCGACTCGACGACGTGCGCGCAGCGCGTCAACTCGATCTGGCCTGGACGCCGAGTGCCGGCGAGGACGCCAATGGCTAACCACAACGCGCGCGGTTGGCGGCGCGTGGTGCGCGCCTTCGGCTATTCGATGAAGGGATTTCGGGCCTGCTTCGAGCTGGAGGAGGCGTTTCGGCAGGAGATCTTTCTGCTGATCCCGCTGGTGCCGCTCGGGATCTGGCTCGGCGAGACGCCGGTCGAGCGCGCGATGCTGGTCGGGAGTCTGCTGGTCGTGCCGATCGTCGAGCTGCTCAACTCGGCCATCGAGGCCAATGTCGACCGCGTCGGTCTGGAGCGCCACGAACTCTCCGGGCGCGCCAAGGACATCGCCTCGGCGGCCGTCTTCTCCAGCATCGCGTTCTGCCTGGTCATCTGGGCGCTGATCCTGCTGCCCAAGTGGCTTTGACGCCGATCAGGACTCCAGCGCCGCGATCCGCTTCTCCAGCGGCGGATGACTGCGGAAGAGCGCCATGAAGCCCCTGCCGATCCGGCCCGAGACACCGAAGGCGGCGAACTCGCCGGACGGCAGATCCTGCGGCTCATGCACACGCTGGAGCGCCCGCAGCGCCCCGGCCATCTGATGCCGGCTGGTCAGACTCGCCCCGCCGGCATCGGCCCGATACTCGCGATAGCGCGAGAACCACATCACGATCATGGTCGCCAGCACCGAGAGCATCAGCTCGGCGACGATCGAGGCCACGAAATAACCCACCCCATAGCCCTGCTCGTTCTTCAGGATCACGCGGTCGACCACATGGCCGACGATGCGCGAGAGGAAGACGACGAAGGTATTGACCACGCCCTGGATGAGCGTCAGCGTCACCATGTCGCCATTGGCCACATGGCTGATCTCATGGCCGATGACGGCCTCGACCTCGTCCTCGCGCATGTGGCGCAGCAGTCCGGTACTGACGGCCACCAGGGCCTCGTTGCGGTTCCAGCCGGTGGCGAAGGCGTTGGGGTCGGGCGAGTCGAAGATCCCAACCTCGGGCATACCGATGCCGGCTTGTTCGGCCTGACGGGCGACCGTCTGCATCAACCACTGTTCGAGCCGGTTGGACGGCTGCTCGATGACATGGACGCCCATGCCGCGTTTGGCCAGGGTCTTGGACAGGAACAGCGAGATGAGAGAGCCGCTGAAACCGATGATAGCCGCCATGATCAGGAGCGCGCCCATGTCGATGCCGCCGCTCTCCAGCAGCAGGCTGTCGATCCCGAGCAGGCGGAAGACGACGCTGATGACGATCAGCACCGCGACATTGGTGGCCAGGAACAACAGTATACGCATCATGTCGAGTTCAACCTTTCAAAAAATTTTGGATATTCAGTGTTTTGAAGCGAATTTAACATTGGGGTTCGGGCCGGCGACACACTGACACCCGAGATGGGGACAGAGTTCGAACAAAAAAATGTGAAAAAGTGCTGGACAGGCCCGAGTGGTATCTATATCATTTGCGGTCTCAGGTCACTGGGGCCATAGCTCAGCTGGGAGAGCGCAACACTGGCAGTGTTGAGGTCGGCGGTTCGATCCCGCCTGGCTCCACCAAATTCAAAGAGTTCGGCGATCCTGTCCAGTTCGTCGGATACCTTAGAAAAAGGTAACTGTCCCCATCGTCTAGTGGCCTAGGACACCGCCCTTTCACGGCGGTAACCGGGGTTCGAACCCCCGTGGGGACGCCACTATAAAAAGGGCTTGGATGAAAATCCAAGCCCTTTTTCATTTTTGGTCTGCGCTGCGCCACACCGTCCGATGTCATTCGGATCGGGGGTCGGACGATGACGGCGCTTCGACCGAAGCATCGGAGTCCGACTCCTCGGCTCGCCCCGGAGCCTCAGGCGCCACCTGCTCGACCAGTGATTCGCCCACCTCGGGCAGCACATCGGCGAACTCGACGCCATAGATCTCCCAGATCGAGATCAGCAGCGAGGCGATCACAGGTCCGATAAAGAGTCCCGGCAGGCCGAACATGAGCAGACCGCCCAGCGTGCTGAAGAAGATCATCAACTCGTGCATCCGGGTGTCCTTGCCGACCAGGATCGGGCGCAGCAGATTGTCCAGGCTGCCGACGATCAGGCCGCAGAAGAGCGCGAGCAGGACGCCCGTCAGCACGGCGTCCTGGGCGATGAGGATGATCACCGCCGGAATCCAGACCAGCGAGGTGCCGACGTTGGGGATGATCGACAGGATCGCCATCACCGTGCCCCAGAAAACGGCGTTGTCGATGCCCGCAACGGCAAAGGCGATGCCGGCCAGCCCCCCTTGCAGGAGTCCGATGAGCAAGGAACCCTTGAGCGTCGCGCGCGTCACCGAGGCGAACTTGTCGAGCAGCAGACGCTCGTCGCGGGTCTTGAGCGGCAGGTAATAGAGCAGCTTGAGGATGAACTTCGGCCCGTCCATCAGCAGGAAGAACAGGCTGTAGAGCAGGACGAAGGTCAGGAAGATGAAATTGACGGTCTTGAGCGTGGCCGATGACACCCAGTCGACCAGGAGCTTGCTGATCAGGGTCGCCGCCTGCCCGGCCTGCTCCAGGATCAGGCCGCGATGCTCGATGACCTCGTCGTAGAAGGGCAGATGCCGGAGCGCGGCCATGAAGTCGGTCGGATCCTCGATCACGCCCCGGACCCAGACCGTGATCAACTGACTGACGTCGAGCGCCTGGCCGATCAGGACCGTGATCAGGAAGACTGACGGGATCAGCACCATGACCGCGAGCAGCAGCAGGGTCAGCAGCGAGGCGAGCGACTCGCTACAGCCGAGCCGGGCTTGCAGTCGCAGATAGAGCGGGCGCGCCAGGGCGCTGAAGATCCCGGCGAGCAGGAGCGTCATCAGGAAGGGCTGGATCATGGCGAGGAAGAGCGCCGAGATCGCGAGCGTCATCAGGATGACGGTGGCTTTGGTCAGGGTGTCCTGGGTCATTGGGAGGCGTACTCGCTAACACTTGTTCTACGGTGGATTCAAAGTGTCGAGGCACGCCACACCAGCCGCTCGACGCCCAAGGCGACCACGGCAAAGGCGTGCAGCTCCCGAAATCCATACCGTGCCTTCAAGGTGGCCCCATAGACACGCGCCTGGGCTTCGGCCTCGTCAAGCTTCTTGACCACGGGCGCCAGTTCAGCAAGCGCCTCACGCGACCGTTCGCGTACCTGCTCGCCGGTCAGACCCAGCTCCTTCAGGCTCAGATACTTGAACTCAAGCAGCAGATCCAGCACCTGGAAGCGGCGCTTGTCCGGGCGCACGATTAGCGCCAGATCGACATACCCGCGCTCGGTCTCCAGCTCGGAGACGGCCATGTAGAGCCGATCGTCGAACAGCAGCGTCAGAAAGGCGAACTTGACCAACAGCTCATTGGTCCAGCGATAGTCGCGATTGGAGAGCACCCGGAAATAACGCTGCTCGATCAGTTCAGCCAGCGGGGTCAGGTCGCCATGCTGACCGAGCGCACGCACGGCCTCCGGTCGCTCGCGTGCACCATCGGTCAGCGGCAGCCAGCGCTCGCGCAGCCGCTCGACATAGAGTCCGCGCGCCACCAGATTCGGGATACGCAGACGGCATTCATCGAAGGGCGTCAGACCCGCCAGCGTCAGAATGCCGAAGAAATAGAGCAGCGAAGCCATGAACGGCTGATCCTTCACCGCCGCCAGCACATCGGCTACCCCGAAGCGCTGCACCAGTTCCGGCACCAGCACTCGATCCTCGCCGCTCAACGCCTCGACCAACAACTCTTCGCCACCTGGCAACTGCGCGATATAGACCAGCTTGTTGCGGTCCATCGCCAGATTCTCGTCCAGCATCCGGCGCGGATACTGGCCCTGGCGGCGCAGGGCATCAAGGAAATACAGGCTCAGGGTCGGGTTGTAGAGGCTCTCCGCGGCCTCCTCGCTGAAGCGATAGCCGTTGTAGAAGGTGCGCATGGTCGTCAGCGCATCATCGACCGACCAGTCACCGCCCTCCCCTGCCAGTTGCCGCAGCACGGCCGAGACCTCGGACTCAGTGAAGCCGCACAGATCATTGAACTGGGGCAACAGATAGATGTCTTCGCCGACGTTGTAGCCGCTCGTCATGCCGCTGAGGACGATCGGCGAGACACCGGTGATGAAGACGCGATCCAGCCCCAGCCCACCAGAAGCGGCCTTGACCGCCTTGAACACGCTCTTGAACAGCCCCTCACCTTGCAACAGGGTCTGGTAGCGATCCTGACTGCCGGGACGATCCGCCATCAGTACTTCATTGGCGAAGTTGTCGTACTCGTCGATCAGCAGATAGAGCCGGTGCGGGGTCTGGGAGAGGAGGCTCAACGCCGATTCCCAAGAGGAGAGCGCATTGTCGGGATGAATGGCGATCGGCTCCGGCAGCCGGTCGCGATAGCGCCGTTCGAAGTCGCGGAGACGATCATTGATGTGCTGATGCACGGCCGCTTCGATGTCGGCGATCTCGCCATAGGCCGGGATCAGCGAGAAATCCCATTTGAGTACGAAATACTGATTGTGCAGCGGCGTGGGATTCCGCCCGACGGCCAGCGCCCCGAACAGCGCCTCGAACCGAGCAGCACGGTTGAGATCGTAATAGTGCTCCAGCATCGACAACAGCAGGCTTTTGCCGAAGCGGCGCGGGCGCAGGAAGATCAACTGCCGCCCGGTGGACTCCAGGTCGGCGAGGCGATCGGTGCGATCCTGATACCAATACCCGCCCTCGATCAGGGTGCCGAAATCGCTCAGACCATAGGGAAATCGCATACCGGAAGCCTCCACGCGCTTTGAATGTTCGACACTATAGCCGATG
This sequence comes from Allochromatium tepidum, assembly GCF_018409545.1. Lineage (GTDB taxonomy): Bacteria > Pseudomonadota > Gammaproteobacteria > Chromatiales > Chromatiaceae > Thermochromatium > Thermochromatium tepidum_A. The sequence goes on along the minus strand of NZ_AP024563.1, from coordinate 1,139,799 downwards.
GCGCGCCGAGGCGAGTCGCCGGCCACGAAACATCCGGCTTCGCGACCGGCAAAGGGCTCGAACAGCTTCAATATGAGTTGCGCATTTTTGCGCAGTAATTTATATTTGTAACTACTCAGCCCCTAGATGCAGACATCTGACTGCATGAAAGCACTAGATGTTGTGCTTTGGCGTAAATTGGAGCGGTCAGTCTTATGGTAATCCATGGAAAAATCCGGCTGCTTTGCTTATCGCTGAGTAACTTCTCAATAAGTCATGGCGGCGTTGTCTGACGAGATCCGTTACAGTAGGCCTCATCCCCTGATCCAGCGACCAACCATCACCCACCGCCTGTATCGGTCTACGGTTTTTTGGACACGTTTTTGGTAAAATCAAGCCGCGAAGTTCACGGCCTTTTTCTGGATTTTCCGTACCGCTGCCGGAGTTTTGTAGCCGTGGCGTCCAATGATCCATTCCTGGTTGTAGGTGTCCTTGAATTCCAAGAGGGCAAGGCGGAGTTCCTCCACCGTGTCGAACCGCCGAACCCAGAGCAGGTTCTCCTTCAGGGTTCGAACGAACCGCTCCGCGATCCCGTTGCCTTGGGGCTCTCTGACGACGGATGGCGAACTCTGGATACCCAGAAAGGAAATCTCCTCCTGAAACACGCTGGAAACGTACTGACTTCCGTTGTCATGCCGGAGAGTCAGGCCGTTAGCCACAGCAGGACCAAAGGCACCAAAGCTCTGGCGCACACCCTGGCGAATCGGTTCCAGGGCTTCGAAACGCGTCCCGCACTTGGCGGCGTGGATGCCGACACACTCCAAAGAACAGTGGTCCACCGCCAGAAAGATCGATGCATTGCCTTCCCGTGCAGTCATCGTCGTGGTCATGTCTGTGCCCCACATCACATCCACCTGCTCTGTCTTGATCGTCCCGTCATGCGCTTTGGGGCCGTGAGGCCTTCCAGGGCTGCGCACAGCAAGCAAGTTATTTTCCCGCATGAGCCGAAGCGTTCGCTGAGGGGAAGTCCTGATCCCATTAAAGCGCAGCCTGGCCCACACTTTTCGGTAGCCTTCGCCAGTGAAGGGAGAGCGCTGGATGCAGGCGGCTATGTGGCCGAGCAATTCGTCGTCACTGAGGAATCCGACAGGCCCTCTGCGGCCAGGCGCACGCTCAGCCGAAGCCTTGCGTGCGTCATGCGTCGATCTGGGAATGCCCCAGACCTGGCAAACTTTCGCCAGTCCATACTTCCGGCCTGTGGAGGGCGAGGAGGACGGGCTCATTTCCTCGACCTCCGCCACCCCAAAGGGTCCTTTGCCTCCAGGAGCCGAATCTTCTCGCGGAGCAGCTCGATCTCCATGGCCTGCTCGCCAATCTTCTCATTGAGGCGCCTATATTCGGCCTCCTCGGCCGAAGAGCGTTTCTTGAGACCAGCGGCACCACTGGCCGGAAAGGCATCTTTCCATTGTGAGCGCTTGGCCGCCGTAACGCCAAGTTCCCGACTGAGCGTCTCCATGTCCTCGCCACGCAGAAGCCGAAGGACGGCCTCCGTCTTGTGCTGTACCCAGAATCGCTTGGGAACCGCCCTCGTCTCCCCGGTTCCAGTCGGCCTACGGCCTCCCTCCACCGGGGAGGCGGCCGACAAGCCTTTGTCGTTTTGTTTGCTCATAAATCACCTCGTGGGGAGCCTCTCTACTCCCAATTCGGTGTCCAAGAAAACCCTATACCAGAGGAGTACAGCACAAGACGGAGGCCGTCCTTCGGCTTCTGCGTGGCGAGGACATGGAGACGCTCAGTCGGGAACTTGGCGTTACGGCGGCCAAGCGCTCACAATGGAAAGATGCCTTTCCGGCCAGTGGTGCCGCTGGTCTCAAGAAACGCTCTTCGGCCGAGGAGGCCGAATATAGGCGCCTCAATGAGAAGATTGGCGAGCAGGCCATGGAGATCGAGCTGCTCCGCGAGAAGATTCGGCTCCTGGAGGCAAAGGACCCTTTGGGGTGGCGGAGGTCGAGGAAATGAGCCCGTCCTCCTCGCCCTCCACAGGCCGGAAGTATGGACTGGCGAAAGTTTGCCAGGTCTGGGGCATTCCCAGATCGACGCATGACGCACGCAAGGCTTCGGCTGAGCGTGCGCCTGGCCGCAGAGGGCCTGTCGGATTCCTCAGTGACGACGAATTGCTCGGCCACATAGCCGCCTGCATCCAGCGCTCTCCCTTCACTGGCGAAGGCTACCGAAAAGTGTGGGCCAGGCTGCGCTTTAATGGGATCAGGACTTCCCCTCAGCGAACGCTTCGGCTCATGCGGGAAAATAACTTGCTTGCTGTGCGCAGCCCTGGAAGGCCTCACGGCCCCAAAGCGCATGACGGGACGATCAAGACAGAGCAGGTGGATGTGATGTGGGGCACAGACATGACCACGACGATGACTGCACGGGAAGGCAATGCATCGATCTTTCTGGCGGTGGACCACTGTTCTTTGGAGTGTGTCGGCATCCACGCCGCCAAGTGCGGGACGCGTTTCGAAGCCCTGGAACCGATTCGCCAGGGTGTGCGCCAGAGCTTTGGTGCCTTTGGTCCTGCTGTGGCTAACGGCCTGACTCTCCGGCATGACAACGGAAGTCAGTACGTTTCCAGCGTGTTTCAGGAGGAGATTTCCTTTCTGGGTATCCAGAGTTCGCCATCCGTCGTCAGAGAGCCCCAAGGCAACGGGATCGCGGAGCGGTTCGTTCGAACCCTGAAGGAGAACCTGCTCTGGGTTCGGCGGTTCGACACGGTGGAGGAACTCCGCCTTGCCCTCTTGGAATTCAAGGACACCTACAACCAGGAATGGATCATTGGACGCCACGGCTACAAAACTCCGGCAGCGGTACGGAAAATCCAGAAAAAGGCCGTGAACTTCGCGGCTTGATTTTACCAAAAACGTGTCCAAAAAACCGTAGACCGATACAGCAAAGCCCAGGCTAGGGAAAGTTGGGCGGTCCCTGACCGATCATCAGTTTCTGCTGTTCGATGAGATCGAAAACGGCATCAACCCGGAACTGGTCGAATTCCTGCTCGATGTGCTGGTCAACGCGCACCAACAGATCCTGGTGACGACCCATAGCCAGATGATCCTGAACTATCCGGACGATTCGGTGGCGCGTGCGGGAGTGCAATACCTCTACAAGACGCCGGAGGGCTTTACGCGGGCCGTGCCCCACTCGTCGACGATCCGAAACGAACCCTCCACCGATCTTGAGTATAGAATGCATGATCGATGCCCAGGCATCACTCAAACATCACCGCCGAACGAGAGACATCCGCTCCATGCCCAACACGATTTCCGCCCTCAAAGCTCTCGACCGCCTGCGCGAAGGCAATCTGCGCTTTTCACAAAACCTCACCAGCCTCGACCGGATGATGACCTATCAGCGCCGCGCTGAGCTGACCGCCGGCCAGAAACCTTTCGCCATCATCCTCGGCTGCTCCGACTCGCGCGCCCCCGCCGAAATCCTCTTCGATCAGGGACTCGGTGACCTGTTCGTCATCCGCGTCGCCGGCAACGTCGTCGCGCCGTCGCAGATCGGCAGCGTCGAGTTCGCCGTCTCGCGTTACAACACCCGTCTGGTCGTGGTCCTGGGTCACTCGCACTGCGGCGCCGTCTCCGCCACCATCGAGACCCTGCTCGAAGGCGAAGGCAGCGAGTCGCGCAACATCGCCTCCATCGTCGACCGGGTCAAACCCTCGGTGCAGCCCCTGCTCGACACCGATCTGCGCCATGACCGCGACGCCCTGTGCGGCGCCGCCGTGCGCGCCAACGTCCGCGCCTCGGCCAATCAACTGCGCCACGGCTCGCGCATCATCGAGTCCCTGATCGAAAGCGACGGGCTGCTGGTGGTCGGCGCCGAATATGCGCTCGAGACCGGCGTGGTCGACTTCTTCGACGGGGTTCCGGACGTTTGAACGCTCACTCCCCGGATGTGGCCGGAGTCCGCCCGTGGATCCACAACTGAGCATTCCGGACCTGTTCTTTCTGTTCGCGCCCGACGGAACCATCCTCGAGTTTCGCGGGCCGACCGACAGGCTCTATGTCCCGCCCGAGCATTTCATCGGCAAGCATCCGGGCGAGGTGCTGCCGGCCGAGGTCGGCGCTCTGTTCGACAAGTACCTCGAGACGGACGTCCAGAGCGCCGAGCTGGTCAGCTTCCAATACGTCCTCCCCATGGCCGATGGGCCGCGCGAGTTCGAGGCGCGCATCTGCCCCCTGGGCGCCGACGCGCAATTCCTCGTCATCGTCTGCGACCTGACCGAGCGCCAGCACCTGCTCCAGGCGCTCGATCACGAACGTCGCCAATTGAGTGAACGTATCAAGGTCGCGATCGCTGCTGCGCACCGCACTCGGCGAGGTCGCCAACAAGCTCGAGCGCCAGATTCGCGGCTTCGACTTCGCCGGCGATCTTCGTTCAATTCCGCTACCCGCCCGTGGCCCGCGTTTTCACGGAACCTCGCTCCATGTCACAGCCTTCCGCCTCCGAATCACGCGGTCTCGCCGTCCCCAGCCGGCGTCTGAGCCGACTCTGGCATCTCGGTCGCGCCACCGGCGATCTGGCCGCCGGCATCGGCGTCAAGGGCCTGATCGATCTGGCGCGCACCCGCACCGGCGGTCAACCGGCGCGCATCCAGCTCTCGCCCGAACATACCCGCCGCTTCACCGATCGGCTGGCGCGGATGCGCGGGGCGGTGATGAAGATGGGTCGGCTCATGTCGATGGACGGCTCGGACATCTTCACGCCCGAGGCGGCCGAGATCATGAGCACGCTGCGCGAGCGTGCCGAGCCGATGCCGCTGAGTCAGTTGTCGCGCGTGCTGGAGACCGAATACGGCGCGGGCTGGGACAATGCGCCTGACGTTGCGCGAGCTGTTCGAGTTCGGTCTGGTGCAGACAGACCCGAATTTCGGCAACTATCTCTATGACGCCGCGAGCAGGCGCATCGTGCTGCTCGACTTCGGGGCGACCAAGCCGGTCGCGCCCGAGCTGGTCGAGCAGTATCGTCGGCTGGCCGCTTCAGCGATCGGCGGCGATCGCGCCGGGATGCGCGCGGCCTCGGTCGCGCTCGGTTATGTCGGCGCCGACGATCCCGACGAGCATGTCGAGGCGATGATGGATCTGCTGGCGCTGGCTGCCGAGCCGCTGCGTCATCCGGGGCATTACGACTTCGGCCTATCGGATCTGTTCGAGCGCGTCTACCATCGCGGGCGGGCGCTCTTCCACTCCGGCGTCTTCAGCACCGCGCCCGCGCCCGAGACGCTGTTCCTGCATCGCAAGTTCATGGGGTCGTTCATGCTGTCGCGCCGTCTGCGCGCGCGTGTGGAACTGAGCGAGATGGCGCACCTCTGTCTCTAGACGCTTCGCACGTACTGTGATAGATCAGATGAGCCACATCCGACTGACGCCGCGTGCGCTGTTGCGCTAACATGCGCCATCGGCCCAAACCAGACTCATCGTCGCAACAAGATTCGACGTTATGATCCGAAGCAAGACTCGCGGTTTGGTCGCGATGGACGCCTGTCGCTCATGGATGACCCTCAACCTCCATCAGCCATAAGGTCAGCGGCGCCTCGAATCCATGAAGATCAATCTTCCGGTCACGCAACGCGAACACGACTACCCGGAATCCTGGGTCATCGTCTCCACCACCGACACCAAAGGCATCATCACCTACTGCAACAAGCCCTTCATCGAGATCAGCGGTTTCGCCGAGCACGAACTGATCGGAGTCAACCACAACGTCATCCGTCACCCCGACATGCCGCCGGCGGCCTTCAAGGATCTCTGGGACACGGTCAAGAAGGGCAAGCCCTGGCGCGGCATCGTCAAGAACCGCTGCAAGAACGGCGATCACTACTGGGTCGATGCCTATGTCACCCCGGTCTACGAAGGCGAGACCCTGGTCGGCTATCAGTCGGTACGCACCAAACCGACCCGCGCTCAGGTCGAGGCCGCCGAGCGTCTCTATGCGCGCGTGCGCGAACGCAACTTGGAAGATCTGCCGCGCCGGATCGATCTGGATTTCAGTCATACCGTCTGGCTGAACGCCGCCTTCGCCCTGGTGGGCCTGGGTGCGATCCTCGCAGGCCGGCTGGGCAATCTCTGGATCGGCGTCGGTACCCTGGTGCTGGCGTTGATCCTGGCCCAGATCAGTGCCCGCGCCATCTTCAGGAACATCCACGAGGCCGTGCGCCTGGCCAAGAAGATCGCCGGCGGCGATCTCAGCTCACCGATCCATGTCAAGGGCAACAACGAGACCGCCGAGATCCTGCAAGCGATCAAGATGCTCCAGTCGCGTCTGGCGACCGTGATGGGTCATATCCAGGAATCGGCGACCGGCGTGGCCGAGGCGGCGGCACAACTGGCCCAGGCCAGCAATTCCACCCACGGCCTGATGGAGCAGCAGCATCAGGAGACCGACATGGTCGCCACGGCCATGAACGAGATGTCGGCCACGGTCGCCGAGGTCGCCAACAACACCACGGCGGCGGCCGATGCCGCGCACCAAGCCAGTCACAAGGCACGCGAGGGTCGCATGGTGGTGCGTCACAGCGTCGACGGTATCCGCGAACTGGCCGAAGGCGTGGGCGAGGCGGCCCGGACCATCGTCCAGCTCGAGACCGAGTCGGCGAACATCGGTAAGATCCTAGACGTCATCCGCGGCATCGCCGGTCAGACCAACCTGCTGGCCCTGAATGCGGCCATCGAGGCCGCGCGCGCCGGTGAACAGGGACGCGGTTTCGCCGTGGTCGCCGACGAGGTGCGCGCCCTGGCCCAACGCACCCAGGAGTCCACCCAGGAGATCCAGGACATGATCGCGCGCCTGCAACAGGGCGCGCGCAGTGCGGTGTCCATGATGCAGCGCGGCCAGGAGCAGGCCGAGCAGAGCGTGCTGGCGGCCAACGAGACCGACGAGTCGCTCGACTCGATCACGCACTCGGTCGAGCGCATCAACGACATGAACGATCAGATCGCCACCGCCGCCGAGGAACAGAGCGCCGTGGTCGAGGAGATGAACCGCAACGTCGAGAGCATCCGTCATCTCTCGGTCCAGACGCTCCAGAGCACCGACGGCGTGGTGGGCGCCACCAGTCATCTGGAGGATCTGGCCGGGAGACTGATGGGGCTGGTCCACCAGTACAAAGTGTAGACACCCGCCGGCGCCGGGACGATCAGGCGGCCTTCACCGCCGCCCGGCGCCGCAACCGCCACGCCTCCCAGCCGACCACGATCAAGAAGGCCGCCATACAGGCCGTCCCCGCCATCAGCGTGTGCCAGCCCAGGTCCGTCACCAGCCGGCGGCTGCCCAGATAGAGTGCGACCCCGAAGGCGATATAGCCGAGCACGCGCCAGACGTCATAGGGCACCGGATAGTAGCGTCGCCCGAGCGCGTAGGACAGTACCACCATCGAACCGTAGCAGACCAGGTGCGCCCAGGCCGCGCCCATGTAGCCGTGGATCGGCACCCACCGGATGAGCAGTCCGATGGTGATCGCCGAGCCGATCAGCGCAACCCCGGCCCCCATGAGGGTGCGGTCGGTGAGCTTGTACCAGATCGAGAGATTCACATAGACGCCGAGCAGCAGACTGGCCAGCAGCAACACCGGCACCACGTCCAGCCCTTCGCGATAGTCGGCGCCGACGAAATACTGGAAGACGTCGATATAGAGCGTCACCAGCAGGAACAGGAAGACGCAGCAGAGCACGAACCAGTTGAGCACGACGGCATAGGTGCGCCCGGCGTCGTGCCGCTTGGCATAGGCGAAGAAGAAGGGTTCGCCGGCATAGCGGAACGCCTGGATGAACAGCGACATCAGGATCGAGAGCTTGTAGCAGGCGCTGTAGATGCCCAGTTGCGCCATGTTGGTCGCGTCGTCATAGGGCAGCAGATACTTGAGCGCGGCGCGGTCGAGCATCTCGTTGACGATGCCGGCCATGCCGATGACCACCATCGGCAGCGAGTAGCGGATGAGGCGCTTGAACAGCGCGCGATCGAAGGCCCCGAGTCCGTCGACGAACCAGGGCGTGAGCAGCAACAGCTTGAGCACGCTCGCGGCCAGATTGGCGATGAAGACATAGCCGATGCCGATCGCCGGATCCCAGAGCCGGCCGAGCAGGGTCTCGGGCGCGATGGCGTGGACCTCGCGACAGAGATAGATGAAGAAGATCGTCAGACCGACATTGGCGCCGATCTCGATCAGCTTGATGGCGGCGAACGCACCGGCCCGCTCCTCGGCGCGCAGCCGGGCGAAGGCCAGTGCCCCGATCGAGTCGAGCGCCAGGATGGCCGCGCACCAGCCGATGTATTCGGGATGCTCGGCATGACGCAGCAGTGCGGCGAGCGGCTGGCTCCACAGCAGGAAGGCCAGGAAACAGAGCGCGTTGACCAGCACCAGGAAGCGCAGCACCGTCCCGTAGACCGTCTCGGGCGGCCACTCGCCGCCTGAGCGGAAGCGGAAATAGCCCGTCTCCAGTCCGAAGGCCAGCAGCACCGCCAGAAAGCCCATGTAGGCATAGAACTCGGCCACCACGCCATACTCGGCCGGGGCGAAGGTATAGGTCAGGAAGGGGACCAGCAGATAGTTCAGAAAGCGCCCGAGGACGCTGCCGATACCATAGACGGCGGTCTGTGAGGCGAGACGTTTGAGTGGGTTCAAGGCGTTGCGGGGAGGCGGCTGGTTGCTGGGAGTGCGGATGGTATCCTTAATCCGAATCGGATGGCGACCGGGACGCGCCTTGGATCATTGAACGGAGCCGGATATGACACCTTCACCCGCTTTCATCGACCGCCTGGACCGACTCATCGACCAACTGGAGCGTCTGCTGCCGCCGGCGAGCGCGCCGGTCGACTGGTCGGCCCAGGCCTTTCGCTGGCGCCGCGATGCCGCCGGGCGCGGCTGGTTGCAGCCGGTACGCGCGCCGCATCGGCTGGAACTCGCCGATCTGCGCTGTCTGGAGCGCCAGGCCGCCGAGATCGAGCGCAACACGCGCCAGTTCCTCGCCGGCGGCGGGGCCAACAATGTGCTGCTGTGGGGCGCGCGCGGCACCGGCAAGTCGTCGCTGGTCAAGGCCGTCTTCAATGCCCATCGCGACGCGGGCCTGCGTCTGATCGAGGTCGACAAGGACGACCTGATCGCCCTGCCGGACATCCTGGATCTGATCCGCGATCGGCCCGAGCGCTTCATCCTCTTCTGCGACGATCTGTCGTTCGAGGCCGGCGAGTCGGGCTACAAGGCGCTCAAGGCGGCGCTCGAAGGCTCGATTGCGGCCACGCCCGAGAATCTGCTCATCTATGCTACGTCCAACCGTCGGCATCTGCTGCCCGAGTACCAGGCCGACAACCGGGATTCGCGTATCCGGGACGGCGAGCTGCATCACGGCGAGGCGGTCGAGGAGAAGATCTCGCTCTCGGATCGGTTCGGGCTGTGGATCTCCTTCCATCCCTTCAGTCAAGCGCAGTATCTGGAGGTGGTGCGCCACTGGGTCGAGCGTCTCGCGCCGATGGAGACGCCGCGCGCCGAGTCTGACTGGGAGCCGATCGAACGGGCCGCGCTCCAGTGGGCGTTACGCCGGGGTACGCGCGGCGGGCGTACCGCCCGGCAGTTCGCGCGCGACTGGGCGGGACGCGGTCTGGTCGATGGCGTGGCAGACCGTGGAACCTGAAGCGACAGCGATGGACGGGCGTTTGTGTCTTGAGATTGACAGTCGGGAAACACGGGGCCATGTTGTTCGGCAAGCACCAACCATTACGAGAACCAGCCATGAGCGCCGAGATCGACAGCCTTGTTCTGGAACACCTGCGCGCCATCCGAGCGACCCAGGCCGAACACAGTGAACGCCTGGATCGCATGGACCTGCGTCTATCCGTCATTGAACAGACTATCGGCAGTCGTAGCGGTTTATCCCCCCTCTCATCAGCCCGCATCTCGTGCTCAAAACGCCGTGAAGGTTAAGCCGCGAGCGGCAAGGCTGGGGCGGGCAATCCTTGGCGACGCTGACGCAAGGCGTCGGTCAGATAGGGCCAAGGGGAGAGACCGCGCCGGCGGCAGGTGTCGATGACGCCGGCCAAGGCGCAGAAGGCGCGCGAGCCCTGCTCGGTGCGCGGGCCTTGACTGACCCGACGCAGAATCACCCAGGGGCGCAAGGCGCGCTCGGCCTCGTTGTTGGTCAGCGGCAGGTGCGGATGCTCCAGCACGACCCGGAAGCTGTCCCAGTCGTTGCGCAACTCGCGCGCAAGCACCTGGGCCTTGTCGGGATAGGGGCCGGCGGCCACGCGCACACAGCACTGCCGGAGGGCCTGGAGCCTCTGACTGTAAGTCTGTCGCAGGCCGTGGGGGCCTGGGGCGGCGCGCGCGGCGTAGACGGCCTGCATCAGCGTCTCGAAGGTGCTCGGAAGCTCCCGGCCAAAGGCTTGGGTCGGGGTGTGGAGGCGCTCGGCCGGGCCGCGGGCCTTGCGCAGGATGGGCGCCCAACAGCGTAGCCGGTGTCCGTAGGCGCGGTAGACCGAGTAACCATCGCTCATGATCCACGGGCTGGGGGTGGGACCGAGGATGGAGTGCAACAGCTCCCGGGTGCGCCGTCCGATCACATAGAGGAGGGTGTTGGCGGTCACGAACGCCCACAACCACAACGCCTGATCGTGCTGCGGCCGGCCGGTTTCATCCACAGGCACCGGTTCGGCGTCGCTCAACGCCGCGCGCAACGCCTCCTCGACCACCGGTTCCAGCGCGCGCCCGAGTTCATGGCGGCACTGACTGATGAGCGCCGTCGACAGCGACAGCCCGAACCGGTCGGCGAGAAACTCTTGAATCCGTCGGTGTGAGCCGCCCAGACGCAACGACAGCGCCACGATAAAGCTCGACAAACGTGGTCCGACCAGATGCCGTTCGGTCAGCTCCACCGTCCAGTCCGCCTCGGCGAGCGCGCGTCCCGGTTCGGCCCGCGTGCGATGCCCACACCCACAGCGCCCCTCGAAATAGGTGTGCTTGGTCTGGGTGACGACTACACCGGCGTTCCCCGACTCGGGACGCTCCAGTTCCAGTTCATAGCGCCCGGTATAGGCCACCGCCTCCAGACCCTCCAACGCCGCCCCGCAACCGGCGCAATGACTCGGCGCGTGGGACTGTTCCTGATCGATCGGCAACACCCGGCGACGGCTCACCCCCGGATGACCGGGCCGGCGACCCGGGCGACCTTTCGGCTTCACCCCCGCCTTTGAATCACCCCCCACGCTCGCTTCCCGTTTGGGCCTCTCCGGTTCTGGGGCCGACTCCGACACCCTATCCGTCGCGCTCCCCGCGCTCGCGTCATCCTCCTCCTCCACTCCCAGCGCCAGACTCTCTCCGCCTCGTTCCCACGGCGCCCGGCTGCTCGGCGGACGCGAACTGTTCTCCGGACTCCGGTTCAGCCGCTCGCGCGCCTCCTTCAGATCCGACAGCAACCGCTTCGATAACGCGCGCAACACCTCGCGCGGCAGTCCGTCAAGACGCGCCTCGTCGAGTTGGCGTAGATCGTTATCCTTCAGGTACATCGTGGCCGGTCGCTCTCAAACCTCAAACCGGTGCAATGGCGCTGTTGCAGCAAATCTCGACATCCTCGTCACGCTCCGATCGGCACGAAACGTCGGGCAGCAAAGGGTGGGGGGTAAACGGTTACTGAGCACCTATCTGAAAAACGCCAATCCGTGAGAGCCACCAACCGTTGCGAGAAACCTCGTAGCATGTAAGTTACCCAACTTTCAACATCCGCCACACAACACGCTCAAGGCCAAGCGCAACCACGGCAAAAGCGTGTAGCTCCGCAAAGCCATAGCGTTTTTTCAGAGTCGCGCCATAGGCGCGCGCCTGAGCCTCGGCCTCATCGAGCTTCTTCGCCACGGGCGCCAGCTCGGCGAGCGCCTCGCGTGACCGTTCGCGTACCTGCTCGCCGGTCAGACCCAGTTCCTTCAGGCTCAGATACTTGAACTCAAGCAGCAGATCCAGCACCTGGAAGCGGCGCTTGTCCGGGCGCACGATTAGCGCCAGATCGACATACCCGCGCTCGGTCTCCAGCTCGGAGACGGCCATGTAGAGCCGATCGTCGAACAGCAGCGTCAGAAAGGCGAACTTGACCAACAGCTCATTGGTCCAGCGATAGTCGCGATTGGAGAGCACGCGGAAGTAACGCTGTTCGATCAACTCGGCCAGCGGCACCAGATCGCCCCGTTGTCCCAGAGCGCGCGTCGCCTCGGGCAGCTCACGCGCACTCTCGGTCAACGGCAGCCAGCGTTCGCGCAGCCGCTCGACATAGAGTCCGCGCGCCACCAGATTCGGGATGCGTAGTCGACACTCATCGAAGGACGTCAGCCCCGCCAGCGTCAGGATGCCGAAGAAATAGAGCAGTGAGGCCATGAACGGCTCATCCTTCGGTTTTGCGCACACTACGTAATCAGTACAACGCGATCAGTGCGCGCACGATGGACTCGTCGTCGGCGCGCTCGGCGACCCGAACGGTCTGGAAACCCAGATCACGCGCGGTCTGAGCCGTGCGCTCGGCGATCACCACCAGCGGCGTGGCCAACAGGCGCGCGCGACCTTCCCGACCCAACAGCTCGGCCAGATTGAGCAGCACCTCGTCACTGGTCGCCATCACGAAGTCGACCTCCTCGCTCCAGCATGCCAGTAGCGGCGCGACATCGACCGAAGGCCGCACGCGCCGGTAGACCTCGGCGAAACGCACCTCGGCTCCACGCTCGGTCATGGTCTGGGCGAAGAGCGCCCGTCCGCCCTCGCCGCGCACGATCAACACCCGCCGACCGTGCATGTCGGCCAGATCCGGCATCTCCAGCAGCGCTTCACTTTCATAACGATCGTTCGGCACCAGATCGGGCGCGCGCCCGGCCGCCGTCAGCGCGCGCGCCGTGCCGCGTCCGACCGCCGCCACCCGCTCCACACGCGGCCAGCGACCGTCGGCGACCAGGGCCAGCGCCTGTTCGACCGCGTTGGGACTGACGAAATACAGCAGATCCCAGGACTCGGCCAGAAGTGCCTTGGCTTCAGGGTCGTGGGTCGGCTCGATGGCGATGGTCGGAAAGCGGATGGCGCGCCCGCCCGCCGACTCGATCAGGCGGCACAGCGGCTCGGCCTGACCGGCGGGACGAGTCACCAGCACGCCGCGACCGGCGAGATCGGCAGACGTGCTCATCGCTCAGTGCCCCAGGAGCGCGCTCAGGATGGCATCGGCGCCCTGCCCGAGCAGATCCTCGGCCACGCGCACGCCGATGGCCTCGGCCTCGGCGCGCGGACCGGACGCCTCGGCGCGCAGGATGCGCGTTCCATCAGTGGTTCCCACCAGACCCTTGAGGATCAACTGATCGCCGTCGAGCACCGCATGACCGCCGATCGGCACCTGACAGCCGCCGTTGAGCCGCGCATTCATCGCACGCTCGGCGAGCACGCGGTCGGTGGTGTCGCGGTCGGCCAGGGGCGCGATGAGCTGATGCACGCGCGCGTCGTCGACCCGGCACTCGATGCCGATGGCGCCCTGACCGATGGCCGGCAGCGAATCGACCGGATCGATGCAGTCACGGATGCGCGACTCGAAGCCGAGCCGGATCAGTCCGGCGGCGGCGAGGATGATGGCGTCGTACTCGCCGGCATCGAGCTTGGCCAGACGGGTGTTGACGTTGCCGCGCAGCGGCTCGATGCGCAGATCGGGGCGGCGGTCGGCGAGCTGGCACTGACGACGCAGGCTGGAGGTGCCGACGCAGGCGCCCTCGGGCAGCTCGGCGAGATTGGCATAGGTGTTGGAGACGAAGGCGTCATAGGGATTCTCGCGCTCCATGATCACCGCCAGATGCAGCCCCTCGGGGAACTCGACAGGCACGTCCTTCATCGAGTGCACGGCGATGTCCGCCTCGCCGGCCAGCATCCCCTGCTCCAGCTCCTTGACGAACAGGCCCTTGCCGCCGACCTTCGACAGGGGCGAGTCGAGCAACTGATCGCCCTTGGTGGTCATGCCGATGATCTCGACGGTGAGGTCGGGATGGAGCGCCTTGAGACGGGCGGTGACGTGCTCGGCCTGCCACATGGCCAGGGGGGACTTGCGGGTGGCGATACGAATGCTGTTGGACATGTTGGATCCCGGAATCGAACCGCGTTCGACCGAAACGGGCGCGGACGTCGTCGCCGACGCGGTTCAAGATTGAAAACAAGATTGATCGGCCGCACGGACGCGGCCTGGGGCGATTGTGTCACAGGATGGCGCGGCAGGTCTCGGATCGGTGCGCGGAAACGCTCTCAGCGCAGGTCGGCATGGCGGCGTCGGGTGTCGAGGATCTGCTTGGCGGTGGCCTTGTGCAACAGCGTGAACAGCTTGCGTTGCGCGGCGCGGTTGCTGCTGTTGGGCTCGCCGATCAGTTCGAGACGTGCCTGGAAATAGGCGATGTCGGCCTCGAGCCTGGCCAGACGGATGCGCGCCTCGCGACGCACCTGAGCCTCGCTCCGACGATCTTCCGGGAACTCGGGGATCACGAGAGGCTCGGCGGAATCCGGATCGTTTGGCATGACTGTCTCGGGTTCGTCCGGTACTTGGCCGGCGCCGGCTCGGCTCGACCATTCTCTGTCTCTATCGTTTCAATCGGACTTCTCAGGCGCGTCGGGTCGCCCCTGTGACGACGTGTCGGGTTCGTGGTCGAGTATGCTATAAAACCCGCGCGTCGGGCCGCGTCCGATGGCGTCGCGCCGGACCGTTCCAATAAAAACGACAGACCACCAAAGGCAATCGAAACACGCCGCATGAGCACACTCTTAGATTTGTTCCGAGGCTCCAGCGCACTCTACGGCGGCAACGCCGCCTTCATCGAGGATCTCTACGAGCGCTATCTGGTCGACCCGGAGAGCATCGATGTCGCCTGGCGCGCGCGCTTCGACGGCCTGCGCCGGGAAGCGGCCAACGAGCCGGCCGTCGCCGAGACCCCGCACGGCCCGATCCGCGACAACTTCCGGCGTCTCGCCCAGGAGCCGCGCGCACACGCCTCCAGCCGCACGGCCGACTGTCTGGACCCGGCCGCCGCCGAGAAGCAGGCGGCCGTGCTCAGTCTCATCAACGCCTATCGCTACCGCGGCCATCAGGTCGCCGACATCGATCCGATCCGGCTGCGTGAGGCGCCGCGCATCGCCGACCTGGACCTGGAGTATCACAATCTGGGGCCGGAAGACATGGACCAGGTCTTCAACACCGGCTCGCTCTATGCCCCGGACCGCCTGCCGCTGCGCGAGATCGTCGGCATGGTCCGGGAGACCTATTGCGGCACGGTCGGCTCGGAATACATGCACATCACCAATACCCAGGAGAAGCGCTGGATCCAGAAGCGGCTGGAAGGCTATCGCGCCAAACCCGAGCTGGACACCGCCGGCCGACGCTGGCTGCTCACGCTCCTGACCGCCGCCGAGGGCATCGAGAAGTATCTGCATCAGCGCTATGTGGGTCAAAAGCGCTTCTCGCTCGAAGGGGGCGATGCGCTCATCCCGATGCTCGACGAGCTGATCCAGCGCGCCGGACGCCAGGGGATGCAGGAGATCGTGATCGGCATGGCCCATCGCGGCCGGCTCAACGTGCTCGCCAACATCTTCGGCAAGCCGCCGGCCGACATCTTCGACGAGTTCGAGGGCCGGGTCCGGACGGACTGGCGCCAGATGGTCGGCGACGTCAAGTATCACATGGGCTTTGCGACCGATGTGGAGACGCCCGGCGGTCTTGTGCATCTGGTGCTCGGTTTCAACCCCTCGCATCTGGAGATCATCAACCCGGTGATCGAAGGCTCGGTGCGCGCGCGCCAGCGCCGCCGGGGCGATCGGACCGGCGATCAGGTGCTGCCGGTGCTGATCCACGGCGATGCCGCCTTCGCCGGTCAGGGCGTGGTGATGGAGACGCTGCAACTGTCGCAGACGCGCAGCTACGGCACCGGCGGCACGGTGCACATCGTCATCAACAACCGGATCGGTTTCACCACCAGCCATCCGCTCGACGCGCGTTCCACGCCCTATTGCACGGATGTCGCCAAGATGGTGCAGGCGCCTGTGTTCCATGTGAACGGCGACGATCCCGAGGCGGTGATCTTCGTCACCCGGCTGGCGCTCGACTTCCGCAACCAGTTCCACAAGGACGTCATCGTCGATCTGATCTGCTATCGCCGGCTCGGTCACAACGAGGCCGACGAGCCGGCGGTCACGCAGCCGATGATGTACCGAAAGATACGCCGGCATCCGACGCCGCGCGCGGTCTATGCCGAGCGGCTGATCGCCCAGGGGCTGCTCACGCACGAGGAAGAGCAGGCGATGGTCACGTCCTATCGCGACTCCATCGAACAGGGCGTGCTCATCGCCCGTCCGGTGCTCTGCGGCCTGGACAACATCGCGCGGGTCGACTGGAGCTTCTGTCGCGGCAAGCACTGGAATCAGGACATCGACACCGGCGTGCCGCTGGAAAAACTGCGTGCGCTTACAGACGCCATGCTGCGGCTGCCCGAGGGTTTCGAGCTGCATCCGCGCGTGGAGAAGATCTGGGAGGAGCGGCACAAGATGGCCCAGGGCGACCAGCTCCTCAACTGGGGCTATGCCGAGAATCTGGCCTATGCCGGCCTGCTCGATGCCGGCATCCCGGTGCGGCTCTCGGGTCAGGACGTCGGGCGCGGCACCTTCTTCCATCGTCATGCCAAGATCCACGACCAGGCCACGGGCGAGTCCTATACCCCGCTCCAGCATCTGGGGCCGCATCAGGGCGCCTTCATCGCCATCGATTCGATTCTGTCGGAAGAGGCGGTGCTCGGTTACGAATACGGCTTCGCCACCGCCGAGCCGCATGCGCTCACGCTCTGGGAGGCGCAGTTCGGCGACTTCGCCAACGGCGCCCAGGTGGTCATCGACCAGTTCATCAGCTCGGCCGGTACCAAGTGGGGGCTGTACTGCGGTCTGGTGATGCTGCTGCCGCACGGCATGGAGGGCCAGGGTGCCGAGCACTCGTCGGCGCGTCCGGAGCGCTTCCTGCAACTCTGCGCCGGGCACAACATCCAGGTCTGCGTGCCGACCACGCCGGCGCAGATGTTCCATCTGCTGCGCCGTCAGATGCTGCGTCCCTATCGCACGCCGCTGATCGTGATGACGCCCAAGAGTCTGCTGCGCCATCGACTCGCGGTGTCCTCGCTCGACGAGCTGACGCACGGCCAGTATCAGGTGCTGATCCCCGAGACCGATCCCATCGATCCGGCCGAGGTCGAGCGCGTCGTCTTCTGTAGCGGCAAGGTCTACTACGATCTGCTGGAGGCGCGGCGCGCGCGCGGTCAGACCAATGTCGCGCTGCTGCGCATCGAGCAGCTCTACCCCTTCCCCAAGGAGGCGTTCGCCGGCGCCCTCGAACCCTATGCGCACGTCGAGGAGATCGTCTGGTGCCAGGAGGAGCCGCAGAACCAGGGCGCCTGGGACCAGATCAAGCATCGCTTCCACAACCTCATCCAGGAGGGCAAGCGGCCCTATTATGTCGGCCGCCCCGCCTCCGCCGCCCCGGCCGTCGGTCATCGCGCCGCCCATGTCGAACAGCATGAGCGTCTGATCGACGAGGCCCTGAGCGGTCAGTACAACCCGAACATGAACAAAAGGATTCCCCCCCAATGAGTCTCGAAGTCCGCGTACCCGCTCTACCCGAATCCGTCGCCGATGCACGGGTGTTGACCTGGAGCAAACGGCCGGGCGAGGCGGTCAGGGAGGGCGAGAATCTGGTCGAGCTGGAGACCGACAAGGTGGTGCTGGAGGTGCCGGCGCCGCGTACCGGCGTGCTCGGCGAGATCCTGGCCGAGGAAGGCGCGCTGGTGCAGGCCGATGACGTGCTGGCGCTGATCAGCGAGGGGGCGGTGAGTGCCGCGCCCGCGTCCAAGCCCGCCGCACCGGCGAGCACGGCCGGCGCCGCAACGCGCGCGACGCCCGCATCACCGGCGGCGTCCCAGCCGACAACAGCGCCCCATGTCACTCCTTCGGCGCGTCAGCTGGTCAGGGAACTGCACCTGGAACCGAGCGAGATCCCCAGCCGCGACGGACGCATCCGGAAGGCCGATGTAATGGCCTATCTGGACGCGCGCGAAGGTCAGGCGCCGGAGCGTCATCCCGATCTCGCCGCCGCTCGGGCCGCCGCCGCGCCGTCCTCCCAGATGCCGGTCGAACCCGCGCTCGCCCCAACGCCCGCCCTCGGCGGCGAGGCCGGTCGCCCCGAGCAGCGCGTGCCCATGACCCGGCTACGTGCCCGCATCGCCGAGCGTCTGCTCCAGGCACAACAGAACGCCGCACTGCTGACCACCTTCAACGAGGTCAATCTGAGCGCCGTCAATGCCCTGCGCGCGCGTTACAAGGAGACCTTCGAGCAGCGTCACGGTGCGCGGCTGGGGCTGATGTCGTTCTTCGTCAAGGCGGCGGTTGAAGCCCTGCAACGTTTCCCGGTGCTCAACGCCTCGATCGACGGTGAGGACATCCTCTATCACGGCTATTACGACATCGGCATCGCGGTCAGCTCGCCGCGCGGTCTGGTGGTGCCGATCCTGCGCAACGCCGATCAGCTCGGCATGGCCGAGATCGAGCAGGGCATCGCCGACTTCGGTCAAAAGGCCAAGGACGGCAGCCTCAGTTACGAGGAGCTCACCGGCGGCACCTTCTCCATCACCAATGGCGGGGTGTTCGGCTCGTTGCTGTCGACGCCGATCCTCAACCCGCCGCAGAGCGCCATCCTGGGTCTGCACAAGATCCGGGAGCGTCCGATCGTCGAGAACGGTCAGATCGTGATCGCGCCCATGATGTATCTGGCGCTCACCTATGACCACAGGCTCATCGACGGGCGCGATGCGGTGCAGTTCCTGGTCGCGATCAAGGATCTGCTGGAAGATCCGGCGCGGTTGCTGTTGCGTGTCTGACGAGGAGCGCGTCCGCGACGACTGGCCCGCCCGTCTCGGTCGGGCCATGCTGTTCGGGGCCTGGATCTCCGGGCTGGCGTTGCTGGCGCTGTTCTTCCATCAATGGCTGGAGCGGGACAACAATCCCAATCCGCATCCGCTCACGCTTCAGGGGGCCGACGGCGTGGTCGAGGTGGTGCTCCGGCGCAATCGGGCCGGGCACTATGTCGCGAGCGGTAAGATCAACGGCGAGCCGGTGCGCTTTCTGGTCGACACGGGCGCGACCGATGTGGCGCTGTCGCTGGATCTGGCGCGACGGCTGGATCTGCGGCTCGGCCCGGAAGAGACCAGCCGCACCGCCAATGGGATCACCCGCACCTGGCCGACGCGGCTGGCGCGGGTCGAACTCGGCGGGCTGGTCGCGCATGGCGTGCGCGCGAGCGTACTGCCGAACATGCCGGGCGACGAGGTGTTGCTGGGCATGAGTTTTCTCAAGCCGCTCGAACTCATTCAGCGCGGCGATACCCTGACTCTGCGAGGTCACTTGCCTTGAAGATGCCTGGATCCTTAGTGTCGATGTCGGCGGATTGGTCGCGCATCAGGTCAAGGCGACCGTGCTGCCGAACATGGCCGGTGAGCAGGTCTTGCTCGGGATGGCGTATCTCAAGCATATTGAGGTGTGGCTGGCTGGGGGACAGATGCGGTTGCGGCCCTATGTCGGCCCATGAATTGACTCGACGTTCCACCCAATCGGATGCGAACCGATGAAAATTCTGTTTTTACATGGATGGTACTCGACCCCAGGCGGCATGAAACCCAGGTTTCTACAAAGCCTGGGACATGAGGTGCTCAATCCCGCCCTGGACGACGATGACTTCCAGACGGCGGTCGACGTCGCCCAGGCCGCTTACGACCGGCATGCTCCCGATGTCATCGTCGGCTCCTCACGCGGCGGCGCCGTGGCCATGCACCTCCAGTCCGGAGACACGCCCCTGGTGCTGCTGTGCCCGGCCCGGCGCGACCACGACCGGCTTGATCGCGTCAAACCTGAGACCTGGATTCTGCACTCAAGGCAAGATGACGTCGTGGCCTATGCCGACTCGGAACGGCTACTGACGCACAGCGGCCTACCCGCCTCGCGGCTGATCACCACGGGTTCCGATCATCGCCCGGTCGACCCGGACCACTGGACGCGCTACGATCCCTGTCCGAAGCGATCGAGGACGATCGCCTCGAAACCGCTCGAACAGTCACTCCAACAGCGGTTGCCCCATTGGATTTGGAATGTGTTCTCGACTCCGGGCTTCCAGGAGCCCGTTCACCCCTGTTCAAGGTCGCGCCACACACCGCATGAGCCTCTACCCCAGACTCGACGATCTGCTGGAACTGCGCCATCAGGCCCATTCGCTGGGTCTGCCGTCGCATCATCTGGTCAACTCGGCCTTTGCCGGACTCTATGCCTCGGTGTTCCGGGGCGCGGGAGTCAACTTCGAGGAGGTGCGCGAATACCGCGAGGGCGACGACATCCGCTACATGGACTGGAAGGTGACGGCCCGCACCAACGAGCCGCACCTGAAGATCTTCCGCGAGGAACGCGAGCGCTCGGTGGTGCTCTGTGTCGACAAGGGACCGCACATGAGCTTCGGTACGCGCGGCACCTTCAAATCGGTGCAGGCGGCGCGCGCGGCGGCGCTGATCGGCTGGGCGGCGAGCCGGCTCAACGACCGGGTCGGCGGGCTGGTGTTCGGCGATCCGCTGGCCGGGCTGCAACACTTCCGTCCCTCGCGCGGACGCCGTGCGCTCTGGCAGGTGCTGCGCACCCTGAGCGAACCCGGCACCGAGATGGACCCCTCGATCGATTGTCTGAGCGGTGCACTGCGGCGCGCGACCTCGGGTCTGCCGACCGGCTCACTGGTGTTCGTGATTGCGGATCTCAACCGCGAGGTGGCGGGTCTGGAACAGGTGCTGGGCGATCTCTGCCAGCGCAACACCGTGGTACTGATCCCGGTCGACGATCCGGCCGACTGGGAGATCCCGGCCATGGGCGTGGCGACCTTCACCGGCACCGACGGCGCGCTGATCGAGATCGACACCGACGATCCCGAGGCCGCGCGCGGCTATCGGCGGCTGTGGGAGGAACGGCGCGCACGGCTCCAGGCGATGGCGCACCGGCTGCACATCCTGCTGCTGCCGGTGCGCACCGATGCCGAGATCCATCTGACCCTCATCCACAACCTCGAACAGCGTGCGCGCTCGCGGGCCGTCTGACATGGATACGGATACGCTCTTCACACCGATCGAACCGCCCTTGCAGGCTCTGCGCGACATCCGCGACATCCCACCCATCCCCTGGTGGCCGCCGGCGCCGGGCTGGTGGCTGCTGGCGCTGGTCTGTGGACTGCTCGGCTATGCGCTCTGGCGCCGGCGCGTCCCGCTCAGTCTGCGCGTGCCCATTCCGGGCGTCACGCTCGGCACCTGGCGCTGGGATGCCGCCAAGGCGCTGCGCGATCTGAGCCGACGGGCGCGCACGGGTCAGGATGTCAAGACCCTGGCCGGCGAGCTGTCGGAGCTATTGCGCCGCATCGCCATGGCGCGGCTCGGGCGTCCGGCCTGCGCCGGTCTGACCGGGAGCGACTGGCTCGACTGGCTCGCAGCCCATGACCCGAACGGCTTTCCCTGGCACGAGCGCGGCCGGGTGCTGTTGGTGGCGCCCTATGCCCCGCCCGGTATTCGATCGGCGGATCTCCAGGCGCTGATCGAGGCGACCGAGCCTTGGATCCGTGCGCGCGACACGAGCGCACGCCAGGATTCATAATGCCTGTACCGGCCATTTCCACTCGGAGCATGCCGCCATGAGCATCCTCAAACCGGAACGGAGCTATACGTTTTCGGATTATTTCGAGATGAACTATCCGCCGGAGGATATTCTTGCGGAATTGGGTTATCGCTACCGGTTGACAAAACTGGATTTGCCGCGTGGAACGGTGAAACATTCGCTCGACAACCTCCGGAATATGTTTTACCGAAAACTGCCGCACATTTCGCTCAATTCGGAAACGGCCAAACGCGAGGTGATGATTGCGCCGATTCTGCTGGAATTGCTCGACGAAATCGATGTCAAGATCGACATCGAATATCCGATCTATGTCAGCGAACATCTCAAGGGCAATCTGGACTATTGGATTCGCTCGCTGCAGAACTTTCTCATCGTCGAAGCCAAAAAATCCGACATGGAAAAAGGCTTCACCCAACTGGCAGCCGAACTCATTGCGATGGATCAGTATTTGCCGAGCGACGACCCGGATCTATTCGGAGCCATTACCGTCGGTGATGTGTGGCGGTTCGGTAAACTGGAGCGCGCCGCCAAATGCATCAGCCGCGACATCGATTCGTTTCGCGTGCCCTTGGACATCCATGAGCTGTTCCAGGTCTTGATCGGTATTCTGTCGCACCATCAACCGTCTCAAGCGAATTGAGTCGAGTCCGGGCGATTTCATGCGAGGTGCGCGCAATGTTTGAGTTCCACTGGCCCTGGGCGGCGCTGCTGCTGCCGCTCCCCTGGCTCCTGCCCGTTCTGTGGCCGGATCGGCGCACGCAGGTCGACGAAATGCTGGAGGGCCGGCGCCAGACCCTGCTCCATCCGCGCCTCGACGATCTGCGCACCGCCTTCACCGCGCGTCGGCCCAGGCTCCAGCTCGCCGGCCGGCTCTATCGCGCGCTGCTCTATCTGCTGTGGATCGCGCTGGTCGTGGCCCTGATGCGTCCGCAGTGGCTCACGCCCTATACCGAGGTCAGCACGCCGGGCTACGATCTGATGATCGCGGTCGATGCCTCGCACTCGATGGAGGCGCTGGATTTCACGGTCGAGGGCCGTCAGGTCAACCGCATGGCCGTGGTTAAAGGCGTCATGGGGCGCTTCATCGATGCGCGCCAGGGCGACCGGGTCGGGTTGATCGTCTTCGGCAGTCAGGCGTTCATCCTCTCGCCGCTCACGCTCGACCGCCATGCCGCGCGCCAGTTGCTCGACGGCGTGGTGCCGAGCATCGCCGGGCCGGCCACGGCGCTCGGCGATGCCATCGCGCTCGGCGTGAGCAAGCTGCGCGAGCGTCCCGAAGGATCGCGGGTGATGATCTTGATCGCCGACGGCGACAACAACGCCGGCAGCTTCGCGCCCAAGGAGGCGGCGCTACTGGCGCGCGCGACCGGGACGCGGATCTATGTCATCGGCGTCGGCAGCAAGCAGCCGAGCATCCCGATCCTCGAAGAAGGCAGCGTGCGCTATCGCGACGACCTGACCATGGACGAGGCCACGCTCCAGGAGATCGCCGACCTGACCGGCGGCGGCTATTTCCGCGCGACCGATACCCGCGCGCTGGAAGAGATCTCGTCGCGCATCGGCCGGCTCGAAAAGACCGAGGCCGAGGCGCGTACCGCCTTCCTGCCCCGACCGCTCTACCGCTGGCCGTTGGGCGTGGCGCTGCTGGCCCTGCTCGGGCTGGGGCTGTTCCCCGAGGGTCGCAAACGCTTCGCGCGGAGACTCGCCAGTGCTTGACCGAGGCTTTCATTTCGACCAGCCGCTGTGGTTCCTGGGGTTGCTGCTGATCCCGCCGGTGGCCCTCTGGCTGGCGCGCAGTGCGGCGCAGGCGGCGCGCGCGCCCATCCATCGCTATGCCGATCCGCATCTGCTGCCGCATCTGACCGGGACGCGCGATCTGAGCGCACCCGAGCGTTGGGGTCGGTTTCTGCGCTGGAGTCTGCTGTGGGCGTTGCTGTTGACGGCAATGGCCGGGCCGCGCTGGGATTACACGGATCTGCGGTTGTTCCATCCGGGCAACAACCTGCTGGTGCTGCTCGACGTCTCGCGCTCGATGCTGGCCGAGGACGTGAGTCCGAACCGGCTCGGGCGCGCGCGTCAGGAGTTGCAGGATCTGATCGTCCGGAATCGTCAGGTGCGTCTGGGGCTGATCGTGTTCGCCACCGTGCCCCATGTGCTGGCCCCCATCACCGAGGACACGACGAGCCTGCTCAATGCCCTGCCGGCGCTCTCGGCGGATCTGGCCAGTCCGGGGCTTCAGGGGAGCAGTCTGACCCGTGCCCTGATGCGTGCCGAGAGCCTGCTCGCCGGGCTGCCCGAGGAGAGCGCGCGTGCCGTGCTGCTGATCTCGGATGGGGATTTCGACGAACCTGGATTGCGCGAGCAGGTGGCCAAGCTGGCCGAACAGGGTGTGCGTCTGCATGTGCTGGGCGTCGGCACGCCGGGCGGTGCGACGGTGCCCGCGCCCCAGGGCGGCGTGATCGTCGATCCGAGTGATCCGCAACGCCGGCCGGTGCGCTCGGCGCTGAACGAAGCGCTGCTGGAGGGACTGGCTCAGGCGGGCGGCGGGATCTATCGGCGCGCCGACTATCGCGACGGCGATACCAAGGCCATTCTGGAAGCGGCGATCGTCAGTCGTCTGCCGCCCGAGGCGAGCGACGCGCGCACCCGGATCTGGAACGAGCGGTATTGGCTGCCGGTGCTGCTGGTCGGGGCGCTACTGCTGCCGCAGTTCCGTGAACTCGCGCGACGACCGGCGCGGCGGCGGCCGGCCGATCAGGAATCGGGAGGACTGTCATCGTGATTCGTGCGCTGACCACCCAATCCTTGCTTGTCTCCCTGGTACTCATCGCACCGATGAGCGCCCAGGCCGATTGGTTCCGCACCGATGAGCAGCAGGCCTATGACGTCTATCGCTCGGGCGATTATGCGAGCGCCGCCGAGTCGTTCAGCGATCCCTATCGGCGCGGCGTGGCGCTCTATCGTGACGGCGACTATCGGCAGGCCGAGCGTGCCTTCAGTCAGGCCCAGGGCGGCGCGTTCGATGAAGCGGCTCGTTACAATCTGGGCAACACGCGCTTCAAACTCGGCGACTACACGGGAGCCGCCGAAGCCTATGAATCCGTGCTCGCCACCAATCCATCGCACGAGGATGCCGCTTACAATCTGGCCCTGACCCGCGCCATGCTCGCCCGGTTGGAGCAGGAGCAGTTCCGCGAACAGGCCGGGGAGAAGCGGGACGACCAGCAGGCGAAAGAGTCGCGCCAAGATCGGAAGGAGCCGCCGGCTTCCAAGTCGTCCAGCGATCAGCGTCAGGACAGCCAACAGCAGGAGTCCCAACAGCGCGAGTCCGCTTCTCAGCAAGCGCAGGAATCGTCACAGCAACAGTCCTCCAGCCAACAGCAGCAGAGCGAACAACGGCAGTCCGGTGGCGAGGGTCAGCCCCAGGAGTCGGGCGAATCCGGTTCCGAGTCCGAGCAACAGGAAGGCCAGGAGGGCGCCGGCCAACAAGGCGGGCAAAGATCGCAGACGGGCGAGTCCGGCGGTGAGTCGTCCGAGACCAGCGCCGGTCGCGAGCAGGACAGCACGCCGGGCGAAGGTACCGACAGTCAGGAGCAGACCGGCGAGCGTGGCGACCAGCGTCGGGAGACGACAGGCACGGGCGGCGAACGCGGCGAGGACAGCGATCAGGCGCGCGGTGATCGCGAAGAAAAGCGCGACCGGCAGACCGGCGAGCGTCCGGACGAACAGAGGGCCGACCGCGATCAGACCGGACGCGACCGCGACGCCGCCGAACAGGACGCACGCGGTGCCGAGCGCGAGATCCGCCCCGAGGGCGAGCGTGATGCCGATTCAGCCGACGTCGAGCGACGCGAAGACGGATCGGGCGCCGAGGGCGAGGAACGCGGCACGCGCGAGTCCGAGCAGACCGAGCCCGGCACGGACGAAGCCGGCGGTGGCGAGGAACAGCGCGAGGATCAGCCGGGCGGTCGGCAGGACGATACGACCACGCCCGGTCGTGCGGGTCAGGAACCCGGCACCGACGAGCACGAACGCGGCAGCGAGGCCGGCCGACGTGAGCGCCGCGATGAGCGCGCCGGCGGCGGCGAGAACGAACCGCCCGAGTCCGGCCGCCCCAGCCGCTCGGGCGGTCGCGCCGAACGCGCCGACATGCGCCCCCCGGATTCGCTCGACGCCGGCCGGACCGCAGCCGTCGACCGGTTCGACCAGCTCGGACTCCAGCCCGGCAGCGAGCGCGAGTCCGAGACGCGCGAGGGCCAGATGCCCGCGCTCGACGGACTCGGACTCATGGGCGGCCCCGGCATGGCGGTCATGGAGCAGCGGCTCAAGCAGATCCAGGGCGATCCCAGCCTGTTGATGCGTAATCAGTTCCGAATCGAGGAGATGCGCCAGATGCCCGGAACGACCGGTCAGTGGCGGGAGACGCGCCCATGGTGATCCCAAGCGAGACGTCCAGGCGCACGGCGCTTCCGGCCATCGCGATCCTGATCGTCGCGAGCAGTCCGCTCGGCGCCCAGCCCTACTATGGTCAACCCTATCAGGGTGCGCCGGGACAGCCGTATTACGCCCCGCCCTATTACGGACAGCCCTACTACGGCCAACCGCCGCAGCCGACACCCAGCCAACCACAACCCCAGACCTGGCCGACACCCGTTCAGCCGCCGATGCCGGGCCGGAGTCCCGCGCCCGCACAGCCGCAACCGGCTCAGACTCAGCCCCGGCCGGTTCAGCCTGCACCAACCCAGTCGGCACAACCGCCGCTGTCGCCTCAACCCGGTGCGTCTCAATACCGTCCCATTCCGCCGAGCAATGCCCAGGGCGTACCGCCGCGCTATCAGCCGCCATCGCCCGCTCAGGGACAAGGGCCGGCTCAGTCTCCCCAAGGCTATCCCGGCTATGCACCCAATCGGCAACCGGGCTATGCCCCCGGCTACCCCTCGGGTTACGCCCCCAGCGCGGTTCAACCGACCGCCGCCCGCGCACCGACGCTCGAATGGTCGCTGGAATTCGCCGATCCCTATCTGCAGCAGCCGACCATCCTCAAGCTCGATGTCGTCAGCCGCGACAACCTGAGCAGCGTCAACCTGGAACTGCCGAGCACCAGCGACGTGCTGATGAAGACCCTCAAAGGGCCGAGCACCGAGACCCGTTCCAGTCAGGGTCAACAGGAGATCCTCAACCGCTTCGTGCTCACGGTGGTCCCGCTACGCACGGGCGATCTGGAACTGCCGCCGATCAAGGTCACGGGCACCCTGGCCGGGCTGGGATTCGGCCAGCGCTACGAGGCCGGCACCGAGCGCCCCATCCGTTTGCAGGTGCGTCCGCCCATGACCTCGGTGCGCCCCTGGCTGCCGCTCAAGTCGCTGACGCTCAAATCCAGCCTCGATCGCGAAGGCACGCTGGAGCCGGGACAGCCCGTGACCTTGGCGCTGGAGATCGCGGCGGTCGGCGGCACCGCCGTCCAGCTCCCGAGCCTGGAGAACCAGTTGACCGGCCCGGATCTGCGGGTCTATCGCGAACAGACGCTCACCACGACCGAACTCTCCCCGGACGGACGCCGGCTGCTCGCCAACCGCACCGAGTACTACACCCTGGTCCCGCAGACCGGCGGCCGCGTCACCCTGCCCGAGATTAGCCTCGCCTGGTGGAACGTCGATCTGGGTGTGCGCGAGGTCGCGCGGCTGCCGCTCAAGACGCTCGACGTGCGCGGCGGCGGTCCCTTCGGCTTCTCGGCGGCGACCCTGGCGGCCTCGCCCTGGGCCAGACTCTGGATTCCGATCACCGGCGTGCTGCTGCTGATCGGCGGCTACTGGGTGGGGGTCTTCTATCGCGGACGGGTGCTGGATCTCGGGCGCGACCTGCTGCGGTTGACCGGGCGCGGCCTGAGTGCCGGCTATCGACTGACGGCGACCTGGATCGGACCGCGTCTGCGTCCGCCGGCGCCCTCGGCCCTGCTCGAACAGGGGCGCGCGGCGCTGTGGCGGGTGCTGCCGGCCGGCCGGCATGTCATCGGTCGGGTGCGCCATGCCAATCGCGCCGGCCGGCCGGACGACTGGTATCAACGCTTTGCATCGGCACCGCACGGCGGGTGCGTGCTCAGGGGCGAGAGCAACCAACCGGCGGTCATCGCGCATATCCGCGCCCATAGACCGGGCGTCGATCCGGCGGAACTCGCGCGGCTCTTGAGTCGACTGGACGCGGCCATCTATGGCGGTGCGCCGCTCGACTTCCCACGCTGGAAACGCGAGTTCCTGCGTCAAGTACGGCGTGGGTCCGGAACCGGAAGACGTGGCATTGCATCCGGCCGTATTCGTTGGGCGGGTTTGCCGGCTTTGAATCCGCGTCCGGTCTGAGCGTCCCGTGGATACACTGCATTCCTCGCCGCCGCGTTCTGAGCCTGATCCGGTGATTTTGCGCTTGGAGAAAGAATACGACCCGGCCGCTGCACAGCCTCCTGACCCGACGGCAGACACGCCTGATCCGGCGCCGGTCGCCTCTGAGCCGGCGAGAGACGCCCCAGCCCAACGAACGCCGCCCACAGCGACCTGGCCCAGGCGTCTCGGGCGATCACTCCGGCGCTGGAGCCGACGTCTGGTGACGGTCTTCGTCCTGACGAGTCTGGTGCTGGTGCTCGGTCTGCGCTGGATCGACCCGCCGGCCTCGGCCTTCATGCTGCGCCATGCGCTCAATGTGTGGCGTCTGGATCAGACTCCGCCCTACTATCAGCACGCCTGGATCGACTGGGAGCGTATCCCGTCGAGCGTCAAGCTCGCGGCCATCGCCGGTGAGGATCAGCGCTTTCCGCGTCACCTCGGGTTCGACCTGATCGAGATCCGGCACGCCATCCGCGTCTATCGCGAGGGCGGACGACTGCGCGGGGCCAGTACCATCAGCCAGCAGACGGCCAAGAACCTCTTTCTCTGGCCCGGCTCGGGCTGGGAGCGCAAGCTGGTCGAGAGCTGGTTCACGCTCCTGATCGAGATCCTGTGGCCGAAGGAGCGCATTCTGGAGGTCTATCTCAACATCGCCCAGTTCAGCCCCGGCACCTATGGCATCGAGGCCAGCAGCCGACGCTATTTCGGCCGCTCGGCCGGCGAGCTGACGCGCCGACAGGCCGCGCTCCTGATCGGCGTGCTGCCCGCACCCGGCACCTATCGGCTCGACCGTCCATCCCAGCGGCTCCGGCGCCGCGCCGACTGGATCCTGGATCAGAGCCGACGGCTCGGCGGCGAAGCCTATCTGCGTCGGCTCTAGCATTCGATCAGAGGCGCGGATGACGCGCCGGCGCTTCGTCACTCGCAATAGCGTTCGACCAGTGCCTGATGATGGGCGAGCTTGCTGTCGTTGTAGTCCTTCTGATCGCGGGTGCGATAGCCGCCCTTGACCTTCTGCCGCCACTTGGCGACCTCGCCCCGATGACGGGCGCATTTGGCCGGGTCGAAGTCGGTGTTGCGGTCCGGCTTGGCGGCCGCCCTGAGCGCCCTGGCCCGTGCCTCGGCCTCGCGTCGCGCCTGGAGATGCGCGCGCTCGCGGGTCTCGCGCTCGGCGCGCAGACGCTCGGCCTGGGCCGCAACCGAGTAGTCCACGCCGGATGACGCGCTCTTGCGCCCGTCCGGTCCCCGGATGTCGACCTGGAGCCGGTCGCCCTCGCTCTGAGCGGCACAGGCGGTTTGCTGGTAGCTGAGGCTCCCGTCGGGCCGGCGGCACTTGTAGAGTTCGGCCGAGACTGGAACGGCGGTCAGCATCAGAAAGACGCCGACGAGCCGTGATGGATGCACAGGATGGGTCTTGGTCGCCGTCATGATATATCTTCTTTATGTGTCCAAACCATGACCGCCAGACCCGGAAGACAAGGCCAAGCGGTTTCGGAAGACGTCGAGATAGACCCTATATCAAAAACGAAAAGTGATCAATCCTGCGTCACGAACGCGGCATACTCAGCAACAGTCGCGACGCTTGGCGACCGCCTCGGCCAGTTCGTGCAGCATGGGTTCGGTGTCGTCCCAACCAACGCAGGCATCGGTGATGCTCTGGCCGAAGATGAGATCGTCGCAGGCCGAGGGGTTCTGATTGCCGGCGACCAGATGGCTCTCGATCATCACGCCCAGGATGCGCCGGTCGCCGCGTGCGATCTGGCCGGAGACGTCCTGACAGATGCGGATCTGCTTCTCGGGCCGCTTGCCGCTGTTGGCATGGCTGAAGTCGATCATGATCTTGGGAATCAGCCCCGAGGCCGAGATCTGCTCGGCGGCGATGTTGACGCTCTCGGTGTCATAGTTCGGGCGCTGACCGCCGCGCAGGATGATGTGGGTGTCCACGTTGCCGGTGGTGCTGAAGATGGCCGACTGCCCCTCCTTGGTGACGGACATGAACACATGCGGACGCGCAGCGGCATGGATGGCGTCGATGGCGACCTTCACATCACCGTTGGTCGCGTTCTTGAAACCGATGGGACAGGACAGCCCCGAGGCCAGCTCGCGATGGCCCTGGCTCTCGGTGGTGCGCGCACCGATCGCGCCCCAGCTCACCTGATCGGCGATGTACTGCGGGCTGATGAGATCCAGGAATTCGGTTCCGGCCGGCATCCCCATGTCGTTGAGATCGAGCAGCAGCTTGCGCGCGATGCCCAGCCCCTTGTTGATCTCGAAACTGCCGTCGAGATTGGGATCGTTGATCAGTCCCTTCCAGCCGACGGTGGTACGCGGTTTCTCGAAATAGACGCGCATGACGATCAGCAACTGCTCGGCGAGCGCCTCGCGCAACGGCTTGAGACGCCCGGCGTATTCGAGCGCGGCCTCTGGGTCGTGGACCGAGCAGGGGCCGACCACCACCAATAGCCGCTCGTCGCGGCCGTGCAGGATGCGCTGGATCTCGTGGCGGGTGTCGTAGACAGTGTCGGCGGCGGTCTCGGAGAGCGGATATTCCTCGTGCAGCTCGCGTGGGGAGCGCACACGGGTGATGTCACGGATACGGAGGTCGTCGGTACGGTGCATGGTTGGATCGCGTGGAAAGTCGCAAAGCGGTGCAGTATAAACCGGCCTGGGCATCCGGGGGCATGTCGGCAAGCCGGTCTCAGGCGATCCCTTGACCGGATCGCGACACGTCCGCCCCTTGCGCGCACGCCGTGCTCTAGACCTTCACATGCTCGGACTTGAGCAGACGCGCCTTCATGCGCCGGATGCCGAGCCAGGCGATCAGTACCACCAGCGGCGCGGCCACACCCGTGGCATAGGTGGCATCGAACATGATCGGCAGACCATAGGCCTCCAGCCCCTTGAACAGATAGCCGAGCAGTCCGACGCCGTAATAGCCGATGGCGATCACCGACAAGCCCTCGACCGTCTCCTGGAGCCGCAGTTGCAGCTTGGCACGCTTGTCCATCGATTCGAGCAGACCGCGATTCTGCTTCTGTAACTCGACCTCGACCCGCGCGCGCAGCAGACTGGTCAGACGCGCCGCACGCTCGGCCAGCCCCTGCTGGCGCTTGGCGGTCGAATCACAGGTCGCGATCGCCGGGGTCAGACGTGCTTCGAGGAACTCGGTGAGGGTCTGCAAGCCCTCGATGCGGTGCTGACGGAGCTGATCCAGACGCTGCATGACCACGTTGTAATAGGCGCGCGAGGCATCGAAGCGATAGCTGGTGCGTGCGGCCACTGCCTCGATCTCGGCGGCCAGATCGGTCAGCTCGGCCAGCAATTCGCTCTCCGGAACCTCGCTGCTGCGATCCTCATGACAGGCCATGCGCGAGGAGACGGCGACCAGACGCCGCTCGGCATCGCTCAGACAGGCATTGGCCTCGCGCGCCGGCGGCAGTCCCAGCAACGCCATGGCGCGATAGGAGCTGACCTCCAGGATCCGCTTGGCCAGACGCCCGGCCTGATTGCACGAGAGCCCCTGATCGCGCAGCAGGATGCGCGAGAAGCCATCCTCGTGGATGCGCAGATCCGAATAGGCACGCGCCAGACCGCCGACCACCTCGGAACCGATCACCGGATTGCCGCCGAACAGCGCGGTCAATTCATCGATCGAATACTCGGCCTTGTCGGCCGGTTCGAGCGCCAGCGAGACGGCGGCGACGACCTCGCCCGGAATCCCGGCGAGCCAGTCCGCCGGCAGTTGGGCGACGACCGGATCGGCGAAGGGATGCGCAAACTCGCCGGACAGACTGAGGGTATAGCTGACGAACTCGGTGTGGCGCTCCCAGAGCAGCCGGACGTCGCCCAGGCGGACCAGGTAGTACTGCTCGACGCGCTCCGGGCGCGGTACGCCATGGTGTTCGAGCAGCTCGTACAGATGGCGCACGGTGCGACCGCTCCCGCGCTCGCCGCAGACGGCGGCGATGTGCGAGAGCCGCGCCGGCGCCTGCAGCGGGATATAGGTGCGCGCATGCAGCTCGGTGACGAGTTGATGACGTAGCGGGTGCTCCTTGAAGGGCAACGACATAGCGGGCGTTCTCCTGAATGGAACGAGCTGTGATTCGGCGATAAGTATCGCCCTGAAGCGGACCTTTAGAACCGGGCCGAGCCCGAGTGTTTCGCTGGCCGATGGGCAGCCCCGGCGGCACATACACGAACGGCTCGTAGTCCTGAGACCGTTTTGGTCTGGCATCAGGGCCGCCAAAGTCGGACAATCGCCCGCACCACCGTCCCCACGACGATCGAGACCGATACACGCCGATGGCCGAGCAACCCGACTCGCAAATCTATTCCGACGCCGAGTCCGAGCTCTTGCGCAAGACCCTGGAGCAGATGCGCCAGGAGGCGGAAGAGGAGATCAAGCGACTCAACGCCCGTCTGGCCGAGCGCGACTTCGTGCCCAGCAGCCAGATCGCGACCGCCACCGAACGCCTCGCGCTCCAGCAGGAGATGCTGCTGATGCAGCAGTCCCTGGACGCCAAGGAGCAGGCACTCGATCATATCACCCAGGAGTGTCGGCGGCTGGAGGACGCGCTCGAGGACAAGCATCTGGCGCTGGAGAGGATCAACAAGGAGATCGACCGCCGGGACCAGTCGCTCCGCGAGGCCAACGCCGAGATCGAGCGCCTGCGCCAGGAGCTGCTGGAAGCCGTCCGTACCGCCGATCAGCGTTCGACGCCCGCCCCGTCCCCGCCGGTGATCGTCCGTAGCGGCTCGGGGACGCCGCGCTGGTTGGTCGCGACCACGGGCCTGCTGGTCGTGCTGCTCTCGGTCTCGGCGGTCGCCAACCTCTATCTGATGCGCGAGCACGCGTCCCCCACCGGGTCGCGCGGGGACACCGAAGCCGTTGCCGCCCAGGTCGAGCCCTCCCCGGCCGCCGGCGGCGCCATCGCCCGCGCCGAACCCGAGTCCTCCGAGCCGCCCGCCGAGGCCGGTCGGCCACCGCGCATCCATCAGGACCGACTGCGCGACGGTACACCCGGACCGGCGATGGTCGTGCTCAACGGCGGCAGCTTCCAGATGGGACACAACAGTCTCGGCGGCGAGGACTACAGCCCCGCGCGTTCGGTCAAGGTCGGTCCCTTCATGATGGCCGCCCACGAAGTCACCTTTCGCGAGTACGATCGCTTCGCCCGCGCGACCGGACGTGAGCTGCCCAGCGATCAGGGCTGGGGACGCGACATGCGCCCGGTGGTCGGCGTCAGTTGGGAGGAGGCGCGCGACTATGCGGCCTGGCTGGCGCAACAGACCGGGCGCGGCTATCGGCTACCCAGTGAGGCCGAATGGGAGTTCGCCGCGCGCGCCGGAACCACCACGCCCTTCTGGTGGGGGCAGAGCGCCGGCTCGAACCGTACCGTCTGTTTCGACTGCGGCAGCCAGTGGGACAAGCGTTCCACGGCGCCCGTGATGAGCTTTCCGGCCAATCCCTTCGGTCTCTACGAGACGGCCGGCAATGCCATGGAGTGGGTCGCCGATTGCTATCGGGCGCGCTACGAAGGCGCTCCGGACGACGGACGCGCTCTGCTCGCCGGCGACTGTTCCAACCGCGTCGCCCGCGGCGGCGCCTTCAACAAGCCCGCCGAATCGATGCGCGCCTTCGTCCGTGCGCACTTCGCGCCCGATGTAAAGCTCAACATGCTCGGTTTCCGAGTGGCCCGTGATCCCTGATCCAGGGACACCTGTACGTCCACCCGAAAAGTAACGCCTTACAGAAACAGCGCGATGCCCAGATCCTGTTGCTAGAGGAAGAACTCCCCGGGTTGTCCGCGCGCGTTGACCATGAGATGGATCTTGATGGCATAGCAAGCAAACCCCGATGGATGCGCACAGCCGATCGACGACGGCCTCTCCTGTCCGGGCGATTCGCCCTGTATCGAGACCGCGACCCAACTGACATTGCGCGTGCTGCCGCGCCCCTTCTCGAACATCTACCAGGAACCGGTCGCCGATGGGGGCGCGATCGTCCAGGCCAATCCGCCGGCCTTCCGTCCGCTCTACGCCTTCGAGCGCCGTGACATCGATCTGCGCGAGGGCGCCGAACCGCGCGGCTGGTATCGCGTCGGGCGGACACACACCCAGTCCGACGGCTGGATGCAGGCCAAGGACGTCTTCGAGTGGCGTCAGGCGCTGCTGGTCTCCTTCACCCATCCGGGCGATCCGATCGAGGGGCGTCATCCGGTGCTCATGTTCAAGGATCGCGAGACGCTGCAAGCCATCGTCGACGACATGGACATGGCCGCCGGCGCTCAGGCGCTCTACGACGAGATCGATCGCGGCGGAACGCCCGAGGCCGTCATCAGTCTGGAGCCGAAGCGCTTCGTCGACATCACGACCCACTTCTACATGCTGCCGATCCTGCAATGGTCGCAGACCCAGATCGATGGCGACGATGTCCGCCTGCTGCAACTGGCTTCGGCCGTTCCGGGCGCGCGCGGTGCCGATACGCTGCAAACGCCCGACTATCGCGAGCAGGCCCAGACCGGACGCGACACTGCCGATCAGGGCATCGAGGACATCGCCGTCGACATCGGCTTCGTCATCGACACCACGCGCAGCATGCAGCCCTTCATCGACATGACCCGCGACGCGGTGGCCAAGATGGCGCGCAATTTCAGCGAACGCACCCAGGATCGTTTCCGCTTCGGTCTCGTGACCTATCGTGATTCGCTCGAAGCCGTGCCCGCGCTCGAATATCTCACCCGCAATCACACGCCGACCCTGGTCACGGCCGAGCGTCTGGCCGAGATCCTGGACACCGACGCCAAGGCGACGCGCGTCGGCAGTCTGGGGTACGACGAGGACGTCTTCGCCGGTGTGGATGCCGCCCTGCGCCAGTCTCCCTGGCGCGAGAAGTCGATCAAGTTCGTCATCCTGATCGGTGATGCCAGCTCGCACCTCAAGGGCGATGCGCACAACTCCACGCGCAAGGACGAGACCGATCTGCGGCGCGAATACGACGACGCCAACGTCCATCTGCTGGCGATCCATCTCCAGAACCCCAAGGCGGCCGAGGATTTTCCGCGCGCCCTGCAGCAGTTCGGCACTCTGGCGCGCATCCGCGGCAACCCGTCGCAACAGGCGCTGGAACAGGTCGATACGTCTCAGGATGACGCCTATCGCCGGCTGGTCGACCGCGTGACCGCCGGCATCAATACCGAACTCGAACGCACACTGGCGGCCAAGGCAGCGGCCGCGCCTACGTCTCCAGTGGCCGCGACGCCCCCGACCGTGCCGGGCGCCTCCCCCTCCGAGGCACCCGAAGTCCTGGATTCGGTTTCAGGCATCTGGCAGGCGGCCCTGATCGAGTACATCGGCCAGTCGGCCAACCCGCCCAAGGACATCGTCGCCTGGTCGCTCGATCGCGATCTGATCAATCCGGCCGACCGCGCGCTGGAGGTCCGG
This sequence comes from Allochromatium tepidum, assembly GCF_018409545.1. Classification (GTDB taxonomy): domain Bacteria; phylum Pseudomonadota; class Gammaproteobacteria; order Chromatiales; family Chromatiaceae; genus Thermochromatium; species Thermochromatium tepidum_A. The sequence continues at coordinate 1,104,231 of NZ_AP024563.1, read as the reverse complement.
GTGCTGGTCACGCGCGAGCAGTTGAGTTCGCTCGCCCAGGCGCTCGACAGCGTGATGCAGGCGCTGATGCGTGCCGAGGTGACACAGGCGCAGTTCCTCGAATCGCTGCAAAGCGTCTCGGGTCAGGCGATGAAGCGCCCGGACGATCTGGCCCAGGCCCAGCGTCTGGCCGATACCGGACTGCTGCCGGCCTTCATCCGGTCCCTGCCCTATCGTAGTGACGTGCTGGCCCTGACCGACGAGATGTTCGCGAGCATGACCGCCGAGCAGCGCGCGCAGTTGGAATGGAGCATCCTGGCCAAGCTCGAACAGTATCGCGCCATCAACGATCAGGTCGACGCCTGGTTCAGGCTCAACGATACGGATGCCGACAGCGACATGGTCTATCCGCTGCACATCGACTATCTGCCCTGAGCGGTCGGTGAAGATGGGCGACGGACAGGCTACGATGGTGCGGATGGAGGCGATCGTCAAGCGGCGTGGTCAGGCCGACGGCGGGTTCGAACTGCGGGTGCCCGAGCTGCGGGTCGACAGCGGCGAGGTGGTGGCCCTGATCGGCGAGAGCGGCTGCGGCAAGAGCACGCTGCTGGATCTGATCGCGCTCATCCTCGCGCCCACCTCGGCGGGGCGGTTCACACTGCACCTCGCCGGGGAGAGCGCCGGGCAGGATCCGGCGGCACTCTGGTCGCGGGGGGACGAAGGCGCGCTGGCGGCCTTGCGGCGTGAGGCGCTCGGCTACATCCCGCAAACGGGGGGACTGCTCTCGTTCCTGAGCGTGCGCGAGAACATCCGTCTGCCTTGTCGCATCAAGGGCGTCAGCCTCACGGATCGCGAACTGGAGACCCTGGCCAAGCGGCTCGGCGTGGCCGAGTGTCTGGATCGCAAGCCGTATGCGCTCTCGATCGGACAGCGCCAGCGGGTCGCGATCCTGCGCGCCATCGCCCATGGGCCGCGTCTGCTGCTGGCCGACGAACCCACGGCCGCGCTCGACAAGCCGCGCGCACGCGCCGTCCTGGCCGACATGAACGCGCTGGCGCGCCGGCAGCATCTGGCCGTGGTGGTCGTCACCCATGATCCGGACCTGCTGGCCGAGCATGTCGACCGGGTTTATACCTTCGATCTCGAACGCCTCTCGAAATCCGAGACGCGCTCGACCTGCCGCGCCCTGGATGACGCGAAGCGAGTCATCGCATGAAGACACATCGCCCAGGGCACGCACGCCTGGTGCCGGCCCTGGCGGCGGCGCATCTGCGTCACGACTGGATCCTCACGCTCTGTCTGGTCATCGCGCTGACTGCCGTCATCGCGCCGCTCCTGGTGCTGCTCGGACTCAAGCACGGCACCATCGAGACCCTGCGCGAGCGGCTGGTCGAGGATCCGGTCTATCGCGAACTGCGTCCGACCCAGACCCAGCCCTATTCCGAGGACTGGTTCGCGCAGGTCGCGGCCTGGCCGGGTGTGGCCTTTCTGACGCCGACCATCCTGCCGCTCTCTTCGGTGGTGCAGGTGGTGCGGGCCGATGAGACGACGAGCCTGTTCGATCTGATCCCGACGGCGGCCGGCGATCCCTTCCTGCTCGAAAACGGTGTGCCTGTACCGGGCGAAGACGAGGTGGTTCTCACCGCCGAGGCGGCGCGTCTCAGCGGGGTGGCGGTCGGCGACCGGCTCGGCGTCCGGGTCAGCCGCACCCGTGGCGGGCGCTCCGAGAACGTCCAGGCTGAATTGAAGGTGGTCGGCGTCCTACCGATCGGCGCCGGCACCCTGACCCGGATCTATGCGCCGCTGGCGTTCGTGCTCGACGTCGAGTCTTATAAGGAAGGCTATGCCGCCGCGCGGCGCGGCTGGTCGGGCGATACGCCCGACCCCTATCCCAGTTTCGACGGCGTGGTGCTGCTGCTCGACGAACCGCTGTCGCCGATCGTGCGCACCGGGGCCATCATCCAGACCGGGTTCGCGCGTATCGGGGAAATCACGCGCGACCAGGCCGAGACGCTGCTGGGCCTGCCGATTCCGCAACGGCTCCATGCCTACGACCTGAGCACGCCCAACACGCCGATCACCCAGTCCAACATCCGCGCCATCCAGACCAAGCTGCGCGGTCGCGAGCCGCTGCTGCTGCCCTATGTCCGCGACCTCGAACTCATCGATGCCGATGGTCGTCCGTGGCGTCCGGCCGGGCTTTCAGTGGACGCCGTACAGGCCGCGCGGCTCGATCTGCCGCCCGTGCCCTGGGGCGGCTTCCAGGCACGCCGTGAGCGGGCCGAGGAACTGACGTCCGTGCTTTGGCCGACAGACGCAGAGGCAAATGCGGACTCGGGCGTCGGCTCGGACATGGGTTTGGACTCCAACCCAGACGCCGACACCCGTCAGCGTGCGGATGACGGCATCGTAGTCACGAGTCCGGGACGCGCGGAGCTGTCCTTCGTCCTGCGATCCCTGGGTCCGAGTCCCCTGTCCGAACCGCTGGTGCCGATCGAATTGCTCGGCATCCTGCGCACGGCTCAGGATCGGGCCGTGGCCTATGTCGCGTCGAGCGGACGCTTCGAGATGCGGCGCGCCGGCTATCGTGGATTCCGACTCTATGCCGCCGGCCTCGACGACGTGCCGCGACTCTATCGGCGTCTGCGCGAACAGGGTCTGGAGGTCGATGCCGCGATCGAGGCCATCGAACGCATCCGGGTGCTCGACGGCGGAGCGACGCGCCTGTTCTGGCTGATCGCCCTGCTCGGGCTGTGCGGCGGAACGGCGGTGCTGGTCGCCAGTCTCTATGCCGCCGTCGATCGCCTGCGCGCCGAACTCGGCATCATCCGGCTGCTCGGGTTGTCGCGCGCGCATGTCGCCTTCTTCCCCATCGTCGAGGGGCTCATGATCGCGGCTCTGAGTCTGGCCGTCAGCTTCGGCGCCTATGGCGCGCTCGCCGCCGTCATCAATCGCAGCTTCGCCAACGAGCTGGCCCCGGACGAGCGCTTTTGCGCCCTGCCCGCCTCGCTGATCGCGCCCATCGTGCTGACCACACTGCTGCTGGCCTGTCTGGCCGCGCTGGTCGCCGCCTGGCGCTCCACCAACATCGATCCGTCGGAGGTCGTCCGTGCCGATTGAACGCCGCTCGATCCAGGGTTTGCATCCGCTCTTCGGACGGCTCGGGTTCTGTCTCTGCCTGTGCCTGATCGCCGTCCCTGTGCTCGCCGAACCGCCGCCGCGCACACCCGACAACCCCAAGCCGGCCGAGGGCGATGTCGTCATCGACCTGCCCAACGCATCCCAACTTGTCTTCCGACGCCTGACGGTACCCGGCCCAGGCTTCTGGGGCGATCAACAGCGCGTCATCCAGATCGGCGATGCCACAGGCGGGATCTTCGAGGGACTGCAACGCACCCAGATCAGCGGTTCCTTTCCAAGCGCCGACGGCAAGGGCTGGGAGATCCTGCTGGCCAAATACGAGCTGACGCGCAGGCAATACATCGCCGTCATGGGGCTGGAGCGCCTGCTCGCAGTCAGCGCCGATCCCGAGGATCAGAAGATCCCGACCCTGGACGGACGCGCCAAGCGCGAGGCCCTGATGCGTCCCCTGGCCTCGGTCAGCTATCAGGACGTCCAGGACTTCATTCGTGCGCTCAATCAGTGGTTGTTCGACCCCGAGCATCCGGAGCGCGCCGCCAAGCTGCCGACATATGCCGACGTCCCCGGCTTCATCCGTCTGCCGACCGAAGAGGAGCTGGAATACGCCACGCGCGGCGGTCAACCGGCCCTCGAAGCCGGCACCTTCGATGATCGCCTGCCCTTCGACTCCGCGCGTCTCGATGAATACGCCTGGCATCTGGGCAATGCCAAGCATCAGTTGCGCCCGATCGGTCTGCGCCAACCCAATGATCTGGGTCTCTACGACCTCATCGGCAACGCGCAGGAGATGACCACGGGCGTCTTTCGTCCCGAGATCTGGCAGGGCAAGCCGGGCGGCGTGGCGGTACGCGGCGGGAGCGTCTCGACACCGCCTGCCGATCTGCGCAGTTCGTTGCGCGCCGAACTCGATGTCTATGCCTGGAAACCCGACGAGGGCCGGATCGAGGAACGGCGCTCCTACAACACGGGCGTGCGTCTGGCGATCGGCTCGAACGTGGTTCTGACGACCGCGCAGCGCAAGGCGCTTGAGGACGAGTATCTCGCCTACCGTAACGAGACGCGCCGGGCCATGCCGGTCGGCCGCACGCTCGAAAACCTGGTTGCCCAGGCCAGTGTGCAGCTCGGCACCGTCGATCCCATCATCGAACGCCTGATGGCCGACAACCCCGCACTGCGCGAGCCTTTGCAAACCGTCCAGGTCTACATGGACCGGGCGCGCGACCGACTCGAACTGGCCCAGCGCGAGAGCGCCCGCAGTCTCGCCCAGGACGCGGCGCGCAACGGCGTCAATCTCAGCGTCTATCTCTCACGTCTGGAGCGTCTGGCCGCCACACTGGAATCGGCCCAAAAGCTCGCCGAAATCTCGACCCGCTATCAGGATCAGGTCGAGGCCGTCGAGCGTTCGATCCGGGAGATCGAGACCGCCGCGCGCGAACAGTTGCAGGGCTATCGCGACAAGATCGCCAAGCTCGGCGAGTACGAGCCGGACTACATCGCCCAGGCCTTCAAGACCCTGGGTGAAGGCGAGCCGCCGGTGCGCGAACGCGCGGTGATGGAACTGCTCGCCGTCCATGTCGAGGAATTCGCCGAACAGCGCCGGGCCGAACCCGAACGCTGGCTGGAGGAGTTCCGTGGACGCTTCAAGGACTTCAAGGACAACTGAAAAACCGATACAGAGCCAACCGAGGACATCGACCATGTCAAAATCGACGCCTAGATCGAACCCCACCCTGCCCTTGCTCCTAGCTTCCGGATTGGTCACGGGCTGCGCCAACATCCAGGACGATCAACAACGCACCCAGGCCGAGGGCGCGGCAGCCGGTGCCGTGATCGGCGCACTCATCGGCTATGCCATCGACAAGGAACAGGGCGCCGCCATCGGCGCCCTGGTCGGCGGCGGTGCCGGCTTCGTCGTCGGCAACGAGATCGCCAAGCGCAAGAAGGCCTATGCCACGACCGAAGACTTCCTGAATGCGCAGATCGCCCGCGTGGCCGAGTTCAATCGCACCACGCTCGCCTACAACGACAAACTGCGCCGCGAGATCGCCGGCCTCGATCGCGAATCCAGGCGCTTACAGGCCCAGTACAAGTCCGGAGCAATCAAGAAGCAGACGCTGGTCAGTAAGCGCAATGCCCTGCAGGAGAAGATCGCCGGCAGCAAGAAGCTCGAACAGACGCTGGTCGATGAGCAGAAGGTCCAGTCGCAGATCCTGGCCGAGGAGCGCAAGACGCGCCCGGCGAACGATCCCTATATCCGCAAGCTCGAAAGCGAGGTCAAGACTCTGCAAGGCAATATCGAGACACTGCGCAGCAACAACACCCGGCTGGCCCAGATCGATCCGAGGTTGTCGGTATGAAATCGCCCATTGCATGGTCGATCGTACTCCTTGCTCTCTGGCTTGGCGGCTGCGCCTCGGTGTCCACAGATCCGCGCGAAGGCGGACTGGCGGGCGGCATCAAGGGTCTGAGCACGGGCGCCTATGACGCGCGCATCCGGGAACGCGAGGATCGTCTGGCGGTTCTGCGTCAGGTTCAGGGCGAGCTGGAGACCGAGCGCGACGATCTCGAATACACCAAGGCCCAACGCAAACAGAAGGTCGCCGCCGAGCGTGCGCGCGTGCGTCGGATGAACCGCGACATCGCCGCCCTGAACCGGCGGGTCGACAGCCTCTCGGCCTCCGCGAACCGCAACGATCAGCGGGTCCGGACACTGCGCACGCGGGTTCCGCAGATCCAGAGCCAGTCGGCACGGCTGCAATCGGATCTGGATGCGCTGGAGGGCAGCGGTCTCGGAGACTCGGAGGCCGATCTGCGGCGCGCCCAGCTCGAACAGCAGCGGGCGTCATTGCAGGCTGAGTACGACCTGCTCAACCAGATGTCGCTGGATCTGGCCCGGTGACAAGGCACCGGACGCGCGGAGTCCGCACACTGGCGTTTCTGGCCGCTTGCGCGTTCGCGTTCAAGGCCGGAGGCGCCGGGGTTCCGCTCGACGAGATCCGCCAGGTGTTGCGCGAGCAGGCGCTGACGACACCGGCGGAGTCACTCTTGCACGACCTGGATGCGGCGAATCTCGCCGGCGGGTTGCAGGCCATCGACCCGGCGGCGCGCTATTTTCCGCGTGCGCTCTATCGCTCGCCGAATCAGGGTCGCGACGCCATGAGCGGCATCGGCGCCGAACTCCTGCCGAGCGGCGACGATCTCTGGCTGCTGCCGTTCCAGGGGGGCGCGGCAGCGGCGGCGGGTCTGACCGATCGCGCGCGATTGCGGACGATCGATGGTCGATCCATCGCGGGCTTGAGCCTGGATGAGATCGCCCAGCGGCTCCGCGGGCCGGCGGGGACGCGGGTCGTGATCGGCATCGAGGACGCGGCCGGCGGCGCACGGCGTCTGAAGATCGAACGCCGGTCGTTCCGCCCGCTGGATGTCGAACTGGTGCAGCCGGGCGCGCATCGCATCCTGCGCGTGCGTGAGTTCGTCGCCGGACTCACCCGCCCCGCCCTGCTGGCCACGGTCGACTTCATCGAGCACGCCGGTGCCTTCCAGTCCGAGCAACACCCCATCATCCTGGATCTGCGCGACGCGACCGGCGGCGATCTGTTCGAGGCCCTGGATATCGCGGCGCTCTTTCTGCCCGAGGGCGCGCAACTGGCGACCCTGGCGGCGCGCGGCGGGGTGGCGAAGACGATCCGCGCGCCTGCGGGTACGGCTCTGGAGCAGCCGTTGATCCTGCTGATCGGTCCGGGCACGGCCAGTGCCGCTGAGATCCTGGCCGGCATCCTGCGCGACCATGGACGCGCCCGGCTCGTCGGCCAAACGACCTACGGCAAGTGCGACTCGCAAACCGACGTGCGTCTGTCCGATGGATCGGTGCTGCGCTTCACCGACCGGGCGGTGCGCCTGCCGAGTGGCGAACACTGTTCCGGCGTCGGGATCGCGCCCGATCTCGCCGTCGACACGGCGACACTGAATGATCTGTCACGACTGGTCCCGAGGGCCATTGGAGCCATCCATGAGCGCTAGCCGGCACCCATCCCTGTTTTGGCATCAGACACTGTCAGCGTTCGTTCTGCCAGCATCTGATAGCGCAAATCCCTGATTCACCTCACATGCACCATCGCTCTACACCAACCATAGAGGACGAGACGATGCGCGATCGAAGACACAACGACTGGCGCCGGCTGTCCGCCGGAGTGCTGCTGCTCCTGGCTCAGGGCGCCGTCTCGGCCCGCGAGACCTTCGAGGTCATGGAGGTCGAGGGCCGGGTCGAGCAGGCGACGGGGCCGGCCGAATTGCAGCGGCTCGACGCCGAGGACCGGGTCACGGTCCGCGCCCTGATCGGCTTCGGCCGTCTGCCCGAACCGCTCAGGAAACTGGTGCTCGAACTGCGCGGACAGGGTGTCGATGCCCTGGGCGCGGGTGCCAACGAGATCCGCGACTTCATCGCCCAGGCCGAAGCCGGGACGCTGAAAGCGGACCCGCAACAGTTGCAGGCGCTGCTGGCCCTGCTCGAACACCGCGACTATCTTGACTGGACACCGCTGGCACCAGGCGCCACGGTCGAACTCGACGCGCGTGACTGGATTCGCGGCGATGGACGCGCCGTGCTGCAAGCGGCGTCCGGCGAGCGCCGGATGCTCGCGGCCGAGGAACGCCCGAGCCGGGCCGGCTCCACCGGCGCCGGCCCGGATCGGGAGCCGATCGCACCCGCGACCCCGATCGACGAAACAGTCGCTACCGTCCCGGCCGAGCGGATCTGGACGAGCGACGGTCCGGGGATGCGTGTCTTCGACCATCGCCGCCCGGATCGCGGACTGTCGCTGGAGACGCTGGAAGCGGCCAGCCTCGCCGCCCTGCCCGATGCCGGCTATGTCGTGGCCGGCAGTGTCCAGGGGCCGGGAGGACGCGAGATCTGGGCCGCCCGCTTCGACGCCGATCATGATCTGCTGTGGTCGCGTATGCTCGGCGGCGCCTTCGATCTGCACGTCACGGCCGCGACCGCGCTGGGCGACGAGGGTGTTCTGATCGGCGGCTCGCTCAACGAGAAGCAGGCCGGGTTCCTGATCGCCCTGGACGCTCAGGGCGAACCGCGCTGGACACAGGTGCTGGGCGGGTCGACAGACACCGCTGCCGAGGTGCCGCTGGCGCTGGCCACCGATGCCGCCGGCAACGCGCTCATGGCCGGCGAGACCCTTGCCGCCGATCGTCCACCCCAGGGCTTCGCGGCGCTCATCGCCGCCGATGGTCAGCCGGGATGGCGTCTCGATCTGCCGGCGACCGCCGGCGTGCGATCCGTCATCCTCACCGACGCCGGCTGGTCGATCGCCGGCGAATCGGCCGGCACGTCCGGCGCACCCTGGGTAGCCGGTCTCGACCCGACGGGACATCTGACCTGGGAACGGACCTATGAGGATCTCGCGGCGCGCGGTGCACCCGTCCTAGCGGGTCTGGACGATGGCGGAATCGTGCTGGCGGCTCGCAGCGCCGAAGGTGATGGCGATCAGGTCCGGCTGCGCCGGCTTTCGCCCAACGGCGAGCCGCTGGAGACCCGGCGGCTGAGTCTGGCGGTCGGTGAACAGGACGGCCTCGAAACCCTGACCCGCCTGACGCACGACGCCGAAGGCGCGCTGTGGCTCGCAGGCATGACCCAGGGACAGGACGCCTGGCTCGCGCGCCTGTCGAGCGCGGGCGAACCACTCTGGACCAAACGCTATGGCCGCGCGACCCTGGACCGCTTCACCGATCTGGATATCCGGCCCGATGGTCCGGTCGCCGTCGGTCACACTCAGTCCGAGGACATGGATGCCCGTGGCCTGTGGGTCGTGACGCTCGACGCCAATGGGCAGCCGCGCCCGGCCCCGGAATACTCCCCACCGGCGCGCGACCTGATCGCCCGCTTCGAGTCCGGCCTCTCGACGCTCGACGAAGATATTCAAATCGGCGGCGCACCTCAGATCAGCGAACAGGCGGATGGACGTCTGCGGTTCATGTTGCCCTTCCTGCGCATCGACGATGGACTGCCCGCCTCCAACGAATCGGCCGTGCTCGATCTGAGCTGGCTGAGCATCGACCTGACCCCAGGCGCTGCTCCGAACAGCCGGCAGGTCGCCATCGACTGGCCCGAGACCCTGACACTGCGCAACGGCGACGGCAACGAGATCGGGACACTCCGAACCGCCGGACATCGTCTGGAACTGGACTGGCCGGCCCCCGATGCCCTGCCCACGCGCCTGGATTTCACCCTCGAAGATCTCCAGGTGCGTGTCGACGGCCAGGCCCGACTCCAGCCCATTCATGAAGCCCTCGGCCTCCCGCTGGGGCCGGACAGTCTGGGAAGCGATGACACCGACCTGGGTCTGATGACGCTGGGCGCGCTGCGTCTGGCGATCACCCCGGAATCGGCGCCCGAGGCGGCGCGCACGACCGCGTCGCAGTCCATGGAGCTGGCCGATCTGCGCATCCGGAGCCGCTCGGGAGCCGACACCGTGCAGCTCGGCGGTCTGCGCTTCAACGTCGATTATCGCGACCTGGATCTGGCCACGCTCACCGCCGGCTATGGATCGCTGCTCGAAATGATCGAATCCGGCACGGAGACACCGGACATCGAGACGCTGCGCCAGACGATCGGACACCTGCTCCAGGCCGGCGGCCAGGTCGAAAGCTCGCTCGTCATGACCGATTTCGCCGCGAATCTACCCAGTCAGAATATCGACTATCGGATCGCTGAATTCAGCGTCTCGGCCCAGGGCGGTCCGGCGGACGACACCGGTCGGACGTGGAATCTGCGGACCGGCTATGGGTTACGCGGTCTGACGATGAAAGAGAACGAACAGGACAACAGGATCGACGCCCTGAGCTTCGATCTCGCCATCGACCGGCTCGCGCTGGCCGCGATCCTGGATGTCGCGCTGGCTCAGGCGCTCGAGCAGCCGCCCGCCGAGGCCAGTCTGACGCAGGTGCTCGGGCAGCCGGTCGCGGGCGCTAAGCTGGGCTTCACGATCGACACCCTGCACATCGCCACACCGGATGCCCCGCCGGCGAATGTCGATGCCATGCATTTCGCACTGGCCCTGAGCGACGCCGCCGGCCCGAGGCCCCAACTGACGCTGCGCTACGACCACGCCGGCATCGGACCGATTCCCGACCTGCCGCCCGAACTCGTTCCGGGCAAGGTCGATCTGGGTCTGGTGCTGTCGGGACTGGCGCCCAGCGCCCTAGCGCCGGTCCTGCTCCAAGGTGAACCCGATCCGGCTCAGCTCCTGGGACTGCTGGCGCAACAGGCCGCTCGACTCGACATCGAGACGATCGATGTCGACATGCCCGGAACCGGGGTCCGGATCATGGGCGTGGCCAACGCCGAAGAAACCGCCGCGCCGGACGCTCCCGGCCTGATCCGTCTGGATCTGGACATCCAGGTGCGCGACTTCGACACGCTCGTCGACCGGATCGGTCAGACTTTGGCACCCGACGAACAGCGCAACCTAAAAGCGACGGCGGCCCTGATCAAGCTGATGGGCAACGAAGAGCCGCAGGCCGACGGTTCGAAGTTGCATCGCTTCGAGGTCCGGGGCGACAGTACGGGCGAGTTCAAGGTCAACGGCAAGGATCTCAAGCCGATCCTCGACGCGCTCCAGTGAACGATCAGCCGAACGCGGTCTCGATCACGGCGCGGATCTCAGGCTCCCGGCGCTCGATATCGGCGACCAGGGCGAACTGGATGCGTGCCTTGGTCAGATTGCGTCCCGGCCGGTCGACCTTGAAATAACGGTCGCCCTGGAGGTGATCGGTGAGAAAGCGCAGACCCAGTTCGAAGGGCATCACCCGGATGCCGTCGAACAGGCAATCGATGTCCTCACTGCTCAGCCGGTCGCACGTCGTCTCGGCATAGCCGGTGAGGATCGCCTTGGCGAGTGCGAGATCGAACCGAACCTTTGAAGGATCGGTCTCGCACTCGCCGAGGGCGTTGCAGCAGGAACGCAGACAGTCGCCCAGATCGTGCTGGATCAGCCCCGGCTGCACGGTGTCCAGATCGATCAGCGCCAGCGCGCACTGCCCGTCGTGGTCGAAGAGGATGTTGTCGAGCTTGGGATCGCCGTGGGTCAGACGCGGCGCGATCCGTCCAACCTGCACGGCGCGATCCAGGGCCTCGGCCAGATCCAGCCGCGCCTCGATGAAACTCCGGAGCACGGTGATTTCAGGTTGATTCCGATCCGGGCCATCCGCGTACTCGGGGCCGCTCGGCGTGGCCGCCGCCGAATCGAACAATGTTCTCAGGCGTTCGAGATAGCTCGGCGTGTCGTGATAACCCGGCAGCGTGACGGCGAAGTCATCACTTGGCAGCACCGCCGTCCAGCGATGGAAGCGTCCGAGTACCCGCCCGACCTCACGCGCCTGATGGACGTTCTGAAGCCGTGACAGGTTGCAGGTGTCGGGAATGAACTCCATCAGACGCCAGACGGCGCCTGCGTCATCGCGCACGAAGCTCGCCCCATCGCGAGCCTGGATCAGGGCCGGCACACGCAGCCCGAGCGACTCGGGCCGATCGGGATGGCGCGCCAGTCGCGCCAGATTGGCCATGATCCGCTCCGGCTCGGGAAAGACATGGCCATTGATGCGTTGGAGCACATAACGGCGTCCGCCCGCCTCCAGCCGATAGGTGTCGTTGATCAGCCCACGCACCAGGGGCGCAATGGCGTCAACGGGCGGGTCGATCGCGAACTGCTCGCACAGGGCGATCAGGGAACGGACATCGGCTGACATGACGAACGCCTCACATGGCGACAGCGATCCGACGATCAATGGAACCGGCGGACCTGATGGACCTCGGGGAGCTGCTGGAGCTTGGTCATCAGACGAGAGAGATGCGCGTTGTCCTCGACCTCGATGGTGAAGCGCATCGAGGCGGTGTCGGTGCTCTTCTCCGAATGGGTCTCGACCCCGATCACATCGACGTCGGCATCGGCGAAGATCGAACTGACGTCGCGCAGCAACCCCTTGCGATCGGCGGCCACCACCAGCAGATCGACCGGATAGTGACTCGGCCCCGAGCGGTCGGCCCAATGCGCCTCGATCAGACGCTCGCGTTCCTCGGCGCCCAGATGACGGATGTTGCCGCAGTCGCGCCGATGGATGGTCACGCCGCGCCCACGGGTGACGAAGCCGATGATGGGATCACCGGGTACCGGCTTGCAGCAGGGCGCCATGTGGGTCATGAGATCGTCGACGCCCTCGATCACGACATCACTGCCCGCCCCCGGCTTGTGATGGCGCGGCGGGCGCGGCTTGATCTCGGGCTCACGCTCACGCTCACGTTCCCTGACGTCCTCGGCCTTGGGTTCGCCGACCTGACGCGCGACCTGACCGACGGCCAGATCACCGCGCCCGATGGCCGCGAGCACATCGTCGCCGCGCTTGAAGTTGAAGCGTAGAGCGATCTCGTCGAGATGCGGCTTGTCGGTGATACCGAGCCGCGCCAGCTCGCGCTCCAGCATCCCGCGTCCCTCGTGCAGATGCTTGTCGAAGTCCTGCTGCTTGAACCACTGGCGCACCCGGTTGCGCGCGCGCGCCGTGGTCAGATAGCCGTGATGCGGACTGAGCCAGTCGCGGCTCGGGGCGGCGTTCTTCTGGGTCAGGATCTCGACCGTGTCGCCGCTGTGCAGCGTGTGGTTGAGCGGAACGATGCGCTCATTGACCTTGGCCCCCCGGCAGCGGTTGCCGATCTCGGAATGGATGGCATAGGCGAAGTCGAGCGGCGTGGAACCCTTGGGCAACTCGACCACCTTGGACTGGGGCGTGAGCACATAGATGTGCGCCGGCTCGAACTCGGCCTTGAAGCGCTCCAGCCGCTCGCCGGCGGCCTCGTCCTTGGTCTCCAGCCACTGGCGCATCCAGACCACGCGCCGCTGGAACTCGGCATCATGGCTTTTGGCCTCCTTGTAGGCCCAGTGCGCGGCCACGCCGAACTCGGCGTGCTGGTGCATGGCGTGGGTGCGGATCTGGACTTCCAGTGCCTTGCCCTCCGGTCCCTCGACCGCCGTGTGCAGCGACTGATAGAAGTTGCCCTTGGGCGTGGCGATATAGTCGTCGAACTCCTTGGGGATGTGGCGCCAGAGTCCATGCACCACGCCGAGCGCGGCATAGCAGTCGGCCACCGAGTCGACCAGGATGCGCACCGCGCGCAGGTCGAAGATCTCGGCGATGTCGACGTTCTTGCGCTGCATCTTCTTCCAGATGCTGTAGATGTGCTTGGGGCGGCCGGTGATCTCGGCGCCGATGCCGAGTTCGTCGAACTTCTCGCGCAGGGTCGCCATGACGGCGGCGATGTAGTGCTCGCGCTCCTCGCGCCGCTCAGCGAGCAGCTTGGCGATGCGCCGGTACTCCTCGGGCTGGAGATAGCGCAGCGACAGGTCTTCCAGCTCCCACTTGATCTGCCAGATGCCGAGTCGGTTGGCCAGCGGGGCATAGACGCGCTGGGTGTCGCGCGCGATCTTGGTCCGCCGCTCCGGCTCCAGATCCTTGATCGCGCGCATCAGATGCACCCGCTCGGCCAGCACCACCAGCACCACGCGCACGTCATCGGCGATGCCAAGCAGGAGGCGACGCAGATTTTCCTCGTGCTGGGGCTGGTCCTTGGCGGCGATCACGACCTCGACGGTGGCGAACTGATCGATGCGCGCCAGATCCTCGACCATACGCGCAATGCCGGGGCCGAAGTCCTCCAGCCGTGCAGCTTCGGTCAGCTCGCCGCCGCTCCATTCCAGACAGCCCTTGAGCAGGGCCGCGACCAGGGTCTCGTGATCCATGCGCAGGCGCGCCAGGATGTCGGCGGTCGAGAGTCCGTGACGGATCGGGGTCTCGCCGGTGTCGGGACGCGGCTCGCCCCGGCAGTGTGCCAGCACCTCACAGGCACGGACGAGACAGGCGCGCTCGTCGGCCGGATACTGATCCTCCAGGCTGTCGAGCCAGTGGCGGATCGCGTCCGCGTCGTCGGTGTGCGGCTCGGGCAGGTTGTAGAGTGGTTTGACCATCTTACAGAACGAGACTGACCAGCCCGTCGGCGAGTTTGGGCTCGAACCAGGTGGACTTGGGCGGCATGACCTCGCCCCGGTCGGCCACGGCCATCAGCTCCTCCAGACGGGTCGGATGCAGGGCGAAGGCCACGGCCATCTCGCCCGAGTCGACGCGCGCGGTCAGGCCGTCCAGCCCCCGGATGCCGCCGACGAAGTCGATGCGCTCGTCACGGCGCGGATCCTGGATGCCGAGGATCGGGCCGAGCAGATGCTCCTGCAACCGGCTCACGTCCAGGGCCGCGACCGGATCGGCGGCGGGCGGGATGGCGTCTGAGAGCGTCAACCGGTACCAGACACCCTGGAGATACATGCCGAAGACGCCCGGACGCTCGGGCGCGACCGGTGCGGCGGATGACTCGACGACGAAGCACGCGGCGAGCCGTTCGAGAAACGAACCGACGTCCAGGTCATTGAGATCGCGCACCAGCCGGTTGTAGTCGAGGATGCGCATCTGATCGTGCGGGAAGACGACGGCGAGGAAGCCCTGATGCGTCTCGGCATCGCTATCCCCGCACCGTCGCGAGGCGGCCACGCGCGAGGCGGCGGCCGAGCGATGATGTCCATCGGCGATGTAGAGGCTGTCGAGCCGTTCGAACGCCTGGGTCAGATGCTCGATCACGCCGCGCCCGACGACCGGCCAGAGCTGATGACGCACACCGTCGGCGGCCGTGATGTCGACCTCGGGCGGCTGATCGGCCGCGACGGCGGCGAGCGTCCGGTCGATGTCGGGCGTGGCACGATGGACCAGCAGCACCGGTCCGGTCTGGGCGTCGAGCGCCTGGATCTGGCGCACGCGATCGTCCTCCTTGGACGGACGGGTGAACTCGTGCTTCTTGATGCGCCCGGCGTCATAGTCGGCGATCGAGGCCGAGACGACCAACCCGGTCTGGACGTGCTCGCCCCGGATCAACCGATAGACGTAGTAATAGGGCTCGGGATCGCGGACCAGCACGCCTTCGGCCAACATCCGCTCCAGGTTCTCATGCGCCTTGGCATAGACCTCGGGCGCATAGGGGTCGGTGTCCTCGGGCAGATCGACCTCGGCGCGCGAGATGTGCAGAAAGCTCCAGGGTCGCCCCTCGACCAGACGCCGCGCCTCGGCGGTGTTCAGCACGTCATAGGGCGGCGCGGCGACCTCGGCCGCACGACCGGGCGCCGGACGCAGACCGGCGAAGGGTTGGATCAGTGACATGGCGCTCGCTCCCACACCAGTGGCCGTTGGAAAACCATCGAAGACGCGATGGTATCAGGTCCGCTGGAAACGATGAAAACGGCCGTCGCCTCCGAAGCGCAGATGAACGCCAGGCCGTCGTGTGCCCTGTGAATGAGATCAGGCCTCCTCCACGATCAGACAGTGGACGCTGAACAGGTCGTCGGCGTCGGTCCACACCTGCTCGGAGACGAAGCCCGCCGAGCGCGCCAGTCGCCGGAAGTCCTCGATGCCGTATTTGTAGGAGTTCTCGGTATGGATGGTCTCGCCGAGCCGGAAGTCGAACACCTGCCCGGCCACGCGCACACGCTGATTGCCGCGGCTGACCAGATGCATCTCGATGCGGCCGGCTTCCTCATCGTAGAAGGCGCGATGGCGGAAGGCGTCGACCTCGAAATCGGCGCCCAGCTCGCGGTTGAGCCGGGTGAGCAGATTGAGATTGAAGGCCGCCGTCACGCCCTGGGCGTCGTTGTAGGCCGCGTCCAGCACCGCGCGCTCCTTCTTGAGATCCACCCCGATCAGCAGGCGTCCGCCCGGCCCCAGCACGCGCGCCACCCGTTTGAGGAAGGCGCGCGCCTCATCCGGATCGAAGTTGCCGATGCTCGATCCGGGGAAGAAGGCGGTCAGATCGCGCCAGTCCGATTCCAGCGGCAGCTCGAAGGGGCCGGAATAATCGGCGCAGGCGGCGCGGATCGACAGCTCCGGGAAGCGCTCGGCGAGCGCCTGGGCCGATTCGAGCAGATGGGCCTTGGAGATGTCGACCGGGATGTAGACCCTGGGCTGGAGCGCCGCGAGTAGGGTCTGGATCTTGAGACTGCTGCCGCTGCCCAGCTCGATGAGTACCGAGCCGCGCCCGAGCCGGTCGGCCATGGCTGCGCCATGCTCGCGCAGGATTTGGATCTCGGTGCGGGTCGGGTAGTACTCGGGCAGCTCGGTGATGGCATCGAACAGCTGCGAGCCGTGCTGATCGTAGAACAGCTTGGGCGGCAACCGCTTGCGCGGCCGGCTCAGACCGTCCAGAACCTCGGCGCGCACGTCGGCCGTGGTCGGGTGGAAGTCGAAGAAGCGGATGCGCGACTCGACGCGCCCGCCCGGTCCGATGTGTCCAGGTGTCATCTGTGAAGCCTGTGAAATCGCCGTGTCCAGTCTCATGCGCCCACCTCCGCCAGCCGGAAGCCCATGAACTGCCAGCGTTCGTGGGGATAGAAGAAGTTGCGATAGGTCGAGCGGACATGATCGCGCGAGGTCGCGCAGGAGCCGCCGCGCAGCACCATCCGGTTGCACATGAACTTGCCGTTGTACTCGCCGAGCGCGCCCGGCGCGGCACGATAGCCCGGATAGGGCAGATAGGCCGAGCCGGTCCACTCCCAGACGTCGCCGAAGAGCTGCTTCAGCCCCTCGCCGCGTGGGGCCGGACGCGGATGCAGCCAACCGTCGTCGACGAAATGGCCGGCGATCGGCTGACCCTGCGCGGCGTGCTCCCACTCGAACTCGGTCGGCAGACGCTTGCCGGCCCAGGTCGCATAGGCGTCGGCCTCGTAATAGCTGACATGACAGACCGGCTCGGCCGGATCGAGCGGACGCATTCCGGACAACGTCATCAGCGACCACTCACCGTCGCGTTCATCCCAATAGAGCGGCGCGCGCCAGCCCTGTTGCTTGACCGTCGCCCAGCCGTCCGAGAGCCAGAGTCCGGTGTTTTGGTAGCCGCCGTCCCGGATGAACTCCAGGAATTCGCCGTTGGTCACGGGCCGGTCGGCGAGCTTGAAGGGCGCGACGAAGACACGATGGCGCGGCGCCTCGTTGTCGTAGTGGAAACCCTCGCCCTCGGCGCCGACCTCGATCAGACCGCCCTCGAAGTCGAGCCACTGGAGCGGCGCGGGCGTGCTCGGCGTGGTGGTGGGCAGATCGGCGCGATAGGCCGGACGCAGCGGATTGTGGGCGAAATGATGCTTGATGTCGGTGACGAGCAATTCCTGATGCTGCTGCTCGTGGTTGAGTCCGATACGCAGACGCTGCTCGACGGTCGGCCGGTCGGCGGCGGGACACTCGGCGATCAGGCGCGTCATGGCCGCATCGACATGCCGCCGGTAGTCATAGACCTCGGCCACCGTCGGACGCGCGAGCAGACCGCGTTCGTGACGCGGCCAGAAACCGGTGCCGGTCTGCTCGTAATAGCTGTTGAACAGATACTCGAAACGCGGATGGAAGACCTGATAGCCCGGCAGGAAGGGGCGCAACAGAAAGGTCTCGTAGAACCAGGAGACATGGGCCAGATGCCATTTGGGCGGGCTGGCCTCGACCACGGTCTGCAAGCCGTAGTCCTCGATCGCCAACGGCTCGCAGAGTCGTTCCGAGAAACGGCGCACCCGAGGGTACTGCTCGGCGAGTGCCGCGCGCGCGGCGTCGATCCGGTCCTGAGTGGCTGATGTATCCGACATGATTCCCTCGTGATCGATGGATGGCGCCCGCGTGGGGCCGTCGGTCGGGAAGGTGCGGTCGGACGCGGGGATTTCCAGGTTCGCGACAGTGGAAGACTGGTGATTCGGGGGTGATACCCCATTTCAGGACAGGTCCGGCGTGAAAAAGGGTATTTTCACCTCCATCGGAATTCAGGATTCATCGCGCGGTTCGACTGGAGCCTTCATTGATGACTCGTACCCCGTTCTTCCCCAAGTTCTCCGACCTGCCGCCTGCCCTGCCGCTGTTTCCGCTCGCCGGGGCGGTGGTGATGCCGGGCGTGCAACTGCCGCTCAATATCTTCGAGCCGCGTTATCTGAGCCTGGTCGCCGATGCGCTGGCCTCCAATCATCTGATCGGCATGATCCAGCCGACCAGCGAAACCCTGATGGACGAGACGCCCGAGATCCATCGCGTCGGTTGCGCCGGGCGCATCACCTCCTACAGCGAGACGCCGGACGGGCGCATCATCCTGGTGCTGACCGGGGTGTGCCGTTTCCAGGTGACGCGCGAGATCGAGGAGCACAACGGCTATCGGCGCGCGCGGGTGGATTGGGAGCGTTTCGCCGCCGACTATCACGGTGACGAGCAGCGTATCTCGGATCGCCCCGGCTTTCTCGGCTCGCTCAAGACCTATTGCCAATTGCATGGCGTCGAGATCCCCTGGGACGACATCGAGAAGCTGGCCGATCAGGAGCTGACCAATCTGCTGTGCGCCCACCTGCCGCTCAGTCCCGAGGACAAACAGGCGTTGATCGAAACCCTGCCGACGACCGAGCGTGCGGTCCTGATGCGCGGGCTGCTCGACATGGCCTCGGCCTCCAGTATGCGGGTGGCCGAGCATCGGCATTGATGGCGTACATCATGGGCGCGTATCGATCGTCGTGAGCCAGGCGTCGAAGAAGCGCCGCCCCTGTTGCTCCAGGGTCGGCGCCAGACGTGCACTCTCGGCGCGCAAGTCCGGGATCGAAATCCCCGCAGCGGCCAGCTCGGCGGCATGACCGATCAGCCAGTGTTCGAGCCGGTCGGCACGGACTTCGGGGTGACACTGGAGCGCGAGCGCCGAGCGTCCCCAGGAGAAGGCTTGGTTGGGATACAGGTCGGTGGAGGCCAGTCGCGTGGCACCGTGTGGCAGATCGAAGGTGTCGCCGTGCCAGTGCAGCATCGAGGTCAGGGCGCCATCGAGGTGCGCCGGCGGCGAGACCTGTCCCTCCGGCGACAGACACAGCGGTGTCCAGCCGATCTCTTTGCACGGTCCCGGATAGACACGCGCCCCGAGCGCCCGCGCCATCATCTGCGCGCCCAGACAGATCCCGAGCGTCGGGCGATCGGCCTGCAAGCGCCTCTCCAGGATGCGCAGCTCATCGCGGATGAACGGATAGCTCGCCTCTTCGTAGGCACCGATCGGCCCGCCCAGCACGACCAGCAGGTCCGGCTCAACCGGATCGATGTCGTCGAGCCGGTCGACGCCGGCCTCCAGATAGCGCAGAGCCCAGCCGCGCCGGTCCAATACCGAAGCGAAAGACCCCAGGTCTTCAAACGCCATGTGTCGAATCGCGACCGCTGTCTTCATCCGTCTGCTCCATTGCTCTATTCATCGCCCCAAGGATTCCAACAGCGCCAGTAGCGCCTGACGCCCGAGCGGCTTGACCAGATGCTCGTCGAAGCCGGCGGCCAGCGAACGTTCGCGGGCCTGCTCGTGGCCGAGTCCGGTCAACGCGACCAGCTTCAAACGCTTGGGATCGGGATAGTCAGCACGCAGACGCCGCGCGATCTCCAGCCCGTCCATGCCGGGGATGCCGATGTCGAGCAGGGCCAGACGCGGACACTGACGCCGCACCAACTCCAGGGCTTGCGGACCGGAACGGGCGACGTCGACCGGATAGCCCAGGATCTCCAGCAGCATCGCCAGGGCGTCGACCACGTCCGGATCGTCGTCCACCACCAGGACGCGCGGTTTCTCGCCCACCGGCGGAACGGCTGGACGATCCGGAGGCTCGTTCGGGCTCGAAGGCCGCGCATCGGTGAGGATCGGCAGCCGCAGACAGAGCTCGGTGCCGCGCCCCAGGCCCTCACTGCGCGCCTCCAGCCGACCGCCATGCAGCTCGGCGAGCCGACGCGCGATGGCCAGCCCCAGCCCCAGACCGCCGTTGTCGGCATCGCACGCATGCGGCCCGCGCGTGAAGAGCCCGAACAGCGAATCGAGCTGTTCGGCCGTCATCCCCTGACCGTTGTCGCGTACCTGGATCAGCACCGACTCGCCCTCGATCCGGGACTCGATGCGGATCTCGCCGCCGGGCGGGGTGTAGTTGGCGGCATTGACCAGGATGTTGAGCAGGATCTGCGAGAGGCGCACCGGATCGCCCAGGACACGCCACTCGGGTGCGGGCAGCCGACAGACGAATCTGTGCCGATGCTCCTCCATGAGCGCGCGCACCCCATCGGCGGCCTGCCGGACCAGTTCGCGCACCCCCAGTTCGACCGGCTCCAGCTCGATGCGCCCCTGCACGATCCGCGACACATCGAGCAGATCGTCGAGCAACCGGCCCATGTGCGCCGTCTGGCGGTCGAGCACCTCGATCGCCCAGCGGATCCGGGGGTCGCCATCGACGCCCAGCGCGCGCAGGATCTCGACGGCATGGCGGATCGGCGCCATGGGATTGCGTAACTCGTGCCCGAGCACGGCCAGGAACTCGTCCTTGCGCCGGTCGGCCTCGCGCAACGCCTGCTCGGCGGCCTTCTCGGTGCGGATGTCGCGCGTCACCGTGGCATAGTGCAGCGGACGCCCGGTGTTGGGATCGTCGATGCGCAGCGCGTCGTAGAAGACGTCGATCGGCTCGCCGGTGACGAAATGGCGGAAGCGGAACTCCCCGGCCCAGCGGCCGGTCGCCTCCACCGCCGGCAGGATGGACTGGCGCAGCCGCTCCAGATCCTCGGGCATGAAGAAATCCTCGATCCGGATCTCGGTGATGTCCCGTTCCGCATCGAGACCGACCAGCGAGCGCCCGGCCGGATTGAGATAGAGTCCGCGCCGGTCGAGTCCGGCGATACCGATGAAGTCCGACGAGGACTCGACCACGGCGGCCAGATCGCGCGCCCGGGTCTCGGCCTCGCGCCGGTCGGTGATGTCGATGATGGCGGCCACGGAGCGCACCGGATCGCCGTTCGCGTCGCGGATGAAGGTCGCGTTCACCAGCGCCCAGACCACGGTACCGTCCTTGCGTACATAGCGTTTCTCGGTGAAATAATCGGTGTCCAGTCGCAGCGCCGCGCGCCGGAAGCGCCGCCGGTCGTGCCGGCGGTCCTCCGGATGGGTGAGATCCTGGAACGACATCCCGAGCAGTTCCCCAGCCTCGTAGCCGAGGATGCGGCACAGACGCTGGTTGACCCGCAACACGCGGCGGGTGCTCGGATCTATGACCGCCATGCCGACCGTCGCCAGGTCGAACATGAGCCGGAACTGGGTCTCGCTCTCGCGCAGCGCCTGCTCGACGTGCAGCGTCTCGGTGAGATCGAGTGCACAGACGAAGACGCCGGTCGTCTCGCCCGCTGGGCCGAGCATGGGCGTCAGGATCAGGTCGAGCCGATGCGCGCGTCCGGCATCATCGAGCACGATGCTCCGGCGCACCGGCCGGCCGTCGGCGAGCACCCGGCGCGCCAGCGGCATGAACTCGGGGCTGGTCGTCGGGTCCGGCGGTCGCGTCGACGAACCGGCTGGAGTCTGGAGCCGGTTCAGACGGAGTGCCGTGTCCAGCACACCCAGCGCGATCGGCACCCGGATGGCACTGGTGAACGGGTTCGAGGCGGCATGAACGAGAGAATCGGAGCGCAAGGCGGGCCTGGGTAGCGAGGGCGAGAACGATGGCCGGGACGATACCCGTAGCCCGGACGCGGTTCAACCTTGAAAAAGTCCGGCGCCGGGTACAGATTCAGCCCCATCGACGACACTGATTTTGCACGAGGACAGAACATGACAGTCACCCTGACCGAAGCGGCGGCGCGACACGTCGCCGGCCAGCTCGAACGACGCGGGCATGGACTGGGTCTGCGCGTCGCCACCAAGAAGAGCGGATGCAGCGGCTTCACCTATGCGGTCGACTATGCCGACGAACTCGGCGCCGACGACCGGGTGTTCGAGAGCCACGGCGTCAAGATCGTGGTCGACGAGACGAACCTGAGCCGGCTCGACGGACTGGAGATCGACTTCGTCAAGACCAATCTGCTCAACCAGGGCTTCGAGTTCCACAATCCCAACGCCAAGGATCACTGCGGTTGCGGTGAGTCCTTCCGGGTCTAGTCGCGCGTGGTCTCCGGCATGGATTCGGACATCGGCGAGATCGTCGAGAACTTCGAGCTGCTGGGCGACTGGGAGTCGCGCTATCAATATCTGGTCGAACTCGGCGAGCGCCTGGCGCCCATGCCGGGCGCGCACAAGACCGACGCCAATCGCGTCGTCGAGTGCATGAGTCTGGTGCACGTGGCCGCTCATCCGCATCCGGAACGCTCCGGGCGGCTGGCCTACTGGGGCGACTGCGACACGGCCATCATCAAGGGCGTGGTCGCGCTGCTGGTCGGGCTGTTCTCCGACAAGACGCCGGACGAGATCGAGTCGCTCGACGTCGATGCGCTGTTCCAGGCACTGCAACTCGAAGAGCATCTGAGTCCCAACCGGCATGTCGGCGTCTATGCCATCGTCAATAAGATGAAGGCACAGGCGCGCTTGCTGGCGGTTTAGAGTCGGATCGGCAGGCTTCTGAACGGACGTCCGAGCAGCGCCAGGAGCGCGTTGGCCACGGCCGGGGCTACGGCCGGCGTGGCGATGGGGCTGACCCCGCCGGGCGGAGCGTCGCTGTCGATCAGGATCGACTCGACCTGGGGCATCTCGTCGAAGCGCAACAGCGGATAGTCGCCGAAGCCGGTCTGCTCGACCCGGCCATCGCTGAAGGTGATGGCGCCCTTGAGGGTCGCGGTCAGCCCGAAGACGATCCCGCTCTCGATCTGCGCCAGCACGGCATCCGGATTGACCACCTGACCGCAGTCCAGCACGGCGACGAAGCGCCGCGCCCGTACCCTCCCCTCCTCGACCGCGACCTCGGCCAGCAGGGCCAGCCGGCTGCCGGCGGCCTCGACCAAAGCCAGACCCCGTCCGCAGCCCTCGGGCACGGGCGCGGCCCAATGCTCGGCGAGCCGGTCGAGCAGCGCCAGATGCGCCGGACTCCCGGCCAGCAGTCGGCGGCGCAGTTCCAATGGATCGTGCCCGCCCGCGCGCGCCAGTTCGTCGAGAAAGCACTCGGTCGCGAAGGCATTGTGCGAATGACCATCGCCGCGCCACAGCCCGATCGGGACCGGCGTGTCGGCGCGACGGTACTCCAGCCGCCGATGCGCGAACCCATAGGGCAGACTCGTCGCCCCGTCGATCATGAGCGGATCGATGCCGTCGCGGATGCGCCCCGGATCGCGCCGCGCGAGCACCGACGGACCCACCACGCGATGGAACCAGGCTACGGGTTCGCCGGCCGCGTCGAGTCCGCCGCGCAGCCGGTGCAGCGTCATGGGCCGGTAGTAGTCGTGCTGGAAATCATCGGCGCGCGTCCAGATCACCTGCACCGGCTGCCCGAGCCGTTGTGAGAGTTCGACGGCGTCATGCACGAAATCCTGCTCGCGCCGACGCCCGTGTCCGCCGCCGAGAAAGGTGGTGTGCACCCGAATGCGCTCGGCCGGTAGCCCGGTGAGACGCCGTGCCAGCGCGTGCGTGGCCGACTGCGACTGGGTCGGTACATGGATGTCGCAACCGTCCGGGCGCACGTCGGCGGTGCAGTTCATCGGTTCCATGCAGGCATGGGGCTGGAAGGGTAGCTCGTAGACCGACTCGATCTCCAGTGCGGCCTTGGCCAGGGCACGGCTCACGTCGCCCTCCTTGAGCACCACGGGCGCACGCCCGCTCAGACCGATGCGCAGACGTGAATGCAGGCGCTCGGTCGCCACCGCCGTATCGACTCTGGGCCGGCAGTCGACCTCCAGACGCGCTTGGCCGGCCAGGGCCGCCCAACTGGTCTCGGCCACGACCGCGATACCGTGACGCACCGCGAACACGTCGATCACACCCGGCACCTCGCGCGCGGCGCGGCCGCTCCAGGCGCTGACCTCGGCGCCGATGACCGGACAGCGCCTGATCGCGGCATAGAGCATCCCCGGCAGCCGCACGTCGAGTCCGAAGCGCGCCGCGCCGCGCACCTTGAGCGGGGTGTCGAGCCGGGGCTGGCTGGTGCCGATCAGGGTCCAGTCGGACCTGTCCTTGAGTACGACCGAGGCCGGGACCGGCAGATTTGCCGCCGCGGCCGCCAGCTCGCCATAGCCGAGACTGCGCACCCCGTCGGCATGATGGACCCGCGCCCGGCGCGCGCGGCATTCGGACTCGGGCACACCCCAGGTCCGGGCGGCGGCCGCGATCATGAGCGTGCGCGCCAGGGCACCGGCCTCGCGCAGTGTCTCCCAGCCGTCGCGGGTGGAGGTTCCGCTCCCGGTCGCCTGCTCGCCCAGCAGCCGGTTGGCATAGACCGGATCGACGGGGGCCGGCTCGATCCGGATCTGATCGAGTCCCACCTCCAGTTCCTCGGCCAGCAGCATCGCCAGCGCGGTCATGACCCCCTGGCCCATCTCCGAGCGCGCCAGACGCAACTGAATACGGCCATCGGCATGGATATTGACCCAGGCATTGGGTTCGAATCGGCTCGGGGCCGGCGTCTCGTTCGTCTCGGCGCGCGCCGGCCAGACCCAGCCGAGCGCCAGCCCGCCGCCGCTCAGGGCGAAGATCTTGAGCAGATCGCGCCTTGTGAGTCCTGTCGTCGAATCCGAATCAGCCACCCTGGACCTCTGGCGTGGCGGCCCGGTGGATGGCGCGACGGATGCGCCCGTAGGTGCCGCAGCGGCACAACACCTCGGACATGGCCGCATTGATCTGTTCGTCGCTCGGACGCGGATGCCGGGCCAGCAGCGCCGCCGCCGTCATGATCTGACCCGACTGGCAGTAGCCGCACTGAGGCACCTCTTCCAGCACCCAGGCCAGCTGAAGCGGATGACGACCATCGGGCGACAGTCCCTCGATGGTCTGGACCGAACGCCCCGCGACGGCCGACAGCGGCGTGGAGCAGGATTTGACCGGCTCGCCGTCGAGCCGCACGACACAGGCGCCGCACGCGCCCTCGCCGCAACCGTACTTGGTACCCGTCAGTCCGAGATGGTCGCGCAACACCCACAGCAGGGGCGTGTCCGGATCGAGCGCGAGCGCCTGTGGCTCGCCATTGAGCGTGAAATGGATCATGGATTCAGGATCGGGCGAACGAGAGACGCACTAGCATTGCAGATTTCGCGCTCGTGTGAAAGGAAAGCTCCCAGCTTGCCCCCGCATCACGCATCGCACCACGACAGCCTGACCGGCACCCGCGAACCGTCAGACCCTCCGGCTCATCCCCGCCCACTCATCACGCCCGCCACGATTTTCGAGATAGTTGAGCAGACTCAGGACGAAGCGCTTGTCGAAGCGCCGCCCGATCTCGCGCATCAGGATGGCCTCGGCCTCGTCGAAGCTCCGGGCGTCGCGGAAGGCGCGCGGACTGATCAGGGCCACGAAGGTATTGGCGAGCGCCACCACCTGGGCGGCGGGCAGGATCTCGTCGCCCTTCAGACCGCGCGGCCGGCCGTTGCCGTCGACCCATTCGTTGATCTGCGCCAGGGTCTCGAGCACCGGACCGTCGAACTCGATGTCGCGCAGCAGCTCCGGCCCCTCGTCGAGTGCCTCACGCACCCGCTTCAACTCCTGATCGGTCAGATCGCCGCCCTTGACCAGCAGGGCGCGCGGGATGCGGATCTTGCCGATGTTGACCAAGCGTGCGGCCTGCTCGATGGTCTCGACCTGCGACGGATCGAACCCGAGATCCTCGGCGACGGCGCGCGCGACCCGGACGACATACCTGGATTGATGGGCCGAGTCGGGATCACGCTCGTCGACCAGGCCGACCAGGGTATCGAGCAGTTGCCGGGTGTTGCGTTCCCGTCGGGCGCGCTCGCGCATCAGATCGGTCAGATCCTCGATGGTGACGAGCACGGCCGGCTCCTGGGCATCGGTCGCGGCCGTGAAGGGATAGTGATGCGAGCGCCACACCCGCTCCCCGCCCTGCTCGTCGGGCAGATGTTCGATCTCGACCCGTGGCTCGCCGCTCTCCAGAACGCGCCGGTTGATCGCCCCATAGCGTCCGCCCGCCTCCTGCCCGAGCACACCGGTCAGCGAGCGCCCGATCAGCTCGTCGCGCGCGATGCCGCTGAGTTCGGCCAGACGCAGGTTGGCATAGGTGATGTGGTTGTTCGCATCGACGACCAGGATGGGATTGGGCTGGCTGTCGGTCAGGATGTCGAGGAAGCCCGACAGACGCTCGTAGCGTTCAGAGGACAGCCGGTAGCACTCGGCGACCTCCTCGACCCGGCGCGAGGTGGCATAGAGCCAGACCAGCACCAGGGCCGCGCCGATCAGCACCACCAGCAGGGCCAGACCGCTGATGAGCGTCATGCGCCGCGCGTCGCTCGCGGCCAGCGCCTCGGCGGCACCGATCCGGTGGACCAGCACCCAGTCGGTCCCCGGAACCGGACGGCTCACGGCGAAGGAGTCCTTGAAGGCGTAATCGCGCCCCTGATGGAAGAGTCCGGGTTGCTCCAGGGCCTCGACGTCGATGAGCGACTCGGTATTGACCGCGAGCCGTTTCGCCAGCGGCTCACTGCCGTCGAGCAGCGGCGAGAGATACTCGATCAGATTGTCGGAACGGCGGATCAGATAGGACTCGGCCGTGCGCGCCGTGACGCCCGGCTGTCTGAGCATGGCGAAGAATCCGGCATCGACCGGTCGCAGGGCCAGAATGCGCGCGAGCACGGTACCGGCGCCATCCCGGGCGTCCGGCGGCTCCAGCACCGGCAGCAGGAATCCCAGTGCCGGTCGATCGTGCGCGCCGCGATGCAGGTCGAGCAGGGCGCGCGCCTCGAGCGGCGTTTGCGCGAGGAAATCGGCCAGGCGCGTCTCGATCGGCGGCATTCCGCCCGTGGCCGCCAGGACGCCGTTCTGGGTGTCGAGCACGGCCAGTCCGCCATCGACGAGCGTGTCGGAATAGGCCGGCTGATAGCCGGTGGCCTGGTAGGACAGGAACCCCGCGCGCGCGGCCGTGGCGGCGAGCAGTGCACGCAGGCTGTCGTGGGCTTCCTCCCCCGGCTCCGCGCCGATCGAAGTCAGGGCCCGGCGCAGCGACTCATGACGCGCCAGTCCCTCCAGCACGGCGTACTGGGCCTTCAGCCAATGGTCGATGGCCTCGACGCGACTGTCGGCCACGAGGTTCATCTGGGCCTGCAACGCCTGGAGATCGCGCCCCTTCTCGGCATCGGCGAAGACGATGATGCCGTAGATCGCCAGCCCCAGGCTGAGCACGAGCGCGGCGATGGCGAACTGGATCCGTTTGTTCACGCGATGCCCTCCTCAAGAGACAGGATCGAACGTCAAACCCGTGCTTCCCTGGGCACATGATCGGTCACGCCCGGACCGACATAGATCTGGCGCGGACGGGCGATCCTGTTGCCCTGGGTCTGGGCCTGCTCCCACCAGTGCGCGATCCAGCCGGGCAGCCGGCCGATGGCGAACATGACGGTGAACATGTTGGTCGGGATGCCGATGGCGCGCAGGATGATGCCGCTGTAGAAGTCGACATTGGGATAGAGCTTGCGGTCGACGAAATAGGGATCTTCGAGCGCGATCTCTTCGAGCCGGCGGGCGATGTCGAGCAGCGGATCCCGGACGCCGAGCGTCGGCAGCAGCTTCTCGGCCACATTGGCGAGCATCCTGGCGCGCGGGTCGAAGTTCTTGTAGACCCGATGCCCGAAGCCCATGAGCCGGACCTTGCTGTCCTTGTCCTTGGCCAGCCGCACATAGTCCTCGGGACTGATGTGGCCGCGATGGATCCGGTCGAGCATCTCCAGCACCGCGACATTGGCCCCGCCGTGCAGCGGTCCCCAGAGCGCGCACACGCCGGCGGCGCAGGAGGCGAACAGATTGGCCTGACTGGAGCCGACCATGCGCACCGTCGAAGTCGAGCAGTTCTGCTCGTGATCGGCGTGCAGGATCAGGATGAGGTTGAGCGCATCCTTGACGATCGGATCGCAGACGTACTCGGCATAGGGCTGCGAGAACATCATGTGCAAGAAGTTCGGCACATAGCGCTGCCCAGGATGCGGATAGATATAGGGCCGGCCGACCGAGTGCCGGTAGGCATAGGCGGCGATGGTGCGGATCTTACTGATGAGTCCGGCGGCGGCGGCCTGGAAGTGGTCCCTGTCCTCCAGCTCGAAGAAATCCGGATGGAAGCAGGAGAGCGCATTGATCATGGCCGAGAGGATGGCCATGGGCGGCGCCGAGCGCGGGAAGCCCTCGAAGTGGTGCTTCATGCTCTCGTCGAGGTTGGCGTAGGCGGTGAGCCGCTCGGAGAAGATCCGATACTCCTCGGCGCTCGGCAGATGCCCGAAGATCAGGAGCCAGGCGACCTCGACGAAGTTCGGCGCCTGCTCGAACTGCTCGATCGGGATGCCGCGATAACGCAGGATGCCCTGCTCGCCGTCGATGAAGGTGATGGCGCTCTCACAGCTGCCGGTGTTGCCGTAGCCGGGGTCGAGCGTGATATGGCCGGTGCGCGCGCGCAGATCCTGGATGTCGATCGCACGTTCGCCCTCGGTGCCCTCGCGGATGGGAAATCGATACTCCTGGCCGTCCAGGATCAGGGTCGCTTCACCGGCCATGGCTCACATCTCCGCGATCAGCTTGTCGTAGAAACCCAGGAAGTCGTCCGGGGTCGGCCCTTCACGCCACTCGATGGCACTGCGCGGGTGCTGGTTGAGCTGGCCGGTGAGGTTGTAGGGGATCGACGGTCCCCAGTCGAGCTGCTGGCGTAGGGGGAAGAGATATTTCTGGATCACCTCGATCACCGGACGCACCTCGAACTTGGGATTGCGCAGGAAGCCGAGCAGCAGTTCGGTATGACAGTTGCCCGCGCCGCGCCCGAAGCCGTACATGGTGGCATCGACCCGGTTGCAGCCGAGGATGATGGCCTCGATGGTGTTGGCGAAGGCCAGTTGCAGATTGTTGTGGGCGTGGATGCCGATCTCCTTGCCGGTGCCTTCGAGCGCCGTGGCATACTTCTTGTAGAGCCGGTCGATCTGCTCGCGGTAGAGGTGGCCGAAGCTGTCGACGATGACCATGGTGCCGGCCGGGGTCGGCGCGATCGACTCGAGCACGGTGTCGATCTCTTCCTCGGTGATGTTGGAGACGGCCATCAGATTGGCGGTGGTCTCGTAGCCCAGCTCGTCGGCGTAGCGGATCATGTCGACCGCCTCCGAGACCTGATGGGCGTAGAAGGCCACGCGGATCATCGACAGCGGGCTCTCGGCGGCCGGCACGATCCGGGTCTCCCAGTCGCTCTTGCCGGCGTCGGCCATGGCGGCGAGCTTCAGACCCGTCTTCTCGGGATCGTGGTCGCCGACGACACGCTTGAGGTCGGCCTCGTCGCAGTGACGCCAGGGACCGAACTTCTCCTTGGGGAAGACCTTGGGCGAGTTCTTGTAGCCGATCTCCATGTAGTCGATACCCGCCTCGACACAGGCCTGATAGACGGCCCGCACGAACTCGTCACTGAATCGATGGGCATTCACCAGCCCGCCGTCCCGCACGGTGCAGTCGAGCACCTTGAGTTCGGGCCGGAAGGTGATCCAGGGGGCTTTGTCGGACATGGGTTCGGTCTCCGCGGGCGCTTGGCTATTGAACGATTCGCCATTGTCAACCCAAAGGCATTGTTCGAGCAAATAGCCGCTGCGCTCACCCGGTGACCAGTGCGATCACATAAAAGATATTGATAGATTAAATGTTTTTTTGATTGACTCCCGATGTCGGTCAATACCAAAATCCCGCCGCTCTAAACGGCGCGCCTCACACATCATCCCAAGAATCGACGAGAGACGCTCGTATCGCTGCGATGCGGGTCGGACGGTCGCGCGCCTCGATACGCCCCGGCGGCGCGTTCCGAGGTGCCGCCGTCATCCGTCCATCACCCGTCTCTCGACCTCGATCGGCCCATTCGCTCACACAACATTCGTAAGGAAGACCCATGCAACAAGACTCGGTCGATGCCATCAAGGCGCATCCGCGTTATCAGGAGCTCGTCTGCTCCCGTAAATGCTTCGCCTGGAACCTGACGGTCATCATGCTGGTGATCTACTACGGCTTCATCCTGATCATCGCCTTCGCTCCCTCGCTGCTCGGCACGCCGATCGCCGAAGGCGCCGTGACCACCGTCGGCATGCCCATCGGCGTCGGGATCATCGTCAGTGCCTTCGTCCTGACCGGGATCTATGTCGCCAAGGCCAACAGTCGCTTCGATGCCCTGACCAAGGCCATCCGGGAGGATCTGCAGTAATGAAGCGCTACTATCTCTGGGGCGTGCTGCTCGCCCTGCTCGCGCCCTTCGCGCTGGTGGCCGGACCCGCTGTGAGCGGCGAGGTCGAGCGTCAGGCGACCAACTACACCGCCATCGCGATGTTCATGGTCTTCGTGGCCGGAACACTCGGCATCACCTACTGGGCCGCCAAGCGCACCCGCTCGGCCAAGGACTTCTACACCGCCGGCGGCGGCATCACCGGCCTCCAGAACGGTCTGGCGATCGCCGGCGACTATATGTCGGCGGCGTCCTTCCTGGGTATCTCGGGCCTGGTGTTCGCCTCGGGCTACGATGGTCTGATCTACTCCATCGGCTTCCTGGTCGGCTGGCCGGTGATCATGTTCCTGATCGCCGAGCAGATCCGTAACCTCGGCAAGTTCACCTTCGCCGACGTCAGCTCCTACCGCTTCGGTCAGACCCAGATCCGCACCATGGCGGCCATCTCCTCGCTGGTGGTGGTGGCCTTCTATCTGATCGCGCAGATGGTCGGCGCCGGCAAGCTCATCCAGCTCCTGTTCGGCCTGGACTACTGGCTGGCGGTGATCGCGGTCGGCGTGCTGATGATGGTCTATGTCATCTTCGGCGGCATGACCGCGACGACCTGGGTGCAGATCATCAAGGCGATGCTGCTGCTCTCGGGTGCGACCTTCATGGCCGTGGCCGCGCTCTCGACCTTCGGGTTCTCGCCCGAGGAGATGTTCCGTCAGGCCGTCGAGATCCATCCCAAGGCGCTCGCCATCATGTCGCCCGGCTCGCTGGTCACGGATCCGGTCAATGCCATCTCGCTGGGGCTGGCGCTGATGTTCGGTACCGCGGGTCTGCCGCACATCCTGATGCGCTTCTTCACCGTGCCGGATGCCAAGGAAGCGCGCAAGTCGGTGTTCTACGCCACCGGCTTCATCGGCTACTTCTACATCCTGACCTTCATCATCGGCTTCGCCGCCATCGTGCTGCTGTCGCAGCATCCTGAGTTCTTCAAGCCCGAGGCGCTCGCCGCCGACGGCTCGGTGATCAAGGATCAGCTCGTCAAGGGTCTCGACGGCGGCACCAACATGGTCGCCATCCGTCTGGCCGAGGCCGTCGGCGGCAACCTGTTCCTGGGCTTCATCTCGGCGGTGGCCTTCGCCACCATCCTGGCGGTGGTCGCGGGTCTGACCCTGGCCGGCGCCTCGGCGATCTCGCACGACCTCTACGCCAGCGTCATCGCGCGCGGTCGCAGCAACGAGACCACCGAGATCCGCATCTCCAAGATCGCGACCTTCGGTCTGGGTCTGCTGGCCATTGCGCTCGGTATCGCCTTCGAGAGCCAGAACGTGGCCTTCATGGTGGGTCTGGCCTTCGCCATCGCCGCGAGCGCCAACTTCCCGGTGCTGGTCGCCTCGATCTTCTGGGGCAAGA
The DNA here is from genome assembly GCF_018409545.1 of Allochromatium tepidum. Classification (GTDB taxonomy): domain Bacteria; phylum Pseudomonadota; class Gammaproteobacteria; order Chromatiales; family Chromatiaceae; genus Thermochromatium; species Thermochromatium tepidum_A. The sequence continues at coordinate 1,072,462 of NZ_AP024563.1, read as the reverse complement.
TGACCACCAAAGGCGCCCTGGTCGGCGGTCTGGTCGGTCTGATCAGCGCCGTAGCGCTCACCGTGCTGTCGAAGGCGGTGTGGGGCGACGTGCTGGGCCATATGGATGCCGACGGCAAGCCGGTCGGGCTGATCGCACTCAACAACCCGGCGATCGTCTCGATGCCGCTGGCGTTCTTCTGCATCTGGATCGTCTCGCTGCTCGACAACTCCGAGCAGGCCAAGCGTGAGCGTCACGCCTTCGAGGCGCAGCGCATCCGCTGTGAGACCGGCATCGGTGCCGAGGGTGCGGTAGATCACTGAGATCCGGCTCGAATCGAGCCAAGTCCGATCGATTCGGCTTGGCTCGATGCAGGAAGCGGGCGGGACGCGGCCTCCGGCACGTCCCGCTCGGTCATTCGAAGGAAATGCGATTGCGGCCCTGGGACTTGGCCTGATACAGCGCCCGATCGGCACTCCGCTTCAATGCTTCGGCGTCGCGTTTCGGCTGCTGCGGCGAATGCGTGGCGACACCGACGCTGATCGTGACATGGGGCGCCGCGTCCGAGTAGGCATGTTCGATCCCCAGCGCGCGCACGGCTTCGTGCGGACGCCGGGCGAGCGTTTCGGCACCCGCTTCGTCGGTCTCGGGCAGCACGACCGCGAACTGTTCCTAAAACCCTAAACAAAGTTGCTTATGGTGGTTTTTAAGTGATTCGCTCTCCGTTGATAGCGCCCTGGTGGGCGAGCAACTGGAGTCCGGGTTGAGCAGTCCCAACCGAATGGCCGGTCAACACCGGCAACATGGGCCGTGTCGGCCGTCGAAACCCAGCTTGCGCCATAAAAATTGCCTCGGCGTTCATCCTGAACAGAGAACAACCTTGCGATTCGACGTTGACCCTGACCATGGAGCGTGAAACCTTCACGCTTGTAGATAACCTATCTACAGTGAAAAATCCTGATGAAAAATGAAGAAAAAATCAAGAACTGTTTTTTGCTCCTCTCCCGCCCCCATGACCATAGTGATCGTTGTAGGGCTTGAACTGGTCGATATCGATCATGAGCAGCGACAACGACTGCCCGTCGCGCCTGCTGCTCGGGCGCGATACCGATGCCCGTGTCACGCACCTCGAAACGCAGACGCGCCGATGCGGTTCCCGTGTCGAGCTGCCGAATGGAGAGCACGACCCGCCCCCCGCTCGGTGAACTTGACGGCATTGCTGAGCAGGTTGATCAGCACCTGCCCCAGGCGCAAGGCATCGCCCACGACCCGATGGCGTGACGAAACGGCCAGATCGAAGATGAGTTCGATACCCCGCGCATCGGCGGCGTTGCCGAAGAGCGTGCGCATCTGATCGAGCAGATCATCGAGGGAAAACGACTGGAGCGCCGGATCCAGCTTGCCGGCCTCGATCTTGGAGTAGTCCGGGATGTCGTTGATGATCCCAAGCAGCAGGCGCGAAGAATCGCGAATCTTGCCCAGATAGTCGCGCTGCTTGGCGTCGAGCGGCGTCTCCAGGAGCAGATCGCTCAGGCCGATCACGGCGTTCATGGGTGTGCGGATCTCATGGTTCATGTTGGCCAGGAACTGACTCTTGGCCCGACTGGCACGCTCGGCGGCTTCCTGGGCCGTTATGGCGCTTCATGGTGCCGGCGGCCTCGGCGAGCGTGGCCGTCGCCGGCAGCGTGATCACCTCGGTCGTTGCAATCGTGCACAGTTTAGGGAAGAACATAGTGATTCGCCGCGTGATGGATGCTGACGGAGGGCCTGTCGACTCGGCCACCGGCCGATGCCCTGAAAGTACCAAATGATGGCACCGGCGTAATCGGCAATGCCTGGGTTGGCGCGAATGTTCTCGCGATGCCGAATATCAGGGCGAATTGAGTTACGATCAGGCGCTCGGCGAACAGCACGCGGACTTTCCGGCCGATGTGCTCGATCGGTCTCGATAGCGCCGAGCCGTCATCGGCGATCATCCATCACAGCGTTCAGGAGACTCGCAGTATGTCCAGCACCCGATTCTTGCGTCTCACGGCCCTTGCGCTCTGCCTCGGCATCCCGGCCCTCGCGCTCGCGGCCGGCAACAAGATCACGCCGACGCTCGAAAGCGTCCAGGTCCGACACAACGGCCAGACCGTCACCATCCAGCGCGGACACGATCTCAACGCCACCTTGCCGGAGATCTACCGGAAGACCGATCGCGGCTGTCCGCCTTTCTGCGTGCAACCCATGGTGGTGGTCGAGGGCGTCGAGACCATCGGTGAGCTGGATGTGCTGGACTATCTGCAACGGATGTCGCAGGGCGACACGGACATCCTGCTGGTCGACTCGCGCACCCCGGACTGGGTCATGCGCGGTACCATTCCCGGTTCGGTGAACATCCCCTGGAACCGGATCAGCCGCGACAAGACCGGCACCTTCGAGACGCCGGGCGAGGCCGATACCTTCGAGCAGACGCTGCGCGATCAATTCAACGTCGTCCGAGATCCGTCGACCGGTGGCTGGGACTTCACCAACGCCAAGACGCTGGTGCTGTTCTGCAACGGCATCTGGTGCCCGCAGTCGACGGCCAACATCAAGACCCTGGTCGGCATCGGCTATCCGCCGGACAAGCTCAAGTGGTATCGCGGCGGGATGCAGGACTGGCTGAGCGTCGGGTTGACCAGCGTTCAGCCATGAGTATTACCTGGGACGTGCGGGCGTGTTCCGTAATACGCCCCCACATCCCAGGTTCCGCCCCCCACCGCTCGGCGACAGCGACGGCTACACCGATCAAACCGATCAAGCATCCATACCGATTTTTCCGAAATCAGGCTAGAATGCCCGGATCGCGCGGGTGGCGGAATTGGTAGACGCGCTGGATTTAGGTTCCAGTGGAGCACTCCGTGGGGGTTCGAGTCCCCCCTCGCGCACCATCCTTCCTGAGACGACATCGATAACATGGCCACGCATAACCCTCCCCGCCATGGCAAGACCGGCAAACCCATCGATACCGCCAAGCTCGATCAGGTGGTCGCCAGCGCGCGCAAGGCGAGCGAGGAACGCGCCGCCGGTTATCGCGATCAGGCGCTGAAGCTCTATCCCTGGGTCTGCGGACGCTGCGCCCGCACCTTCACGCGCGAGAATCTGCGCGAGCTGACGGTGCATCACAAGGACATGGATCACGACAACAACCCGCCCGATGGGAGCAACTGGGAGCTGTTGTGTATCTACTGTCACGACAACGAGCACCAGAAGTACGAAGAGCATCTGGCCGCACTTGCGCGCGGCACCGGCAAGCCGGCCAAAGCGAGCGCCGACGGCGGTTCGGCGGCGACCTTCAACCCCTTCGCCGGTCTCGGTGATCTGCTGAAAAAGGATTGAGGGGCCGCACGCCCGGCTCGATCGGCTCGGCAGATGAACCCGACAGTCAGGTTCAGCGCATCCCCCGGAGTTCCGCCAACCGCATGTCCGATCATCTCTTCTTCGCCTCCGCCCCCAAGCACATGGGCAGTCTGCTCGCCGAGGAGCTGACCCGACTCGGGATGGCGGGGGCCGCCGAGACGCGCGGCGGGGCGCGTTTCTCGGGCCGGATCGAGGACGGCTACCGTGCCTGTCTCTGGTCGCGGATCGCCAACCGCATTCTCCTGCCGCTGACACAGGTGTCGTTGAGCGGCCCGGACGAGATCCACGACAGTGCGCTGGAGATCCCCTGGGAAGATCATCTGACCCCGGATCGCACCTTCGCCATCCAGTTCGACGGCGCGCTTGAGGGCGTCACCAATCCGCATTTCGCCATCCTCCAGGTCAAGGACGCCATCGCCGATCGCTTCAACCGGCTCTACGGGCGGCGACCGAGCGTCGATCCCGACTATCCGGATCTGCGCATTCATCTCTACGGAAATCGAGACAGTCTCGCCTTCAGCCTGGATCTCTCGGGCGAGTCGCTGCATCAGCGCGGCTATCGCGAGGCGGGTTCGGCCGCGCCGCTCAAGGAGAATCTGGCCGCTGCACTCCTGCTGCGCGCCGGCTGGCCCGAGATCGCGGCCGAGGGCGGTGCTCTGCTCGATCCCATGTGCGGCTCGGGTACGTTGATTATCGAAGGCGCGCTGATCGCCGCCGACATCGCGCCTGGTCTCTTGCGCGAGCGCTTCGGCTTCCATGGCTGGACGCAGCACGACGAAACGGCCTGGCAGCGACTGCTGGCCGAGGCGCGTCTGCGCCGCACGGCCGGGCTCAAGCGGCTCGGCTCGCTGCGCGGCTATGACGTCAACCCCAACGCCGTCCGCACCTCGCTGCATCATCTGGAGCGTGCCGGACTCGCCGGACTGGCCCATTTCGAACGCCGCGAACTGTCCGACTGCCGGCCCGGACGTGAGGACGACGAGGGGCTGGTGATCGTCAACCCGCCCTATGGCGAACGGCTCGGCGCCGACGAGGATCTGAGCCGGCTCTATGCGCGGCTCGGCTCGGTGCTCAAGGAGCGCTTTCTCGGCTGGCGTGCCGCCGTCTTCACGGCCAATCCTGAACTGGGCAAGAGCCTGGGTCTGCGGGCGACCAAGATACACAGTCTCTACAACGGCCCGATCGAGTGCCGGCTACTGAGTTTTCAGGTCGAGCCGCGTTATTTCATGAGCCATCTGCCGCATCCCCTGCCGCCCGAAGAGCGCAGTGCGGGCGCGACCATGCTCACCAACCGGCTGGTGAAAAACCTCAAGGCGCTGCGCAAATGGCGTCAGAACGAGGGCATCGACTGTCTGCGGATCTATGACGCCGATCTGCCCGAATATGCACTGGCCATCGATCTCTACGAGGGCGACCGGCGCTGGGTGCATGTCCAGGAATATGCCGCGCCGCCGAGCGTCGATCCCAAGCGCGCGCGCCGGCGGCTACGCGAGGCGCTGGGGCTGATCCCCGAGGTGCTGGAGGTGCCGGGCGAGCAGGTGTTCCTCAAAGTCCGCCGTCAGCAGAAGGGCGGCGCCCAGTACGAGCGGCTGGCCGAGACCGGGCATTTCCACGAAGTCTCTGAATATGGCCTCAGGTTCCTGGTCAACTTCGAGGACTATCTGGACACCGGGCTCTTTCTCGACCATCGCGACGTGCGGCGACTGATCGGCTCGCTCGCCGACGGCAAGCGGTTCCTCAACCTCTTCGCCTACACGGGCACCGCGACCGTGCACGCGGCCAAGGGCGGCGCGACCTCGACCACTACGGTCGACCTGTCGCGCACCTATCTGGAATGGGCCGGACGCAATCTGGAACTCAACGGCATCCGGGGGCCGAATCATCAGCTGATCCAAGCCGATTGTCTGCGCTGGATCGATTCCATGTTCGGACAACGCCGCTTCGATCTGATCTTTCTCGACCCGCCGAGCTTCTCGACCTCCAAGCGGATGCAGGGCACGCTCGATATCCAGCGCGACCATGTCGACATCATCCAGGCGACCATGCGTCTGCTCGAACCCGGCGGGCGGCTGATCTTCTCGAACAATCTGCGCCGGTTCCGCATCGATCTGGAGGGGCTGGCGCCCTTCGAGGTCAGCGACATCAGCGCCCAGACCCTGCCGCGCGACTTCGCCCGCAATCCGCGCATCCACAACTGCTGGGTGATCCGGCATCCGGAGTCCCAGCCGAGCTGGCCGGGCCGAAGCGACGACGAGGCCCGCCATGCTTGAGGTCATCGGACTCGAATGCCGACGCGGCGACCGGCGGCTGTTCAGCGGGCTGGATCTGGCGCTGGAGCCTGGAACCCTGCTCCATGTGCGCGGTCGCAACGGCAGCGGCAAGACCACGCTGTTGCGAACCCTGTGCGGACTCTTCACCCCGGACGCGGGCGAGGTGCGCTGGCGCGGCGAGTCGATCCGCGCCCTGGCCGAGGACTATCGGCGCGAGCTGCTCTATTTCGGTCATCTCAACGGCATCAAGTCCGATCTGACCGGGATCGAGAATCTGTCGATCGCGGCGCGGCTCGACGGCGACCCGGTCGGGATCGATGACGTCCGGCAGGCGCTTGCGCGTATCGGCTTGCGCGGTTTCGAGGATCTGCCGACGCGGATGCTCTCGCAGGGGCAGAAGAAGCGCGTAGCCCTGGCGCGGCTCATCCTCAGTCGCGCCAGGCTCTGGGTGCTGGACGAGCCGTTTACGGCGCTCGATGTCGAGGCCGTGGCCCTGCTCCAGGGACTGATCGCCGAGCATGTGGCCGGCGGCGGGCTGGCGGTCCTGACCACACACCAGGAAGTGCCGCTGACCTCGGGCCAGGTCGCCCGTCTGGATCTGGGAGACTGACGCCATCATGTGGGCTGTATTCTGGTGTGTCCTCAAGCGCGATCTGCTGCTGGCCATGCGGCGGCGGACCGATGTGCTGACGACGCTGTTCTTTTTCGTGATCGTGGTCAGTCTGTTTCCGCTCGGGGTCGGCACCGAGCGTCAGGTGTTGCAGATCCTGGGGCCGGGCGTGGTCTGGGTCGCGGCGCTGCTGGCTTCGATGCTGGCGCTGGAGCGGTTGTTCGCGGCGGACTATGAGGATGGGACGCTGGAGCAGATGCTCCTGACCGCCCAGCCGCTGTCGCTCTTGGTGCTGGCCAAGGTCGGCGCGCACTGGCTGCTGACCGGATTGCCGCTGGTGCTGATCGCCCCGCTGGTCGGGATGCAGTACCATCTGTCGGACGCACAGATCGGGATCATGATGCTGTCGCTCCTGCTCGGCACGCCGATCCTGAGTCTGATCGGGGCCATCGGCGCGGCGCTCACGCTCGGGCTGCGCGGCGGCGGCATCCTGCTCTCGCTGCTGATTCTGCCGCTCTATATTCCGGTACTGGTCTATGGCGCCGGCGCGATCGAGGTCGCCCGCATCGCGCTCGTCGACACCGAACCCTATCTCATGCTGCTGAGTGCCTTTCTGCTCGCGGCACTGACACTGGCGCCACTGGCCTCGGCGGCGGCGCTCAAGATTTCGCTGGAATGACGCTTGTCAGGAATTCGCTTTGAAAAAATTAACCATTCCGCATCTTTGCGCTGAGGCGAGTAAATTTTCTAAAGATGAAAGCGGGCATTCCGAACCATCGCTGTTTGGCGTCACAGACGGCAAAGCGGTCGGCACCTATCTTGAACATAAATTTCGCGCTTACCTCAAAAATAAAGCCTATACATTCGAAGCAGGAAATTCCGCCAACGGTATTGATTTTCCAGATCTGAATGTTGATATGAAGGTTACGAGCATTCGGCAGCCTCAATCGTCATGCCCGTTTAAGTCGGCGCGTCAAAAAATATATGGATTAGGTTATTCCTTGATTATCTTTGTCTACGACAAAAAAGATGATGAAGCATTGCGCACGGCGACATTAAACATTATTCACACCATTTTTATTGAAGCTGGTCAAACAGCTGATTTTCAGCTGACCAAAGGTTTGCGCAATATTCTAGACAACGAAGGCAACACTGAAGACCTGATAGCCTATCTGTTCGAAAAAAATCTTCCGATTGATGAAATCGAGTTGCACAAACTTGCAACAGAAATCAAAAATACTCCCCCAAAACAAGGCTATTTGACTATATCCAATGCGCTGCAATGGCGCTTGCAATACTCAAGAGCGATTGATCAGGCGGGTACCGTCAACGGCGTGATTGCAATTTATACAGGCAACCAGCCTTGACAGCACATCGCAAACAAAAAATCGAATTTGGCGATTTTCAGACACCTGATAACTTAGCTCAGGCAGTCTGCGAAAAGTTGCTGAATTTCGGCATCTCTCCAAATGTTATCATTGAACCAACATGCGGTGTGGGAGCTTTTATTTTAGCAGCGGCATCAGCTTTTCCAGCAAGCCATGAAATTTACGGATTTGAAATCAATCACGCTTATCTTGATGCCTTGCGCGAAAAACTGCACGGCTTAAAAAATCAATCACAAATCAAGCTTGTACAGGCTGATTTTTTTGCACTAGATTGGGATAACATACTGCGCGCCTGTTCAGGCTCGATACTCGTTTTAGGGAATCTTCCATGGGTCACGAACTCGACTTTGGGCACAATCGAAGGCGAAAATCTTCCGAAAAAAAGCAATTTTTCAAAGCAAAGCGGATTTGATGCGCTAACTGGAAAGTCAAATTTTGATATTTCCGAATGGATGCTGTTGGAAATTTTACGCTGTCTTCAGGGGCGCTCCGGCGATTTGGCCATGCTGGTCAAAACTGCCGTGGCAAGAAAAGTATTAGCACAGTTGCAACGGCAGAATCTGCCGATTCGTGAAGCGAGCCTGTTTGCAATCGACGCTAAAAAATCGTTCAATGCTTCCGTTGAAGCCTGTCTTTTATTTATTCGATTATCCGCTGACCCATCAGATCGATTAACGCAATATACCGTATACAGTGATTTTCAAAGTGATCACGGGATCAAAGTCGGCTATCGACACGGCTTGACGGTTAGTGATCTTGATGCATTCGATACTTCATCTTTTTTGTTTGGAACATGCCCGCAAAAATGGCGCTCAGGAATCAAACATGATGCCGCGCCTGTGATGGAATTGACGCGCATGCCGGATCGATTCGTCAATGGCTTTGGTGAAGTCGTTGATATTGAACATGATTATCTGTTTCCTTTGATGAAAGGATCCGATATTGGAAGCGGCAAGCCATGGCGCGAAAAATTCATTGTGGTGACACAGCATTTCGTCGGCGAAAGAACCGACAGAATGCGCGATCTTCATCCGAAGACATGGAACTATCTTGAGCGTCACGCCACACTGCTTGATTCCAGACGCAGCTCGATCTACAAAAATAATCCCAGGTTTTCAATTTTCGGCATCGGTGATTATGCTTTCCGCCCCTGGCGAATCGCTATTTGCGGCCTTTATAAATCGCTCAATTTTCGCCTGATCGGCCCAGTAGAAGACAAGGCTGTCATGTTTGATGACACAGTTTATTATCTTTCCTTTGAGCAGGAAACGGATGCGCGAGAAGCGTTCGCTTTGATTACGGCAGAACCATCCTTGAAACTTTTGTCATCATTGATCTTTTGGGATGAAAAACGACCCATCAAGACAGCTATTCTGAATACTCTGAATTGGTTGAAACTGGCGAAAAAACCTAAAATAGCGATTCAATCCGAAATGCAATTCACGCTAGAACTGAGCACTTGAACATGACCCTGAACTGGTTCAAATTCGCCTCGCCCGCGACCTTCTATCCGCTCGCAGGCCGTCTCACCCGCCCCTTCTGGATCCTGACCGGCGTACTGCTGGTGATCGGCCTCTACTGGGGCTTCTTCCAGACGCCCGATCAGCTCGGCGGCAGCAACGCGCAGAAGGAGTACTACCGCATCATCTTCATCCATGTGCCGGCGGCCTGGATGTCGATGTGGCTCTATATCGTGATGGTGTTCTGGGCGGCGATCGGGCTGGTGTTCAACACCCGGCTGTCGTTCATGATGGCCAATGCGGTGGCGCCGACCGGTGCGGTCTTCACCTTTCTAGCACTCTGGACCGGCGCCTTCTGGGGCCGTCCGAGCTGGGGCACCTACTGGGACTGGGATCCGCGTCTGACCTCGGAGCTGGTGCTGTTCTTCCTCTATATCGGCTATATCGCGCTGCACTCGGCGATCGACGACACCCGCCGCGCCGATCGCGCCTCGGCCCTGCTGGCGATCGTCGGGCTGGTGATGGTTCCGGTCATCTACTGGTCGATCAACTGCCCCGACCCGACCCAGTGCGCGGCCCTGCACCAGCGCTCGGGACTGGGCAAGATCGACAGCAACATCCTGTTTTCGATGCTGACCATGACGCTGGCGTTCTGGATGTACGCGTTCGCGACCGGCTTCATGCGACTGCGCTCGATCATCCTCACGCGCGAGGCCGAAGCGAGCTGGGTCCAGGAACTGCTGAACCGGGAGCATTCACGATGAGCGAATTCTTTTCTCAGGGCGGTTACGCCTTCTTCGTCTGGGGCGCCTACGGCATGGTGGCGCTGGTCTTGGTGGCCGAGGTGCTGCAATTGCGTCTCCAGCATCGAACCATTTTGGCGCGATTGAGTCGATTGGCCAGACTGTCCCAATCCTCGCGCCCGGAGTGACATTTCGACATGAAAGCACGACAGAAACGACTGGTCTTCGTCGGTCTGGCGATCCTGGGGATCGGCGCGGCCTCGACCCTGGCCATCACCGCCCTCCAGAGCAATCTCTCCTATTTCTTCAGCCCCACGCAGGTGCTGGCCAACGAAGCGCCGGCCGATCACGTCTTCCGACTCGGCGGACTGGTGCGCGAGGGGACGCTCCAGCGCCAGGACGACGGGCTGCTGGTCAACTTCGAAGTCACCGACAATGCCGCGACCGTCAAGGTCGCCTACTCGGGCATCCTGCCGGATCTGTTCAAGGAAGGAACCGGCGTGGTCGCCAAGGGCCGGCTGCGCCCGGACGGCGTGTTCCAGGCCGAGGAAGTCCTGGCCAAGCATGACGAGGAATACATGCCGCCCGAGGTCGCCGGCACGCTCCAGACCGCCCATGCCGAGGGCGTGACCAACGCCGCCGCCGGCCAGTCAAACAGCGGAGCGGCCAACTGATGGTCCCTGAACTCGGTCATTTCGCCCTGCTGCTGGCGCTGATGCTGACGCTTGCACAAGCGAGCATCCCCCTGATCGGCAGCTTCACCGGCAACCGCGCCTGGATGGCCATGGCGCGTCCGTTGGCCTGGGGTCAGCTCACCTTCATCGGCATCGCGTTCCTCTGTCTGCTGATCGCCTTCCTGGGCGACGACTTCTCGGTCCTCTATGTCGCGTCCAATTCCAATACCCTGATGCCGACGCTCTACAAGGTCTCGGCCATCTGGGGTGCGCACGAAGGCTCGCTGCTGCTGTGGGTGCTGATGCTCGCCGGTTGGGGCGCGGCGGTCGCGCACTTCAGCCGCAACCTGCCGTTGCCGATGATCGCGCGCGTCATCTCGGTGCAGGCGATGATCGCCATCGGCTTCCTGCTGTTCATGCTGCTGACGTCCAACCCGTTCGCCCGCATCTTCCCGGCGCCGCTCGAAGGCCGTGACCTCAATCCGCTGTTGCAGGATCCGGGACTGGCGATCCATCCGCCGATGCTCTACATGGGCTATGTCGGCTTCTCGGTCGCCTTTGCCTTTGCCATCGCCGCGCTGATCGGCGGCAAGCTGGACGCGGCCTGGGCACGCTGGTCGCGGCCCTGGACCACGGTCGCCTGGGTGTTCCTGACCATCGGCATCGCGCTCGGCTCCTGGTGGGCCTACTACGAACTCGGCTGGGGCGGCTGGTGGTTCTGGGATCCGGTCGAGAACGCCTCCTTCATGCCCTGGCTGGTCGGCACGGCGCTCATGCACTCGCTGGCCGTGACCGAGAAGCGTGCGGCCTTCAAGAACTGGACGGTGCTGCTGGCGATCTCGACCTTCTCGCTCTCGCTGCTCGGCACCTTCCTGGTGCGCTCGGGCGTGCTGACCTCGGTCCATGCCTTCGCCACGGATCCGACGCGCGGCAGCTTCATCCTGCTGTTCCTGTGCGTGGTCATCGGCGGCTCGCTCGCGCTCTATGCCTGGCGCGCGCCGACGATCTCCGGCGGCGGGCGCTTCGATCTGCTCTCGCGCGAGACCTTCCTGCTCATCAACAATCTGCTGCTCGCCACCCTGGCGGCGCTGGTGCTGTTCGGCACCCTGGCCCCGCTGATCTACGAGGCGGCGGGCTGGGGCAAGATCTCGGTCGGCTTCCCCTGGTTCAACAAGATGTTCGTCGCCCTGTCGCCGCTGCTGATCCTGGCCACGGCCATCGGGCCGCATGTGCACTGGAAGCACGACGAGGCCTGGCGTCTGGTGCGCGCGCTCTGGATCGCGCTGGCACTCGGCATCGCGGCCTTCGTGGTCACTGGATTTCCGGGTGTCTCCGAGGGGCCTCTGGCGGTCGGTTTCGGCGTCGGCATGGCGGTGTGGCTGGCGGCGTCCCACCTGCTCAGTCTGTTCGACCGGCTCAGGCACAAGGGCGGACTGCGCGGTCTCAAGGCCGATCTCATGGGCAACAGTCGCGGCTATTACGGCATGTGGCTGGCGCACCTGGGGCTGGCGGTCTTCATCGTCGGCGTCACCATGGTCTCCATCCACGGTGAAGAGACCGACGTGCGCATGTCGCCCGGCACCAGTCACGAGGCTTCCGGCTATCGCTTCCAGTTCAACGGCGTGACGGCCGTGCCCGGACCCAACTATCAGGCGTTCCGGGGCGACTTCGTCGTCTATCGCGGTGAGCGCGAGATCGCCCGCCTCTATCCCGAGAAGCGCAAATATGTCTCAGGCGGGATGCCCATGACCGAAGCGGCGATCGACGCCGGTCTGCTGCGCGACATCTATATCTCGCTCGGCGAGCCGGTCGGTGATCAGGGCGACTGGGCCTTGCGCCTCTATTACAAACCCTATGTGCGCTGGATCTGGCTCGGCTGCATCCTGATGGCCATCGGCGGCACGCTGGCCGCGACGGACCGGCGTTATCGTACCGTCCGCCAGACCGCGACCGTTCCGTCCGACGCCGCGCTCGCCAAGGCTTGAAGGATCGACTATGAACACATCCGCCAAACGCGCCCTCATCCCGCTCGGGATCTTTCTGGCCCTGGCTGCCCTGCTCTTCTACGGGCTGCAACTGGACCCGCGCAAGATCCCCTCGCCGCTGGTCGACAAGCCGGCGCCTGAGTTCAGCCTGCCCGATCTCAAGGATCCCAACCAGACCCTGACCCGCGACATTCTCATCGGCCAGGTGTCGCTGGTGAACGTCTGGGCCTCCTGGTGCCCGTCCTGCCGTCAGGAACACGCCGAACTCATGCGTATCGCGCGCGAGCACGGTGTGCGCGTGATCGGCTTCAACTGGAAGGATACCCGACCCGAGGCGCTGGCCATGCTCCAACGCTACGGCGATCCCTATACGGTCTCCCTCTACGACCCGGATAACCAAGCCGGCATCGACTGGGGCATCTATGGCGCGCCCGAGACCTTTATCGTCGACGCTGAGGGCATCATCCGTCACAAGCGGGTCGGACCGATCGACGCCCAGGTCTGGGCCGAAGAGATCCGGCCCATCGTCGCGCGCTACCAAGGGGGCAAACCATGATCCGGACTCAGACCCAGTCGCTCGCGGCCGCGCTGATGCTGGCCGGCGCCCTGCTGACGACCGCTCCGGCTCACGCCTTCACCCTGGAAGAGTTCACCTTCGAGGATCCGGCACGCACCCAGGAATTCCGCGATCTCACCGGCGAGCTGCGCTGTCTGGTCTGTCAGAACGAGTCGCTCGCCGGCTCACAGGCCGGCGTCGCTCAGGATCTGCGCAAGGAGATCTATCGCATGATGCAGGAGGGCCGGAGCCGTCAGGAGGTCATCGACTTTTTGGTCGAGCGCTATGGCGACTTCGTGCTCTACGAGCCGCCGCTCAGACCCTCGACCCTCATCCTCTGGTTCGGCCCCTTCCTGTTCGTCGGCTTCGGCGCCTATCTGCTCGCGCGCACGCTCCAGCGCAAGAAGGCCGAACCCGAGCAGGATCTGAGCGAGGCCGAACGCGCCCGACTGCAACAGCTACTCGCCCAGACCGGCGACCAACACGACTAGAACCCCATGATCATCTTCTGGATTCTCGCCGGCCTTCTGCTGGCTCTGTCGCTCGTCTTCGTGCTCGCGCCTCTGGTGCGCCCCACGCCGCCGGATACCGCGCCCGGTCAGGATCGGCTCAACCTGGAGGTCTTCCAGCAGCGTCTGAAGGAACTCGATGCCGACCTGGAAGCGGGTTTTCTCGACAAGGAACAGTACGACGCCGCACGGCGCGATCTGGAGCGCGAGTTGCTCTACGACCTGGACGGTGCCGAGACCGCTGCGGCCGCGCGTTCGAGCTCGGCCTTCAGCCGCTGGGCGATGGCGCTGATCCTGACCATCATCGTCCCGGCCGCCACCGTGCTCGCCTATCTGGAACTCGGTCGAACCGACCTGATCGACCAGCGCCAGGCGGCCGCCATGGCGGACAGCCCCAACGCCAAGGCCGCCTCGCTGGAGGAGCTGGTTCAGCAGTTGGAAAAACGGCTCGAACAGGAACCGGCGAACATCGATGGCTGGATGATGCTCAGCCGCACCTATCTGGCCATGGGTCGGCTCAACGCCGGCGTCAAGGCCATGGAGCGCGCCTATACGCTCGCACCCAACGAGGTCGAACTCAAGATCGCCTATGCCGAGGTGCTGGGACTGGCCGATCCCGACAAGAGTCTGCTGGGACGCCCGGCTGAACTGATCGCCGAGGCGCTGACCCTGGAGCCGACCAATTCCAACGCCCGTTGGTTCTCGGGTCTGGTCGCCTTCCAGCGGGGTCAGTATCAGGCCGCGCGGACCACCTGGCAGAGTATCCTCGACGAACTCGACCCGGCGAGCGAGGAAGCCGGCAATCTCAGAAAGATGATGGACGAAGCCCAGCGTCGCGCCGGGGTTCCAGCCGAGACTGCTTCCGCAACGTCGAGCGAAACGACAGCGCCCGAAACCGCGCCTACCTCACAGGCGGCGTCCCAAGCCGACTCCCAAGCGAGTCTGACCGTGGCCGTCAGCCTCGACCCGAGTCTCTCGGATCGCGTCTCGCCCGAGGATACGGTCTTCGTCTTCGCGCGTGCCGTTCAAGGGCCACCGATGCCGCTGGCCGTGCAGCGTCTTCAGGCCAAGGATCTGCCCGCCACCGTGACGCTCGACGACAGCCAGGCCATGAACCCGGCCCTGCGGCTGTCGGCCTTCGAGCAGGTTCGGGTCGGAGCGCGGATCTCGAAGAGCGGTGAGGCCACACCTCAGTCGGGCGATCTGTTCGGCGAATCGGGACCGGTTCAGCGCGATGCCCAGACCGATGTCCAGATCCGGATCGATCAAGTGCGGCCCTGAACGCCAAAACGGGCGTACAGGACTTCTGAGTCCTGGCGCCCAGCGCACGATTTCCGATCATCGAGTTCGGCTCAGTCCGCGACGGACTTTTCATAGGTTCCGACCAGCTCGGCATGGGCCAGGATGTGATCGTCCATCGCCAGCAGCAGATCGTCCTTGCCGGGCGTCCCCAGCGCCTCCGGTAGCCGCACGTCCAGCGCATAGAGCCGATGGAAATAGCGGTGACGCCCGATCGGCGGGCAGGGTCCGCCGTACCCCGTCCGCCCCCAGCTATTGATCCCCTGCCCCGTGCCCTCGGGCAATCCATGACGCGCCGCCTCCTCGGGCAGTCCGCCGCACTCCGGCGGGATGTTGTAGAGGATCCAATGATCCCAGACCATGCGCGGCGCGGCCGGATCGGGCGCATCGGGATCGTCGACGATCAGCGCCAGACTCCGAGTGCCCTCCGGCAGGTTCTCCCAACTCAGTGGTGGAGAACGATCCTCACCATCGCAGGTGTAGTCACGCGGAATGGACCCGCCATCGACGAATGCGTCGGATTTGAGAACCAGTGCCATTTTTGGCCTCCAGCGTTGTGCTAACGTTTGAACCAAGACAGGATCGAACCGCACCCCAAGGTGATTTCGGCACGGTTCCACAGCGAACGATCCCCGTTTCGGGTCATGACAGGCCGTCACGGGCGTGCGGTTCGATCAGCAAGCGCTCTCACGATCCCTAGCTGTGCGTCCTTCGGCGGCCTTCTCATCGGCCGCCACTTTTTATCCAGTGCGCCGTAAAACCCCGTCCTTCAGGGCGGGGATATAAGGCGCTCGCCCGAAGGGCGAAAGGGGTGTTTTTACAAGCTATAGTTAGTGTATAATATGCGCCATGATCGTTCAACGCGCCTACCGCTATCGTTTCTATCCGACGGAGGAGCAGGCCGAGCAGTTGGCCCGCTCGTTTGGCTGCGCGCGTTGGATCTATAACTGGGGTCTTCAGCAGCGCACCGACGCCTTCTATCAGCACGGCCGGCGCCTCTACTACAAAGACCTCGCCGGGCAACTGAAAGTCCTGAAGCAAGCCCCGGACACCGCCTGGCTCGCCGAGGTCTCCAGCGTCATCCTACAACAGGCGCTGCGGCATCTGGACGCGGCCTTCGCGCGGTTCTTCAAAAAACAGGCCGGATATCCGGCCTATAAGTCGCGCCGGGGCGATCAGTCCTGCTCCTACATGCGCAATGGCTTTACGTTCCGCGACGGGCGGCTGACCTTGGCTAAACAGCGCGAACCGCTCGACATCCGCTGGTCACGACCGTTACCGAAAGACGCGGCGCCGTCCTCTGTGACCGTCACCCGCACCACGGGCGGAAAATACTACGTCTCATTCTTGATCGAGGCGAACGTCCAGCCGTTGCCGGCGACGACCCAGGAAACGGGTATTGACCTCAACGTCAAGGAACTGGTGCTGAGTACCGGCCGGCGCTTTCAGCCACCCAAGGCGCTCAAGCGGCTCGAACAGCGCAAGCGGCGCTATCAACGCGCCTGCCGGCGCAAGGTGGCGGCGGCCAAGAAAGCCCTGGGCCTGGATCCCCAGGCGCCGCTGCCCAAAGGCACGCGCCTGCCGATCTCCAACAACCTGCACAACGCCCACAAAAAAGTGGGGCGCATCATGGAGCGCCAAGCCAATGTGCGCCGCGACTGGCAGCACAAAACCACTACCACCATCGTGCGCGAGAACCAAGTGATCGCGATGGAAGATCTCTACGTCCGGGGCCTGACCGCCGGCGCCAAGGGAACAGCCGAGCAGCCGGGGAAACGGGTTCGCCGGAAAGCGGGCCTCAACCGGGCGATCCTGGACGTGGGGTTCGGTGAAATCCGCCGTCAGATCGACTACAAGGCCCAATGGTACGGGCGCACCATGGTACTGATCGACCGCTGGTATCCGTCGAGTCAGCGCTGTTGCCGCTGCGGACACCTGCATCGGGCGCTGCGCCTGAGCGACCGCCACTGGACCTGTTCGGCGTGCGGCACGCGCCATGACCGCGATCTGAATGCGGCGCGCAACATCCTGGCGGCAGGCCAGGCCATCCTCCAGGGCGCGGACGCCCTGCGGGTGCATGAGTGAGTTGGGACTACCGGAGGACGTCCGGGACGTAAAGCCTGTGGAGCGGGTGCTGACGGCGGAACGGCGGTGGTTGAGCCGGTCTACGCGTCATCCCGCATTGAAGCAGGAAAGGCGATTCGCGAGGACCGCCCGGCCGGGGAGCCGTACCCTGGGAATCCCCGTCCTTTAGGGCGGGGAGGATGTCAACGCGTACTTGGGTGGATGATCCCAGATCCATCCTCTCCCGCGACCGTCCGCAACGCCTGCTGGGCGATCTCCAGTTCCTCGTTGGTCGGGACGACCAGTACCCGGACCTCCCCATCGGGCGCACTGATGCAGCGCTCGCCGCGCAGGGCGCGCGACTCGTTGAGTTCGGTGTCGAGCCGGATGCCCAGGCGCTCCAGTCCTTCGCAGGCACGGCGACGGATCTCGGCCGCGTTCTCGCCGATGCCGCCGGTGAAGACGACGGCATCGACCCGGCCCAGCTCGGCGTAATAGGCGCCGATGTATTTCTTGAGCCGGTGCGTGGTGATGGCGATCGCCAGCTCGGCGCGCTCGTCGCCGGCGGCGGCCAACTGGTCGATCTCGCGCATGTCGTTGACGCCGCACAGTCCCAGCAGGCCGCTCTGACGGTTGAGCAGCCGGTCGATTTCGTCGGCGTCCAGCCCCAGATGCTTGCACAGGTAGATGACGACCGCCGGATCGATGTCGCCGCTGCGCGTGCCCATGACCAGCCCTTCGAGCGGCGTCAGGCCCATGGAGGTGTCGACGCACTGCCCGGCACGAATCGCCGTAGCGCTCGCGCCGTTGCCCAGATGCAGGGTGATCAGATTGCACTGGTCGAGCGGTTTACCGAGCAGCTCAGCCGCACGCTTGGCGACATAGTGATGCGAGGTGCCGTGGAAGCCGTAGCGGCGGATGCGATGCTCGGTATAGAGCGCCTCGGGGATGGCGTAGCGATAGGCCGAAGGCGGCATGGTCTGATGGAAGGCCGTATCGAAGACCGCCACCGCCGGCACGCCCGGAAAGTGCGCGCGCGCCGCTTCGATGCCGGCCAGATGACCGGGATTGTGCAGCGGAGCGAGCGGAACGACCTCGCGGATGGCCGCGATCACCGAGTCGTCGATGCGCGCCGGCTGCTTGAAACGCACCCCGCCATGCACGACGCGATGGCCGATGGCGGCGAGCTCCGAGACCTCGACCAGCACGCCGCTGTCGCGCAGGGCGCGGATGATGTGATCGATGCCTTGCTCATGATTCGGGATCGGCAGCGCTTCCTGGCTGGAATGCGATGCCTCATCGCCGTCGAGCCAGTTGAGCTTGATCTCGCCCTCCGGCTCGCCGATGCGCGCCACCAGACCCGAGGCCGGCGCCTGCCAGTCCTCGACCCGGAAGAGCTGATATTTGATCGAGGAACTGCCCGAGTTGAGAACCAGAACCTTCATTGAGCCGTTTCCTCGTTGCCGGTGATGGTCGCGCCGGACGCATCCTGCGCCTGGATGGCGGTGATGGCCACAGTGTTGACGATATCGGTCACGGTACAGCCGCGACTGAGATCGTTGACCGGCTTGTTCAGCCCCTGGAGCACAGGTCCGATGGCCACGGCGCCGGCACTGCGCTGCACCGCCTTGTAGGTGTTGTTGCCGGTGTTGAGGTCGGGGAAGATCAGCACCGTGGCATGACCCGCCACCTCGCTGTCGGGCATCTTGGAGCGCCCGACCTCGATGTCGACCGCCGCGTCGTACTGGATCGGTCCCTCGACCTTGAGATCGGGCCGGCGCTCGCGCACCAAGCGCACCGCCTCGCGCACCCGGTCGACGTCCTCGCCCTTGCCCGAGCTTCCGCTCGAATACGACAGCATGGCGATGCGCGGCTCGATGCCGAAGGCCGTCGCCGTCTGCGCCGAGCTGATGGCGATGTCGGCCAGTTCCTCCGAATCCGGATTGGGATTGACGGCACAGTCGCCATAGACCAGCACCCGATCGGGCAGGCACATGAAGAACACGCTGGAGACGAGCTTGACGCCCGGCTTGGTCTTGAGCGTCTCGAACGAAGGCCGGATGGTGTGCTGGGTGGTGTGGGTCGCGCCCGAGACCATGCCGTCGGCATCGCCGTGATAGACCATCAGGGTGCCGAAATAGCTGACGTCCTGGAGGATGTCGTAGGCCATCTGTTCCGAGATGCCCTTGTGCTTGCGTAGTTCGTAATAGGTCTTGGCATAGCGGACGCGATCGGGCGAGTCGACCGGGTCGATGAGGCGGATGCCGTCGAGGTGCAGACCCAGTTCAGCCGCGCGTCGCCGGATGCGCTCCGGATTACCCAGCAGTGTCAGGTCCGCGACCTGGCGCAGACTCAGGATCTCGGCGGCGCGCAGGATGCGCTCGTCACCGCCCTCGGGCAGTACGATGTGCCGGCGTCTGGACTTGGCGCGGCGGATCAGCTCGTACTCGAACATCAGCGGCGTGACACGCTCGGAATGATGCACGGCGATGCGTCCGCGCAGCTCGTCGAGATCGACGTTCGCCTCGAAGACACCGAGCGCGGCGGCGAGCTTGCGATCGTCGCCCGGCAGCAGACCGGCTTCGATGCGGCTGACGTGCATGGCGGTGGTGAAGGTGTCGGTCGGCACCTGGAGGATGGCGACCTTGGTGCGGCGCAGACCCTCGATCAGGTCGCGGACCTTCTCGGCCGGTCGCAATCCGCCGGTGAGCAGCAGCCCGGCCACGCGCGGAAAGGCGGTGGAGACATCGGCGGCCAGGCTGGCCAGGATGATGTCGGAGCGGTCGCCGGGCGTGATGATGAGACAGCCGTCCTCGACATAGCGCAGGAAGTCCGGGATCTCCATGGCCGCGATCTTGTAGTTGGTGACGACCTGGTGCAGGGCATCGCCCTCGCCGTAGAGACATTCGGCACCGAGCGCCTGACGGATCTCGCCCACGGTCGGCATCCCGAGCGTCGGTTGTTCCGGGAGCACATAGACGGTCTCGGTCTCGGTGAGCAGGTGCTGGACCCGGCCGCGCACGGTCTCCAGATCCTCGGGGGACACGCCGTTGACTACGCTGGCCAAAAAATCGGCGCCGCGCTCGCGCATCAGTTCGTGCGTGATATGCAGCGCGTCCCAGGCCTCCTGCGGGGTGCGCCCGAAGCCCTTGACCACGGCCACCAGGCTGCACCCGAAGTTGTTGGCCAGATCGACGTTGAACCCGAACTCCAGCGAGGGGATGAGTCCGTTGTAGTCGGTGCCGGCGCAGACGACCAGATCGCACTGCTCTTCGAGCATCTTGAACTTGTTCATGATGAGCTTGAGCAGCTCGTCGTAGCGCCCGCTGCCGATGAACTGGCGCGCCGTCTCCACGGTGCAGCCGTAGAGCATCTCGGGTGGAAAGGGCAGGTGGTAGCGCGCGCGGATCAGGGCGGTCAGATTGTCCAGCTCGGCGCCCTGGGGCGCGAAGGGCCGGAAGAAGCCGACCCGGCGGCCCACCGCCGACAACATCTCCATGAAACCCAGGACGACGACCGACTTGCCGCTACCGGCGCCGGCGCCGGCGATATAGATGCTTTGCATGATCTCACTCTGACGGGAAAGGGTTCGGCCGCGCCTCTGGCGCGGTCGCTGAAATGCTGCATGGCGCCAAAATACCAGATTCTCCCCGACGAGGGGCGACGAGTCCGTGACATCGGCGTCACACGTCGTTCAGGGTCGGTGCGAGGGTGTTGCGCTACGGCGGTCCCGGTCGCGTTCGTCCTGAGCGAGGATGTCGTCGAACACCTGATGCAGGCGATAGAAGTCCGCAACCGAATCGAGCCGCCGTAACTCACGGCCCCGTTCATCGAAGAAGAGGATCGCCGGTGCGTGCCGGATTCCGAGCGCATCGGCCCAGGCGCGGGCCGTGGTGCGCTCGCCGTCGGGCGTGATGACGGGCGTGTCGGAGCGCCGGTCGAGCTGGACGGTGTCGAGCGCCTCGAAGCGACATCGGATTTCGGGCACGCGCAGCACCCGACCGTGGAGCACGTCGCAGGGGTGACAGTCGCCGCGCTCGAAGAACACCGCCAGCGGGCGCTCGGCCCGAATCCGGCGGTCGAGCACATGGGGCGGCGGACTGAAGAAGGGCTGGTCGTTGAGATCCTCGCTGTCGAAGACCAGACGCTCGTCGCCGCGCGCCAGATAGTCGTCGAAGGACTCACGCTGGTAGTGACCGTCGGCGACGTATTCGAGCGCCGCCCGGAACGGATAGATCGGATAGTAGCCGCGCAGTCTGAGCGCCAGCCGACCCTCGGCGTCGTAGAACAGGAGCGAGGGTGTGAAATCGGTCTGCTCGCGTCGCGCCCAGGTGTGTTCGTCGAGTCGCTCGCCGTCCAACGTCCTGATCTCGGCACGGCCATGGATGTCGACGGACACCAGGTCGAAATGACGGCGGAGATAGGCGACGAGATCCGGATCGGCGAGGTTCACGCGCATGAATCGCTCGCAATGGACGCAGTGATCCTGGCCGAAATAGACCATGAGTCCGCGCTTGCCGGCGGCGATGGCGGCTTCGAGGTCGGCGCGGATGTCGAGCCGGCCCGACAGGAACCAGTCCGGATACGCGGCCGTCTCGCTGACACGCTGCATTGCCGTGCCGCCCTCCGGATCCAGGTCGTCGGGTCGATCGAACGCCGGCGCCGCCGAGCTGAACACGATCAGCACTGAAATGAGGTTCTTTCGAGCCAGGGCCGAAAACTCAATCGTCCAGGCCATATTGGTGCATCACCTGCTTCTGCTGTTCCAGCCATAACGGCATCACCACTTGCCACAAGCGGCCTTGCGCCGCCTCGATCGTCGACGACGCTGAGGTCGATCAGGCGATCGTCTAATGAGGCATGATAGCGATCCGTTGTCCGTCATGTACCCCACGGCTAAAGCCGGGGGCTTGCATCTGTACTCGGACAGTCCCTTGTCGTCATCGCTCCAACGTCCCAATCCGGTACCCCGCCGGGCGCTTGGCATTGACGAGATCGATCAGGTTCTCGCCTTTGAGCACCGCATCGTTCTTGGCCTATCCGCCCGCCCGGCTCCCGGCCATCCGGTAGCGTTCCCCCTCGCGTTGGACCAGACCCAGTTCGGCGAGAGCGGCGAGGGCGTCGGCGATCAAAGGGGCGGTCTTCTTCGGGTCTTTGAAGCCGGCGACCAGGGCGTCCAGGGTCAGGGCTTCGTCGTTTAGGGTTTCGCGCACGGCGGCGATCTGGTCGCGCATTCCTTTCGGCCAGGGGCGTTTTTTGAGCTTGGCGGGGGCGCCGGTGTCGGTGCGGGGCGGCGTCTCGGTATCCGGCGCGAGGTCGGTCTCCGTCTCCAGTGGCGCGGTAGTCTGTTCGGGGGTGGGTGCGGCGTCGGGGTTCTGGTAGTCGGGACGGAGCCAACGGATCCGGCCGCGTGCTTCCTCGGCGGCGCGTTCGGCGTTGAGTTCGACCAGACGTTGCAGCAGGATCTCTTCGGCCTCGGTCTGGGCTTCGGGTTTGTCGGGAAGCGGGGTGGTGGCTCCGGGGCGACCGATCAGCCGTTCGGCCGGATCGTCCCAGCCATAGGCGGCGAAGACGGCGCGGTCGAGGGCGTCGTGCAGTTCGGCGAGCAGTGAGACCAGTCCTTGAGCGTGGATGGTCTTGTCCTTGGCGGTGAGCGGCTCGCCGGCGCGCAGTTTTTCGAGCACGTTGTACATCCCGGTCAGGGTCAGTTCGGGATGGGCGGCCTGCCGGCGCTTGCGGTGGGCGTCGAGCCGTTCGGCCAGCTCGCGGATGGTGGCGGCTTGCTCGGGTGTCGCGTCGGGGAAGGGGAAGGTCTCGAAGCAGCGGGTTTTGTTGTAGCGGGGATCGTTGCCCACCCCGAGTCGACCGCCCGCCGCCAGCGCCCAGACGACATGCGGACGGCTCGACAGGATGCCGAGGATCAAGGCATCGTCGCCGGCGATGTTGACCAGCATGTTGTCGGGCAGGACCGCGGCGTCGAGGAACTGAAAGATCCGGTGCTTCGTCGTTTCGACGGTGGCGATGAAGCGCGGTAATCCGGCTGACATGGTGCGCCAATCGCGTCGAGCCTCGCCGAACAGCCACCAGTTGTCGCGATAGGTCGCGCGGTTGTTCTGATCGCGTTCCGGCTTGACCCGCTCCAGCAGCCATTGATAGACCGTCGGGAAGCGCTCGCGCACTTCATCGGCAGTCAACCCAAACAGATCGATGACCATGACGCCGCGCGGCTTGTCGGCCAGATCGCGGCCATTGCGGTAGGCTCGGATATGACGCTCCAGTCCGTCGATCGCGCCAAGACCGAGTTGACGCGCCTCTTCCGGCGTGATGATGAACCCGGCGCCGTGCAGCTTGACGCCGGGGGAACTGAGGCCCAGGTTCGCACGCAACGGCACAGCTCCCGCCACATTGGCCCCGATCTTCAAATCGGCAAAGATCCGCCCCGACCGCTCCAGCAACTCGACCTGCACGCCATCCCGATCGCTTCCAAGTTCCTCGCGCACCTGAAGCAACCGCCCCTCGTACTCCCCGGCCACACCCACCGTCATCGCAATCCGCACCTGCGCCCCATCCGCCGCATCCACCCAGGGATGATCGGGAATGGCAAACGCCAGCGCCAGCGGCGGCTTGGCCTGAAGCTGCGCCTGAATCACCCGCCGATTGAAGGTCTGCCGAATCGAATTGGTCGTGATGAACCCAAAACCCTTCGCCCGTCCCGCCCGCACCGTCTCCGCCGCGATATGCCACCAGTACATGACGAAATCCGCCGATTCCGGCACCTCCGGCCAGGTCCGGCGCACCGCCTCCACATAGCCGTCCCCGAGCGCCCGCCGCATGGTCGCGGCCCCGATGAACGGCGGATTGCCGACGATGAAATCCGCCTCCGGCCACTCCGCCCGACGCGGCTCGACATACCGCACCTGCGCCACCCGCGCCGACTCGTCCGGAATCGCCTCGCCCGTCACCGGACTGACCCGCAGCGTCACGCCATCCCAGCGCGTCACCGCCCGGCCATCTGCATCCAACACCGGCTCGACCGCCGCATAGTCGATCAACGCATCCCGATGCCGGATATTGTGGAAATCCCGCAACACCGGCTCCGGCGGATTGACATTGCCATAGGTGCGGAAATGCCATTGCAGATAGCCGATCCACAACACCAGCTCCGCGATCCGCGCCGCACGCGGATTGACCTCCAGCCCCAGAAACTGATGCGGATCGACCGTCAGCCCCGCCAGCTCGAACGCCCCGGATTTGACCAGACCGCCCAGCACCTCCAGCACCTCGCCTTCGAGCCGCTTCATGTGCTCCAGGGTCACATAGAGAAAATTCCCGCTCCCGCACGCCGGATCCAGAATCCGCGTCGAGCACAACTGATGATGAAAGGCGCGGATCTCCGCCACCGCCTCCGCCGTCCGTCCGCGCGCGTGATAATTGAGCGCCGCCGCCTGCACCTCCGCCCACTCCGCACGCAACGGCTCGATCACCGTCGGCAACACCAGCCGCTCGACATAGGCACGCGGCGTATAGTGCGCCCCCAGCTTGTGCCGCTCGCGCGGATCGAGCGCCCGCTCCAGCAACGTACCGAAGATCGCCGGCTCGACCTCGCGCCAATCGGCCTCGGCGGCCTGGATCAACAGCCCGATCTGCGCCGCCGACAGCGCGATCACCTCGGGCTCGGCGAACAGCCCGCCATTGAAACGCGGCAGCGCCGCATCGAGCGCCGGCGCAAACCCGCCGCTGTTCATCGTCCGCCACAGACTCGCCAACTGCGGCGCGAAAGACTCGGGCTTGGCCTGCAACCGCTTGAGCAGCTCGGTGAAACTGCGCTCGGGCAACAGCCCCACGTCCTCGGCGAACATGGTCAGCAGACAGCGCATCAGAAACCCGGCGACCCGCTCGGCGGCCTGCCCGTCGGACTCCAGCGACTTGGCCAATCCGGCCAGCCGATCGGCGATCCGGCGCGTGACCTGCCCCGCGCGGCGGCTCGGATCGAGACTGAGCGGATCGAGCCAGAGCGCCCGCAGACGCTCCCGGATCTCGGGGTCGCGCAACTGCTCCAGACGAATGGTGTGACGACGCGCGTCCGGGAAGGCGACATAGTGCCCGCCCGAACGGCTGAACTCGGCATAGAGCGTGAACGAACGCCCGACATCGACGATGACGACGAAGGGCGGACGGCCTTCGTCGGGCGGCAGACAGCGGATGTAATTTTCCGACTGCTGACGCGCCTTGACGATGGCCGTGTCCCAGCCGCCGCTGCCGGTCCGCTTGCCGGTGTCCTTGCCTTCGAGGATGAAGCAGCCGCGCCGGTAGCAATCCACAGCGCGCGTGGTCCGACCGCCATCGGCGAAACGCTCGATCAGCTTGCGCTCGAACACATAGGCGTTGTCGCTATGCTCGGACCCGGCCGGATCGGGCGGCGGCAGGTCGAGTAGCGCGCAGAGTTCCAGAATGAACATCTGGAGATTGGCCCGCTCGTTGCCGCCGTGGCCGGCGCCGCTGCTCCAGCGGGCGATGAAGGCTTCGACGGCCGGGTCGATGTCTGGGTCAAGGAGTGGCACGAAAAGCGTCCCGATTTTTTGAAAAACCTGTCTACAATCTGCGACAACTTGACGCCTTTCGAGCCCGATGCCGTATGACCACGACCAATGACCCCATCGACTGGACCCAAATCGACACTGTCTTCCTCGATATGGACGGCACCCTGCTCGATCTGCATTTCGACAATCACTTCTGGCTCGAACACGTCCCGCGCCGCTATGGTGAGGCGCGCGGCCTGTCGTTCGAGGCGGCCCGCGCCGAGCTGCACGCCCGGTATCGCGACATCGCGGGCACGCTCGACTGGTATTGCGTCGATCACTGGAGCCGCGAGCTGGGTCTGGACATCGTGCTGCTCAAGCGCGAGGTCGAGCATCTGATCGCGGTCCATCCGCATGTGCCGGACTTCCTGGAAGCCCTGGCCGCGCTCGGCAAGCGGCGCGTCCTCGTCACCAATGCCCATCAGAAGACACTCGCGCTCAAGCTCGAACGCACGCCGCTCGCCGGTCATCTGGAGCGCGTGATCTCGGCGCACGATCTCGGGATCGCCAAGGAGTCGCCCGAGTTCTGGCCGGCGTTCCAGGCGATCGAGCCGTTCGACCCCGAGCGCACGCTCTTCGTCGACGACGACCTGGATGTCCTGCGCGCGGCGCGTGCGTATGGCTTCAGTCAACTGCTGGCCGTGCCGGCACCCGACTCCAAACAACCGCCGCGCCGAACCGACGAGTTTCCGGCGATCAGCGACTTCTCGGCGCTGCTGCCCGGACTCGCCGCCTCGGCTCAGTCCACGGTCTCGGGCGCCTGATCCGAAACCGTCTCCGTCTCGGTCTGAGCGGAACGCCCCTCCACTGTCGGTTTGCGCCGACGCCGACGCCGCTTGCCGGATTTGGCCTCGGCGGATTCCGCATCGACCTTGGCGGCCGGTGCCTCGCCGGTCGGCTCCACGCTCGTACCCGCCGGACGCGGCGTCTCGGCGGGCCGGGCCTTGGCCGATGACTTCTCGACCGGCTCACGCGGCTTGACCGGCGGACTGGTCAGGGCCGCCGGTTCGAGCTGACCGCGCACACGCTTGATCCGGCGGATGATCGGCATGTCCGGGATCTCCAGCTCCGGCCCGGTGCGCTCAGGCCACTCGTCGACGATCTGGTCGAGGAAGCTCTCGTCGAGCGTCCTGAGGCGGGCGGGCGCGTTCGAGACCGGACGATCTTGACGCGGACGCGGCGTAGGTGCGCCGGCCTCGACCGATGCACCGTCCGGCGCACCTACGCCGCGCTCGCGTGTGCCACGCCCGCCGCGCCCATCACGCCGTTCCTCACGATCGGCGCGATCCGGCCGAATGCGGCTGCGCGGATCGACCTCGGCGAGCAGCGCCGGATCGACGGGCTCGACCGGCACCTTGGCCCCGATGTACTGCTCGATGTCGAGCAGACAGAAAGCATAGGTCTCGCAGACGAAGCTGACCGCATCCCCCGCCGCCCCGGCGCGCGCCGTGCGACCGATGCGGTGCACATAGTCCTCCGGGTCTTCGGGCAGGTCGTAGTTGACCACATGGGTCACGTCCGGGATGTGCAGACCGCGCGCGGCCACGTCCGTGCCGACCAGCACCGGCAGCGTGCCGTTGGTGAAGTCGCGCAACAGCTTCAACCGCTTGGGCTGGGGCACGTCGCCCGAGAGCACGGCGGTGTCGATGCCGTTGCCCTGGAGATAGCCCCAGACGCGGTCGGCCTCGCGCTTGGTGTTGACGAAGACGATGATGCGCCCGTCCGGCCAGCCGCGAATCAGCCCCAGCAGCAGCGGGATCTTCTCCTCGTTGGCGGTCATGTAGCAGACCTGACGCACCCGGTCGGCCGTGACCTGCTCGGTCTCGATCTTGACCAGACGCGGATGGTTCATGTGCTCGTAGGCCAGCTCCGTGACCCGATAGGAGAGCGTGGCCGAGAACAGCATCCCCAGCCGCTGCTCGACCGGCGGCATCTGGCGGAACAGATAGCGGATGTCCTTGATGAAGCCGAGATCGAACATGCGATCGGCCTCGTCGAGCACCACCACCTCGATGCTGCGCAGATCGAAGACGTGCTGTTTGTAGTAGTCGATCAGGCGTCCGGGCGTGCCGATCAGGATGTCGACCCCGCGCGCCAGCTCGTCGCGCTGCTGCTGATAGCCGGTGCCGCCATAGACCACGGTCGAGCGCAGACCCGTGTGTTTGGCCAGAGACAGGGTGTCCTTGTGGATCTGCACCGCCAGCTCGCGCGTCGGCGCCAGCACCAGCGCCCGTGGGCCACGGCGACGCTTGGCGGAAGCGGCCGGTGCGGGCATCGGCTCAGGCTCAGACGCGGATTCGGCTTCGAGCGCGGCTGCCGGCTCAGGCGACTCGGTCTCCGGCGAGTCGTCCGCCGAGACGGGTGTCTCAGGCGCCGCCGCCGACTCGGGCACGGCTCCAGGCGGCTGATGCAACAGACGCTGCATCAGCGCCACCAGGAAGGCCGCCGTCTTGCCGGTGCCGGTCTGGGCCTGTCCGGCGATGTCCCGGCCTTCCAGGGCGATCGGCAGGGTCTCGGCCTGGATGGGGGTGCAATGGGTGAAGCCGGCGTCGGCGAGACCGGCGAGGATCCGGGGATCGAGCGCGAGACTGTCGAAGCGGGTCGAGGTCAGATGTGTGTCGGTCATTGAAGCTGTCGGTGAACGTCCGGGTTGGCCTGCTGAGCGGTTTCGAAGCCTCGCGGACGGCAAGGCTTGCAAATTACCTTCGCTTTGGATCAAATAGCATCTTACTCAAGGGCCGATACCAACGCCAATTCACAGGCCCCATCCTCGTTCCGATCCACGCGCGACGCCGCTCCGGCGAGCCTTCACGCCCTTCGCCAATCCATCAAGTCCATATAAATACAATGGGAGACGACTTCAGTGAGCGATCGCATCGTCCATGTGACCGATGACTCTTTCGAAGAAGAGGTTCTGAAATCCCCCGATCCGGTGCTGGTCGACTACTGGGCCGACTGGTGCGGACCCTGCAAGATGATCGCTCCCGTGCTCGACGAGATCGCCGACGAATACGCCGGGCGCGTCAAGATCGCCAAACTCAACATCGACGAGAACCCCAACACCCCGCCCCGCTACGGTATCCGCGGCATCCCGACCCTGATGCTCTTCCGCGGCGGCGAAGTCGAGGCCACCAAGGTCGGCGCCGTCTCCAAGTCCCAGTTGACGGCCTTCATCGACAGCAACCTCTGAGCCGCGCGCTCGATTGAGACCCCAGGCGCGGCCCGCCGTGCCGTCGAGGACACTCACCCACGACCGAATCCACGCGGGGCGTCCATCCGGACGCCCTCATCTCCACCCGGCCCGCCGCCCTCGCCGCACGCCCCGACGACATCGCCTCCACAGCGAAGCGCGGCCGCCAACCCAGACATCCGTCCTGACGAACACAACCGTGATGAATCTAACTGAACTCAAGAAGATGCCGGTGCCCAACCTGGTGGCCCTGGCGCAATCCATGGACATCGAAGGCGTCGGCCGCTCGCGCAAGCAGGATCTGATCTTCGCCATCCTCAAGGCCCAGGCCAAGAAGGGCGAGGACATCTACGGCGACGGCGTGCTCGAGATCCTCTCGGATGGGTTCGGTTTCCTGCGCTCGGCCGATGCCTCCTATCTGGCCGGGCCGGACGACATCTATGTCTCGCCGAGTCAGATCCGGCGCTTCGCGCTGCGCACCGGAGATACCATCTCGGGCAAGATCCGTCCGCCCAAGGACGGCGAGCGCTATTTCGCGCTGCTCAAGGTCAACGACATCAACTACGACCGCCCAGAGAACGCCAAGAACAAGATCCTGTTCGAGAACTTCACGCCGCTCTTCGCCCAGCAGCGCCTGACGCTGGAGATCGGCAACGGCAGCACCGAGGACATCACGGCCCGCACCATCGATCTGATCGCGCCCATCGGCAAGGGGCAGCGCGGTCTGATCGTCTCGCCGCCCAAGGCCGGTAAGACCATGATGCTGCAGAACATCGCGCAATCCATCGGCCACAACCATCCCGACTGCTATCTGATCGTGCTCCTGATCGACGAGCGTCCCGAGGAAGTGACCGAGATGGCGCGCTCGGTGCGCGGCGAGGTCATCTCCTCGACCTTCGACGAGCCGGCCACCCGTCACGTCCAGGTCGCCGAGATGGTGATCGAGAAGGCCAAGCGGCTGGTCGAGCACAAGCGCGACGTGGTCATCCTGCTCGACTCCATCACCCGTCTGGCGCGCGCCTACAACACCGTGGTGCCCTCCTCCGGCAAGGTGCTCACCGGCGGTGTCGACGCCAACGCCCTGCAACGACCCAAGCGCTTCTTCGGCGCCGCGCGCAACGTCGAGGAAGGCGGCTCACTGACCATTCTGGCCACGGCGCTGGTCGACACCGGCTCGCGCATGGACGATGTGATCTATGAGGAATTCAAGGGCACGGGCAACATGGAGATCCACATGGATCGCCGTATCGCCGAGAAGCGCATCTTCCCCGCGATCAACATCAACCGTTCCGGCACGCGGCGCGAAGAGCTGCTGATGGGGCAGGCGGAGCTTCAGAAGATGTGGATCCTGCGCAAGATCCTGCACCCGATGGACGAACTGGCCGCGATGGAATTCCTGCACGACAAGCTCAAGGCGACCAAGACCAACGACGAGTTCTTCTCGTCGATGAAGGGCTGAGGGATGAACCGACACGCCTGAAGCCGCCGGCATCGCCGTCGCTACGGCGTCTCGCGCCCCGTCGGGGCGGTCGAGAAGCCCGGCTCGTCCGGCATGACACCGGCGGGCGCGGCCAGAATCCGGTTGCGCCCGCCTTCCTTGGCCATATAGAGCCAGCGGTCAGCCACATCCACGAAGGCGTCGAGCGTCTCGCCCTGATACTGGGCCACGCCGCCGCTGATCGTCGGTTCGAGCCCCGACGCCGCCCATTCCAGCCTGGCGACCGCTGGCCAGATCGATCTCGTGGACGAGGCACTGGTAGATGTAGCGCCTGTTGTAGAGCCCGGTCAGTGGATCCGTGAAGAAGGCCGCGCGCAACTCCTCCTGGATCGCCTTCGGTTCGGAGCAAAAAACAGATGTCCGCCAGACCGATTCGCGCACGAACACGCCGGAATCCGCATCCTCGATGCCGGCGAGATTCATCGACAGCGTCAGATCGCGCTCGGCATCGGTCCAGTACCAGGTCGAGGATGGTGGCCATGCCGGGGACGAAGTCGGCGTTCATCCCGCTCTTGGTAGCCAGCGCGGTCTCGCCTTCCAGCAGGGCCGGCAGATCCTCGCGCTCGCGCGCTTTGGAATCGGCGGCGATTGCGACCAGACTGGTCAGCGACAGTGAGAGGCTCACAAGCAGGAACCGAGCCGGGGTGAAGAGGTGTTTCGAAGGGCGCATCGTATCAGGATCCTTGACAGTCGATGGCTCGATTCGTGTCTTAGTGTATACGTTTTCGGCTCAGAGCAAAGACCGTTCGTCGGGTCTTGCAGCCTTCAGCCTTACACAGCGTCGAAATTCGACAAACGACTGTCAAGTATAGAAATTTAGTGCGACACGGTGAGTCGCAAAGATGCATGATGACCGAAGTCAATCGAGTCTGACCCGCACCCGCGCCGACTCGCCGCGTCCGTCGACGACGAGCAGCGTCACATAGCCCGGACCCGTCGGCGTCCAGCGCGTGGTTCTGGCAAAGGGTTCGCGGGCAATGGGTCCGCCGTCGGCGAACCAGGTGAAAGGCGGTGTGCCGCCCCGGACCCTGAGTGCCAGCGATTCGGTCGAGGAGGCGCCGAACCCCAGATCGATCCGCGCCCCCGGCGGCGGATAGGCGATCTCCAGCGCCGTGGCCGAAGCCGTCGCGCGCCGTGCCGCCGGCACATGCCTCAGGATCTCGGGTAGTTGGGCGTAGCTCATGGGCCGCACGCCGGGCGGCGGCGCCGGCAGCGGCGTGCGCGGGCCGAGCTGGGCGAAGACGTCGATGAGCACGGGCGCGGCGGCCTCGATCCCGGCCAGACCCGGCACGGAGGCGCCATCGGCCCGGCCGGTCCAGACACCCACCACCCAGCGTCCGTCGAAGCCGATGGCCCAGGCGTCGCGATAGCCGTAGGAGGTGCCGGTCTTGAAAGCAATCCGGTCGGCCGTGGCGCGATCCGGGGCCGGCGCCCCGGCGAGGATGGAGCCGACCATCCAGGCGGCGCGCTCGTCCAGCACCGGACGCGACGGGCACGCCGCCGATGCGCTGCCCGGACTGTCGCGCTCCAGTGACTCGCGCAGCACGACCGGCGAGCCGCCGCGCGCGATCGCGGCATAGAGTCGGACCAGATCGGTGAGCGTCACCCCGACCCCGCCCAGGCCGATGGCCAGACCGGGCGCCGAGAGTTCAGGCAAGGCCGGCTCGACCCCGGCGCGGCGCAGACGGGCCGCCAGACGCGCCGGTCCCACGGCGTCCAGTAGCCGGACCGCCGGGATGTTCAGCGAGGCTTGCAGGGCGCGGCGTACCGAGACCGTGCCCTGGAATGTGCGATCGAAGTTGGTCGGGGCATAGCCGTCGAAGCCGGTCGGACGGTCTTCGATCAGGCTCTCGGGATGAGCGATGCCGTCCTCGAAGGCCAGACCATAGATCAGCGGCTTGAGCGTCGATCCGGGCGAACGGATGGCGCGGGTCATGTCGATATGGCCCCGGCGCGCCTCGTCGAGCGGATCGGGCGAACCGACCGAGGCCCGAACCTCGCCCGTGGCGTGATCGGCGACCAGGATGGCGAGCGAGACACGATCGCCCAGGGCGCGGGCGCGCTCGGCGGCCAGGGTTTCCAGGCGCTCCTGCAAGCGGGCATCGAGGGTCAGACGCTGGACATGGCGTTCGGGATGGGCGCGATGCAGACGCCGGGCCAGATGGGCGGCGAGCATCGGAAAGGGACGGCGCACGCTCGGCACCGGCTCGCGCAAGGCGCCGGCCAGCTCGATCGCGTCGATGCGGCCGGCGGCGTGGAGGCGCTGGAGGATGGCATCGCGCGCCCGCCGCAGGGCCGCCGCATCACGGTCGGGACGACGCGACTCGGGCGCCTGGGGTAGCGCGATCAGGAGCGCGGATTCCGCCGCCGTCAATCGGTGCGGCTCGCGGCCCAGCCAGGCCAAAGCACCGGAACGCAGACCCTCGATGTTGCCGCCATAGGGCGTCAGATCGAGGTAGGCGGAGAGGATGGCGTCCTTGTCCAGCCGTCGTTCCAGGGCCAGGGCCAGACGCATCTGATGCAGTTTGCCGGCGAGGTCGCGGGTCGAGCGCCCGTCGAGCAGACGCGCCAGTTGCATGCTGATCGTCGAGCCGCCGGAGACGACGCGCCCCTGTCTGAGCCATTGCCAGGCCGCGCGCATGAGCGCTAACGGATCGACGCCGGCATGGTCGCGAAAGCGCCGGTCCTCGATGGCCAGGAGCCTGTCCGGATAGCGCGGATCGACCGCGTCGAGCGCGACCGGCAGACGCCAGCGACCGTCGGCCACGGCGAAGGCGCGCAACAGCCGTCCCTCGCGGTCGAGGATCTGGGGCGAGGTTGCGAACTCCAGGTCAGGCAGGGGCGTGGCCTCGATCCAGGCGTCCAGCCACAGCCGGACACCGCCGGCCGAGGCGATGAGGAGGATCGAGGTCAGCAGGAGCTTTGAAGACCGACACACAGGGGCTGCCTACCCGCGTAACCGCTCGATGTCTGAGTCGAAGAATCGACCGTACAAAAAACGAAGGCTTACAAGTCATGAACCTGTAAGCCTTCGTTTTGTGTTGGTGGGCTGTCAGGGATTCGAACCCCGGACCGATGGATTAAGAGTCCACTGCTCTACCAGCTGAGCTAACAGCCCTTTGACTTGCATTGTTTGGGGTGGACGATGGGGATCGAACCCACGACCACAGGATCCACAATCCTGCGCTCTACCGGCTGAGCTACGTCCACCATTGAAACCGCTCGACTCGTCCGTGTCGAATCATATCGCATTCGATGCCGCCTTGGCATCCCCGGATTCGCGTAATGGCGCGCCCGGCAGGACTCGAACCTGCGACCCACGGCTTAGAAGGCCGTTGCTCTATCCAGCTGAGCTACGAGCGCTTATCGGGTGCGGTTCGTCACGCATTCCGCGCGATCCCGTCGCTTTGGAAGGCATGTGGTCGGGGTAGAGGGATTCGAACCCCCGACATCCTGCTCCCAAAGCAGGCGCGCTACCAGACTGCGCTATACCCCGGCTTCGGATGCGTATCCGGAGCGTCTCAAGGCATCCCGGAACCGAAGAAGCGGCATGATAGTCATCGATCCGGCGGCTGTCAACCATTGCGTTTCACGACCAGCAATTCCAAATTCAACCTCCTTAGTGCTATCAGGGGCTTTCGAGCGATTCATCACAGCGCCGCGGATAAGCCGATGGTTGTCCAGTCGATCCCTCCCCCCACCCCGGAGCTTTCTCCCGCGACACTGGTAGCGCGCGTGCGCGAGGTGTCGTATGCACTACCCGATGCGCGTAAAGGCGGCAACCACCAGTTTCAGCGCCGGATGCAGTACGAGCGCGGAGCCAATAACGCGGCCACGCTGTTTGGGGTCGATCAGATCCCGAGCGACCAGCAGATTCGCAACCTACTCGACCCCATTCCCCCGGAGTCGGTGTTTGAGCTGTTCGTCGAGCCGGCCTTTCTGACGCACTCCATCCTCGATCACTTCGATACCCTCCATCACCGCGTGCGCCAACAGCTCCCCTCACGCCGCACCTTCTTCGAGCATCTACGCGCCTTGACCCAATACGTCCTCTTTGCCGCCCGGGAAGACTTGTTTGAGTGCATGCCGGAGGCCCTCCAACCGGCCCAGCCTCCTCCACGGCACCGGACTCGGCGCTGAGGGGGCATGGGGGCTTTCATCAAAGACCATGATGACAGAGTGGTCTTAAATTTGGAATTGCCGGAACATGGCCCGCATGTTAGGGCCTGTCCGGTCTGGGTGTAAAATCATTCCCTTTTCAGCCGTTGGACCTGTTCATGTCAGACTCGAACTCCTCCGCCAAGCCCTGGGCCGGGCGCTTCAATGCCCCGACCGACGCCTTCGTCGAAGCCTTCACCGCCTCGGTCGACTTCGACCGCCGACTCTATCGCTACGACATCCGGGGCTCGATCGCCCATGCCTCCATGCTCGCGCGTCAGGGCATCCTGACCGAGGCCGAGCACGACGCCATCGTTGCCGGCCTGGAACGGGTGCGCGCGCGCATCGACGCCGGTGAGTTCGACTGGTCGATCCGGCTCGAAGACGTGCACATGAACATCGAGTCGGCGCTGACCGCCGACATCGGCGACGCGGGCAAGAAGCTCCACACCGGACGCTCGCGCAACGATCAGGTCGCCACCGACGTGCGTCTCTGGCTGCGCGACGAAATCGACACCATCCGCGCCGAGATCGTCCGTCTGCAAACCGCGCTCCTGGATCTGGCCGAGCGCGAGGCCGACACCATCCTGCCCGGCTTCACCCATCTCCAGGTCGCCCAGCCCATCACCTTCGGTCATCACATGCTGGCCTGGTTCGAGATGCTGGAGCGCGACCGCGAGCGTCTGGTCGACTGCCGCCGCCGGATGAACGTCATGCCGCTCGGCGCGGCGGCACTCGCCGGAACCACCTACCCCATCGACCGCCATTACACCGCCGAGCGGCTCGGCTTCGACCGCCCGGCCGAGAACTCGCTCGACGCCGTCTCGGATCGCGACTTCGCCATCGAGTTCACGGCGGACGCCGCAATCCTGATGATGCATCTGTCGCGCTTCTCGGAAGAGCTGATCCTGTGGTCCTCGGCCCAGTTCGGCTTCGTCGAGCTCTCGGACAGCTTCTGCACCGGCTCCTCGATCATGCCGCAGAAGAAGAACCCCGACGTGCCCGAGCTGGTGCGCGGCAAGAGCGGGCGCATCTTCGGTCATCTGATGGGGCTGCTGACCCTGATGAAATCCCAGCCGCTGGCCTACAACAAGGACAATCAGGAAGACAAGGAGCCGCTGTTCGATACCGTCGACAACCTCAAGGGCTCGCTCAAGGTCTATGCCGACATGATGGCGCATGTCACCTGCAACCGCGACCGGATGCGCGCAGCGGCCAAACAGGGCTTCAGCACCGCCACCGATCTGGCCGATTATCTGGTGCGCCGGGGCATCCCCTTCCGCGACGCCCATGAGATCGTCGGCAAGGCCGTTGCGCTCGGCGTGCGCGAAGGGCGCGATCTGGCCGAGCTGACGCTCGCTGAACTGCGCCGATTCTCGGATGCCATCGATGAGGACGTCTTCGCCGTACTGACGCTAGAAGGCTCGGTCGCCGCGCGCGATCACATCGGCGGTACGGCGCCGGCGCAGGTACGCGCCGCGATCGAACGCGGACGCCGGCGGCTGAACGGCGCCCATGAGTCCTGAGCGTAAACCGCTATAATCGATCGTCTTTCAGCGCGCCATCCATCCGAACCGATCCCGACATCATGACCGAACTCCAGGAACAGCTCTCCAAGCGGCGGACCTTCGCCATCATCTCGCACCCAGACGCCGGCAAGACCACGCTGACCGAAAAGCTCTTGCTCTTCGGCGGTGCCATCCAGCTCGCCGGCACGGTCAAGGGACGCAAGGCGGCGCGTCACGCCACCTCGGACTGGATGGAGCTGGAGAAGGAGCGCGGCATCTCGGTTACGTCCTCGGTGATGCAGTTCCCCTATGGCGAGGCCATCATCAACCTGCTCGACACGCCCGGTCACGAGGACTTCTCGGAAGACACCTACCGCACCCTGACGGCGGTCGACTCGGCGCTGATGGTGATCGACGTGGCCAAGGGCGTCGAGGAGCGCACCATCAAGCTGATGGACGTGTGCCGACTGCGCGACACCCCGATCCTGACCTTCGTCAACAAGCTCGACCGTGAGGGACGCGACACCATCGAGATCCTCGACGAGATCGAGAGCGTGTTGAAGATCCAGTGCGCGCCCGTGACCTGGCCGATCGGCATGGGCAAGCGTTTCAAGGGTGTCTATGACCTGCGCACCGGGCGCACCCATCTGTTCACCGCCCGGCACGGCGGCAAGATCGTCGAGGGAGAGATCATCGAGGGACTCGACAATCCGCGCATGGACGAGGTGCTCGGCGATCAGGCCCAGGAGCTGCGCGAGGAGCTGGAACTGGTCGAGGGCGCCAGCCATCCGCTCGATCTCGACGCCTATCTGGCCGGCAAGCAGACGCCGGTGTTCTTCGGCTCGGCGATCAACAACTTCGGCGTGCGCGAACTGCTCGATGCCTTCGTCAGTTACGCCCCGCCGCCGCGTGCGCGCGAGACCCGCCAGCGCACCGTCGATCCGGGCGAGTCGGCCTTCACCGGCTTCGTGTTCAAGATCCAGGCGAACATGGACCCGGCGCATCGCGACCGCGTCGCCTTCATGCGCGTGTGTTCGGGCAGCTACAAGAAGGGCATGAAGATGCGTCACGCGCGCATCGGCAAGAGCATCCAGGTCGCCAATGCCATCACCTTCCAGGCCGACGAGCGCCGTCACGTCGAGGAAGCCTGGCCGGGCGACATCATCGGTCTGCACAATCACGGCACCATCCAGATCGGCGACACCTTCACCGAGGGCGAGGATCTCAAGTACGAGGGCATCCCCTATTTCGCGCCCGAACTCTTCCGGCGCGTGGTGCTCAGGGATCCGCTGCGGATGAAGGCGTTGCATAAGGGCGTCCTGCAACTCTCGGAGGAAGGCGCCACTCAGTCGTTCCGGCCGCTGAAGAACAACGATCTGATCCTGGGCGCGGTCGGCGTGCTCCAGTTCGATGTCGCGGCCTATCGGTTGAAGGCCGAATACGGCGTCGATGCCGTGGTCGAGGCGGTCAGCGTCAAGACCGCGCGCTGGATCCGGTGCGACGATCCCAGGATGCTGGAGCGCTTCAAGGAGAAGTGTTACGAGCACCTGGCGCTCGATGGCGACGATCAGCTCGTCTATCTGGCCCCGACGATGGTCAATCTGAGCCTGGCCGAGGAACGCTGGCCGGATGTACGGTTCCTCGCTACCCGCGAGCTGTAAATCGAGATTTCATACTGGAGGATTCCTACTTGGAAACCGAAGCCGTTGCAGAACTGATTCGTACTGGCTTACCCGGAGCCGAGGTCCAGGTCACGGGGGATGGCGAGCATTTCGAGGCCATCGTCGTCAGCGAGGCCTTCGAGGGACTGTCGCTGCTCAAGCGCGAGCGTCTCATCATGGAGACGGTCCGGGAGCAGGTCGCCGGCGGCGAGCTGCACGCGCTCTCCATCAAGGCGCGCACGCCGGCTCAACAGGCCGCCCAACGCTGAGCACTCCCCCGCGATCGTTCTTGACGCAACAAAAAGCCCCGCCGAAGCGGGGCTTTCATCTTTGGGCGGTCTCGACACCGCCCGATGAGGCGCGGGACACTCAGACTCCGCCGATAGCGATCGGCGGCTGACCGGGAGCGCCCTTACCCTGGGTCGCCCCACTGCCGCCGTCGGCCTTGGTCGTCGGACGACCGCCGCCATGCTCCTCCGGCTCGCGCATCGGCCGACCGGCCATGATGTCGTCGATCTGGTCCTTGCCGATGGTTTCGTAGGTCAGGAGCGCCTCGGCCATGGTGTGGAGCTTATCGAGATGCTCCTCCAGTATCCGTTTGGTGCGCTGATAGTTGCGGTCGATGATGTCGCGCACCGCCTGATCGATCGCCAGCGCCGTCTCGGGCGAGACCTGACGCTGCTGCGTCACCGAACGGCCCAGGAACACCTCGCCCTCGTCCTCGGCATAGGCCAGCGGCCCCATGCTGTCGGACAACCCGAAGCGCGTGACCATGTTGCGCGCGATGTCGGTGGCACGCTCGATGTCGTTCGAGGCCCCGGTCGTCACCTGCTCGGGTCCGAAGATCATCTCCTCGGCCAGACGTCCGCCGAACAGACTGGAGATCTGGCTTTCGAGCTGACGCTTGCTCATGCTGTAACGGTCGCGCTCGGGCAAGAACAGGGTCACGCCCAGCGCCCGACCGCGCGGGATGATGCTGACCTTGTGCACCGGGTCGTGCTCGGGCACCAGCCGCCCGACGATGGCATGTCCGGCCTCGTGATAGGCGGTGAGCTTCTTCTCGGACTCGGACATCACGATGCTGCGCCGCTCGGCGCCCATCATGATCTTGTCCTTGGCCTTCTCGAACATGTCCATGCCGACCTCTTCGCGACCGGAACGCGCGGCGAACAGTGCGGCCTCGTTGACCAGATTGGCCAGATCCGCACCCGAGAAGCCAGGCGTGCCGCGCGCGATGGTGCGTGCATCGACATCCTCGGCGATCGGCACCTTGCGCATGTGGACTTCCAGGATCGCCGCACGTCCGGCCAGATCCGGCAGACCGACCACCACCTGACGGTCGAAGCGCCCCGGACGCAGCAGCGCCGGATCGAGCACGTCGGCGCGGTTGGTCGCGGCGATCACGATCACGCCCTCGTTGCCGGTGAAGCCGTCCATCTCGACCAGGAGCTGGTTGAGGGTCTGCTCGCGCTCGTCGTGCCCGCCGCCGAGACCGGCGCCGCGCTTGCGCCCGACCGCGTCGATCTCGTCGATGAAGATGATGCAGGGCGCATGTTTCTTGGCCTGCTCGAACAGGTCGCGCACGCGCGAGGCGCCGACACCGACGAACATCTCGACGAAGTCCGAGCCGGAGATGCTGAAGAAGGGCACCTTGGCCTCGCCGGCGATAGCGCGCGCCAGCAGCGTCTTACCCGTACCGGGCGGGCCGACCATGAGCACACCGCGCGGGATGCGTCCGCCCAGGTTGGAGAACTTCTGCGGATTGCGCAGGAAGTCGACCAGCTCGCCGACCTCTTCCTTGGCCTCCTCGACGCCGGCCACGTCGCGCAGGGTCACGCGCACCTCGCCCTCGGCGTGCCGGCGCGCGCGGCTCTTGCCGAAATTGAACAGACCGCCCGAACCGCCGCCGGCACTGCGACGCATGAACCAGATCCAGATCCCGGCCAGCACGATGAACGGCAACCAGGCGGCGACCAGTTGCATGAAGATACTCGGCTGTTCCGGCGGCTTGGCGCGGATGACCACATCGTGCTTGAGCAGATCGCCCACCAGCCCCGGATCGCCCGGATCATAGGTCTCGAAGCGCGAGCCGTCGCTGCGCACCCCCTTGATGGTCTCGTCCTGAATCGTGACCTCCTGGACGGCGCCGCTGGAGAGTTCCTGCAGGAACTGGCTGTAACTGAGATTGCGCGCCTCGATCTGTTCGGAGGTGGTGAGGCTGTTGAGCATCATCACCAGCCAGAAGGAGACGGCAATCCAGAGTAGGATGTTCAGGATCTTGGCATTCATGGTTCGGAGCTGTCCTCGTTGACCGGATCTGGAGTCGGGGCGCGGTGTCTGGACCCTCGCCTGTCTTGACGGGTTAGATCGGGTCTGGGGCTGTAAATCCAATGGGGTGGTTCGCGATGACTCCCTGTCGACCGGAGCTTATCAGGGTTTGAGCGCGGATTGGAGTTCGGAAACTGTGATGGGTTCCGCGTTTCGGGTTGCCGCCCGTCTGTCGGCTCGCTAAGCTGGCGCCGAATGCCTCAGCGACGGGTTTGCCCATGCCACTCGGCCCCATCATGCTCGATCTCGCGGGAACGGCGCTCGACGCCGAGGATCGCGAACTGCTGCGCCATCCGGCCGTCGGTGGCGTCATCCTCTTTGCGCGCAACTACGAATCGCCCGAGCAGCTCGCGGCGCTGACGGCCGCCATCCATGCGGTGCGCGAGCCGGCACTGCTGATCGGCGTCGATCAGGAAGGCGGACGGGTGCAGCGTTTCCGCGACGGCTTCACGCGCCTGCCGCCGGCAGGGCGTCTGGGCCTGCTCCATCGCGAGCGTCCGGCGCATGCGCGTGCCGTCTGCGAATCCATCGCCTGGCTGATGGCCGCCGAGTTGCGCGCGGTCGGGGTGGATTTCAGCTTCGCGCCCGTGCTGGATCTGGATCGGGGCATCAGCCGGGTGATCGGTGATCGCGGATTCAGCCCTGATCCGCAGGCGGTCGGCGAGCTGGCGTCGAGCTGGATGCGCGGTGCGCGTCAGGCGGGCATGGCCAGCGTCGGCAAGCATTTTCCGGGGCATGGCGGGGTCGAGGCCGATTCGCATACGGAACTGCCGCACGACGAGCGTCCTTTCGTCGATCTGGATCTGGAGGATCTGGTGCCCTTCCGCCGTCTCATCGACCAGGGGCTGGAGGCGATGATGCCGGCGCATGTGATCTATCCGCGCATCGATCCGCGCCCGGCCGGGTTCTCTCCGATCTGGTTGCGCGAGATCCTGCGCCGGCAGCTCGGATTCCAGGGCGTCATCTTCAGCGACGATCTCAATATGGAGGCGGCCGGCGCGGGGGGTAGCCATGTCGAGCGGGCTCAAGCCGCAGCGGCGGCCGGTTGCGATATGCTGCTGATCTGCAACAATCGTCCGGCGGCTGTTTCGATTCTTGCGGCCTTCAAAGACCATCGCGACCCCGCGACCAGTCTGCGGCTGCTACGGATGCACGGGCGCAAGCCGCTCGATCGCGTCCGCCTGCACGAAAGCCCCGAATGGCATCGCGCCCTGGGCCATATCGCCGAACTCGAATCCCATGATTCGCTCGAGCTGCCGCTCGACGATCCCACGACTCCGGAGCCAAGAACCCAATCATGAAGCTCGACCCACAGACTTACGCCGCCGTTGCGAACCGTGCCGAATGCCTGGCCACGGCCGAGGAAATGGAGGCCGCGCTCGATCGCATGGCGGCCGATCTGACTGTGCGCCTGGCGGACAAGGATCCGCTGGTGCTCTGCGTCATGACCGGCGCGACCGTCGTCGCCGGGCTGCTGCTGCCCCGGCTCGATTTCCAACTCAGGCTCGACTACATCCATGCCAGCCGCTACCAGGGAGCCACGCGCGGCGGCGAGATCGGCTGGCGCCATCGTCCGTCCGAGGCCATTCGCGGCGAGCATGTACTGGTGCTCGACGACATCCTCGACGAGGGCATCACGCTGGAGCAGATCGTGCGGGCCTGCCAAGAGGACGGCGCGGCGAGCGTGACCTCGGCAGTGCTGGTCGAAAAGGAGCACGATCATGCCTGCGAGGCCGATGTGGTCGGCATCCGGGTGCCCGACCGCTATCTCTATGGCTATGGGCTCGACTACAAGAATTATTTCCGCAACGCTCGCGGAATCTACGCCGTGGCCGACGTCGATTTCTGATCAGGCAACAGCGTAGTCGAGGACCAAGCCGGTGAAGACGGCCATGCCGAAGTAGTTGTTGTTGAGGAAGGCTTGGAAACAGAGCGACGGATCGCGTCGGCGGATCAGATATTGCTGATAGACCGCCAGCGCGGCCGCCGCCAGCAGTCCGAGCTGATAGAAGACGCCCCGCCCCGTCTCCTCGCCGATCCAGACCAGCAGCCCGAGCATGAGGAGCTGCAACAGCCCGATCGTCAACCGGTCCCAGCGTCCGAAGAGGATGGCGGTCGACTTGATGCCGATCTTGAGATCGTCCTCGCGATCGACCATGGCGTACTGGGTGTCGTAGACGAGCGCCCAGATCAGGGTCGCGACGAACAGCACCCAGGCATAGAACGGAATGCTGCCGGTGACGGCGGTGAAGGCCATGGGGATCGCCCAGCCGAAGGCCGCGCCGAGAAAGAGCTGCGGCACATGGGTGAAGCGCTTCATGAAGGGATAGACGAAGGTCAGCGCCAGGGCGACGAAGGACAGTGCAACGGTCTGCCGGTTCAGTTGCAGCACCAGGGCGAAGGCGATCAGGCTCAGGACGATGAACACCCCGATCGCCTCGCGCGGCGTCACCTGCCCCGTGGCCAGCGGACGCTGATTGGTGCGCGCCACATGGCCGTCGAAGTCGCGATCGGCGTAATCGTTGATGGCGCAACC
The DNA here is from genome assembly GCF_018409545.1 of Allochromatium tepidum. Taxonomy (GTDB): domain Bacteria; phylum Pseudomonadota; class Gammaproteobacteria; order Chromatiales; family Chromatiaceae; genus Thermochromatium; species Thermochromatium tepidum_A. Next base: position 1,030,083 of record NZ_AP024563.1, on the reverse strand, counting down.
GGCCGAGCGCATCAGCACCACGCCCAGCACGAAGATCAGCACCACCGACCAGTGCGGCTGCCCCTCGCCGGCCAGCCACAGCGCCCAGAGCGCCGGCCACATCAGCAGGAAGATGCCGATCGGCCGATGCAGACGCACCAGCAGATAGTAGCTATGGAGACGATCGCGCCAGCCTGTGGGACGCTGGATCCGGACGTTCAGCTCGGGGATGCTCATGGGGAGGTATCGAATCGCCTGTCTTCGCGGCAAGGCCGTGCCGGAATTACACCCGCGCCGGTCGACGACGACCCAAGCCGTATGAAATGCATGGTGCCCGGGGCCGGGCTCGAACCGGCATGACCGAAGTCGAGGGATTTTAAGTCCCTTGCGTCTACCAATTTCGCCACCCGGGCAGGGCGTGAAATGAGTCGAGGCAGTATAACACCCAAGTTGCCACCTTGAAGGGTTGACATCCATCGGGGTTAGCTTGCATTGTGTCGTACCCCTACAACACCGCGCGAGCAGAGTACTCTGATGTCACAGGCCCGTCACGCTATTGAAACCTCCGGCAGTTTGCTCGAACGCCTGTTGCCCAAACATATCCATAGCGTGACCGCCGCCGGATTCGAACTCAAGACCGCTTTCTTCATCCCGGCCTGTAGTCTCAATTTCCTCTTCTGAGTCTCAGAGGGCGGCAACTTGGGTGACATAGTCACGCTTGAGCCAGTTGCGATAGCCATCGTGCAGCGGCTCCAGCACCTCGAACGACTCCACATCCGTCATCTCGTCCGTGGCATCGCCGCGCCCAGGCGCAAAAGACACCTCAATATCGAACCCAGCCGCCTTGGCCGCCTGCTCGATCCCAACACCACCCGCCAGCACGATGACATCGGCCACACTGGCGCCACTCTCGGCCGCGATGGGTTCGAGCACGCTCAGCACCCGCGCCAACCGCGCCGGCTCATTACCCCCCCAGTCCTTCTGCGGCGCCGGCCGGAGACGCGCCCCATTGGCCCCACCCGCTTGTCCGACCCCCGGAAGGTCCGCGCACTGTCCCCCAGGCCGTTGCCACCATGTCGGCGACACTCAGCCCACTGGCTGCGATCCGCGCCTTGACCGCCGCCACATCATAATCCGCCCGGCCGGCCGGTACCGGATCCTGCCAGATCAGATCCTCCTGCGGCGCATCCGGACCGATATAGCGCGTCTTCGGCCCCAGATCGCGATGCGTCAGCTTGAACCAGGCCCGCGCGAAGGTCTCGGCAAAATACTCAGGATCCTGATAGAACCGCTCCGAGATCTTGCGATACGCCGGATCCATCTTCATCACCATATCGGCGTCGGTCATGATCGGATTGAGACGGATCGACGGATCCTCGACATCCGCGCCCTCGGGGTCCGGTCCCGGTAACTTGGCGTCGCCATTGCTGTGACACTTGCCGACCGTGTGGCCGCCGGCGGTCAGGGCGACGGTCTCCTCGTCGTTCATCGCCATGCGCGCAAAGGTCACACGCACATCATGCGCCGTCTTGAGCGGATCGGGCTTGCCTTCGACGCGCGATAGTCGAAGTCGGGGTCCAGCGGATTGGTCTTGGTGTCGTGCTGATGCAGGATGTCGAGATTGAGCGCCTTCGGCCACCAGTCCATGTTCGAGGATCCGGCCGCCGTGTTACCGCCGTGCATCACCGGGCATTGGCCTGCCGTCGTCGTTGTGTTCTTGTCCATCGCTCTCTCCATTCGTGGCTTCGTTGACGTGAAGTACGTTGGTCTCGACGCATCGTCGAGCCTGGGATGAGGGATAGGGATAGACAGGGCTGGAGGCCAATCGTTTAGTCGGATCTCATGAATCGATAACATATATCGATATCGACCACTCGATTGCCTCCGCCATTCGAGAGACTCGACAGCCCGCCTGCGCGCGCGGGCCGTCGGCACAGCAGGCCTCGACTCAGCGCATCTGTTCCTGGAGCAGACCCAGGATACGCTGACTGTTCGGGCTGGGGTCCGGTGTTCCGTCGGCGGCGAGCACGGTCACGCGCGACTCGGTCTCGTTGCCGCTGACCCTGACCTGATACTGCTTGACGCTGTCGACCTCGTCCTTGCGCCAGAAGGCCATGCGCGACATGAGGCCGGGCTTCTTGCCGTCGGGCGGCGGACCGCCGTCCGGACCGCCGCGACCGGCATAGCGGACATAGTAGACACCCTGAGTCTGGTCGCGATCCTCGACGGAGAAACCGGCGCGGTCGAGCGCGGTTCCGGTTAGCCGCCACGCGGAACGGAACTCCTGCGGAATCAGGATGACGGGTACGCCGCCCTCGACGGACAGGTGCGTGTTGGCGCCGACCGGCTGACCTGTGGCCGCGACCTCAGTTCCGGCGCCGGCCGCCCTGGACTGGGAGGCGCCCAGATAGACCATGAGACGCCGCAGCATCTCGGCCTCCTTCTCGCTGTCGGAGCCGCTCGGCTCCCAGATGGTGCGGCTGCTGTCGCCGATGCCGTCCGTGACCAGACGCTCGGCCATGCCGCGATGGGTCAGGCGGATGTCGGTGGTGCCCGGCTTGATCCCGTCCTCGATGCGCAGACTGTACTGATCGCGCGTCGAGGTCGAATAGATGCCTTCGGCGATCTTGCTCACCATGCGCGTGACGAAGTCCTTGCGGATCTCGGCGCGGTTGTCGAGCCAGTCGGTGCGCATCACGCCGAGTGTCGGATTCTGCTCGGTCAGCAGGATGCCCTGCTCGCGCCAGAAGGAGATGAGTCGCGGCCAGACAACCTGGGGCGTGGCCTGGACCTCGAGCCAGCGCTCGTTGCCGCTTCGTTTGAGTTCGACGTTTCGGACCTCGGGCAGCACGTCGCCGCGACTGGCGACCCGCTGGCGCTGCTCGCGGCTGCCGGCATATTCGGAGAAGGTCGTCGGCCGATCGCCGGCTGGAATATCGAGCGCGTCGTCGAAGCTGCCGGCGGTCAGATCCGGCGGGATCTCGAGATTCTCGGACGCCTCGCGCTGTTTCTTGTAGACGAGACGCTGATCGGGCAGGTTGTCCTGGATCTTGCTCATACTGCAACCCGCCGGCGTCAGCAGCGGCATGAAGAGAACGAGCGCCAAGACACGCTTGAAACCTGGTCTCACAGTCAAGAACCTCTCAACCTGGAAATCGTTTGGTCGGGTTACAGGTGTCACAGCAGTCCGGCCCGGACCATGGCCTGACGCACGCGCGGCTCGCACTCCTCGGTCAGCCAGGTCAGGGGCAGGCGGATACCGGCCTGGCAGAGTCCCATCTCGGCGACGGCCCACTTGACCGGAATCGGGTTGGACTGGACGAAGAGATCGCGATGGAGGGCCGCGAGCCGGCCATCGATCGCCTCGGCGCGTTCGCGATCGCCGGCGAGCGCGGCCTCGCACATGGCCTGCATCAGACGCGGCGCGACATTGGCCGTCACCGAGATGACGCCGTCGCCGCCGTGCAGCATGAACTCGCGCGCGGTGGCGTCGTCGCCGCTGTAGAGCGCGAAGTCCGGGCCGCAGTCGGCGCGCAGACGCTCGACGCGCGCCAGATCGCCGGTGGCCTCCTTGAGACCGACGATGTTGTCGATCTCGGCGAGCCGGGCGACGGTCTCGGGGAGCATGTCGCAGGCGGTGCGGCCTGGGACGTTATAGAGGATCTGCGGGATGTCGACGGCTTCGGCGACGGCCTTGTGGTGCAGATAGATTCCCTGCTGGGTGGGCTTGTTGTAGTAGGGCGTCACCAGCAGCGCGGCATCGGCCCCGGCCTCGCGGGCGCAGCGCGTGAGCGTGATCGCCTCGCGGGTCGAGTTGGCGCCGGTGCCGGCGATGACCGGGAGACGCCCGGCGGCGAACTCGACCGTGCGCCGGATGACGGCGCAGTGTTCGTCCTCGTCGAGCGTGGCCGACTCGCCCGTGGTGCCGACCGAGACGATGGCCGAGGTACCCTGCGCGACATGGAAATCGACGAGTCGTTGCAGGCTCGCGTCATCGATCTCCCCATCGGCGTGCATGGGCGTGACGAGTGCCACGATGCTGCCGCGAAACATGCTCCAACCCCGCTCAAACGATGCCTGAAAATAAGGCGACATAGTAGCTTGCGCGGGTTGTCGGAGACAACCGCCGCCACCGACCGCTAGAACGCGGCCTGACAGATCGTGAGCAGTCCGGCCGGAAACAGTCCGAGTGCCAGCAGTGCCAGACCGTTGAGCGACATGGCGAAGCGCACCCCGCTGCTCGTGACCAGCGCCGGCGCATCCTCGGCGGGCTTGTCGAAGTAGATGAACTTGACTACCCGCAGATAGTAGAAGGCGCCGATGATCGAGAAGAACACGGCGACCAGCGCCAGCCAGACCATATCGATCCGGATCACGGCCTCCAGCACCAGCAGCTTGGCCATGAAGCCGACCGTCGGCGGCACACCGGCCATGGAGAACATGATCAGCGCCATCATGGCGGCGTACCAGGCATCGCGGTCGTTCAGGCCCTTGAGATCCTCCAGCCGCTCGGCGTCGAAGCCCTGACGGCTCAGGATCAGCAGGATGCCGAACGCGCCCGCCGACATCACGGCATAGACGATGGTGTAGAACATGGCGGCGGCGAATCCCTGCTCGGAGCCCGCCAGCAGTCCCAGGAAGATGAAGCCGACATGCGAGATGGTCGAATAGGCCAGCATCCGCTTGATGTTGGACTGGGCGATGGCGACCAGATTGCCCAGACCCATGGAGAGCACGGCCAGGATGACCAGCATTCCCTGCCAGTCCGGGTGGAGCGTCGGCAGACCATCGACCAGCATCCGCACCGCCAGCGCGAAGGCGGCGATCTTGGGCGCGCTGCTCAGGATCAGCACGGCCGGGGTCGGCCCGCCCTCATAGACGTCGGGCACCCACATGTGGAAGGGCACGGCGCCGAACTTGAAGCCGATGCCGATCACCAGAAAGGCGATGCCGAATACCAGCACTTTGTTCGACATCCCCTGCTCGGCGACGGCGGCGGCGACCGGGCCGAATTCGATCGAGCCGGTTGCGCCATAGATCATCGAGACGCCATAGAGCAGCAGACCCGAGCCGAGCGCGCCGAGCACGAAGTATTTCATCGCGGCCTCGGCGCCCTTGCTGGAGTCGCGGTCGAAGGCGACCAGGGCATAGAGGGCGAGTGCCTGGAGTTCGAGGCCCAGATAGAGGGTCAGGAAGCCGTTGGCCGAGACCATGATCAGCATTCCGAGCACGGCCAGCAGTCCGAGGACATAGAACTCGCCGACCAGCATCCCGCGATCCTGGAGCCAGGGGCGCGCATAGACGAAGGTCAGGATGCTGACGATGAGGATCGCGCCCCGCAGCAGGTCGGTCATGGCGTCGCGGATCAGGTTGCCGTCGAAGAACACCTGAGCCTCGCCGCCGCCGACGAGGCCGGTCAGCGCGATGGCGATCACCAGACCGAGCAGGGTCAGGCTGTGGTTGAGGCCCTTGTCCTGGTCTTTGAGATAAAGATCCAGGATCAGCACCACGCTCGCGGTCACGAGGATGGCGATCTCGGGCAGGATGGGGAGCAGATTGGCTGCGTCGAATGTCATGGGCATTCCAAATCCGTTGTTCGGTTATTCAGGATGGATCAGCGCGCAACGCTGGCGACGGTCTCGGGCTGGGCTAGGACACACTCCCCACGCTCCGCCTCAGGCAGCTTGCAGACCCCGACTTGCTCGACCAAGTTCTCAACCGTCACATGCATGACGTTGACCAGCGGCGCGGGCCACAGCCCAAACAGCAGCACCACCGCCGCCAGCGCCCCCAGATTGATCCGCTCCCGCAAATCCAAATCGGCCAAAGCCGCGACCTTCTCGTTCTTGACCTCGCCGAAGACGACCCGCTTGACCATCCACAGCGTAAAGGCCGCCGCCAGAATCAACGTCGTCGCCGCCAGCAGCGCCCACCAGAAACTCGCCTTGAAGGTCGCCAGAATCACCATGAACTCGCCGACGAATCCCGACGTCCCCGGCAATCCGGCATTGGCCATCGCGAAATAGACCATGAACGCCCCAAACCAGGGCATCGTATTGATGACACCGCCATAATCGGCGATTTCACGCGAATGAACCCGATCATAGAGCACCCCGACACACAGGAAGAGCGCCCCCGAGATGAACCCATGCGAGATCATCTGCACCATGCCGCCCTCGATGCCCATCACCGCCCCACCCGTCACGCTCGGATTGAGCGTCAGACTAAAGACGATAAAAAAGCCCAGCGTCACAAAACCCATGTGCGCAATCGACGAATAAGCGATCAGCTTCTTCATATCCTGCTGCACCAGCGCCACGAAACCGATATAAACGATCGCGATCAACGACAGCGCAATAATGACCCAAGCCAGATCCGCGCTCGCATCCGGCGTGATCGGCAGCGAGAACCGCAGAAAACCATACCCGCCGATTTTGAGCATGATCGCCGCCAGAATCACCGAACCGCCGGTCGGCGCCTCGACGTGCGCATCCGGCAACCAGGTATGCACCGGAAACATCGGCACCTTGACCGCAAACGCCAGGAAAAACGCGATGAAGATCAGCGTCTGCGCCGTCATCCCCAGTTCGAGCGCATGGAAATCCAGAATGCTGAAACTGCCCGACTGGAAGTACATATAGATCAGCGCGACCAGCATGAACACCGATCCGAGGAAGGTATAAATAAAGAACTTGATGGTCGCATAGACCCGGTTCGGCCCGCCCCAGACCCCGATGATGATGAACATCGGAATCAGCATCGCCTCCCAGAACACATAGAACAGCACCGCGTCGAGCGCCGAGAACACGCCGACCATGATGCCTTCCATCATCAGAAACGCCGCCATGTACTGGCTCGGCTTGTAACGGATGACCTCCCAGCCGGCGATGATGACGAAGATCGAGATAAAGGTCGTCAGCACGATCAGCGGCATCGACAGCCCATCGACGCCGAGGAAGTATTCGACGTTGAAGCTCGGAATCCAGGGCGCGCGTTCGACGAACTGCATCTCGGCGGTGGTCGGGTCGAAGCCGATCCATAGCCCCAGACTGACCACAAAGGTCAGCACCGCGAAGGCCAGCGCCGTCCATTTCGACAGCGTCTTTTCCTGATCGCCGCTCGCCAGCACCACCAACCCGCCGATGATCGGCAGCCAGATGGTCAGCGTGAGTAAGGGTAAAGCGTTCATGCCAAGTCTTCTCCCTTATCGGCGTCAGAGCGTCACGAAGACCGTCAGCAGGCCGACCAGCCCGACGATCATCGCAATGGCGTAGTGGTAGAGATATCCGGTCTGGAGATGTCGGAAGTGCAGCGCCAGCCGCCCGACGGTACGCGCCGAGCCGTTGACCATCGCACCATCGATGACGGTACGGTCGCCCGTGATCCAGAGCTTGCGCCCCAGATCGCGACTGCCGCCTGCAAAGAAACGCTGGTTGAAGTCGTCGAAACCGTACTTGTCCTGGAGCACGCGCGTCACCGGCCCGCCGAACACCTGGAGCAGCTCGTCGATGCGCGGATTCCAGGCGTGCAGCACCCACCAGATGAGCGCCGCCAGCGCCAGACCCGCCATCGCCAGATAGAAGGGCAAGGCGTGCGTCCCATGCTCGACGAAGGCCGCCTGACCGTGCCAGTGCTCGCGCAACGGCTGGAGCGTGTCATGCGACGCGGCGACGACGATCGGACTCCAGTCGCCGGTCGTCCACCAGTCGCCGATCAGCATCGGCTCGACGGCAAACCAGCCGATGAACACCGACGGAATCGCCAGCAGCACCAGCGGCACCGTCACCACCCAGGGCGACTCGTGCAGATGATGCCGGGTGTGCTCGTCCATGCGCTCGCGGCCATGGAAGACCAGGAAATACATGCGGAAACTGTAGAGCGCCGTGACGAAGACGCCCGCCGTCAGCAGCAGCGACGCATAGCCCGCGCCGAAGAGTTCGGAATGCCCCACCGCTTCGATGATGGCGTCCTTGGAGAAGAAGCCGGAGAAACCGGGAAAGCCGATCAGCGCCAGCGAGCCGATCAGGGCGGTCAGCCAGGTAATCGGCATGTACTTGCGCAGACCGCCCATGTGGCTGATGTCCTGCTTGTGATGCAGGGCGATGATGACCGAACCGGCGGCCAGGAACAGCAGCGCCTTGAAGAAGGCATGGGTCATCAGATGGAAGATGCCCGCCGCATAGGCCGAAGCGCCGAGCGCCGTCACCATGTAGCCGAGCTGCGACAGGGTCGAATAGGCGACCACGCGCTTGATGTCGTTCTGCACCAGACCGATCAGGCCCATGAAGAACGCCGTGCTCGCGCCGACGATCAGGATGAAGCTCAGCGCCGTCTCCGACAGTTCATAGAGCGGCGACATCCGCGCCACCATGAACACGCCCGCCGTGACCATGGTCGCGGCATGGATCAGGGCCGAGATCGGGGTCGGACCCTCCATCGAATCCGGCAGCCAGACGTGCAGCGGCACCTGCGCCGACTTACCCATGGCGCCGATGAAGAGCAGGATGCCGATCAGCGTCATCAGCGATACCCCGCCGAAGAGCGCGACCTGGGTGTCGGCGTGCGCGGGCGCCTGGGCGAAGACTTCGGCATAGTCCATCGAGCCGAAATACATGCCGATCGCCGCAATGCCGAGAATGAACCCGAAGTCACCCACGCGGTTGACCAGGAACGCCTTGAGGTTGGCGAACACCGCACTCTCGCGCGTCGACCAGAAGCCGATCAGCAGATAGGACACCAGACCCACCGCCTCCCAGCCGAAGAACAACTGCATGAAGTTGTTCGACATCACCAGCATCAGCATCGAGAAGGTGAACAGCGAGATATAGCTGAAGAAGCGCTGATAGCTGTTCTTGCCCGACAGCGCCCCGTGCGGCCAGTTGTGCTCGTCGTCGGCCATGTAGCCGATGGTGTAGAGATGCACCATGAGCGAGACGAAGGTGACGGTGGCCATCATCACCGCCGTCAGCTTGTCGACCAGGAAGCCGACCTCGAAATGCATCCCGTCCGAGACCAGCCAGGTGTAGACCGGGCCGTTGAAGACCGTCGCCTCACCCCAGATGAAGCGCGCCAGCACCCACAGCGACAGCACGGCTGAGACGGCCACGCCCGCGATGGTGGCGCGATGTGCGCCCCGGCGTCCGATCCGCCCGCCGAAGAAGCCGGCGACGATGGCGCCGAGCAGCGGCGCGAGCACAATGGTCAGATAGACGTTTTCCATCGTTTAACCCTTGAGCGCGTCGAGATCCTCGACGTTGATGGTGCGGCGGTTGCGGAACAGCACCACCAGGATGGCCAACCCGATGGCCGCTTCAGCCGCCGCCACGGTGAGGATGAAGAAGACGAAGACCTGCCCCGTCATGTCGCCCAGGAAGTGCGAGAAGGCGACGAAGTTCATGTTCACCGCGAGCAGCATCAGTTCGACGCACATCAACAGCAGGATCAGGTTCTTGCGGTTGAGGAAGATCCCGGCCACGGCGATGGCGAACAGCAACCCGCCCAGGATCAGATAGTCCGACAGCGCGATCATTGGCTCTCTCCCTTCTCGGCGGTAGCGACCGGGACCACGTCCTCGGCGGCCATCTTGACCAGCCGCACCCGATCCGGTCCCTTGCGCACCCGTACCTGTCTGGCCGGATCGACGTATTTGTTGTCGGGACGCCGGCGCAGCGTGAGCCGGATGGCGGCGACGATGGCCAGCAGCAGGATCAAGGCGGCGATCTCGACCGGATAGATGTAGACCGAATAGAGCAGCAGGCCCAGTTCACGGGTATTGCTGACTTCGGCCCCCAGCGGCTCGGGCTTGGGGAAGGCGTCTAGGCCGAAGTTGCCCGGCCCGACGATGAGTAGGATCTCGACCGCCATGATCGCCGCGATCAGCCCCGCCAGCGGTAGATTCTGCACGAAGCCGGCACGGATGGTCGCCAGATCGATGTCGAGCATCATGACGACGAACAGGAACAGCACCATCACCGCGCCGACATAGACCAGGATCAGCACGATGCCGAGGAATTCGGCCTCCAGCAGCACCCAGAGTCCGGCACTGGTGACGAAGGCCAGCACCAGGAACAGCACCGAATGCACCGGGTTCTTGCGGGTGATGACCATCACCGACGCCCAGAGCGTGATGACCGCCAAGACATAGAAGATCAATTTTTCAGCCATGAGGTGTCGTCCCGCTCAACGATAGGGCGCGTCGGCCGCGCGTGCGGCGGCGATCTCGGCTTCGTATTTGTCGCCGATTTCGAGCAGCTTGTCCTTGGTCAGGATGTGCTCGCCGCGCGTCTCGAAGTGGTATTCATAGATGCCGGTCTCCACGATCGAATCGACCGGACAGGACTCCTCGCAGAAGCCGCAGTAGATGCACTTGAACAGATCGATGTCGTAGCGCGTGGTGCGGCGCGAGCCGTCTTCGCGCGGTTCGCATTCGATGGTGATGGCCAGCGCCGGACAGACCGCCTCGCACAGCTTGCAGGCGATGCAGCGTTCCTCTCCGTTGGGATAGCGGCGCAGGGCATGGAGTCCGCGGAAGCGTGGCGAGATCGGCGCCTTTTCTTCCGGATACTGGACGGTGAACTTGCGCTTGAAGAAGTACCGGCCCGTCACCGACAGCCCCTTGAAGAGCTCGGACAGGGTCAGACTGCGCAGATAGTCGCGGGCGGTTTGCAACATCTCAGGTCTCCAGATCACGCCGACCACCAGGGCGGCAGTCGATAGACCACCGCGAGCGCCACGACCAGGATCCAGACGATCGTGATCGGAATGAAGACCTTCCAGCCCAGGCGCATGATCTGGTCGTAGCGGTAGCGCGGGAAGGTCGCCCGCAGCCACAGGAACAGGAACATGAAGGCGAAGGTCTTGAGCAACAGCCAGTGGAAGCCGTCGCCCAGGAGCCGGTTGGCTTCGCTCCAGTCCGCCGGCAGCGGCGAGAGCCAGCCGCCCAGGAACATGAGCGCAGTCAGGGCCGAGATCAGCACCATGTTGGCATATTCGGCGAGGAAGAAGACCGCGAACGCCATGCCCGAATACTCGACATGGAAACCGGCGACGATCTCGGACTCGCCCTCGGCGACGTCGAAGGGGGCGCGGTTGGTCTCGGCGACGCCCGAGATCAGATAGACGCCGAACAGCGGCAGCAGCGGCAGCCAGAACCAGGTGAAGAGGCTCCCTTCCTGGGCCGCGACGATGTCGCCCAGATTGAGGCTTCCGGCCGCGACCAGCACCCCGACCAGCGCGAAGCCCATCGCGATCTCATAGGCGACCATCTGCGCCGCCGAGCGCATGGCACCGAGCAGGGCGTATTTCGAGTTCGAGGCCCAGCCGGCGATGATGATGCCGTAGACCCCGAGCGAGCTGAGCGCCAGGATGTAGAGCAGTCCGGCATTGATGTCGGCCAGCACCAATCCCTCGTCGAAGGGGAAGACCGCCCAGACCGCGAGCGCCGGGGCGATGGCGATCATGGGCGCGAGCAGGAAGAGCGTCTTGTCCGCCCTGGTGGGGATGACGATCTCCTTCATCAGCAGCTTGACCGCGTCGGCGATCGGCTGGAGGAGTCCCCGCCAGCCGACCCGGTTGGGTCCGATGCGTACCTGCATGTAGCCGATGACCTTGCGCTCGGCATAGGTGTAGTAGGCCACCAGTCCGAGCAGCGGCAGGATGATGGCGGCGATCTTGAGCAGGATTTGGATCAAGACCGGCAGGCTGTTCCATAGTTCGATCATGACTGCCTCATCCTCTCTCGCCGTGGGCCGAGCGGCCGCTGAGACGTTCGAGTCCGACCGGACCCATCATGGCTCCCAGCCCTTCGCTGCCGGGGACGGCGGCGGGAATGAGCGCCGCGCCGACCGCGACTCGGGCATCCAGGAACAGATGGGTCTCGGCCTGGGTCTCGCCCTGGGTGATGCGCACACAGTCGCCGGCGGCCAGACCCAGTTCGGCCGCCTGATCCGGATGCAGCCGGACGGCGAACTCGGCGCCGGGCATCCGGGCGAGTGCCGGGGCGCGACGCACCAGCGGGTCGAGCGAGTAGCAGGGCACGGCGCCGACGCGCGTCAAGCCCGACTCGGCGGTGAGCGTCGGGCCGGCGACGGCCTGGGTCGCGCGCGGGGTGTTGTCGGGCGTGGCCTCGGCGCAGAGCGCGGCCAGTTCCTCGCGGATCTCGGTTGTGTCGCGATACTCGAAGCCGGACAGATCCAGCAGGTTGCCCAGGACACGCAGCACCTTCCAGCCCGGACGCGCCTCGCCCGGCGGGGCCACGGCGCCCTGGAACGACTGCCAGGTGCCGCTCGCGTTGACGAAGGTGCCGGAGGTCTCGGCAAAGGCACCGATCGGCAGCAGCACGTCGGCGGCCGCGCGCAGTGACGGTGCATCGAAGGCCGAGCCGGCGACGACGAACTTTGCCTGTTCGCAGGCGGCCATGGCGCGGGCCGGGTCGATCAGATCGCGATCCGGCTCCAGGCCCCAGAGCACCAGGGTAGCGAGCGGCTTGTCGAGCATGGCGCCGACGGCCAGTCCGGGCGTCTCGGCCGGATGCGCACCGGGCAGGATCGCCGGATGGGCGCCGGCCAGATGCGCGCCGATGCTGTTGGCGGCGGCCGGCAGATAGCCGACGCGCACACCGGCCGCTTCAGCGATCACGCCCGCCAGCGCCTTGAGCAAACTGTAATCGGGATGGGCTTCGGCCAGCGCGCCGAGCAGTACTACGCCCTGCCCGTCCGCCTGTTTCAGTGCCTGGGCGAAGGCTTCATGCGCGTCGGTCGGTTCGCTCGCGCCGATCAGGTCAGCCGGCACGCCCGAGCCGCGCGCGTCGAGTGCCTTGGCGATGGCGGCGAGATCCGCAACCATCCGCGCCGGTGCGCTGAGGATCTGGGTCGAGCGATGGTTGAGTTCCAGCTCCAGCGGATTGACGCACAGCACCTCGGCCCCATCCAGCGCGGCCTGACGAATGCGGTGTGCGAGCAGCGGCTGTTCCTGGCGGATGTGCGAGCCGATCAGCAGGATCGCCTTCTGTCGCGGCAGTTCGGCGACCGGCAGCCCCAGCCAGGGGAACAGCGGATCGGCGGCATCGGCGCGGAAATCCTGCCGGCGCAGACGGTGGTCGATGTTGTCGCAACCCAGACCGCGCGCGATCCGCGCCGCCAGATAGAGTTCTTCCAGCGTCGCATTGGGCGCCATCAGCCAGCCCAGGTCGGCGCTGTCCGCCGCCTTGAGCCGCTCGGCGACATGGGTCAGGGCTTCGGTCCACTCGACCTGATGCCACTCACCGTCGCGCTTGACCATCGGTGCTTTCAGACGATCCGCGCCATTGAGACCGGCATAGCTGAAGCGGTCGCGATCCGAGATCCAGATCTCGTTGACCGCCTCGTTGTCGTTGGGATGCACGCGCATCACCTGACCGCGCCGCACATGCAGCCGCAGGTTGGAGCCGAGTCCGTCGTGCGGCGCGATGCCGGCACGTCCGGTCAGCTCCCAGGGCCGCGCGGTGAAGCGATAGGGCTTGGAGGTCAGCGCCCCGACCGGACAGAGATCGATGACGTTGCCCGCCAGCTCGTGCGTGACCGCGTGGGCGATATAGGTGCCGATGCGCATGTCCTCGCCGCGTCCGGTCGCGCCCAGCTCGCGCACACCGGCGATCTCGGCGAAGAAACGCACGCAGCGGGTGCAATGGATGCAGCGCGTCATGTCGGTGGCGATCAGCGGACCGAGATCCTCGTCCAGCACCACGCGCTTGCGTTCGCTGAAGCGCGAGACATCGCCGCCATAGCCCATGGCCACGTCCTGCAACTCGCACTCGCCGCCCTGATCGCAGATCGGGCAGTCGAGCGGATGGTTGATGAGCAGGAACTCCATGGTGGCGCGCTGGGCCTCGATCGCCTTGGGCGAGCGGGTCCGGACCTTCAGGCCCTCCCCGACCGGGGTCGCGCAGGCCGGCACCGGCTTGGGGAAGGGGCGCCCCCCCTGCTCGGCCTCGACCAGGCACATCCGGCAGTTCGCCGCGATGGACAGCTTTTTGTGATAGCAGAACCTGGGGATCGAAATGCCCTCGCGATCGGCGACCGCGATGATCATCTCGCCCGGCGCCGCCTCGCAGACGCGGCCATCGATCTCGATGTTGATCTTGTCCGTCATCAAAACCTTTCCGGTTGAAAGCCGGCCCTATATCTTAGGGGCGGAATTTTTGAATGGGCACCGGCTTTTCACCGGCAGGGCCTGTAGGCTCTGCTCCCGACTGGAGCCTTTAGCGATGATGCCGCTATTGCGGTGCGACACGCTTTAATATTTTTCTGCTCATTCCCATACTCCAGCGTGGAAGCATCGGCTGTGACCAGCAACGGTTCGTTTGGCAAAGCGACGCTAGAGCTAAGAGCTAGAAATGCGGCGATCGAAACAATGACGGATGCCCGCTGCTTAGTTAGCTTGCGGTTTTCAACTGTCTCAGCAAGCCGTCATATTGGGCATGAGTTCCCACCCAAAACCACACGATTTTTTCACCGCTCAAAATTCCGACTGCTCTGTAATCTTTCGTAATGCGCACGGAGTAAACTGGAAGACTCGAATGAACTCTTTTGAAGTTCAAACTTGGATACCACGGATCTTCACGAAATAAGGCATAGGCATCTTTAGCCTTGTGTTGAATATCGCGCGGCAATACCCGAAAGCATTTCCAGAATTTTTCGGTGGCTTTTGATATCACAGTTTATTAAAGTCTAGCTCTGTTGTCATGCCTTGCGCTTCTTCCCGCAGAGCCTCGACAGCCATCTGAGCTAAAAAGTCTTCCGATTCAGCAAAAAGCTCATCCCATTTTTTTTCTGACTCAATCTCATCAAGAAGTATTCTAGCAAGAATATTTTGCTCTAAAGCGGAAAGCTTTGAAGCAAGATCAAAAGCTTTTTCAAGCAGACTAGTCATGGCACTTAATCTTTTATACTCAGCTTTTTAAAAGCTATGGCTTTGATATAAAAACAGAGAAATCGCATCAGATGACCGGACGGTATTCTGGTGGCGGAATTGGCTTGCTGTGCGTCTCCGCGGAGGCCAACCAGCTTTCCTTGGCTTTCAGAACTTCCGTCAACGCTTCGTTCGGCGTTTCGCCGAATGCAGAACAGGCTTTCAAATCCGGAATGTCAGCAATGTAGCCATCATCTTCATCACTATATAAAGATGTTGATGTGATAATCTTTCATGATTCGTCTTCCAGTTGAAGATTGTGAATTTCTGCCAATTTGGAGTAATTGCTTGACTTGATAGGGCTTCGCCTTGCCCTGCAAATCTTGCAGATTCAACAATTCCGGAATCTTCGGATGAACGAAAATATGATGACTTCAATTTACTCTGTCCAATCGGAAGCCGAAAGCTTCAGCTATTACTACTGCTTCCGAAAACCGGATATTCTTGGAACCGGATAGCAGTTTCAGGAGAAGCTTGCGCTTTTTCATAAGTTGAAGACGAACTCAGCTTCTTAGTCCATCTTGTCAGAAAAGATACCCTGCCTAGGTGGCTCAAGCTTGCATCAAGCTGCAAGACTCCGCCCATGCTCGATCATGTACGCAAACTCATGCCGATAATGCTGGAGGAAACTCTGCACCGGCATCGCCGCCGCATCGCCCAGGGCGCAGATGGTCTTGCCGCCGATGCGTCCGGCGACGCTATCAAGTAGCTCCAAGTCCTCGGGACGCCCCCGGCCGTCGAGGATGCGCTTGATGACCCGCGCCAGCCAGCCGGTACCCTCGCGGCAGGGCGTGCATTGACCGCAGGACTCATGCATGTAGAAGTGCGACAGGTTGTAGAGCACCTTGACCATGCAGGTTCCCTCGGCGATCACGATGACCGCGCCCGAGCCGAGCATGGAGCCGGCCTTGGCAATCGAGTCGTAATCCATATCGACGTCCATCATGATCTCGCCCGGCACCACAGGCACCGAGGAACCGCCTGGAATCACCGCCTTCAACTTACGCCCATCCTTGACGCCGCCCGCCATCTCCAGCAACGCCCGGAACGGCGTCCCCAGCGGCACCTCGAAATTGTTCGGCGCATTCACATGCCCCGACACCGAGAACAGCTTCGGCCCGCCATTGTTCGGCCGCCCCTGCTCCAGGAACCACTGCCCGCCCTTCTCCAGGATCACCGGAATCGACGCCAGCGACTCGGTATTGTTGATCGTCGTCGGCCGCCCATAGAGACCGACCTGAGCCGGAAACGGCGGCTTATAACGCGGCTGCCCCTTCTTGCCCTCGATGGATTCGAGCAGCGCCGTCTCCTCGCCGCAGATATAGGCGCCCGCACCCAGGTGCGCATAGAGATCGAAGTTCACCCCCGACCCCTGAATATCGCGCCCGAGCAACCCGGCGGCATAGGCTTCGCGCACGGCTTCCTCGAACCGCGCGATCGGCTCGTAGAACTCTCCGCGAATATAGTTGTAACCCACGGTCGCGCCGATGCAATACCCCGCAATCGCCATCCCCTCGATCAACTGATGCGGGTTGTAGCGCAGAATATCGCGATCCTTACAGGTGCCCGGCTCGCCCTCGTCGGAATTGCAGACGATATATTTCTGCCCCGGTGCCGTGCGCGGCATGAAGCTCCACTTCAACCCGGTCGGAAAGCCCGCGCCGCCGCGCCCACGCAGAGCCGAGCGCTTGACTTCCTCGATCAGATCGGCCGGATCGGGACGCTCACGCAAAATCCGCTCCCACTGCGCATAGCCGCCGAGATCGCGATACGCCGCCAGCGTGTGCCGGATCGCCAAATCGAGATGCTGATTGCGGAAGCAAACGGTATTCTGACGTTCGACCATGCCCCTTTACTCCAACCCGTCGATCAGCTGATCGAGCGCCTCAGGCGTCAGCTTCTCGTGATAGACCTTGTCCAACAGCACCACCGGTGCATCGCGACAGGCCCCCAGACACTCGACCTCCTTGAGCGTAAACCGCCCATCGGCCGTGGTCCCGCCCACCTTGACGCCGTACTTGTGCTCGACATGCTCGATCAATTCCTCCGACCCATTGAGCATGCACGAGATGCTGTTGCAGACACAGACCTTGTGCCGACCCTGCGGCTCCAGATCGTACATGCCATAGAAGGTCGCAACCTCGTAGACCGAGACCGCCGGCATATCGAGATAGGCCGCCACGTCGTCCATCAGTTCGGTCGTCAGCCAGCCGCCGTTGGCCTCCTGGACGATGGACAGCGCCGGCATCACCGCCGACTGCTTCCACTCGGGCGGATACTTGGCGATGTGCGCGTCGATGGCCGCGCGGATCTCGGGCGTGAACAGCTCGGATTTGTCGACATCATGCACGACGGCCAGGGGTGCGTTGCGAAAGCTCATCAGCGGTCGATCTCCCCGAACACGATATCCAGTGTGCCGATGATGGCCACCACGTCGGCCAGCATGTGGCCCCTGGACATCTCATCCAGCGCGGCCAGATGCGGAAAACCGGGCGCGCGCACCTTCAACCGATAGGGCTTGTTGGCCCCATCCGAGACGATGTAGCAGCCGAACTCGCCCTTGGGCGCCTCGACCGCCGCATAGACCTCGCCCGGCGGCGGACAATAGCCCTCGGTGAAGAGTTTGAAGTGATGGATCAAGGCTTCCATGCTCTCCTTGACCTCGGCACGCTTGGGCGGCACGACCTTGTGGTCGTCGATCGAGACCGGCCCCGGATTGGCGCGCAGCCAATCGACGCACTGACGGATGATGCGGTTGGACTGGCGCATCTCTTCCATGCGTACCAGGTAGCGGTCGTAGCAGTCGCCGTTCACGCCGACCGGAATATCGAAATCGACCTGATGATAGGCGGCATAGGGCTGCTTCTTGCGCAGATCCCATTCGATGCCCGAGCCGCGCAACATGGGTCCGGTGAAGCCGAGTTGCAACGCCCGCTCGGGCGAGACCACACCGATATCGACCGTGCGCTGTTTCCAGATACGGTTGTCGGTGAGCAGGGTCTCGTACTCGTCGACATGACCGGGGAAGCGGTCTGTGAAGTCCTGGATGAAGTCGAGCAGCGAGCCGTCGCGGGCGCTGTTGCGCTGGACGATCTCGCGCGCACTGTGCCACTTGGACTGACCCTCGTAGCGCGGCATGGTGTCGGGCAGATCGCGATGCACACCGCCCGGACGATAATAGGTCGCGTGCATCCGCGCCCCCGAGACCGCCTCATAGCAGTCGAGCAGATCCTCGCGCTCACGGAAACAGTAGAGGAAGACGCTCATGGCGCCGATGTCGAGCGCATGAGCCGCGAGCCACATCAAATGGTTCAGGATGCGCGTGATCTCGTCGAACATCGTGCGGATGTATTGCGCGCGCTCCGGCACCTGGACGCCGAGCAGCTTCTCGATCGCGCGCACATAGCCGTGCTCGTTGCACATCATGGATATATAGTCCAGACGATCCATGTAGCCGATGGACTGGTTGTACGGCTTGTATTCGGCCAGCTTCTCGGTGCCGCGATGCAAGAGGCCGATATGCGGATCGGCGCGCTCGATGACCTCGCCGTCCATCTCCAGCACCAGACGCAGCACGCCGTGCGCCGACGGATGCTGAGGGCCGAAGTTCAGGGTGTAATTGCGGATCTCAGGCATGACGGGCTTCCTCGCCGGAACCTGTGTGACGGCTGTCCTCGCGGATCACGCGCGGCACCAGCACGCGCGGCTCGATGGAGACCGGCTCGTAGACGACGCGCTTGAGCTCGGGGTCGTAACGCATCTCGACCTGACCACTGACGGGGAAGTCCTTGCGGAACGGGTGGCCGACGAACCCATAGTCGGTGAGGATACGGCGCAGATCCGGATGCCCCCGGAAGAGGATACCGTAGAGATCGAAGGCTTCACGCTCGAACCAGTTGGCCGCGTCCCAGACCGGGATCAGCGAATCGACGATGGGCGCATCCGCACCGACATGCACGCGCAGCCGCAACCGATGGTTGTGGGCGAGCGAGAGCAGATGGACCACCACGCCGAAACGCTTGGGATCGTCCGTCTCGATCCGGAGATCGCGATCGACGCCACGCCCGAAGCCCGTCGTCGACGCCTCGTCGGTCTCCCACTCCGAGCGACCATAGGCGGCATAGTCGACGCCGCAGAGATCGATCAACTGCTCGAAGCGGAAGTCGTCGTGATCGCGCAGGGTCCGCGCCGTGTCGAGCAGTCGCTCGGCGGGCACGACCAGGGTCAGCTCGTCGAAGGCGTCGATCAGCTCGAAGTCCGACTCGGCGAAATGCGCGCGAATGGCCGCGGCGAGCGCGTCCACCCTGGCGGTGCGGGTCAGGATGTGTGTCACCATGATCTCCGAAAGGACTCAGCGGGCGATGGTATTGGTGCGGCGGATCTTCTCCTGCAATTGCAGGATGCCGTAGAGCAGCGCTTCCGCCGTCGGCGGGCAACCGGGGACATAGACGTCGACCGGCACGATGCGGTCGCAGCCGCGCACCACCGAATAGGAATAGTGATAGTAGCCGCCGCCATTGGCGCAGGAGCCCATGGAGATGACCCAGCGCGGCTCGGCCATCTGGTCGTAGACCTTGCGCAGCGCCGGCGCCATCTTGTTGACCAGGGTTCCGGCCACGATCATCACATCGGACTGACGCGGACTCGGGCGGAAGATGATGCCGAAGCGGTCGAGGTCGTAGCGTGCCGCACCCGCGTGCATCATCTCGATGGCGCAGCAGGCCAGCCCGAAGGTCATGGGCCAGAGCGAGCCGGTACGCGCCCAGTTGATCAGCTTGTCGGCGGTCGTGGTGACGACGCCCTCTTCAAGCAAGCCTTCTATTCCCATTCCAGGGCCCCCTTCTTCCACTCATAGATGAAGCCAACGACCAGGATCCCGAGAAACACGACCATGGCCCAGAAGGCGAAGAGGCCCAGCTCACCGAGCGCAACGGCCCAGGGGAAGAGGAACGCGATCTCCAGATCGAAGATGATGAACAGGATGGCGACCAGATAGTACCGGACGTCGAATTTCATGCGGGCGCTCTCGAACGCCTCGAAGCCGCACTCGTAGGGGGAATCCTTTTCGCTATCGGGACGCCGTGGCCCGAGCAGATAGCCCATGACCAGCGGTCCCACGCCAACCAGAATCCCGACCAGGATGAAGATCAGGATCGGCAGATAGTTGTCGAGCACGCTGTCCCCTCTCTGTCATTTTTCTAATATGCGCGGCGGAATCGGGAGTCTAGTGCAGGGTTTGGCGCGCTGTCAACCCTGCCATCAATCCAAATTATTTGATTTTTCAAAGCATTAGATAATTATCTATGACGCAAAGAAAAACGGCATACCGCGTGGGCGATATGCCGTTCATTGTTGGTGCCGACGGCCAGACTCGAACTGGCACGGCTTGCGCCACTACCCCCTCAAGATAGCGTGTCTACCAATTTCACCACGTCGGCTAAAACTGAAATCATTGCTCTTCAGCGTCCTGCCCATCATTACCCACTTCAACCGAGTCATCCCGGCTCGGAGTGCTCTCAATGGGCGCGACCGGAACATCAGCGCTCATGGGCACGTCGGATATCGAACCTGCACCTGGAATCGCCGGCACATCCGAACTCGTCGGGCGCGGCACGGATTCGACCGGTGAGGACGACGGCACGATGATCGCGTCGCCCATTTTATCCATCAAACCGGCCGGGCCACTAGCCTGAGTCGCATAATAGGCCAGGGCCATGCTCGTCAGGAAGAACAGCGTCGCCAGGATCGCCGTGAGCCGCGTCAGAAACGAACCCGACCCCTGGGCGCCGAAGACCGTCGCCGAGGCGCCACTGCCGAAGGCCGCGCCGGCATCCGCGCCCTTGCCATGCTGGATCAGCACCAGACCAATCAGACCCAGCGACAGAAAGACTTGGAGGACCGTCAGAATCGTTTGCATGCGTTACTCAACAATGGGCGTCTCAAGCCGCCGTCTCTCCAGCCTGGCAGATCGCCAGAAAATCCTCGGCCACCAGCGAGGCGCCGCCGATCAAACCGCCATCGATATCCGGCATCGCCAGTAGCTCGGCGGCGTTCGACGGCTTCATGCTGCCGCCGTAGAGAATCCGGACCTTCTCGGCGATCGCGGCGTCATGCGCGGCGATACGGCGACGAATGAAGGCATGGACATCTTGTGCCTGCTCGGGCGTGGCCGTCTTGCCGGTCCCGATCGCCCAGACCGGCTCATACGCGATTTCGATCCGACCGAAGGATTCGATGCCGTTGGCTTCGATGATCGCGTCGATCTGTCCCGCAATCACGGGCTCCATGAAGCCCTGCTCGCGTTGTTCGAGTGTCTCGCCAACGCAGAGAATGGGCGTCATGCCGGCTGAAGTGACCATCGCCAGCTTCCTGGCAACGATGGCGTCGGTCTCGCCATAGTATTCGCGACGCTCGGAGTGTCCGCAGATCACATAGCGGCATCCGAACTCGTTCAGCATCCCAGCCGAGATCTCGCCCGTATAGGCACCACCCGTCTCGGTGCAGACGTTCTGCGCTCCGAGCCGGATCGCACTGCCGGCCAGCAGTCGCTGCCCAAGCTCCAGAAAGACGAAGGGTACGCAGACCGCGATTTCGGACTTGCTTATCCCACTCGAACCTGCGAGGACACCCCGGATCAGCGACTCGGCGCCGGCACGGGTGCCGTTCATCTTCCAGTTACCGGCGATCAGGGGCTGGCGCATGGCGATACGGCTCCATGTTCGTTGCTCAGAGACTCAGACTAGCCACTCGAAGCGAGCAAACAATTATAGACACTTTCGCGCGTTCCGCAAGCCCCCTGTGAACGCAAAATCGTGAGACTTAATCCGGAACGCGCTTTCGGCTACACTCGCACGCATGGCAAAAGGTAACAAGAAAACATCCGACGGCAGCTCGACCATCGCCCTCAACAAGAAGGCCGGGCACGACTATTTCATCGAGCAGCGTCTCGAGTGCGGACTCGTGCTCGAAGGCTGGGAGGTCAAGAGCCTGCGCGCCGGGCGCGTGCAGCTCAAGGAGAGCTATGTCAAGATCCTCCACGCCGAGGCGTTCCTCATCGGTGCGCACATCTCGGCGCTGGCGACCGCTTCGACGCACATCCACCCGGACCCGACCCGCAGCCGCAAGCTGCTGCTCAAGCGCTCGGAGCTCAACCGGCTGATCGGGTTGACCGAGCGCGCCGGCTACACACTGATCCCGACGGCGATGTACTGGAAGCGCGGACGTGCCAAGCTCGAGATCGGTCTGGCCAAGGGCAAGAAGCAGCACGACAAGCGCGCCACCGAGCGCGACCGCGACTGGCAGCGCGAGAAGGAGCGGATCTTCAAGACCGGCTGATTACGGGTCTTGCTTTTTTCTATTGCTCTGGAACCAAAGCTTCCCTATATTGACAAACCTCTCACCTGGGGGCGACATGGCTTCGACGTGGGTCGCAAAACCTGAGGTGCATGCCGAGGTGCGGGAAACCTCGTAAAACCATCCGCAAACCAATAGTTGCCAACGACGACAACTACGCTCTCGCTGCTTAATCCCAGCGGGCCTCAGACCGCTGCCTGCCTATGGACGGCGGATTCCTGGGGTAAAAACACATAGGATCGTGGTGACGGGCGTCCGGACCCGAACCACTAAAACCTAACGGAATCGCCGACTGATCGCCCTGCCCCTTGGGCGGCGGAAGGCTAAAAACAATAAAGCGGGCTAAGCATGTAGGACCAATGGCAGAGGGCTTGCGGACGCGGGTTCGATTCCCGCCGCCTCCACCAAACACCCGTCTCAAGCCGTTCCAAGACATCCCGAAGCCGTAACTTCTCAATAACTCACGGCACGCCCTTGGCGGCTAAAGCCCGTTGGCGCACGATCTCGGGCAACGGCGGGATAGCGCCCACCTGCGGGGCCAATCTGCTGCTCAAGTATCTGGGTGAGACCCCCGCACCACGGCTGCAACGGGCGGCGGCCGTCCGGTGCCCTTCGTGCTGCGCGATGCCATGCTGCGGCTGGATCCGGGCGGCTCACGCCTCTACCGGCGTCATCTGCTGGACAAGCTCAAGGCCAGTCTGCGGCGCAAGTTCGCCGAGCGTCCCTTCCCATTGGCTGTCGACCTGGACGCCATCCGCGACCTCAACCAGTTCGACGACCGGATCACCGCACCGCTCAACGGCTTCGCGGGCGTCTTCGACTATTACACCCGCGCCAGTTGTCGGCCCTTTCTGGCCGACATCCACACGCCCACGCTCATCCTCCAGGCGGCGGATGATCCCTTCATGTTCCCGACCACCGTCCCTTGGGCGCACGAACTCGGTCCCGGCGTGACGCTCGAACCGGCCGCGCACGGCGGGAAACCACGCTACAAAAAGAATTTCCAGGCAACAGCTACGCTCGCGCCGATTGGGTTCGCGAGACCGCGCTGCGCGAACGTTGAGCGTGGATGGAAAACGCCGCTTGATGCGTGGTTGGGCGGAACACGATCAGGGGCGACGAACCGGCGGGCGATACGCGCGCTTTAGACCAACAGAGAGACACGACCGCCATCAACTACCCCGGCCTGAAGGCCGGAGCTTGAAAGAGTTAGGTTGACCAGGGATAGCGGTGAAAATCCGCTCCGTTTGCAACAGGTCGTCAAGACCCACTCCGGGATGCTTCCTCTCTGGGGGCCGGCGTTGAGCACGGGTTTTGTTCCGCCAGTGCTCGCGATTGGCGCGCTGCTCGGCGGATTCTTCTGGGGCTTGCCGCTCGGGCTATAGGCTCAGTGCCTCAAGGAGTGCCCATCGCCGGACATTGAGTGCGGGAAGCGAATCATCAGTGCACGGTGGCGTATTGGTCGGCTTCGCTTTCTTCTCGAACACCTGCAACGCCGGTTGTTTCAGCACGACCACAGCCTCACCATCGGCCCCGGCCCGCGTCCTCAGCTTCCCGGTGAGCGCCGCCCCCCAGTGCCTACCTGTGGACGCTCCGCTGTCGTACCATCGTTGCAAGACAAGCGAAATCGGACCGCGCCGCCATGGTGCCCGCCTGAAAGACCGAGCCCTTCTCAACAACCCAATCAGACGCATCGAGGTGATGAACAGGGGTGCTGAAAAAACTCGAACGCCTCTTGGGCGAAATCGGCGTCCTCAATAGCAAGTTGATCCTGCTGGTCGGTCCCAGACATAGCGGTAAATCCCATTTGCTGCGCCAACTCGGCACTCAGCTCAACATCGAGCCGCTCAACGTGGGCCTGGAGCTGGGGCGCCGTTTGGCCGCCACGCCGAACAACAAGCGCGGCTTCTCGGCAGGCGAACTGCTGCGGGAGATCGCGGACAAGGAACGAACCGAAGCCCCGCTGCTGCTCGACAACCTCGAGTTGCTGTTCGAGCCGAGCCTGCAGATCAACCCGCTTGACATCATCAGGCGGCTGGCTCATTCCAAGCGCGTCGTGGCCGTCTGGCCGGGCGAGCTGCGCGGTGATCGCTTGGTGTACGCCGACATGAGCCACCCAGAACATCGTGACTACAGCCGTGACGGTGTGATCATACTCGAAATGACGCAAAGCCAATAAGAGCAACCTATGGATAAGAACATGAAATACGGAGATCTGATCCAGTTCGAGCAGATCGAATCAGTCATTCAGCTGCTCGATGCCGGGCGCCCGGACGAGGCCAAGAAGCTCGTTGCGACCTATGTCATCTCCGACGACATGGCCGAGCGGATCTCCAAGCTCATGGTTCCCCAGCTCAGTTTCGACGACTCGGTCGATCACAAGGGCGTATTGATCGTCGGCAACTACGGCACCGGTAAGTCGCACTTGATGTCGGTGCTGTCGCTGGTGGCCGAGGATGCCGCCTACGTGCCGCTGATCCGCCACCCGAAGGTCGCCGAAGCGGTTGCCCCGATCGCCGGTCGCTTCAAGGTGCTGCGTATCGAGGTGGGTGGGCTGCAGATGCCCCTGCGTCAGATCATCACCCTGCAGCTTGAGCGTTTCCTCGAAAAGCTCGGCGTCGACTACACCTTCCCGACCGCCGACAAGGAGCTCAACAACAAGGACTCCTTCGAGGAGATGATGGCGGCGTTCGGCGAGAAATTCCCGGGCCAGGGTGTGCTGCTGGTTGTCGACGAGTTCCTGGAGTACCTGCAATCACGTCGCGACCACGAACTGGTGCAGGACTTGGCCATCCTTCGTCAGATCGGCGAAGTCACCAAGCATCTGAAGTTCCGCTTCGTGGCCGGTGTGCAGGAAGCCATCTTCGACAGCGTGCGCTTTCAGCATGTGGCCGACAGTATGCGCCGCGTCAATGAGCGCTTCACCCAGATCCTGATCGACCGCCAGGACGTCAGCTTCGTCGTCTCTGCGCGCCTGCTCAAGAAAACGGCCGACCAGCAGAACAAGATCCGCGAATACCTCACGCCGTTCGCCAAGTTCTACGGCTCCATGAACGAGCGCATGGACGAATACGTGCGGTTGTTCCCGGTGCACCCGGACTACCTGAAGACCTTCGAGCAGATCCACTTCACCGAAAAGCGCGGCGCGCTCAAGACCATCGAGGCCGCCATGCTGGCGATCCTCGACCAGGAGGTGCCCGCCGACAAGCCGCTGCTCATCAGCTACGAGAGCTTCTGGAACACCGTCAAGGCCAACTCGGTCCTGCGCGCCGACCCGAACATCAAGGAAGTCATGCGCGTCTCCGAAGTGCTGGAGTCGCGCGTACAGCAGGCCTTCACGCGCCCGGCCTACAAAGCCATGGCGCTGCGCATCATTCACGCCCTGGCCGTGCACCGCCTGACCACGGGCGGCGACATCCATGTGCCCATCGGCCCCACGGCGGCCGAGCTGCGTGACGCGCTGTGCCTGTTCCAGCCGGGCGTGGATGACATGCCGGGCGATCCGTCCGAAAATCTGTTGTCGATGGTGCAGACGGTCCTCCGGGAAATCCTGAAGACCGTCAACGGCCAGTTCATCTCCAAGGCGCCGGACACCGAGCAGTACTACCTCGACCTCAAGAAAGACATCGACTACGACGCACAGATCGAAAAGCGCGCCGAAGCCCTATCCGACGACGCACTGGACCGCGCCTACTACAGCGCCATCAAGGCGTTGATGGAGTGCAGCGACGATCTGCGCTACCCCGGCTTCCAGATCTGGCAGTACCGGATCGAGTGGCAGGAGCGCCGCGTGGAGCGCATGGGTTACCTGTTCTTTGGCGCGCCCAACGACCGGCCCACCGCCCAGCCCGAGCGCGACTTCTACATCTACTTCATTCAGCCCTTCGACAAGCCGAAGTTCAGCGACAACAACCTGGCAGACGAGGTGTTCTTCCGCCTGAAGTCGCCGGACGAGGACTACAAACGCTACCTGTCGCAATACGCCGCGGCACTGGATCTGGCATCGACCGCCAGCGGTGGCGCAAAAGCCATCTACCAGTCCAAGGCCCAGGATTCCTTGCGGTCCATGAGCAAGTGGCTGCAAGAAAAACAGATGACCGCGTTCGAGGTCACCTACCAGGGCAAGACCAAGACGCTGCAGGACTGGTCCAAGGGCGTGTCACTGCGCGACCGTGCGCGACTGGGCCCGGACGAGCGCATCAACTTCCGCGACGTGGTGAACACCGTCTCCGGTCTGGCATTGGGCCGGCACTTTGCCGACATCGCGCCCGAGTACCCCACCTTCTCGGTGCTGGTCACCGAAGCCAACCGCAAGCAACTGGTGGGCAATGCGCTGCGCGCCCTGGCCGGCGGCACGCGCACCAAGGATGCCGCAGCCATCCTCGATGCGCTGGAGTTGCTCGATGGCGACCGCGTCGATCCGGCCAATTCCCGCTACGCGCAGGAAGTGCTCAATCGCCTCAAGGCCAAGGGCCACGGTCAGGTGCTCAACCGCAGCGAACTGCTGTCGGGAACGTCCGACATCGAGTATTTCGCGCCCAACAAATACCGGTTAGAGCCTGATCTGCTCGTGGTCGTGCTCGGCGGCCTCGTCTACTCCGGCGACATCGTACTGGCGATCACCGGCGACAAGATCGACTCCGGCAAGCTGGTGCAGATCACAGAGCGTTCGCTGGAAGAGCTCAAGCAGTTCAAGCACATCGAGGTGCCCAAGGAGATCAACCTCGCGGTGCTGCGCGCCTTGTTCGAGTTGTTCGACTTGCCGTCCGGCCTGGCGCAGAAGGCCAGCCAGGGGGATACCGAGCCGGTCATCAAGCTGCAGGAGAAAGTCAGTGCACTGGTGCCGCGTGTCCTCAAGGCCGGCTCCGACCTGCAGCAAGGCAAGCTCAGCTTCTGGGGCCAGAACCTGCTGCGGGAGGAAGAAGCCAAAGACTGGCACGCCCGGCTCGATTCGCTGAAGAAGTTCACCGAGTCGCTGGCGCCATACAACACCGTCGGCAAGCTCAAGAACCTGCGCGTCACACAGGAAGAGATCGACGGCCAGAAGAAGAATCTGGAGATCCTGGCCGCCGTCGAGCGTTTGCTCGGATTGGTCGTCGAGCTGGGCAGCACGGCGTCCTATCTCTCGCAGGCCGAGATGGTGCTACCCGCCGAACACCCGTGGGTGAAACAGGCCGAAACCGCCCGCAAGGCACTACTGGAAAAGCTGAGCCGGGACCGCACCGCCGAGCATGCCGCCGAATACCGGCAGACGCTCAACCAGCTCAAAAAGGACTACATCACCGCCTACATCGCCAGCCACAGCAAGGCGCGGCTGGGCGTGGCCGAGGACAAGACCCGCAACGCCCTGCGCAAGGACGACCGCCTGCTGGCGCTGCGTGTGTTGGCCGGCGTGTCGCTGATGCCCACCAGCCAGCTCACCGCCTTCGAGGAATCCCTCAACAGTCTGAAGAGCTGTTCCGCACTGGATGAGCCGACCTTGGCCGGCACACCGGTCTGCCCGCACTGCCAGTTCCGCCCGTCTGCCGAGCAGTCGGAGCTGATCCCGGCGGCCAACCGCCTGCGCAAACTGGACGACGATCTCGACACGCTGCTGGCCAACTGGCAGCAGACCCTGCTGGAAAACCTGGAAGATCCGTTCACACAGGACAGCCTAGGCCTGTTACCGCCCGCATCCAAGAAGCTGATCGACGCCTTCCTGGACTCACGCAAGCTGCCGGACCAGATGACGGCTGAGTTTGCCAACGCCGTGCAGGAAGCACTCTCCGGGCTGGAGAAGATCGCGGTCAAGGGCGACGAGATCAAGCAGGCGCTCTTGCTGGGCGGCTCGCCGGCCACGCCGGACGACCTGCGCCGTCGCTTCGACACCTTCATGAACGAGCGCTGCAAGGGCAAGGATGCGACCAAGCTGCGCTTTGTGATTGAGTGACGTGGCGGATGAGAACCAAAAATCGGCGCTGGCGAGACGGCGATGACAAGAAGAATTTGAGGAACGAACGGATGAAAAACTTACTGCACGGCCAGAAAACTGGCTCAACCGGCCCCGTCGAATGCCTCGGCCAAACCTTCCCCAGCGATGAAGCACGGCGCGAACACTTCCTGAAACTGCTGGCCGAAAAGCTCAAAGACCCGGCATTCCGCAAGCAGGAAGGCTTCCCGCAGGGCACGGACGAAGCCATCCTCGCCATGTCCGACCCGCCCTACTACACCGCCTGCCCCAACCCGTGGCTGGCGGATTTCGTCAAGCACTACAGCCGGCCCTACGACCCGGCGCAGCCCTACCGCCGCGAGCCTTTGGCCATCGATGTCTCGGTGGGCAAGACCGACCCCATCTACAAGGCCCACAGCTACCACACCAAGGTGCCGCATCTGGCCATCGTGCCCTCGATCCTGCACTACACCGAGCCGGGCGACCTCGTGCTCGATGGCTTCGCCGGTTCGGGCATGACCGGCGTGGCCGCGCAGTGGTGCGGCTGCGCCCCGGCGAGCTACCGGCTGGAGCTGGAACAGGCATGGAAAAAGCAAGGCCGGCCCGCCCCCAGGTGGGGCGCGCGGCGCGTCATCCTCAACGATCTTTCGCCCGCCGCCACCTTCATCGCCGCCAATTACAACCTGCCGTTCGACGTGGAAGCCTTCGCCCGCGCCGGCCGGCAGTTGCTGGACGAGCTGGAGCACGAGATCGGCTGGATGTATGAGACCCTGCACACCGATGGCAAAACCAAGGGGCGGATCGAGTACACGGTGTGGAGCCAGGTATTCACCTGCCCGGAGTGTGCGGGCGAGGTGAATTTCATCGAGGAAGCCTTGGATGAAGACTCCAAGCGCGTCAAAAATGAATTTCCCTGCCCACATTGCGGGGCAGGTTTGACCAAGTCTCGACTAGAGCGTCTCTACACGACGAAGTTTGATCCCTACATCGGCACGACGATTCAAGTTCCAAAGCGTGTGCCGACGTTGGTCGTTTACTCGGTCGGGACATCGCGGTGCGAGAAGAAGCCCGGTCCGGATGATCTAAGCCTCGTTGAGCGAATCGAGGCTATGCCGCTCCCGCCAGCGGTGCCGACGACCGCAATTCCTCCGATGCACATGACGCACGAGCGGGCGCGGATGGACTACGCAGGCATTACCCACATCCACCACTTCTTCCTGCCGCGCGCCGCGCAGGCCATGGGCCGCTTGTGGCAGAAAGCCAAGGCCCACCCCGATGCGCGCATCCGCGCGTTTTTGCTGTTCATGGTGGAGCAGGCGGTGTGGGGCTTGTCGGTGCTGAATCGGTACGGCCCAACACATTTCTCGCAAGTCAATCGCATGCTGACCGGCGTGTATTACGTTGCCTCTCAACACGCCGAATGCAGCCCTTGGTACAACCTCGGCGGCAAACTGGATCGGCTGGTCAAGGCGTTTCGCGCTTACAAAGTCAGTGCTGGCCACACGGCCATCAGCACCGGCACCGCCGCCCGGCTGCCGCTGCCCGATGATGCGGTGGATTACATCTTCACCGACCCGCCCTTTGGCGAAAACATCTACTACGCCGACCTCAACTTTCTGGTGGAATCCTGGCACGGCGTCACCACCGACGCCCAGCCCGAGGCCATCATCGACCGCTTCAAACACAAAGCGCTGCCCGACTACCAGCACCTGATGCAGCGCTGTTTTGCCGAGTATTACCGGGTGCTCAAGCCGGGCCGCTGGATGACGGTGGTGTTCTCCAACAGCAAGGCGGCCGTGTGGAACGCCATCCAGGTGGCCTTGCAACAGGCGGGCTTCGTCGTGGCCGAAGTCACCGCCCTGGACAAGCAGCAGGGCAGCTACCGGCAGGTCACCTCCACCACGGCGGTGAAGCAGGACCTGGTGATTTCCGCCTACAAACCCAACGGCGGGCTGGAGGATCGCTTTCATCGCACCGGCGCGACCGTGGAATCTGCGTGGGACTTCGTCCAGACCCATTTGAAGCAATTGCCGGTCGTCAAGGTCACGTCCGGTTTTCAGCAGGAGCTGCTGAACATCGTCGAGCGCGACCCGCGTCGCATCTACGACCGCATGGCGTCCTGGTTCATCCGCCACGGTGCCATGGTGCCGATCTCCACGCCGGAGTTTTTGGCGGAGCTGCCCGTGCGTTTTCGCGTGATGAACGGCATGGTGTTCCTGCCCGAACAGTTGGTCGAATACGAAAAGGCGCGATCGCGCATCCCGCAGGTGAAGCAGGCAGAGTTGTTCATTTCCGATGAGCGCAGTGCCATCGACTGGCTGACCAATTTCCTGCTCAAGCGCCCATCGACCCGGTCGGAGATTCACCCCGAATACATCCCGCAGATCGGCGCAGCCAAGCGCAAGGGCGAGATCATCCCAGAGCTGGATCAGCTGCTCGAGGACAACTTCCTGAAATACGACGGCACAGGCGATGTGCCCAGCCAGATCCACAGCTACCTTTCCTCCAACTTCAAGGAGCTGCGTGGCCTGGAGAAATCCGACCCGCGCCTGAAAGCCAAAGCCAAAGACCGTTGGTACGTGCCCGACCCGAACAAGGCACAAGACCTGGAGAAAAAACGCGAAAAGGCGCTGCTCAAGGAGTTCGAGACCTACAAGGCATTTACCGGTCGTAAGCTCAAGGAGTCGCGCCTGGAGGTGCTGCGCGCCGGCTTCCGCGCGGCTTGGGCGGCCAAGGACTACCAGACCATCATCCGCATCGCCCACAAGCTGCCCGAAGAAACGCTGCAAGAGGACGAGAAGCTGCTCACCCTCTATGACCTGGCGCTGACCCGAACGGAGGACGCATCATGATTGTGGGCCTGACGATTCGCAATTTCAAAGGCATCAAAGAAATCATCAACTTGCCGCTGTCTACTTTTCATGTGCTCGTGGGGCCTAATGGTGTTGGTAAGACCACTTTTTTGGATGCCATCGACTTTGTGCGCGACTGCCTGGTACAGGGCCCCGCTTCAGCGGTCGAGTCGCGCCATATTGCGGATTTCAACGACCTGACCTGGTTGCGGCAGGGTGGAACCATCGAAATCGAACTGTGGCTTGATCTTTCCGCGCAACTTAAGGAACAAACTGAAAGTTTGTTGAATTATCGGCTTGCCATTCGACAAGACCCAAAATTGGGCGTATGCGTGGAAGATGAACAGCTCAGACAGTATTCCAAGAACTGGCTGCCCAGCGGGGAGAAGCTGACGTTCAGCAACAAGGTCAAGCCCAAAAGGCTATTAGGAAAAACCACTAAAGGTACTGACTTTTACTCCCGGGAAAAGGGAACCTATCAAGACTCCTTCAATTTCGGCCTCGATAAGCTGACCCTGGCTTTGACTCCACCCGACGAGGAGCGTTATCCAACGGCAAATGCCGTGCGCAACTTCCTCATGCAAGGTGTGCGCTACTTCCAGCTCAACAGCCCGGCGATGCGCCTGCCGTGTCCGGCCACCCGATCGACGCATCTGGATCTGGATGGCACCAACCTGGCGCGAGTCGTGGGACGCTTGCTGGGTGCAAATGGTGGGCTGGGGCCATTCTGGGCTGGGCCAGGCTCGCCCGTTGCGCGCTGGACAGAGCACTTGCGCTATGCATTGCCGGACTTGGACCGTATTGGGTGGGCCCGGCGGCAGGCAGACAACGCCGAATACTTGATGCTGCGCTACGAAAACGGTCTGGAGGCGCCGAGTTGGGTGCTCTCCGACGGCACCTTACGCATGATGGCGCTGACCATTCCAGCCTTTTTACCTTATGAAAACGCGGTGTACATGGTTGAGGAGCCAGAAAACGGTGTACACCCCAAGGCACTGGAAATCATCCTTCGATCTCTATCGTCTATTCCCGGATCGCAGATGCTGCTGGCGACACATTCGCCATTTGTGGTGCAGCAATGTGGCGTGGAGCCGCTTTTGTGCTTCAGTCGTGACGAGCAAGGGGCGCATATCACACCGGGCGCAGAGCATCCCATGCTCAAGGCTTGGGACGGGACGCCTGATCTCGGCATCGTTTTTGCCGCCGGGGTGCTGGAATGAAGGATTTGCTCGTCTACGTCGCCGATGCCGATGCTTTGGCCTTCCTGAGATCAATTTTGAATAAACATCAGGCACTTGGTATTTGTGCAATTAGCTTTGATATCGAACGCCATCCGCAGCGCGATGCAGGAATGGTGCAGAGCGGCGCAGAACTGGCACGCATGAAGAAGAACCTTTACGGCAAGGTCATACTGATGTGGGACCATCACGGCTCGGGGCGCGACCATAAGCAGAATTCGATCCAGGTTGCTGGGGAAATTCAAAATAAGCTGGATGCATACACTTGGAGCGGCAATAGCGCGGTCACAGTGCTGGTACCTGAACTTGAGCAGTGGTTGTGGCATTGCGAAAATGCTGTCGCTGCCCACTGCAACGTGACAACTGCGCAGTTGGAGGAATGGGTCGCGCAGCGTGCGCAGAAGCTGAACATCTCTGCAGAGACTCTGAAGCGGAATCAGCCCAAAGAGCTTTTCGAATATGTCATGCGCGAAAAACTCAAACGCACCATTTCTCCAAGAGATTTCGAGGAAATCGGTAGTCGTGCCGGAATCACTAAGTTGCTAGCGTGCGACTCATTCCGATCGATTTATGATGCACTTCGTCATTGGTTCCCGCCTGACATGCAAGAACTCGGCGAGTGATGATGGTTTCGGAAGCTCAAGTCTCGTCCATGCATCTCTCGCTGGATTACGCCGTCGGCGACTGGTGCCGGCATATCCGTCAGGCATCACCTTGCCGTGTGATCGATCGCCAAGACGTGTGGGGCGAGGTCGCCTACCGCGTCTGGCTGCCGGCCAAGGACGCGGTGGTGCGCGCCCGTGGGGTGGACCTTGCTGCGCTGGAGAGCGTGCGCCCGAGCGTCGAGCAGATCCTGCACACCACGGCGGCGGCCAAGTTGCTGGATGCACTGGAGGACAATCTGCTGCCGGCACCGATCCAGTCCAGCGTGGTGCCGCTTCCGCATCAGCTCTATGCGTTGAACCGCGCGGTGAGCCGCGACCGCGAGCGCTTCGAGGACCTGATCTCAGTGGCGTGGGATCTGGTCATCATCGACGAGGCCCACCGCATGGGCGGCTCGACCTCCCAGGTAGCCCGCTACAAGCTGGGCGCGGCGCTGGCGGAAGCCTCGCCCTATCTCTTACTACTGTCAGCCACACCGCACCAGGGCAAGACCGATCAGTTCATGCGACTGATGCAGTTGCTGGACCGCGACGCTTTCCCGGACGAGAGCAGCGTCAGCCGTGACCGGGTACGCCCCTTCGTGATCCGCACCGAGAAGCGTGCGTCCATCAATGCCGAGGGCCAGCCGCTGTTCAAGCCGCGTGTCACCCGGCTGCAGGCGGTGGCCTGGCAGGCACGACATGGCTCGCAGCAGCGCCTCTACGAGGCGGTGACCGACTATGTGCGCCATGGCTACAACCAGGCTATGGCCGCCAAGCAGCGCCACATCGGTTTCCTGATGATTCTGATGCAGCGGCTGGTGACGTCCAGCACAGCCGCCATCCGCACACGCTGGAAAAGCGTCAGGCCCTGCTGGAGGCACCACAGCCGCAGGCCAACCTGTTCGAGAACACCAGCCCGGATGAGTGGGCCGATCTCGACGGCCAATCGCAAGCCGAATCGGCCTGCCCGCCGTGCGCGAGCACCGGCGCAAGCGACTGCAACAGGAACACGATGCGCGCATGGCCGCCCTGGACGACATGGAGGCCGGCGTGCCGGATTTGAGTGCCGTGATGATGGTGCGCGTCGGAGGTGATGCATGAGCCTTTGGACGGATCGCATCCTGAGCCACTTCACGGCCGACCTCACCCGGCTGTGGGTGGCGTGCGACCCTGATGACGTGTTGCTCGACGAAAAGCTGTTGTCCGAACTGCGCGGTCGCGGCTTCGAGCTGATGCTGTACGAAGACCCGTTCGCCTTCCGCGCGGAATATGAGGAACGCTATCGCGCCGCCTGGGATCGGGGTGAGCCGGGGCCTGCGCCATCGTTGGTTCTGCATCTTCGCAGCGCCGACGCGAATGCGTTGCCGTGGGACATCGTGCATCACGGGCGTGTGGTCCGGCTCAGTCTTGCCGATCTGTTCCCCAAGCTGGCTTACAGTGCAGTGCGGCAAGTCGAGCCGGAGCATCTTGCCGGACTGTTTCATGCCCACCAGACGGAATTGCAGAATGCACGGGGCGAGAACGAGTCCAAGGACTTCATCCTCGAACACGTCTACCAACTGGCGCCGAGGTCGATTCGCAACCCGGTGGACTTCTGGCGTGAGCTGCTGCGGCTTCACTTTGCCAACCGCTCGTTGCCGCCCCTGTTTGCCGGGCACGCGGCAGGCATCATTCAAGGCAAGGGGCTGTTCGCCGACCAACCCGTCGCCACCTGGCTGGCGTCCAAGAGCGTGCTGCTGCGCGTGGTGCAGGATGCGTGGTACCGCTACCTGAAAACGCTGGGGCTGGACGGCACGCGCACGGGCGAACCGCTACCGCCAGACTACGTCGCCAAGATCGAGATCCCGTTCGATCACTCCGATGTGCAGGTGCTGGTCGACTCCATGTTCCTCGACGGCAGCTTGCATCCGCTGGCGGTGCACAGCGTCCCGGCGGGGATGCCGAGTTGGATCAAGGCGGGGATCGTCCAGGACCCGGCGGCGTTGCAAGCCTTGGTGCTCAAAGGCATCGATGGCCTGATCGAGGCAACCCCAACGGCAGCCTCGTCACACAAGGACTGGAGCGAGTTCGCCAAGCGCTACGGCGAGATCCTGGCCCGCACGCATGGTCTGCCAGGCACGGAAGACAGCGAACACCTGCCAGTGATTCGGGAGCGCCTCAAGACTTTGCAGGCTCAGTCAGACGAGCAACTGCAGGCTTGGGTTGCAGCCAAACATTACGCTGACTTGATCCTGCAGCCGGTCACCAAAGGCCCGGTGATGGTGCACCACATACCGCGCTTCTTGCGCCATCGTCTGTCCGCAGGGGAAACCAAGGTGGCCCTGCTGGTCTTCGACGGGCTGGCCTTCGACCAGTGGGTGCAGATCCGGGAGCGCCTGATCGCCACCACCAAACGTTTCGCGTTCGACGAGGGAACCGCATTCGCATGGCTGCCGACCGTGACATCGGTATCGCGCCAGGCGCTGTTCTCCGGCCTGAAACCGCGCGAGTTCGATGACTCCATCGACCGGATGGACAAGGAGGAATCCTTGTGGAAGACGTTCTGGCAGAACGAAGGCGTCAACGCGAATGAGGTGATGTACCGACGTGCGCTGCGCCAAGTCGATCAACTGGATGTGCTTGAGGCGGACTTGAACGACCGGCGTCCGAAGGTGGTGGGCCTGGTCATCGATGAGGTGGACGATCGGCTCCACAAGGAGCGGTCCAAGAAAGACGTGGCGATGTGGATCGGCAACTGGCTGACATCCGGATTCGTCGACCGGCTGTTCTCGCTGCTGCTGGACAAGGGCTACCACGTCTATCTCACGGCGGACCACGGCAACGTGGAATCCACCGGCGTCGGCAGACCCAACCAGGGCGTCATTGCCGAGACGCGCGGTGAGCGCGTGCGGGTCTACCGAAGTGAGCCGTTGCTGGCCGGTTCCGCTGCGGCCTATCCCTCCACAGTCAGGTTGGACATCGCTGGACTACCCGCGAACTTCATGCCCCTATTCGCAGGCGGACGAACCGCCTTCGTGCCGGAGGGCGAACAGGTGGTGGTCCACGGCGGGGTGTCGGTCGAAGAGTTGATCGTGCCCTTTGTGAAAGTCAGTTATGTGATTGGTACCGAATGAATTCATCAGCCCCAAAGATAGGCTTTGATCGGTTCATTCAGCTTGATTGGGCGGCGGCGGCACTGAATGTTCGTGCAGGCGTAGCAGGACTGGATGATCTGAATGCAATGCTCGGAGCAGCCGGACTTGGCGTTGAAGCCAAGAAGAAAACACGCACCATACTGAATCGGCTGTGGCTGGAGCCACGCGCCGAATTGGTTGATTACGCCGATCGCGGCGTGGCGATTTACAAAATGCAGCCGGACATTCCCGTCTCAGCATTGTGCTGGGGTATGGCCGCAGCGACATACCCGTTCTTCGGCAAGGTGGCCGAGTTGGTGGGGCGCTTATCCGCCATCCAGGGTGATTGCGCGTCTTCTGAAGTGCATCGGCGCATGAGCGAAACCTACGGGGAGCGCGAAGGCACCCGGCGCATGACCAACATGGTCATCCAGAGCCAGGCCAGCTGGGGTATGGTAGAGCGGGTGGAAAAAGGCAAGCGCCTGATCCGGCTTGCACCAACAGAGATCAATAACGAAGAACTCACGGCATGGCTGATCGAGGCGGCTGTGCGCTATTTGCGCAAGCCTGTCGCGGTATCCGGCCTATACTCGATGCCGGTATTGTTTCCCTTTACCCTGAGTCTACCCTTGACCTACATCGCGTCCAATAATCCAAACCTTGATCTTCGAGCAGAAGGTTCAAGTCACTTATTCGTAGCGATGAAGGGACAGCCGCTTGGTTTTATTGGCTAGCGCCTGTTTGGGAGTCTGCACCTGCATACTCGACGACCGTAGAAGTTGCCTTCTGCGAATCGTTCAGTACAAGACGATTTGCCAAAAATCGGCAACCCCCGCTATAGGGCAATAATCAGCTATTTTGTTTTTTGAGGGTAAGCGTTCAGAGACCCCTTGACCGTCTGCGTTCTTCAGACCAGGATAAGCCCCTCTTCAGCGTCCGTTGAGCCCGTATCCCCAAGCGATGCACCTGAGCGAGCACAGTCTGCGCCAACTTGACGAAGCCTACCTGCGCGGTCTGGAGGAGGCGTTGCGCGGGTTGTCGGTGCGGTTGCCGGAGGATTTGAAGGAGGCGCACGAGCGGCTGAATCAAACGCCGAGCCACAGTTCGCGTCCGCCCAGGAGCCGAGCGCCGTGGGAGCGCTCGCGCGGGGAGGAGGGCGAGTCGAGTGATGAGGTTGAGGGGCGCGAGGTCGAGGAGGCGGGGGCGTGGCTGAGGGCCGTGACGGGGTGGAGACTGAAGCGTCGGCCCCGGCGGAGTCGCCGGCCCCGAAGCGCGAGGAGGGGAAGCGTCGAGCGGGCAAACAACCGGGAGCACCGGGGTTTGGACGCACGCAAGTGCTTCCGAGCCTGATCGCGGCACTGCACTTTCGCTTCCACCTCTCGCGTCGACGCACCCAAGAGTTTCTGCACGAGTGGCTGGGCGTGAGGCTGAGCGTCGGCCTGCCGGACCAGACGATTCGGGAAGCCGGCGCCGCCGTCGCCCTGCCGGAAGCGGAATTGATCGAGGCGATTGTGGCCGGTGACAGGCTGCACGCCGACGAGACCTCGTGGATGGTCGAAGACCTGATGGCGATCGTCCATACCTTTAGTTGTCGGCTGTACGGGATGCGCAAGTATAAACAGTCCATCAAGGAGGATTTTGCGGGTCTGTCGCTCCATCAGCCAAAGGATCTGTGTGAATGAACGTCACGCGCATTCTGCACGCCAAGCACCCGAACCCAGGCAAGCTCGCGGCCTTGCGCGAACAGGCGCGACGGCTCGGGCAGGTGCGCTCTGAGGTTTGGCAGCGGTTTGGGTCGATCAGTGGCGTGGGTCTGTCGGATCGCCGGATTCGCGATGCCTGGCGGCGGGACGGGCGTACCTTCCCGGTCTCGGCCAATGCCTGGAAAGAAACCCTGCGCGATGCCAAGGGCGACATCACGGCCAACCTGGAAGCGGCCAAGGTCAAGGCCCGGCGGCGCCTCCGGCGTCATACCCAGGATAAGGCCGAACAACAACGCCTGTTCGCCGCCCTCAAGGGCCGGGGCTGGACCGGCGATCCCTATCTGCGCCGGATCATGCGCCGGGAATGGAAGCGCGGACACAACCACACGCACAATCAAATCATCGTGCGCTCGGACAGCTACACGACGTTTCAGCTCGGCGGGCGTACCTGGATCAAGATCCCCGGCCTGGTCAAAGGCCAACGGATCGCCATTCCACTCAACACCACGGTCGAGCCGACCGGCACCCTGCGGATCATCCTCAAGGACGCGGGTCTCGAAGTCCACTACACGATTGAAGCCAAGGTCAAGCACGACTGTGGCGCGCGCACCCTTGGCGTCGATAAAGGCTACTCCGAGGTACTGGTCGATTCCGATGGCGACCACCATGGCCCGGAACTGGGCGCGCTCCTCACCGACGCCTCCGACAAGCTCAAAGCCAAGTACCGGCGCCGATCCAAACTGCGCGCCATCGCCAACCGCACCCGCAACCCGCGCAAGCGCGAGCACATCCGCCGCTTCAACCTCGGGCGCCGGAAGCTCGATCGGCAGCTGGACCAGACCCAAGCACGGATTCGCGACACCGTCTTTCAGGCCGTTCACACCGTCGTCGATAAAGCCGCCGTCATCGCGACTGAAGACCTCACCGCCCCCATGTCCGGCAAGTCCTTCGGCAAGAACGTCAATCGCAGGCTCGCCGCCTGGACGAAAGGCGTCATTGCCGAAGCGCTTGACAGCGTTTCCAGCCGTCGAGGTTCGACGGTCGTTCTCGTTAATCCGGCTTACACATCGCAAATGGATTCCCGAACCGGTTGTCTCGACGGCAAGCGGAAAGGGGATCGGTTTTACTGTTCCGACGGGGTTGTGTTGCAGGCTGACGAGAATGCTGCGCGAAACGTGCCGGCGAGGTTGTCGGACCCGGACATCAAGCGGTTCACGCCGTTCCAGCGGGTCAAGGCGATCTTGCCGGCACGGACTGAGCGCCTCCGGTTGGTCCTGCTCAACCCGGACTCCAGTTGCTCGCCCGCACGGGTGCTATCAACGGAGAGCGAATCACTTAAAACCACCATAAGCAACTTTGTTTAGGTTTTTAGGAACAGCCCACCATGCGCGTCTCTGGTCGTCCCACCGAGCATTCGCTCGACCATCACGGCCTCTACAACCTCGCCACCACGCGCTGCTTCGGTAGCGTCATCGTCGCCGCCGGACCCTGGGTGGACTGAGCCATGCCGCACAACGACTCGATCGAGATCATCCGCCCCGACGACTGGCATCTGCATCTGCGCGATGGTGCGGCCATGGCCGATGTGGTGGGTTTCAGTGCACGCCGATTCGCGCGCGCCATCGTCATGCCGAATCTCAAGCCGCCGGTGGTGACGACCGAACAGGCGCTCGCCTACCGTTCGCGCATCCTCGCCGCGCTTCCCGAGAACAGCGGCTTTACGCCGCTGATGACGCTCTATCTCACCGATCGCACCACCCCGGACGAGATCGCGCGCGCCAGGGACAGCGGCGTGGTGGTCGCCTGCAAGCTCTATCCGGCCGGCGCGACCACCAACTCCGAGAGCGGCGTGACCGACGTCCCCCGGCTCAAGCCGGTGCTGGAGGCGATGCGCGCGGCCGCAATGCCGCTGCTGGTGCATGGGGAGGTCACGGACGAGGCGGTCGACATCTTCGACCGCGAGCCGGTGTTCATCGAGCGGGTGCTGCGCCCGCTCATCGATCAGGTTCCCGGACTCAAGATCGTGCTGGAGCATGTGACCACCGCCGAGGCCGTGAACTTCGTGCGTTCCGGCCCCGAGACCCTGGCCGCGACCATCACGCCGCATCATCTGCTCTACAACCGCAATGCCATCCTGGCCGGCGGGATTCGTCCACACTTCTACTGCCTGCCGGTGCTCAAACGTGAGCGCCATCGGCTGGCGCTGGTCGAAGCCGCGACCAGTGGCCATCCGCGCTTCTTCCTGGGCACCGACAGTGCGCCTCATGCCGTTGGGAGCAAGGAATGCAGTTGCGGCTGCGCCGGCATCTTCAGCGCTCATGCCGCGCTGGAAGCCTATGCCGAGGTCTTCGACCGGGCCGGCGCGCTCGACCGGCTCGAAGGCTTCGCCAGCCGGCATGGACCGGATTTCTACGGCCTGCCCCGCAACCAGGAGCGCATCAGACTGATCCGCGCTTCCTGGACGCTCCCTGAGCGTTATGCGTTCGGAGACAGCCAGGTGGTTCCGATGTGCGCCGGCGAGACCATCGGCTGGCGGATCGAGTGATCCTCGGCCGACACGTGACGACGAGCCGCCGGACTGGATCTGCCGGCGAACTCGTCATGCGGGGAGTGGATCAGAACTCGACCTCGTCCCAGAAGTCGGGCTGTGAGGCGTCGCGCGGCGGATTGCCGTCGTGGACCAGGGTCTGACGGCGCTGGAGATAGGCGTCGCGGACGAAGCTGTAGAGATCGATGGAGGCCTCCTCGACGATCTCGGTCGTCGTCAGCAGATCCGCGCGCCGGTCGATCACGCGCACCCCGACCAGTCCCCAGTGCACCTGATGCTTCTTGAGATTGACCAGCGGGTCCATGACGATGTCGCCCCCCATACCGATGGCATCGCGCATGGTGCTCGGTCCGAGGAAAGGCGTGACCAGATAGGCACCCGGCTCCAGCCCCCAGTAACCGAGTGTCTGCCCGAAGTCTTCCTTGTAGCTCGGCAAGCCGACATTGGTGGCCACGTCGACGAAGCCCAGCACCCCGACGGTGGAGTTGATGAAGAGGCGCCCGACATCACTGCCGGCGCGCGACATCTTGAATTGCAGGACGTTGTTGACCGCCGAGGTGACATCGGCGAGGTTGTTGAAGAAGTTGGTGATGCCGCGATCGACCGGTTCCGGCGTCACTTTCCGATAGCCCCGGGCGACCGGCTGCACGAACGCCTTGTCGAAATCCATGTTGAAACGGAAGGTGGCCCGGTTGAAAGGCTCCAGCGGATCGCGCGGATCGACCTCGCGACCGGGCTTGGAGGCGCACCCCAGCAAGAGCATTGGCACCACCGGCCAAGCCAGTGTGCGCGCCCATGATCGTCCCATCACCATACCCATATACCCGGCGAATCTCCTCGATGAACTGGCCGAATCCTACCACAGCGCGAAGCGCCTTCGGAGATGCTCCGCGACCGAAAGCATTGGCATTCGTCGCGCCCACACTTATGCTGTGGCGATGAGAGAACAGGAACACATCCCCAACGGCATCGCGCGGCGTTTTCGCGGCTTCCTGCCCGTGGTGGTGGACGTCGAGACCGCCGGTTTCGATGCCCAGCGCCACGCCCTGCTGGAGATCGCGGCCGTCATCATCCGCCAACGGCCCGACGGTCTACTCGAACCCGCGCCGACGCTCGCCTGCCATGTGCTGCCGTTCGTCGGTTCGGAGATCGATCCGCGTGCGCTGGCCTTCAACGGCATCGATCCGCATCATCCTTTTCGCGATGCGGTCTCGGAACATGACGCGCTCGAACGCATCCTCACCCCGATCCGCAAGGTGGTGAAATCGACCGGCTGCAACCGCGCCATCCTGGTCGGGCACAATGCGCACTTCGACCTGGGATTCATCAAGGCCGCCGTCGAGCGTACCGGCTACAAGCGCAATCCCTTCCATGCCTTCAGCGTCTTCGACACCGTCACGCTCGGCGGACTGATGTTCGGCCAGACCGTGCTGGCCAAGGCGTCCAGAGCGGCGGGACTGCACTGGAAGCACAGCGAGGCGCACTCGGCGGTCTATGACGCGGAGCAGACCGCGCGGCTGTTCTGCGCGGTCGTCAATCGCTGGCGCGAGCTCGATCCCGAGCGCTACTGGGAGCGCAATACCGAGGTGGTGGCGGGATCGGACCAGGTTTCGGGTTGATCGCTCAGGCGTCGTCTGCGCGGGCCTTGGCGACGGCCTGCTCCATCATCGTCTTCAGCTCGCCGCCGGCGTGCAGTTCGAGCGTGATGTCACAGCCGCCCACCAGCTCGCCGTCGATGTAGATCTGCGGAAAGGTCGGCCAGTCGGCGAAACGCGGCAGGTGCTCGAAGATCTCGGGGTCTTGCAAGACGTTGACATAGGCGAAGGGCACCTCGCATTGCTGTAGGGCCTGCACGGCGCGCATGGAGAAGCCGCACTGCGGAAACTGCGGCGTACCCTTCATGTAGATCACGACCGGGTTGTTCTTGACCTGCTCGCCGATACGTTCCAAGACATCCATTACGGGGTTCCTCGATAGTCGTTGAATGATGCTCCGGCCCAGAATCGGGCCGAACCGGCGGATTTTCAAATCCTCCCGTCCGGCGCCGGTTCAATCGACGTGACGCTGGAGCCAGAGTTCGAGCAGGGCCGGATGCCAGAGCTTGTTGCCCTGGATGCGGGTGTGGTGCATATCGGGCGCGGCCAGGAGCTGGTCGAGATAGGCTTGGCGATAGAGACCGCGCTCGCGGCCGGCACGCGAGGTCAGGACGTCGCGCATCATGTCCAGGAACGGCCCGCGCACGTATTTGAGCGCCGGCATCGGGAAGTAGCCCTTGGGCCGGTCGATCACGGCGTCCGGCAGCAGTCCGCGGGCGAGCGCCTTGAGCGGATACTT
The DNA here is from genome assembly GCF_018409545.1 of Allochromatium tepidum. Lineage (GTDB taxonomy): Bacteria > Pseudomonadota > Gammaproteobacteria > Chromatiales > Chromatiaceae > Thermochromatium > Thermochromatium tepidum_A. The sequence continues at coordinate 987,444 of NZ_AP024563.1, read as the reverse complement.
GCCGCCCTCGCGCAGCTTGAGTTCGGGCGGACAGCGCGCGGCCAGTTCGACGAGCTGGTGGTCGAGGAAGGGGACGCGCGCCTCCAGACCCCAGGCCATAGTCATGTTGTCGACGCGCTTGACCGGATCGTCGACGATGAGGGTGGTCACGTCCAGTCGCAGCACGGCATCCATGAAGGTGTCGGCGTCCGGCTCGGCCAGACGCTCGGCGATCAGGGGCGAGGTGTGATCTTCGCCTGCGTAGTCCGCGCCGATCATGCGCAGATATTCGTCGTGATCGCGGTCGAAATAGTGCTTGGCGAAGCGCTCCAGCGGCGAGCCGCCGGTCTCGGCCATCATGCGCGGATACCAGAAATAGCCGCCGAAGACCTCGTCGGCGCCCTGCCCCGACTGCACCACCTTGATCTCGCGCGAGACCTGTTCGGAAAGCAGATAGAAGGCGACCGCGTCCTGACCGAACATCGGCTCAGCCATCGCGTCGATCGCTTCGGGTAGCCGCGTCAGCACCTGGTCGTTGGGTACCAGGAACTTGCGGTGGCGCGTACCGTAGCGCTCGACGACCAGATCCGAGTATTCGAATTCACTGCCGGCTTCCTCGGGCGTGTCCTCGAAGCCGACCGAGAAGGTACGCAGATCCGCGACACCGGCCTCGGCGAGCAGGGCCACCAGCAGACTGGAGTCCAGTCCGCCCGAGAGCAGCACCCCGACCGGGACGTCCGCGACCTCGCTGCGAATCTTGACCGCGTGGCGCAGGGCGGCGTGGATGGACTCCAGCCATTCGCCCTCGGACAGCGGCGACTCGGGACGCTGGGCCGTCAGACGCCAATAGGCGCGCTCGGTGCGGCGACCATCGGCCTCGATCAACAACCAATGTCCAGGTGCTAGCTTACGCACCCCCTGGAGGATGGTGCGCGGCGCCGGAACCACGGCATGGAGCGTGAAGAGGTTGTGCAACGCGACCGGATCGATCCGCGTATCCACGCCGCCGGCGGCCAGCAGCGCCTGAGGATTCGAGGCGAAGCGCAGCACGCGCCCCTGCTCCGACCAGTAGAGCGGCTTGATGCCGAAGCGGTCGCGCGCCAGGAACAGTGAGCGCCGATTGGCGTCCCAGACCGCGAAGGCGAACATGCCGTGCAGCCGCTCGACGCAATCGGTGCCCCAGGCGTGCCAGGCCTTGAGGATGACTTCGCTGTCACCCTCGGAGAAGAAGCGATAGCCCTTCGACTCCAGCTCGCGCCGCAGCGCACGGTAGTTGTAGATGGTGCCGTTGAAGACCAGCGCCAGCCCCAGCTCGGCGTCGACCATCGGCTGATTGGAGCGCACCGACAGATCGATGATCGCCAGCCGCCGATGCCCGAAAGCCAGCGCCCCGTCGCTGTAACTGCCGCCATGATCCGGACCGCGCCGCGTCAGCTCGGCCATCATGTGTCCGACCGCGTCCAGGTCGGCCGGCGCGCCATCGAGCCGCAGCTCGCCACAGATACCGCACATTTGAGGTCTTCTCCCGCCAAGTGATCCGATGACTATCGCCAAGAGGATAGCCGAATCGCCGACCGGGGATGGTTGTAAAAACGGCGAGTCGGCCGCATGGTGACGGTGCATTCATCATGGATGGCTGTGCTGCTGATGCCGTTCACGCGAACGGTCCGGCTCAGCCCTCCAAACCCAAGATCCCACGCTAAAACGCAGGAGACCTGACGACCATGACGCACGAACTGCCCGCCCTGCCCTATGAGAAGAACGCCCTGGAGCCGGTGATCTCGGCCGAGACCATCGAGTACCACTACGGCAAGCATCACCAGACCTATGTCACCAACCTCAACAACCTGATCAAGGACACCGAGTTCGCCGACATGAGTCTGGAGGACATCGTCCTGAAGTCCTCGGGCGGCCTCTTCAACAACGCCGCACAGGTCTGGAACCATACCTTCTACTGGAACTGTCTCAGCCCCAACGGCGGCGGCGCCCCGAGCGGTGCGCTGGCGGCGGCGATCGACGCCAAGTTCGGCTCGTTCGAGGAGTTCAAGAAGCAGTTCGCCCAGTCGGCCGCCACCAACTTCGGCTCGGGCTGGACCTGGCTGGTCAAGAACGCCGACGGCTCGATCGAGATCTTCAACACCTCCAACGCCGGCACCCCCATGACCTCGGGCAAGACCGCGCTCCTGACCGTCGACGTCTGGGAACACGCCTACTACATCGACTATCGCAACGCCCGTCCCAAGTACCTCGAAAGCATCTGGGACAAGGTGAATTGGGAGTTCGTTGCCGCCAACTACGGCGCCTGAACCACGCGAATCGAAGCATCGCTCCTTGTCAAGCATGTAAATATCGCGTTATATTCGCCCACTTCGCCTTATACACAGAGGCGGTTTCCCATGCGGGGTAACCGCCTTTTTTATTTCATTCTGAAAGCTCGATCGGGGTCTTTGCGCCATGAGCGAACCCTTGATGGCCACCTACAATCGCCTCCCCGTCACCTTCGACCGGGGCGAAGGCGTCCGGCTCTGGGACACCAACGGCAAGCGCTATCTGGATGCGTTGTCCGGAATCGCCGTCTGCGGTCTGGGACACGCCCATCCGGCCGTGCGCGATGCGCTCTGTGAACAGGCCGGGCGGCTGATCCACACCTCCAACCTCTACGGCGTCGCCGAGCAGGAACGCCTGGGTGCGCTCCTGACCGAACAGGCCGGGATGGACCGCGTCTTCTTCGCCAACTCGGGCGCGGAGGCCAACGAGGCGGCGATCAAGCTGGCACGGCTCCACGCCCATCGGCGCGGCATCGATAACCCGGCGATCCTGGTCGCCGAGAACAGCTTCCACGGCCGCACCCTGGCCACGCTCTCGGCCACCGGCAACCGCAAGGTCCAGGCCGGGTTCGAGCCGCTGGTGCAGGGCTTCGTGCGCGTGCCCTATGACGACCTGGACGCGATCGAGACGGCGGCGGCCAACCGGCCCAACATCGTCGCCATCCTGATCGAGCCGATCCAGGGCGAGGGCGGCATCCGTCTGCCGTCCGACGACTATCTGGTCCGGCTGCGCGAACTCTGCGACCGCTCGGGCTGGCTGCTGATGCTCGACGAGATCCAGACCGGCATGGGCCGCACCGGACGGCTGTTCGCCTTCCGGCACGCGGGCATCCGGCCCGATGTGGTCACGCTGGCCAAGGGGCTGGGCAACGGGATGCCGATCGGCGCCTGTCTGGCGCGCGGCGCGGCGGCCGAGGTGTTCTCGCCCGGCTCGCACGGCTCGACCTTCGGCGGCAATCCGCTCGCCTGTCGTGTCGGGCGCGCGGTGCTGGAGACCCTGATCGACGAAAACCTGACCGAGAACGCCGCAGTCCAGGGCGCCTATCTGCTCGACGCACTGCGCGCGGCGCTGGGCGAGACCCGGGGCGTCGTCGACATCCGCGGACGTGGTCTCATGGTCGGCATCGAACTCGACCGCCCGTGCGGCGCGCTCGTCGGTCAGGCGCTCGACGCCGGACTGTTGATCAACGTCACCGCCGAGCGCGTGATCCGGCTGCTGCCGCCGCTGATCATCGACCGCGCTCAGGTCGACGAACTGGTCGGCGCCCTCACCGGACTCATCCAGGGCTTTTTGGGCGACGCCTGAAGACGACCCCGTTAGAGACAGCTTCCGATGGCCACCCAACAGACAGACTGCCGGCATTTCCTCACCCTGCTCGATCTGAGCCTGGACGAGGCCCGAGCGTTGATCGCGCGCGCCACCGAACTCAAGCGGATGCGTGCCGCCGGCCAGGACTTCAAGCCGCTCGCCGGTCGCACGCTGGCGATGATCTTCGAGAAGTCTTCGACCCGCACCCGTGTATCCTTCGAGGCCGGCATGGTCCAGCTCGGCGGTCATGCGCTCTTCCTCTCGCCGCGCGACACCCAGCTCGGACGCGGTGAGCCGATCGAGGACAGCGCGCGGGTCATCTCGCGCATGGTCGATGCGGTCATGATCCGCACCTTCGAGCAGACGACGGTGGAGGTGTTCGCCGCCCACTCGCGCGTCCCTGTGATCAACGGCCTGACCGACCGCTGTCATCCCTGCCAGATGCTCGCCGATCTCCAGACCTTCCACGAGCATCGCGGCGACATCCGGGGCAAGCGCGTGGCCTGGATCGGCGACGGCAACAACATGTGCCATTCCTTCATGGAAGCGGCGCAACTGTTCGACTTCGAGCTGCGTGTGGCCTGCCCCGAAGGCTTCGATCCGGACAGCGACCTGCTGGATGCCTGCGGCGGTCGTTGCACCATCCTGCGCGATCCGCGCGAAGCCGCCGAGGGCGCGCATCTGATCGCCACCGACGTCTGGGCCAGCATGGGTCAGGAAGAGGAGAAGGAGCGGCGCAAGGCCGCGTTCGCCAGCTATCAGGTCACGGACGCCATCATGGACCAGGCCGGCGCCGACGCCATCTTCATGCACTGTCTGCCTGCCCATCGCGGCGAGGAAGTCGCGGCCTCGGTCATCGACGGCCCGCGTTCGGTGGTCTGGGACGAGGCCGAGAATCGGCTACACGCCCAGAAGGCGCTACTCGAATTCCTGATTCCGCACTGAGATCGCCTCTCCGATCCGCGCTCGAGATCCTGTCGTGACGTTGCGGCCATTGTCGCGACGGCGGCGGTTTATACTCAGGATCTCCACCTAGCGACTCGACGGAGGATCCGAGCGATGCCCAGCCAGCCACGCGCGACCACACACGGTCCCTTTCGCGTCGATCAGTTACGCGAGGGCGATCGCTATGAACTGAGCAACGGCCATCCGATCTATTGCGCGCCCGCCGGACGCGAGCATTCGGGGTGCCATCTATTGGGCGGCGAGGTGCTGGAGACCGACCCGGACGTGGAATGGGCCGGCGTCGATGCCGGCTTCACTCCAGCGAGCGGGACACTGCGCGCACCCGATATCGCCGTGGCGGCAGCAGGCGATGAGCGCGGCTGGATCCCCGGCGTGCCGCCGCTGGCGGTCGAATATGCCGGACCCGGACAGGACGAGCAGGAGCTGGAAGACAAGATCAATGAACTGCTCGACCAGGGCACCCAGCAGGTCTGGGTGGTGCGCCTGATCGGCCCAAGGCGCGTCGAGGTCCGCCGCCCCAAACAGCCGGTGCAGGTGCTCGGCCCCGGTGATGTGCTCACCGCTCCGGGCATCCTGCGCAATCCGGTACCGGTCGAAGCGCTCTATGATCGCGACGCCAGTCATCGCGTCATGCTGCGCAACCTGCTGCAACGTGCCGGCTACGAGAGCATCGAGGCGATTCGCGAGGAAGGACGGACTACCGGGATCGAACGAGGCATGGCCGACTCGATCCTCACCCTGCTGGCCGGCCGTGGCCTGAACCTCGACGAGGCCGACTGCGCACGCATTCTCGACTGCCGCGACCGGGAGCAACTCAAACGCTGGCTCCTGGCCGCTGCGCGCGTGGACGATGCCGCCCAACTGTTCGCCTGACCGGTCGATACACGTAACATCCCTACCGGCACCCGCCTACTGACGGTGATGACATCGTGTGACTCGTCGTTGCCGGGTATGGGCAGATGGTCGTCGATCTCGATCAGAAAACGCACATCGTAGTGGAGATGGCGCGGGCCATGTTTGCCGGGCTCTTGGTGCGCTCGAGATAGCCGGCCGGCTCGGTTTCCGGGATGAACATGCTCTGGCCCGGCAGGATCATGGAGCCGCGTCGCTCCTGGCGGTTGATCAGGACGGTGTGGTCCGGGGTCATGCCGCGGATGATCTCCGACCACTGGACCCGGCAGGGTTGGCGGTCGTCCTGCTTGGCCTGCATGCTGTTGAGGATGAGGCGACCGGCTTCGATGACATCGCTCTGGTCGCGCTGGTGGATGACCATGGAGCCGTAGGCGCGCTCCACCACCTGCTGCACGCCTCGAACGGGATATTACCTTGGCCGGCTTGAAAATCGTCAAGCCCTCGCGATGATCACGATCCCAAAGTGTTCAAGGATTGCAGCCGGCGGCGATATACTGAGCGACTTCGATCAGCCCCGAGGTCAGTCAGATCATGCCCCAGTACCGCTCCAGAACCAGCACCCATGGCCGCAACATGGCCGGCGCGCGCGCCCTGTGGCGCGCCACCGGCATGACCGACGCCGATTTCGACAAACCCATCATCGCCGTCGTCAACTCCTTCACCCAGTTCGTCCCCGGTCATGTGCATCTGAAGGATCTGGGCCAACTGGTCGCACGCGAAATCGAGGCGGCCGGCGGCGTGGCCAAGGAATTCAACACCATCGCCATCGACGACGGCATCGCCATGGGTCACAACGGGATGCTCTACTCCCTGCCCTCGCGCGAGATCATCGCCGACTCGGTCGAGTACATGGTCAACGCCCATTGCGCCGATGCCATGGTCTGTATCTCCAACTGCGACAAGATCACGCCCGGAATGCTGATGGCCGCGCTGCGTCTGAACATCCCGGCGGTGTTCGTCTCGGGCGGACCGATGGAAGCGGGCAAGGTGAAGCGTGCCGAGGGCGAGGTGCATCTGGATCTGGTCGATGCCATGATCGCCGCCGCCAACCCCAACGAGAGTGACGCGGACGTCGCCCAGATCGAGCGCTCGGCCTGTCCGACCTGCGGCTCCTGCTCGGGCATGTTCACCGCCAATTCGATGAACTGTCTGACCGAGGCGCTGGGTCTGAGTCTGCCGGGCAACGGCTCGCTGCCGGCCACCCATGCCAAGCGCCGCGATCTGTTTCTGGAAGCCGGACGGCTGATCGTGGAGCTGACGCGCCGCTACTACGAACAGGACGACGCGCGCGTGCTGCCGCGTTCGATCGCCGACTTCGCCGCCTTCGAGAACGCCATGAGTCTCGACATCGCCATGGGCGGCTCGACCAACACCGTGCTGCATCTGCTGGCTGCCGCGCGCGAGGCCGAGGTCGCGTTCACCATGACCGACATCGACCGTCTGAGCCGCAAGGTGCCGAATCTGTGCAAGGTCGCTCCGGCGACGCAGAAATATCACATGGAAGACGTGCATCGCGCCGGTGGTGTGCTGGCGATTTTGGGTGAACTGGAGCGCGCCGGACTGCTCCATACCGACACCTATACCGTGCATAGCCCGACCCTGGGTGAGGCGCTGGCGCGCTGGGACATCGGGCGCAGTCAGGACAGCGAAGCGCACGCGCGTTTCAGCGCCGCGCCCGGCGGCATCCCGACTCAGGTCGCTTTCAGCCAGGACGCACAATGGTCCGTGGATCTGGATCGCGCCGCCGGCTGTATCCGCGACCGCGAACATGCCTACAGCCAGGACGGCGGTCTCGCGGTGCTGTTCGGCAATCTGGCCGAGGACGGCTGTATCGTCAAGACCGCCGGTGTAGATGCCGAGATCCTGACCTTCGGCGGCCCGGCGCGGATCTTCGAGAGCCAGGAAGACGCCGTCTCCGCGATACTCACCGACCGCATCCGGCCCGGCGACATCGTCGTCATCCGCTACGAAGGCCCCAAGGGCGGACCCGGGATGCAGGAGATGCTCTACCCGACCAGCTATCTCAAGTCCAAGGGATTGGACAAGGTCTGTGCGCTCATCACCGACGGGCGGTTCTCGGGCGGAACCTCGGGGCTGTCGATCGGTCATATCTCGCCCGAAGCGGCCGAAGGCGGACTCATCGGCCTGGTCGAGGAAGGCGACCGCATCGAGATCGACATTCCCAACCGGCGTATCCATCTCGCGGTCAGTGAAGATCAGATCGCCGCCCGCCGTCAGGCGATGGAGGCCAAGGGGCCGAATGCCTGGCAGCCGGTGTCGCGTCAGCGCGTGGTGTCGAGCGCGCTCAAAGCCTATGCGGCCATGACCACCAGTGCGGCGCATGGCGCGGTGCGCGACATCAGCCGGCTGCGTTGAGACCGACGGCCGTCAGGGGAACTCACTCATGAACACGCATTTCACCGAGCAGCCATTCCGACCGCTGCGATTGGCGATCCTGACCGTCTCGGACAGTCGGGACGAGGCCGGCGACACCTCCGGTCGGCTGTTGCGCGAGCGCGCCGAGGCGGCCGGACATGAGGTCGTCGCGCGCGAGATCGTCCGCGACGACGTCTACCAGTTACGCGCGGTCTTCTCGCGCTGGATCGCCGATCCCGGGATCGAGGTGATCCTGAGCACGGGCGGAACCGGCGTGACCGGACGCGACAGCACCCCCGAGGCCATCGTGCCCCTGCTCGACAAGCAGTTCGAAGGCTTCGGCGAGCTGTTCCGGCAGGTCTCGTTCGAGGAGATCGGCGCCTCGACGCTTCAGTCGCGCGCGCTCGGCGGGCTGGCCAACGGTACCTTCGTCTTCTGTCTGCCCGGCTCGACCGGGGCCTGTCGCACGGCTTGGGAGCGCATCCTCCAGCCGCAACTCGACATCCGCACCCGACCCTGCAATTTCGCTCAACTCATTCCGCGTTTATTGGAGCGATGATGGATCGACCCAACGACTGTGCGCCGGTTGCGACCGGCGGCAAGACCCTGACCAGGGACGAGGCCGTCGCCTTTCTGACGGCGCGCGTCTCGCCCATCGACGGCACCGAGACCCTGGCGCTCGAATCGGCGCTCGGGCGCGTATTGGCCGAGCCGGTCATGAGCACTATCGACGTGCCCGGCTGGGACAACAGCGCCATGGACGGTTATGCCGTCCGGCACGCCGATCTGGCTGCGCATGACGGTCGGCTGCCGGTCGCTCAACGCATCCCGGCCGGCGCGGTCGGCGAACCGCTGGCGCCCGGCACGGCGGCGCGCATCTTCACCGGTGCGCCCGTGCCCGAGGGCGCGGATACGGTGGTCGTGCAGGAGGTGTGCGAAGCGTCCGACGGACAGGTGCGCATTCCGCTCGATGTCAAGGCCGGCGCCAACGTCCGCCGTGCGGGTGAGGACATCCGGGCCGGTGCCGAGGTCATCGCGGCCGGTACGCGGTTGACGCCGGCGCATCTGGGTCTGGCGGCTTCGGTCGGCGTGGCGCAACTCGTGGTGCGTCGTCGGCTGCGCGTGGCGATGCTTTCCAGCGGCGACGAACTGGTGTTGCCCGGTCAGCCGCTCGGCCCCGGTCAGATCTATAACTCCAACCGTTTCATGCTCATGGGGCTGTTGCAGACCTGGGGCTGTGAGGTCGTCGATCTCGGCATCGTCGCCGACGATCTCGAATCGACCGTCGCGGCCATGGCACGCGGCGCGCGCGAGGCGGATCTGATCATCGCCGGCGGCGGGGTCTCGGTCGGCGAAGAGGATCACATCAAGCCCGCCGTCGAGCGACTCGGGCGGCTCGAACTCCATCAGGTCAAGATCCGTCCCGGCAAGCCGCTGGCCTTCGGTGAGGTCCAGGGCACGCCGCTGCTCGGCTGTCCCGGCAATCCGGTCTCACTCTTCGTCACCGCCGTGCTGTTCGCACGACCGCTGATCCGGCGGATGCAGGGTGTGGCGGGAGAACCGGATGCGCGTCCGCTCCAGGTTCGCGCCGGTTTCGACTGGCCGCGCCCGGACAAGCGACTCGAATTCCAGCGCGCGCGTCTGGAACGCGGGGCCGATGGTGAACTCGAAGCGGTGGTCTATCCCAGCCGTTCCTCGGCGGTGCTGTCCTCGGTCGCCTGGGCCGATGGTCTGGTTCAGCTCCAGCCGGGACGGGTGGTCGAGCGCGGCGATCCGGTCGAGTTCCTGCCGTTCAGCGACTTGCTGCACTGATTTGGAAGTCCGGAGGGCGCTATGATTCGGATACGTTATTTTGCGCGTCTGCGCGAACGGCTCGACACCAGCGAAGAACAGCTCGACTGGTCGGCGGATACCGCGACCGTCGACGCGCTGCGCCGGCATCTGTGCGCACGCGGCGGCGTCTGGGCCGAAGCGCTCGGCGGCGAGGAAACCGTGCTGGCGGCGGTCGAACAGGAACTGGCACGCCCCGAGACGCCGATCTTGGACGGACAGGAGGTCGCCTTCTTCCCGCCGGTCACGGGCGGCTGAAACGGCCGGGCCGATTCACGCGCTTCACGACTCGAAACCCTGGGGTTCTTTGGTATGGACATTCCCGACGACGTTCGCCTTGGTGTTCGCAGCCAAACGCCTTCCTGATTATTAACATAGCTCAGCTAGTTTGAGGAGGCGATGCGGCATTGGGGGTGTACGCACCGCGGCTTTGCCCAAGCGCGGCAGCATGGCGGCGAGGTCGAAGCGGCGATTGAAGCGATCGCAGAACTCGGCGAGGTGGCGCGGCAGATGCTTGCCGCTGAGATGATGGTAGGAGCCTTGCAGGCTGTTTTTGACGTTGCCCAGCACGGTATTGAGCCACTGGAACTCAGGAATCTCCATGCTGGGGTGGCCGCCGCCGGTGACGATCGGCTGGTGCTCGAATCCGGCCGCGGCGATGACGCTGAAGCAGGACAATCCATCCGTGCGGATGAGGGCGCTGGGGTCAAAGTGGCGCTTGGCGAAGCGTTCGACCTCGGTTTTGCGGAAGCCGGCGACTTTACCCAAGCGCAGGCCGATGGGGTGGTTGTCCTCGTCGCACGAGAGCGCGGCGATGAATGGAACCTTGTTCGGTGAGCCGCGCCCGCGCTTGCCCCCGTGGTGCTCGCCGCCCCAGTAGGCGTCGTCGACCTCGATGACGCCGCTGAGCGGCGTTTGATCGTCGCGCTCTTTCATGACTTGCAACAATTTGTGCTTAACCCGCCACGCCGTCAAATAGGACACGCCCAGATGCCGTTTGAGCTCCAGGGCCGAGATCCCGTTTTTCTGCTGTGTCAGCAGAAACATCGCCGAAAACCAGGTCGTCAGCGGCAACTTGGTCGCCTCAAAGATCGTTCCGGCGATCAGTGAGGTTTGATGATGACAGTGGCGACACTGCAACAGCGCCCGCGTGCGCAAGCGCACCGGCTCACCCGCGTGTCCGCAGCTCGGGCAGACGAAGCCTTGCGGCCAACGCCACTGTTCAAGGGCCTGTTTGCACTGGTCCTCGGTTCCGTAGTTCTGGAGAAACTCCGGCAAACTCAAGCCTTTCTGAAACTGAATCGTGTTCTGAGGCATCAGCTGTCTCCGGTGAGTGGCATCTACTGAGAGTGTAGACTAGAAGAGACGAGTCTGCTGAGGTTCGTAACTAATCAGGAACGCCTTTGTCCTCGCCTTCGCCGCCCACACGAACTCCTGTCCAGCGCAACGCCAAGCAGGCCGTGACCGAACTGCTGCGCCAACTGCCCGACGACTGCACCCTGGAGGACATCCAGTATCACCTCTATGTGATGGAGAAGGCCGAGCGCGGACGCGAGGACATCGCCCTGGGACGCGGTTATCTCAACAACGAAGCCAAGCAACGGCTGGACCGATGGCTGGAGAGCTGATCTGGTCGCGCGCAGCGCTCGACGACATCGAGGCCATCGCCGCCTTCGTCGCCCGCGATTCGGCCATCCAGGCACGGCGACTGGTGGAGCAGGTCTTTCAGGGGGCCGAGCGACTGCTCACCCGGTCCACGCTCAATCAGCGACGCACGTCTGGGCAAGGCGAAGGGATGCGCGAATACGGTGCCCAGGGATTGCGCGTGCTCTACGAGCCACAGGGCGATGACGTGCATATCCTCGGCGTCGTGATCGGGACGCGCGCGACCGAGACTTGAGCCTCGGTATGGCCACGGATTGCCGTCCAGGATCCGCCGGCGCGGCGGCTCACAGCGCCTGCCACACCACCCGCTCCAGCCCGACGCCGACCACGGCATACAGGCGCAGATCACTCAGGCCGTAGCGCTCGCTCAAGGCGCGACCATAGCGGCGTGCCTGCTCGGCGGCCGTCTGTAACTCCCGTTTCACGACCGACAGGGACGCCAGTTCGTCCATCGTCTTGGCACGCACCTGCTCGCCGGTCAGCGTGATCTGCTGCAGGCCGACGTATTTGAACTCCAGCAGCAGATCGAGTGCCGGCAGCGTGCGCCGGTCAAGGCGCCGGATCAGGCTCAGATCGACATAGCCGTGGTCCATCTCGGTCTCCGAGATCAGCATGTAGAGCCGGTCATCGAACAGCAGGGTCAGGAAGGCCAGCTTGACCATCAGTTCGTTCGTCCAGCGATAATCGCGATTGGACAGGATCGGGAAATAACGGTCTTCGATGAAGGCGACCAGCGGGGTCAGATCGCCGGTCCGAAACACCTGCTTGCGCAGTTCGGGAACACGGGTCTTGTCTTCGTAGGTCGCCGGCCAGCGTTCCTGCAAGCGTTCGACATAGAGCGAGCGGGCGACCAGATTGGGGATGTTGAGGATCGTCTCCAGGAAATCGGTGCGCCCGGTCTGGGTGAGGATGCCGAAGTAATAGAGCAGGGACGCCATGAAGGGCTGATCCTTGACGGCGTTGCGCACATCCGCGACCCCGAAGCGGCGTGCCAGTTGCGGAATGATCACGCGATCATCGCCGGTGAGGGCCTCGATCAGCAGATCCTCGCCATGCGGCAGTTCGGCGATATAGCCCAGCTTGCCGCGATCCATCGCCAGGTTCTCGTCGAGCAGTTGCTCGGGGGGCGCCGCCTTCGCGCTGGAGCGCCTTGAAGAAATAGAGGCTCAGGGTCGGGTTGTAGAGCGCGCGGGCTAAGCGATAGCCGTTGTAGAAGGTGCGCATGGTCGCCAGTGCCTCGCCCGGCGACCAGTCGCCGCCCTCGGCGGCCAGATGGACGAGCACCGCCTCGACCTCGGCCTCGGTGAAGCCGCAGAGATCGTTGAACATCGGATCCTGATCGATGTGCTCGCCGACGTTGTAGCCGCTGGTCATATCGCTCAGCACCACGGGCGAGACGCCGGTGATGAAGACCCGATCCAGCCCCAGGCCGCCGGCGGCGGCCTTGACGGACTTGAAGACCGTCTTCAGCAAGCCCTCGCCATAGAGCAGCGCCTGATAGCGGTCGCGGCTGCCGTCGCGGTCGGCCATCAGCACCTCGTTGGCGAAGTTGTCGTATTCGTCGATCAGGAGATAGAGCTTGTGGGGCGTCTGCGAGACCGCCGACAGCGCTGACTCCCAGGATGAAATCGCGTTGTCGGGATGGATTCGGATCGGGGTTGTGAACTGATGGGCATAGCGTTGCTGGAAGGCGCTGATGCGATCGTTGAGATGCTGGTGCAACCCGGCCTCGATATCGGGCACCTCGCCGTGCGACGGCACCAGTGAGAAGTCCCACTTCATCACGTAATACTGATTGTGCAGCGGAGTCGGATCGCGTCCGACCGCCAGGCCGCCGAACAGCGTCTCGAACTGCGCCGCGCGGTTCAGGTCGTAGTAATGCTCCAGCATCGACAACAGCAGACTCTTGCCGAAGCGGCGCGGGCGCAGGAAGATCAGCTGCCGCCCCGCGTCCTCAATGGATGCAAGGCGGTCGGTGCGATCCCGATACCAGTAACCGTCCTGAATCAGCGTGCTGAAATCGCTCAGGCCATAGGGAAACTTCATCGGGTACCTCCACGGCGTGCAATCGCCATCAAGGCTCAGGGTTGCAACTGCGGCTTCAAATTAAGGCACAACCATAGATCAAATCGTTTGGCCGTGAAAGGCGACTCGCCGTGATGTCGACGAAAGATCATGCCTTGAAACGGCGTCGGGACTTGCGACCCGAACTCAGTGGCCGCATTGATCGTGCAAGACTCGATACCTGACAGAGGCGGCTGATGAGCCTGATCCAACCCACCCGAGTGGCCTTCGACGACCCGGATCTCAGGGGCAAGCGCGCGGCGCTGGTCGCCGAACTGCGCGCCTTCCTGCCGGACGATGCGGTGCTGGAGCGCGAGGAAGAAGTCCGCCCCTACGAGTGCGACGGACTCTCGGCCTATCGCCAACTGCCGCTGCTGGTGGTGCTGCCGCGCACGGTCGCGGAGGTCCAGCGCATCCTGCGGCTCTGTCATGAACGCCGCGTCCCGGTGGTGGCGCGCGGGGCCGGAACCGGACTCTCGGGCGGCGCCCTGCCCCTCCCCGACGGACTCCTGCTCAGTCTGGCACGCTTCAACCGGATCCTGGAACTCGACCCGATCGGACGCAGCGCGCGCGTCCAGCCCGGCGTGCGCAATCTCGCCATCAGCGAGGCCGCGCGTCCGCAGGGTCTCTACTATGCGCCCGACCCATCGAGCCAGATCGCCTGCACCATCGGCGGCAACGTGGCCGAGAACTCGGGCGGCGTGCACTGTCTCAAATACGGACTCACGGTCCACAACGTACTGTCCGTCACCTTCGTCACGCTGGAGGGCGAGCGGATCGAACTCGGCTCGGCGGCGCTCGACTCGGCCGGTTACGACCTGCTCGCGCTCTTCGTCGGCTCGGAGGGGATGCTCGGGGTCATGGTCGAGGCGCGGGTCAAGCTGCTGCCGATCCCGGAACGCGCTCAGGCGCTGCTGGCCGCCTTCGATGATGTGGAGCGCGCCGGACGCGCGGTCGGCGACATCATCGCCGCCGGCATCATCCCCGCCGGTCTGGAAATGATGGACGGCCCGGCGATCCAGGCCGCCGAGGACTTCGTCCACGCCGGCTATCCGACCGAGGCCGCCGCCATCCTGCTCTGCGAACTCGACGGCACCAACCAGGAAGTCTCCGAGCAGGTGATGCAGGTGCGCAATCTCCTGCTCGTCAGCGGCGCGACCGAGGTTCGGACATCACAGAACGAAGCCGAGCGGCTGCGTTTCTGGCAGGGGCGCAAAGCGGCCTTCCCCGCCGTCGGGCGGATCTCACCCGACTACTACTGCATGGACGGCACCATCCCGCGCCGCGCCCTGCCCGAGGTGCTCCGGCGCACCGCCGAGCTGTCCCGGGAATACGGACTGCGCGTGGCCAATGTCTTCCATGCCGGCGACGGCAATCTACATCCGCTGATCCTGTTCGATGCCAACCAGCCCGGCGAGCTTCAGCGCACCGAGGAACTGGGCGGACGCCTGCTGGAGCTGTGCGTCGAGGTCGGCGGCACCATCACCGGCGAGCACGGCGTGGGTATCGAAAAGATCAATCAGATGTGCGTCCAGTTCACGCCCGAGGAACTGCGCCAGTTCCACGCCGTCAAGGAGGCCTTCGACCCGCTCGGCCTGCTCAATCCGGGCAAGGGCATACCGACTCCCAGACGCTGTTCGGAGTATCGGCAATTGCCGACATGACGAGAACATCGCTCACGAGAAGGAACAGAGACCATGAACAACCACGACAAGACCGATCCCAACATCGGTATCAGTCGCCGCGACGCCCTCAAGCTCTCCGGACTGGCACTTGGCGGCCTTGCAGGCGGCAGCTTGTTCGATCTCGTCGCCCGCGCTGCGCACGCGGCGGACACCTGTGAGTCCGACTGCACCTGCGCCGAGGGGCCGAGTTGCCGTTGGGACAGCGAGGCCCGAGCTCAGAACTACACCTATTTCAACCGTTTGCCCCCTTTCTCACCCTTCAGCCGCGAGACTTCAACCACCATTCCACGGCTGGGCAAGGACGAGATACGAATTACCTTCATGGGGTCGGCGGTCCCGCCGCGCACGCTCGCCCAACGCATGATGAGCATCTTCGTCGAGGTCGGCTGGGACGAGGCGACCCAGATGCCGCGCGACCAGTTCGTCTTCGACTGCGGCTCCGGTGTCTGCGCCAACTATGGCGCCATGAACGTCGGCTACGGGCGGATGACCAAGATCTTCCTGACCCATTTGCACGGCGACCACATGAGCGATCTGGTCCACATCTACTGCTTCGGTCCTTCGGGCGACCGTAAATCGCCGCAGTTCGTTTGGGGTCCGGGTCCATCGGGCCTGCGCAATCCCGACTACGACCCCGCAGACGAGACACGCGGTCCCGAGTTTTACGACGATGGCACTCGGGCATTCTGCGCGCATCTGCGCGAGGCCTGTCGCTGGCACTCGGAGAGCTTCAGCTTCCAGACCACCAGCTACAAGCTCTACGAGCCACCGACCCAGGCCGACTGGGGACTCCCCCACGAGCCCGTCCCAGTCGGTACGGATTCACCCAGAGACGCCTACGCCCTGATCCCGATCGAACTCGATTTGACCTTGCCGGCCGAGCAGCGTGTCGCCTACGATAATCCGACGACCGGCGTGCGGATCACTTACTTCCCGGTCATCCACGACCGTCGTGGCTCCATCGGCTACAAGCTCGAATGGAACGGCCTGAGCCTGATTTTCACCGGCGACACCAAGCCGGAAACCAACTCCCTGGAACAAGCCCGCAACGGCGGTGATGGCATCGACGTCTTCATCCACGAGATGGCCGTGCCCGCCGAGATCTGGGCCATGAAATCACTGCGCCTGAACGACCCGGACCAGGTTCCTGACGCCGCCGTCCAGCAATCGCAGATGGTCCAGAACAGCTCGCACTCGCCGCAGGGCGCCTTCGGCTACATACTGAATCAGATCCACCCGCGCCCGCGTCTCACCGTCGCGACCCACTTCCCGACCGCCGACGATACCGTCGCTTGCGCCATGCGTAGCCTGCGGGAGCACGGCCCGTGCTACATGGGCAACAACGCCAACCACACTGCGGACGCGGCGCGGGTCACCTGGTCGTTCGACCGTATGGTGATCACCGTCTCCAAGGATCGCATCCTCGAACAGCGCGGTATGGTCAAGGAGTTCGGCTTCCAGGCCACCTACCAGCCTCCGCCCGGAACCTACAACCGGCCGGATGGATTCGACACACCCAAATACCACTACGAGGGCCAGACCGGCGGTTCGGCTGGAGATCCCTACGCTCAGATCGATACCACGACCGCCATCTGCCCCTGCGGACCCGATGGCGAGTGCAACTTCCGCGAAGACGGCTACTGATTCCGCTGCATCAGCTCCCGGTACGCGACTTCAGCCGCGCCAGACGCTCACTGGCCGACTGCGGGACCGGCCCCTTGCCGCCGGCCGCCGCCAGAGCCGCCGCGATATTGGGATCGTCCTGCTCCGGGCGGGTGGGCGCGAGCAGCTTGGCCTTCAGACTCGCGGCCTCGGCCTGGGCCAGATCGCGCGCGGCGGCCTCGTTCATCGCCTTGAGCGCCACGTTCAGACTGTTGGTGGTGCCGCTGAGACCGGCCGCGCGGCGCGCGACCTCGGCCTGACGCTCGGCCTGCTCGCGCTGTTGCTCGGCGCGTTTCATGTCGCGCTCGGCGCGCTCCAACTGACGGCGTGCCTCCTTGAGCTTGGCGCCTGCATCGGCATAGGTCTGTTCCAGCATCGCCAGGAACTCCTGGGCATCGCGCGCCTCGCTCGCTTCGCGTTCCACATCGGGCGCCATCTGTTCGAGCATGTCGAGCAGGGTGTGCAGACTCTGTTCGAGTGCGGCGCGGCGGGTCGGTTCGGCTTCGGCGGCGATCTGGCCTTGCAGCATCTCGGCGGCGGCCATGCGCTGGTCGAGCAGCTTTTGGATGGCGTCGGCCTCCTGCTTCTCGCGCTCATAGGCCGCGCGTGCCTGGGCGACCTCCAGACCCAGCTCGTCGAGATGCTCCTCCATGGCGCGCAGCTCGGCCTCGGTCGCGCCCTTGGGATCCCAGCGCACCAGGGCCTCGATGCCGCTCTGGACGACCTGATCGGCCTTGACCCCGGCGAAATGACGGATGAAATTGAACATGGACGGTCGCTCCCGATGGTTCGGATAAGGATGTTCGAGTGTGGAAATACGGTGGTTAGGGCCGGCTCAACCGGCCATGGCACCGGCGTTCAGGAGTGCAACGGCCACCTGCACTCCAACCAGCAAGGTAGCCGCAGCGATGCGGCCCGATTCGATGGCCGCGCGCAGATCACGGAACAGCAGGACGAAGGCCCCGAAGGTCAGCAACTGGATCAGCACCGCCACGCTGCCCCACAGCAGGATGTCGAGCCAGACCCCACTGGTGGCCAGGGTCGCGGCCAGCGGAATGGCCAGCGCCACCCAGGCGCCGCCGAGCGTCAATCCGGCCGCCGCATTGCCCTGCCGGATCAGATCGCGCTCGTGATAGGGCGTGATGAGGGCATAACAGCCGACACCCAATACCAGCAGCGCCAGCGTGGTGAGAAAGTGCAGCAACAGGATCGGCAGTCCGCTGTTGAGCGTCTGCCACAGGATATCGAGCGTCTCGGTCACGGTAGGGACTCCAGGAGGTTGCGGGCAAACGGTTCGGTACGAGCGTGGCGGTCAGCTCAGGTTCAGGCCGGCGACGGGGATGTCGATGCCGACGTGCAGCGACACCCAGGCGCCGGCACCCTGTTCGTTGGCGGCCACCAGCAGATATTCGGTGCCCGGCGCGGGCGGCTGGGCACCGGTAGCGCGTGCATAGAGCATCGCCTGTTGCCGGATCGGCTCGATCTCCGCGCCGTCGGCGGTGCCCAGGGTCTCGCGGAGCGCATAGGGTTCGAGGCGCGTCCGACCGGGCGACCAGAGACGCCCATAGAGCCGACCGTCCTGGGTCTGGAACTCCGGCCAACCGATCAGCCCCTCGTCGCGATCGAGCCAGACGCCCCATTCGTCCGCGTCGGCCGGCACGACCTCGTCGAGCCGCGAGAAATAGCGACACTCGTCCGGCCGGCCGTGCGCGTCCGGATGCACCTGGAAGAAGGCGTCGCCACCCGAGACATAGAGCCGATACCAGGTCACGCCCGGCCCCTTCACCTCGCCCAGGCGCTCGACCGAGACCAGCCCGCTGCCGGTCGCGGCGCGCGGCGCCTGGAGTTTGGTGAACGGCTCGGCCAGGATGAACAGCGACGGATCGACCGGCAGCGTCATGCCGATGCGGAACCAGTCGGGACGATAGGCGGCTCGCGTGCCCGCGCGCCCGGTAGGCTTCGCCGTCGAGCGACGCCGGTCGACATCGCCGAAGAAGCGCCGCCAGAGCACGATGACGAGCACAGCCCCGATGAGCAGCAGGAACAGCGCCGTCAGCAGGGCGCCGAACGGAAAGCCCGATGACCTGGTACTCGTGGTCACGGATCGGAAGTCGGGCACGGCGGACAGGGGCGGCATGGCTAAGCGAGGCGTATCGATCTGACGTCCGAGCACTGCGCCAAGTCCCGCCGCTCCAGCATTCAGGAGCGCGTCGCCCGTCGAGGGACGGCGCGGTGCGCTCGGCCTCGTCGAGGTCGAGGGACGACTCCAGATCGTTTCGATCGCCGGCGCCTCGGGTTCGCGCCGGCGGCGGAAGTCGTCGAGCGCGCGCTGGGAACCTTGACGCGAGAGCGCCTGATCGCCGGCGCTGCCGCGCGTGGCCGGGCCGGTGGTGATCGAGGACGAGGTGCTGCGCGGACGACTGTAGCCGCCGCTGACCGATGGGGTACGCGACACGCCGCTCGAGCGCGTCGCCGGCGTGCGCTGACTCAGACTCGACGACGGACGCGAATAGCCGCCGCTGGAACGGCTCTGCTTGGCCCAGGCATCGAGCGGGCTCAGCAACCCGAGGGTCAGGCTCAGGAGGAGTGTCAGGACGAGCGTCGGAGTCAGGCGTGGCATCGTCATCAAAACCCTGGAGCGCGCACTTGGCGATTCAAGTGCAGACATTATGAGCGCATCCCGTTAAGCTGACCACAACCACGAACCCGGCCCATTCGCCCCATATCAGCGGCTCGAACCGACCTCCATGAACGACCCCGACCGACTCATCACCGCCGAGGCCGCCCCCGACGACAAGGCCATCGACCGCGCCATCCGTCCGCGTCGGCTCGCCGACTATGTCGGGCAACCGGCGGTGCGCGAGCAGATGGAGATCTTCATCGGCGCGGCGCGCGCGCGCAAGGAAGCGCTCGACCATGTGCTGATCTTCGGCCCGCCCGGACTGGGCAAGACCACGCTCTCGCACATCATCGCCCACGAGATGCAGGTCAATCTGCGCCAAACTTCGGGGCCGGTGCTGGAGAAGCCCGGCGATCTGGCCGCGCTCCTGACCAATCTCGATCCGGGCGACGTGCTCTTCGTCGACGAGATCCATCGCCTGAGTCCGGTGGTCGAGGAAGTGCTCTATCCGGCGATGGAGGACTATCAGCTCGACATCATGATCGGCGAAGGACCGGCGGCGCGCTCGATCAAGCTCGACCTGCCGCCCTTCACCCTGGTCGGTGCAACCACGCGCGCCGGGCTCCTGACTTCTCCGCTGCGCGACCGCTTCGGCATCGTACAACGGCTCGAATACTATTCCGCCGAGGATCTGACTCATATCGTGCGACGCTCGGCCCAGATCCTCGGCATCGAGACCGAAGCCGACGGTGCCGCCGAGATCGCCCGTCGCTCGCGCGGCACGCCGCGCATCGCCAACCGGTTGCTGCGCCGGGTGCGCGACTATGCCCAGGTACGCGCCGACGGGCGCATCAGCGCCGCGATCGCCGACCGCGCGCTGTCCATGCTCAAGGTCGACGCGCTCGGCTTCGATCACATGGACCGGCGACTGCTCTCGGCCGTCATCGAGAAGTTCGACGGCGGTCCGGTTGGGGTCGAGAGCCTGGCGGCCGCCATCGGCGAGGAACGCGGCACCATCGAGGACGTGCTCGAACCCTTCCTCATCCAGCAGGGGTTCCTGATGCGCACCCCGCGCGGACGCATGGCCACCCAGTCGGCCTATCGGCATTTCGGACTCCGGGCCACGCACGCGCCGACATCGGCGAACGTCGCAGCGGATCTCTTCGACTCCCAATCCGGAGCGTCGCCGCTATAGATCGGCACGTTCCCTTCATCAACCACCGACTCTTCGATCGATCGAGGAAACAGCATGCCCGAATTCAATCACGTCACCGTGACCAAGGCCGCCAACATCTATTTCGACGGCCAGGTGACCAGCCGCACCCTCACCTTCGCCGACGGCAGCCGCAAGACGCTCGGCATCATGCAGCCGGGCGAGTTCGAGTTCGGCACCCAGGCCGCCGAGCTGATGGAGATCCTGAGCGGTGAACTCGATGTCCGGCTCCCCGGCGAGGACGGCTGGCGTCGCGTCCGGGGCGGCGAGTCCTTCGAGGTGCCGGCCGACTCCAAATTCAGCGTCCGCGTCCTGACCCTGACCGATTACTGCTGCTCGTTCCTGTCCTGATCGTCGGCTGATCACGCCCTGAATCACACTTGGCATGATGTTTGCTTTGATTCTCGCATCGGTCTCGGTCGAGACCCCAAACCAGACGTCGGCGCCCGCGCCGGACGTACAAGCCAAAACGATGCCGACGCGCGACAAGCCCAAGTCGGCGCCCCTTTCGGTCGGTCAACTGGCCGAAAAGGCCCGGACGGCGCTGAACGCGGGTGACTTCCGCGACGCCGTCAACGACTACAAGCTGCTGCTGAAACAGGAACCGCGCCCGGACTGGCGCGACGGGTTGACGGCGGCCTATGCCGGACGCGCGCGCGAACTGGCCGCCAAGGGGATGCTGAAGGAAGCGCTGGTGATGTGGGAGAACCGCGCGGCGCTCGCTCCGGATCTCCCCATGGAGGCCGATCAGCTGACACTGCTGGCGCGGCTCGGTCGCTTCGATGCCCTGCCGGCACAACTGACCGATCCCAAGACGCCCGAGGCGCTGGCCGAGCGGCTGCACGCCGTCTGCTGGACAGGGCAACCAAGCACTGGCCCGACGACCGGCGGATGGATCAGATCATAGGCCTCGGCGGCGGGCGCAAGGGTCGATCGAGTCCCCGCCGTAAGCCGCGCCGCTGAGCCGCAACGATCAACCAAGACACCGACACATCGCCATGAGAGATCCCTATCTCCTACTCGGTCTGAACGATGACGCCGACGACGACGCCGTCGAGCGCGCCTATCGCCGGGCCATCAAGGATTGCCCGCCCGAACGCGATGCCGAGCGCTTCCAAGCCCTGCGCACGGCCCACGGTCCCGGCCTATTTCTCCGACGCCCAGCGTCAGGCCACGCGTGACGCCGGCGAGCTGGCGGGTCTGGAGGTGGTGCGCATCATCAACGAACCGACCGCCGCCGCCCTGGCCTATGAGATCGACCACGAGGAGGCCAAGACCATCCTGGTCTACGATCTCGGCGGCGGCATCTTCGACGTCTCGGTGGTGCGCCTGAGCCGCGCGCTGACCGAGGTGCTGGCCAGCCACGGCAACAATCAACTGGGCGGCGACGACTTCGACGCCAAGCTCGTCGAGCACGTGGTCGCGCATCTCAAGGACACGCATGGCGTCGACCCGAGCGACCAGCGTTCGGCCATGGCGCGCATCGTCCGCGCCTGTGAGACGGCCAAGATCACCCTCAGCGACGCGCCCTATGCGCGCATCGAGGAAGAATATCTGCTCGAACACAAGGGCGCTCCGGTCAATCTTTCGCTGGAGATCGACCGGCTCACCTACGAGGATCTGATCGCCGACTACATCGACGAGACCCTGGAGGCGGTCCATATCGCGCTCAAGAGCGCCGACCTGACCGTCTCGGACATCGACGAGGTGCTGCTGGTCGGCGGCGCCACCCGGACGCCGGTGATCCAGCGCCGTTTGGAGGAGACCCTGGGCATCCAGCCGCGCGCCGAGGTCGATCCGGATCTGTGCGTCGCCGACGGCGCGGCCATCCAGGCGGCCGTCATCGCCGGCCGGCAGGTGTCCGGGGTGCTGGTCGACATCACGCCCTACACCTTCGGCACCAGCGCCCTGGGGATGCTCGACGGCGTGCCCTACCCCTATACCTATGTGCCTGTGATCCGCAAGAACACGCCGATCCCGGTCACCAAGACCGAGGCGTTCCAGACGGTCTACGATGGCCAGCAGATCATCGAGGTCAGCGTCTATCAGGGCGAGGATCCGGACGCGCTCAACAACACCGAGATCGGTTCCTTCCGCATCGAGGGGCTGCGCGACGTGCCGGCGGGCAACATTCTGCTGACCACCTTCGAACTCGACGTCAACGGCATCCTGCGCGTGACCGCGCGCGAGAAGGACACCGGGCTCGAACAGCGCATCACCATCGATAATGCCACGGCGCGGTTCGAGGGCGCCGAGTTCAACGCCGCGCGCGAACGCCTCTCCAGCCTGATCGAAGGCGAGTTCGGCGGCGTCAGCGAGAAAGCGCGCGAAGGCGTGCAGGCGCGTGCTCTGATCGAAAAGGCCGAGCGATTGATGGAAACGGCCAACGCCGAGGATCGCGAAGACCTGGTGGATCTGGTCGAAGGGGTGCGCGACGCGCTCGCCAATGGCGACGAAGCCGCGCTCGACGAGGCCATGACCTCGCTCACCGATCTGGTCTACTACCTGGAGTCCTGATGGAGCGCTGCCCGAATTGCCGCGCGCGACTGGGCGAGGAGGCGAACTGCCGGCGCTGCGGCCTGGATCTGAGCCGCCTGATCGAGACCGAAGCGGCGGCCGAGCGCCTGCTCACCCAGGGCGTCGGCTTCCTGCTCGCCGGCGATCAAGAGGCCGCACGTCGGTCGCTCGCCCATTCGCGCGCCTTGCGTGATACGGATTTGGTAAGATCATTGCTCGGTTTTCTGAAATACAGCGATAAACACAGCCATCAAGGCTGATCGCTACTCCATCGTCCCCATGCCCGCCGGATTCTCGGGCCTGCCCCGCCGGTCGATCGGGACACTTCATGAGCGCCACATGCATTTCCTGCAGACGCTGCGCTGATGGATCGCGAGGGTGTGGGCGCGGTCATCCCGGCCGCCCCATGTCCGAGCATTCGGCGATGCACTTCGCTTCGAATTGGGTTTCGTCCAAACCCCTTTTGTTTTATGGTTATACCCCCGCGACACAGTCGCGGTGTCTCGCAACCCAAAGACTCGGTCGGCTCGCGACCCGGATCGGCTGAACCCGACGAGTTCGACGAGCCATCGAACAGCGATAACCACATCCAGGAGTGTCACGCATGACCAAGAACATTGGTGAAAAAGACAGACTCTATCGCGCCATCGCCGGCGTCATCATCCTGCTCTGGGGCATCTCCAACGCCAATGCGCTCGGCCTGATCGGCTTCGTCGTCCTGGCGACGGCCTATTTCCGCTGGTGCCCGCTCTACGTGCCGATGGACGTCGATACGACCAAGAACTGACCGTCGATCTCCGGCCAGACTGGGGACGTCAAGTGGGCGTGGCACGCTTCGTGTCGCGCCCATTTCATCTCCGCACCCAGGCCCGGTGAGTCGACGCCAAAATCCTCTCGCCTCGTCGCCCCGGACCCGCTACTCTTCTCCATCCGACCTTCCGAGCAGACATCATCCGGCGTCCAGGGGCGCGCATCGACATGGTCAAATTCTGGAAACGAGAATCCGGCAGCGCTCCAAGCGAGACGACGAGCACCGCGCCCGTCAATGCCGGCGACCCGGAAACGCTCGCGATCCTCGAACAGGCGGCACTCGATCAGCTCGCCTCGGTGCTGCGCACCTGGGGCAAGTACGCCTTCGATCTCGACGACATCAAGGCCGCGACCCTGGCCGAGCAGCTCGAACGCTGGAGCCGGCACGTCCTCATGGCCTCATCGCCGGACGCGGCCAAGGATCAGGACGAATCGGCCGCGGACGCCAATCCGGGTGCGCGTCGCGACTGGGGCGGTCTGCGCGACTTCGTCACCCGCATCCGGCGTAGCGAGCAGTCCTATGTCAACCGCCAGATCCTGGGTACCCGCCAGGTCATGGGCGAGTTCGTGCAGACACTGGGGCTGGTGCTCGCCGAGGATCAGGAGGAGCAGGCCAAGGTCATGCAGGTGATCAACCAGCTACGCAGCACGATCGAGAACAATGCCCCGATCGAGGTCTTGAGCCGTGAGGCGATGAATGCCATCGACCTGATCGCCGCTATTGCGCGTGAGCGCTCAAAGCGTAATCAGGGGCTGCTCGAAGACCTGAACGGCAAACTCCAGTCACTACGCGGCGAACTGGATGCGGCGCAGCGCGAGATGGATCTGGACCCGCTGACACGCCTCTACAACCGCAAAGCGTTCGACAGACAGCTCGAACGGGTGTTCGAACTCTGCAAGCTCTCGGGCCAGCCGGCCTGCCTGATGATGATCGACGCCGATCACTTCAAACGGATCAACGACACCTACGGGCATCCGGCCGGCGACACGGTGCTCAAGCGACTGGCCAATTGTTGCACCAAGGCCTTCCCGCGCAAGAGCGATTTCGTCGCACGCTACGGCGGCGAAGAGTTCGCGGCCATCCTGCAGGACACCTCGCTCAAGAGCGCCCTGCCGCTCGCACAGCGCCTGCTCGACACGGTGCGTATCATGCGCATCGAGCACGAGAACCTGGAACTCGACATCACGATCTCGATCGGGGTCGCCGAACTCGGGGCGCACGCCGGCCCCGAGCACTGGCTCAAGACGGCCGATGGCGCGCTCTACGCAGCCAAGAAGGGCGGTCGCGACCGGCTCGTCACGGTTCCAGAGGTGATCTGAGCGAGGGCTGGCCCCTCAATGCCTGACCGGCTTGTCGCCCGGCTCGCGGTGCGAGGCGAACGAAATGCGATCGAGGATGCCCATCAGCAGCGCCGAGACGACGAAGGTCAGATGGATGATGACGTACCACTTCAGCTTTTCGCTCTCGATCTGGGGGATGTTGACGAAGACCTGGAGCAGATGGATCGAGGAGATGGCCACGATCGAGGCGGCCACCTTGAGCTTGAGGGTGCCGGCGTCGAGCTTGCCGAGCCAGTCGAGCTGATCGTCGCCCTCGCGCACGTCGATGCGCGAGACGAAGTTCTCGTAGCCCGAGAACATCACCATCACCAGCAGACTGCCCACCAGCGACAGATCGATCAGCGCCAGGATGCGCAGCACCATGTCCGACTCGCTCATCGTCCAGATGTGCGCGAAGAGATGATAGATCTCCTGGAAGAATTTGACGGCGAGCGCGATGAGCACCAGCGAGAGCGCCAGATAGACGGGCGCCAGCAACCAGCGGCTGGCATAGAGCAAACGTTCGATGAGGCGTTCGAGCACGCGGTGACTCCTGAAAAACTCTGGGATCGATGAGAGGGATGAGATAGGACGACCGGCTGATCCTGAACGCCGGCGGCGGCGCTATTCTAGAGTGATTTCCAAGCGCGTCCAGATCCGGGACGCGAATCACCGCCATGTCGCAAATGACGGTTTGATTGCCATAGATCATGGCGCGCGGCGGCGATCATCGTCAGGATAGATCGGCCTATCCATCCCCTGGAGTCAGCCCCATGCGACCCTTTTTCGGACGCGCCCTGGTTGCGCTGCTCGTCGGTCTGCTCATCGCGGCCGATGCGCTCGCCCAGAGCCAATGGCCGACGCCTCCGGCCACTCCCACCCCGTCGGAACAGATCTCGGGTCCATTGACCGGCGGCACCGCCGATCACACCAAGTTCGAGATCCTCCAACGAGCCTTCGCCACGGGTTCGGATGTCACCCAAGCCTGCCTGAGCTGTCACACTGAGACCGGCCGGCATTTCATGCGCAATATCCACTGGACCTGGGAATACAAGAATCCGGCGACCGGCCAATTGCTCGGCAAGAAGCATCTGGTCAACAACTTCTGTACCAACGCGCGCGGCAACGAGGGTATGTGCGCCCAGTGCCACGCCGGCTATGGCTGGAAGGACGAGAATTTCGATTTCAGCGACGAGACCAAGATCGACTGTCTGGTCTGTCACGACCGCACCGGAACCTATTACAAGATGCCCAACAGCGCCGGCAGTCCCGCCTGCTCGGTGATGTTCGAGGGCAAGCCCGAGATGAACCTGAGCCGGATCGCCCAGAGCGTCGGTCTGCCCGAGCGTGCCAACTGCGGCACCTGTCACTTCAACGGCGGCGGCGGGGACAACGTCAAGCACGGCGATCTGTCCTCGGCGCTGAAGAACCCGCCGCGCACGCTCGACGTGCACATGGGCGTCGACGGGCTGAACTTCGCCTGCACCGCCTGCCACATCACCAACAGGCACCTGTGGGCCGGCAGTCGCTATCAGGTCGCGGCCAAGGATCTGGAAGGCACCGGACGACCCGGACAGCGGCGCGATGTGGCGACCTGCGAGTCCTGTCACGGACTCTCACCACACAGGGTCGACTCCATCGCCTCCTTCAAGCGCAACGACCACGTCTCCAGTCTCGCCTGTCAGACCTGTCACATCCCCGAGTACGCACGCGGCGGTGTGGCGACCATGACCCACTGGGACTGGCGCACCGCCGGCAAGACCCGCGATGGCGTGGGCTATCACGAGCACGGCTACATCCAGGGCAACGGCGAGCACCGCTACACCTACAAGTCGATCAAGGGCACCTTTACCTATGACGAGAACCTGGTGCCTGTCTATCGCTGGTTCGACGGTCAGATGCAGTACACCACCATCGACACCAAATTCGACATCGACCGGCAGCCGATCGCCATCAACGACTTCAGCGGACACCGTGAGGACGGACGTTCACGCATCTGGCCATTCAAGAGGATGCATACCTGGATGCCGGCCGACATGGGCAACGGCACCCTGGTCTACACGCATCTATGGGGCGAGGACGATGACTCCTACTGGGGCAACTACGACATGGGCCGGGCCATCGCCGCCGGCATGAAGAAGGCGGGACTGCCCTACTCCGGCCAGTACGGTTTCGTCGAAACCGTCTCCTACTGGCCCATCACCCACATGGTCGCGCCCAAGGAGGACGCGCTCGGTTGTGAGTCCTGTCATGCCCGGGGCGGGCGTCTGGAAGGGCTCGATGGACTCTATATCCCGGGCCGGGATCACAATCGGTGGCTCGATCTGATCGGCCTCATCGCGGTCCTAGGCACCCTGGCCGGTATCCTCGGGCACGCCCTGATCCGTATCGTCTCATCCTTCAGAGGACAGCATTCATGACCATCCGGCGCGTCAAGATCTTCAGTCTCTTCGAGCGTTTCTGGCACTGGTCACAGATGCTGCTGATCATGATCCTGCTGTTCTCCGGCTTCGGTCTGCACGGATTCCATCATCTGATCGGCTTCGAGACGGCCGTCACGCTGCACACCCTGGCGGCCCTGCTGCTGTTGCTGCTGTGGGCCTTCAGCGTGTTCTGGCTGTTCACCACCAAGACCTGGCGTCACTTCATCCCGACCCTCTCCGGGATGTGGCAGGTGCTGCGCTTCTACAGCTACGGCATCTTCAAGGGTGAGCACCATCCCTATCGCAAGGCGTACTGGCGCAAGCACAACCCGCTCCAGGCGCTGGCCTATCTGATGCTCAAGATCCTGCTCTTTCCGCTGATCTGGATCACGGGGCTGGCGTATCTGGGCTATTTCCTGTGGCGCGATCTGCCGCAGGCGAGCGACTGGCTGACCGGCTTCGCCTATGTCCACACGGGCGCGGCCTATGCCATCCTGGTGTTCGTGCTGGTGCACGTCTACATGCTGACGACCGGGCACTCGTTCCGCGAGCACCTGATGCCGATGATCAACGGCTTCGACGATGTGGATCTGACGCCCGAGGAAGAGGCGTATCTGTTGAAGGACGAGCCGGAGAACATTCGCTGAGCGATCTGTGATCTTCGGTCGGAGTCTGAAGTCTTGAAACGTCGAGGCGTCCGGGATGGGTCGGGATCCCGGACGCCCTCTTGCGTCGGCTTGGGAGGCCGTGGACGGCTTACGCCTTGCGACCCGGCAGACGCAGATCGGCCAGCCGTTCGAGGGTGCGGATCATGGGTGCCCAGCGTGCGGGCGGCTCGAAGGCGTCGAGGAAGTTCTTGAGATACAGCCCCAGCTCGGTGTCGCCCGACATGCGCAGACGGCGCTGGAAGAAGAGCGTGTCGGCATCCTCGCGCCGCGCGGCCAGCAGCAGGAACTCGTGCAGACCGCCGGCGATGCCGGCATCGGCCGGGCGGTCGTCGCCATAGCCCTTGATGCGTCCGTTCTCCAGCCCCAGCCGATAGCGCAGACCGATGTCGTCGATCTCGATGGCCATGCGTCGCCCTTCCAGGAAATCCAGTTCACCCTCGGCCAGGGCCTCCTTCATGACCTGATTGAGGATGCCGGCCAGCGCACGGCTGTGCAGTGTGCCGGGCACCAGACGCAGTGGAAAGGTCAGTGGGTAGAGAAAACGCTGTGTAGCTGACATGGCAGGGGTCTCGATCGAATGCGTTGCGAAAACAACGGGCGATTTTCCTCCCTCGCTCCGCTCGACACAAGCGCGGGATGGCGTTGAAATAACCGGCCACGCTCGGCGGCGATCGGCGGGAGACCTCGGCTCCGCACTCCTGCGTCCACGACCGGTCCGGGCGACCCCGGCGATACGATTTTTACACAACCAGGATGCGGTTTGAACATGGCTACGAGTCTACTGGTACTGCTCGACGACATCGCCGCCGTCCTGGACGACGTGGCCCTGCTGACCAAGGTCGCGGCGCGCAAGACGGCCAGCGTGCTCGGCGACGATCTGGCGCTCAATGCCGAGCAGGTGAGCGGCGTGCGCGCCGAACGCGAGCTGCCGGTGGTCTGGGCGGTGGCCAAGGGATCGGCAGTCAACAAGCTGGTCCTGGTGCCGCTGGCACTGGCGATCAGTGCCCTCGCGCCCTGGGCCATCCTGCCGCTGCTGATGATCGGCGGACTCTATCTGTGCTATGAGGGCGTGGAGAAGATCGCCCACAAGTTCGGCCAGGGCCATTATGAGGAGACCGAGGCCCATCATGCAGAACTGACCGCCGCGCTCGAAGATCCCAACGCCGATCCGGCGACCCTGGAGCGCGACAAGATCCGGGGCGCCATCCGCACCGATTTCGTGCTCTCGGCCGAGATCATCGTCATCACGCTCGGCACGGTCGAGCAGGCGGGCTTCCTGGCCCAGATCCTGGTACTGACCGGGATCGCGATCATCATGACCATCGGCGTCTATGGTCTGGTCGCCGGGATCGTCAAGCTCGACGATGCCGGACTCCATCTCAGCCGCCGCGCCGGCACGGACTGGCGGGCGGTCGCGTTGCGCGTCCTCGGCGGTATCCTGCTGCGCGCCGCGCCCTGGCTGATGAAGACGCTGGCGGTTGCCGGGACCATCGCCATGTTCCTGGTCGGCGGCGGCATCATCGCCCATGGTCTGCCCGTCCTGCATCACGCCATCGCACAGCTCGGCGCATCGCTCGACACCGTCGCCGTCGTCGGCCCACTGCTCGGCGCGCTGACGCCGTTAGCCATGAATGCGCTGATCGGGCTAGCTGCGGGCGCGGTCGTGCTGGCGGCCTGGACCCGGATCAGTGCACGTCTGGAACAGCGCTGAATGAACCCACTCTCGAGCTGGCCCTGAGGACGGGAGCGGCCCTGGTCTCGTTCGACACCAAACTCGTCGAGGTCGCGCACCAAGCAGGAGTCAGCCTCTACGGTTCGGCATAAAGAATCCAAAATCAGCCTGATTTCGATGTAGACGTGCGGCTGAAACATTGCCGACGGTGTTTCCTGGAGCTGGATGGATGAAGATTTCGACGATTCTCGACCATATCGACAACGGCCACATGGCGCTGCCGGAGTTCCAGCGCGGCTATGTCTGGAACCGCGACCAAGTCCGCGGTCTGTTCGACTCGCTCTACCGTCGCCATCCGGCGTTTCCGCGACTTTCTCGAAGCCCGCAAGGAGCTGCTCGCCGAAGAGCTGAACCGGTGCATGGAATCGCTACTGCATGGCGATCTGCGCTGGCTCGCCGGCACGGCAACACCGGCGACCACGATGGCCCAAGTCGTCGGCGGAATCAGCAGTGCCGAGGAAGAAGCGGAACTGGAGGCACTGAACGAATGGATGACGTCTGTCGGGCTACCGCGCGGCGTCATGGCCTATGACTTCTCCGATCCGGTGTCCGGTGAGCAAAAGGCGGTGCTCGATCTGGTGTGGCCGGGCGGCATTCAGGAGGAGCTGAGCCAGCCGGTAGCGGTGCTGTTGAACGAGGAGTCCGGCACCATCGCGCTGGCGAGTCAGGCCGGCTTCAGATGCTTCACCGACGTCGAAGTCTTCCGTCGCTATGTCACGGAAGAGATCCTGGCCGAGAACACCGATTGAACGCGAATTCTCCACGGAGGCGAATTCCTCGAACGATTGCGGACCGGCTTCACGCATCTGGCCAACGCAGGCGTCCCCGCACCCGATGCCATCGGCATCGAGCACGAAGGACGCAGGCGAAACGCGCAGCGCGACTCTATACGAGCGCGCCCGTCGTGGAGTCGGCCTAATCGGGATCAGGCGCAGGCCTCGCCCGTACCGAGCCAGAAGCCCAGACTCTTGCGCAGGAATTCGTGCCAGGGCATGTAGTGCGAGCCGTCGCAGGAGAAGTTCAGCCCGACCATGCCGTTGAAGATGTTGAGCGAGCCGGAACGCAGATAGATGGTCTCGTCCATGAAGCGCAGCTCGCGGAAGGTGTGGAAGACATCGGCGATCCGCGACTCGGGGATCGCCGCCTCGCTCGGGTAGTCGCGCAGGGGATAGGCCAGACAGATGCCCGGATCGGCCAGATCCTCATAGTCCAGGAGCCGGTAGCGATAGGGATCGTCGAGCGTCCAGAGCGTGGCGCGCGAGCTGGAGAAATGCAGCTTGCCGTGGAAGACGCCGTGCGCGGTCATCAGCTCGACCAGGAGCGCCAGCACCTCGTCGATACGGGCATCCATCAGGCTCTCGACGCGCTGCTGGCTGAAGAGTCCGCCCCGGATGGCCGGATCGCCCTTGAGCTGCACCCAGTCGCCGGATGGTTGATAGAGCTCGCGCGTCAGCGGCAGCTCGCGCAGATCGAAGTCGGCACCGAGGAAGCCGAGCCAGTTGCCCGATTCGTCCTCGATGCGCTGGATCGCGGTCAGCGAGGGACGGCGCGCGTTGCGGCTGATGTAGACCGGCGAGAGTGAGAAGCGCTCGCCGGCCAGGGCCTCGGTCAGATAGGGCCGGTCGCTTCGGTCGCGGCCCAGATGCTCGGGCAACAGTCCCTGGGGCGAGGCATTGGCCGTGATCTGGTGCGCGTTCCGGTCGAGCACATAGAGATATTTGCAGGACGGCAGGCTCGGCAGTGCCTCGACCAGGAGCCGTTCTAGTGCTATGCGCTCGGGCCAGTCGGCGCGCGCCTGGAGCGCCAGCCGTTCGAGCAGACCGGCCAGCCGTCCGCGCAACAGCAGACGTTGACGGGCGACGGCTGTTTGCAGTGCTTCACTCATGACGTCACCCGCCTTGGTCCTGGAACGCTTCTAGAATCCCATCTTCTCGAAGAAGCTCTTGACCCCGTCGAGCCAGGAATGCGACTGCGGATTGTGCCGCGATCCGCCCTCCTGGACGCTGGCCTCGAACTCGCGCAGCAGTTCCTTCTGGCGCTCGGTGAGATCGACCGGCGTCTCGATCAGCACCCGGCAGATGAGATCCCCGACCACGCCGCCGCGCACGGGTTTGACGCCCTTGTTGCGCACGCGGAACATCTTGCCGGTCTGGGTGCCGGGCGGGATCTTGAGCATCACCTTGCCGTCGAGCGTCGGCACTTCCAGCTCGCCGCCGAGCGCCGCCGTGACGAAGCTGATCGGCACCTGACAATAGAGGTTGGCGCCCTCGCGGGTGAAGATCGGATGCTCCATGACCTGGATCTGGACATAGAGATCGCCGGGCGGTCCGCCCTGCTCACCGCGCTCGCCTTCCCCGGCCAGCCGGATGCGGTCGCCGGTATCGACGCCTGCCGGCACCTTGACCGCGAGCGTCTTTTCTTCCTGGATGCGCCCGCGTCCGCGACAGTGCGGACAGGCCTCTTCGATCACCGTGCCCGTGCCCCGACACTCGGGACAGGTCTGCTGGATGGAGAAGAAACCCTGCTGCATCCGCACCTGACCATGACCGCCACAGGTCGGACAGGTCTTGGGCTTGGTGCCCGGCTTGGCGCCGCTGCCGTTGCAGAACTGACAGTCGACCCATCTCGGGAGCCGGATCTTGACCTCCTTGCCGGCGACCGCCTCTTCCAGCGTCAGCGACAGGTCATAGCGCAGATCGACCCCGCGCTGTGAGCGTCGGCCGCCCGCGCGTCCGCCGCCGAAGATGTCGCCGAAGACGTCGCCGAAGATGTCGGAGAAGGAGCCTGCACCGGCGAAGTCGCCCGGCCCGCCGCCACCGAAACCGCCGAAACCGGGTCCGGCCCCCTCGACGCCGGCATGACCGAACTGATCGTAGGCCGAACGCTTCTTGGGATCGGTCAGCACGTCATAGGCCAGCTTGGCCTCTTTGAACTTGGCCTCGGCCTCGCTGTCGCCCGGATTGCGGTCGGGGTGATATTTCATCGCCAGCCGCCGGAAGGCCTTCTTGATGTCGGCCTCACTGGCGTTGCGCTGAACCCCCAGCACTTCGTAATAATCGCGTTTTGCCATGTATCTGTTTCCGGCTGCTACACCCGTCAGGCCTTAAAGACCGACGGGCGCGCGAGCCTGGCGCCTTATCGCTTGTCGTCCTTGACTTCTTCGAACTCGGCGTCGACCACATCGTCGTGGGCCGCACCGCTCGCACCGGCACCGGGCTGGGCGTGCTCGGCACCCGCCGCGCCCGCGTCGCCCGACTTGGCATAGAGACGCTCGGCCATCTTGCCGGAGGCGTCGCCGAGCTTCTTGGTCAGCGACTCGATGCGATCCTTGTCCTCGCCCTTCATCGCCTCTTCCAGCTCCTTGATGGCCGCTTCGATCGATTCCTTCTCACCGCTCTCCATCTGCTCGCCGAGCTGTTCCATCGACTTGCGCGCGGCATGGATCATGGTGTCGGCCTGGTTGCGCGCGGCAACCAGCTGATGGAACTGACGGTCGTCCTCGGCGTGAGCCTCGGCGTCCTTGATCATGCGCTGGATCTCGGCCTCGGACAGACCGGAGGACGCCTTGATCACGATCGACTGCTGCTTGCCGGTCGCCTTGTCCTTGGCCGAGACGTTGAGGATGCCGTTGGCGTCGATGTCGAACTTGACCTCGATCTGCGGCACGCCGCGCGGCGCCGGCGGGATGTCGGAGAGGTCGAAACGCCCGAGCGACTTGTTGCTCGCCGCGCGCTCGCGCTCGCCCTGGAGCACGTGCACGGTGACGGCGGTCTGGTTGTCGTCGGCGGTCGAGAACACCTGCTGGGCCGAGGTCGGGATGGTGGTGTTCTTCTCGATCAGCTTGGTCATCACGCCGCCGAGGGTCTCGATGCCGAGCGACAGCGGGGTGACGTCGAGCAGCAGCACGTCCTTGACCTCGCCGCCGAGCACGCCGCCCTGGATCGCCGCACCGATGGCCACGGCCTCGTCCGGGTTGACGTCCTTGCGCGGGGTCTTGCCGAAGAACTGCGCGACCTTCTCCTGCACCTTGGGCATACGGGTCTGCCCGCCGACCAGGATGACCTCGTCGATCTCGCCGGCGGAGAGACCCGCGTCCTTGAGCGCGATGCGGCAGGGTTCCATGGTGCGCTCGATCAGATCCTCGACCAGCGACTCCAGCTTGGCGCGGGTGAGCTTGACGTTCAGATGCTTCGGCCCGGTCTGATCCGCCGTGATGTAGGGCAGATTGATGTCGGTCTGCTGGCTGGAGGACAGCTCGATCTTGGCCTTCTCAGCCGCCTCCTTCAGACGCTGGAGCGCCAGCGGGTCGTTGCGCAGATCGAAGCCCTGCGACTTTTTGAAGTCATCGACCAGGAAGTCGATGATGCGCATGTCGAAGTCTTCGCCGCCGAGGAAGGTGTCGCCGTTGGTCGAGAGCACTTCGAACTGATGCTCGCCCTCGATCTCGGCGATCTCGATGATCGAGATGTCGAAGGTGCCGCCGCCCAGGTCATAGACGGCGATCTTCTGATCCCCGCGCTTCTTGTCCATGCCATAGGCGAGCGCGGCGGCCGTCGGCTCGTTGATGATGCGCTTGACCTCGAGACCGGCGATGCGTCCGGCGTCCTTGGTCGCCTGACGCTGCGAGTCGTTGAAGTAGGCCGGGACCGTGATGACGGCCTCTGTGACCGCATGACCGAGATAGTCCTCGGCGGTCTTCTTCATCTTCTGCAAGACCTTGGCCGAGATCTCGGGCGGGGCCATCTTCTTGCCGTTGACCTCGACCCAGGCATCGCCATTGTCGGCCTTGACGATTTTGTAGGGCACCATGTCCTTGTCCTTGCCGACCACGCTGTCCTCGAAGCGCCGTCCGATCAGACGCTTGATGGCGAACAACGTGTTCTTGGGGTTGGTGACGGACTGGCGCTTGGCCGACTGACCGACCAGCACCTCGCCGTCGTTGGTATAGGCGACGATCGAGGGCGTGGTGCGGTGGCCTTCAGCGTTCTCGATGACCTTGACGTTGTCGCCTTCCATCACGGCCACGCACGAGTTCGTGGTGCCGAGATCGATGCCGATGATCTTTCCCATGGGTTCTATTCTCCGAAAGCGTTTGGAATGGCGCTCGGGCGCCAAATGAATTGGTTCAGTTGGGGCAAGACCCCAAGCCTTTCAAGTCTATTGCGCGGCCGCCGCCTGCGAGACCATGACCAGCGCCGGGCGCACCAGCCGGCCGTTGAGCGTGTAGCCCTTCTGGATGACCAGCACCACCGTGTTCGGCGGCACGTCTTCGCGCGGCTGCATCGACATCGCCTGATGGAACTCGGGATCGAAGGGCTGATCGACCGGATCGACCACGCCCACGCCGAACTTCTCCATCACGTCGCCGAGCAGCTTGAGCGTCAGTTCCGTGCCCTCGCGCAGCTTGTCGACGTCCGCGCTCGCTTCCTGCGCCGCATTGCAGCCGAGTTCGAGACTGTCTCGCACCTGGAGCAGCTCGCGCACGAAGCCGTCGAGCGCGAACTTGTGCGCCTTCTCCAGCTCCTGGGCGTGACGGCGCCTGAGGTTCTCCAGCTCGGCGCGCGCACGCAGTACCTGGTCGCGGCTGTCCTCGATCTCGGCGCGCGCGGCATCCAGGGCGGCGCTCAGCTCCTCGATCGAACGCTTCTCGGTCTGGGCCTCGGACTCGGCGCTC
This sequence comes from Allochromatium tepidum, assembly GCF_018409545.1. GTDB lineage: Bacteria > Pseudomonadota > Gammaproteobacteria > Chromatiales > Chromatiaceae > Thermochromatium > Thermochromatium tepidum_A. The sequence continues at coordinate 951,692 of NZ_AP024563.1, read as the reverse complement.
GCCCCGTCCGCCGACGCTGGCGGCTCGTCGAGCGTGGCGTCGGCTTCCTTGTAGGCTTCCACGGCCGCGCGCAGGGCCGCCTCGTCGCGCTGGGGCGCTTCCTGGGGCGCCGACTCCGGGCGCTGTGGTTCCGTGCTCATCAAAAAACCTCCGGTTGAAATTCAGCCCCTGGGGGCGCAATCGTTGATTCAGTGTCAGCGGCCCGTCGGCGGGGCCTGCCTTTGCCTTCGCGATCGGGCTTCACTGCCGCAGCGCCGCCGACAGCAGCCGTGCCGTGACATCGACGATCGGGATCACACGCTGATAATCCATGCGCGTCGGGCCGATGACGCCCAGCACCCCGACCACCCGATCCTCGACCCGATAGGGCGTGGTGACGAGGCTGCAATCGTCGAGCAGCGAATAGCCCGATTCCTCGCCGATGAAGATCTGCACCCCATCGGCGGCGATGCAGCGATCCAGGATGTGCAGGATCTCGTGCTTCTGGGTGAAGGCGTCGAACAGCGACTTGAGCCGGTCCATGCTGGCCAGCTCGCCGAACTCCATCAGATTGGTCTGACCGGCGATGTAGCAGTCGTCGCGGTCCTCGGCCGAGGCCATCACGTCCTGCGCCATGGCCAGGGCGCGCATCATCATCTGATCCATGTGGGCATGGGTGCGCTGGAGATCCTCCAGCAGCCGCTTGCGCACGTCCTTGATGTCCTGACCGGTGAACATCTGGTTGAGATAGTTCGCCGCCTGTTCGAGCTGCGAGGGCGTGAAACGCCGGTCGGTGTTGAGAATGCGGTTGTGGACCTCGCCCTCGCTGGTGATCAGGATCGCCAGCACACGCGAGTCCGACAGCGGCAGCAGCTCGATCTGACGAAAGGCGTGGCGCTCGTGGCGCGGCAGCATCACCACGCCGGCCAGATGCGTGATGCCCGAGAGCAGATTCGAGGCCGTCTCGATCAGGGCCTTGGGGTCCAGACGCGCGTTGAACTGGGTGCGCAGTGCGGCGATTTCGTTTTCCGATGGCGGACGCACCGTCAATAGCGCGTCGACGAACAGCCGGTAACCGGCCACCGTCGGCACCCGTCCCGCCGAGGTGTGCGGCGAGGCGATCAGCCCCAGATCCTCCAGATCGGCCATGACGTTGCGCACGGTCGCCGGACTGAGATCGAGTCCGGTATCCTTGGCCAGGGTGCGCGAGCCGACCGGCTGGCCTTCGCGGATATAGCGCTCGACGAGCGCCTTGAGGAAATGCTGCGCGCGCTCGCTGACCTGACCCTCGCTGGTCTGGAGCCTGTCGCCGGCGGATATGCGTTTCCCGGTGCCCACGATAGTCGATGAATGCTGTCCGAATCGCGTTCGTGATTGATGTTTAGCACTCACCAAGCCAGAGTGCTAACACGCAATTTAGGGATTCCGACTCAGGCTGTCAAGGTTGGGCCGACTTGGGCGTGCGCTGATCCGAGCATCGAAAACGGCTGGAGCCATTGCTAGAATCCGCGACGTCGTCCGACAGGACACCCTGAACATCCACCCACAGACGCGGTTGAACCCTATGCCCGCTTTCCAGACGCTCGGCCTCATCGCCAAGCAGGGCGACCCCGAGCGGGTTCGCGGAACCCTCGTGCGCCTGCGCGAACATCTGCGCGCGCGCGCCATCGAGGTGCGACTGGAGGCCGAGAGCGCCCATCTGCTCGATGCGCCCATCGGCGAGGCGCTGGCCCTGGATCGGCTCGGCGCGGTCTGCGACCTGATCGTCGTGGTCGGCGGCGACGGCACCCTGCTCCATGCCGCTCGCGTCATGGCGCCGCACGACGTGCCCCTGCTCGGCATCAATCTCGGGCGGCTGGGCTTTCTGGTCGACGTCTCGCCCGAGCACATCGAATCGGCGCTCGACCGCATCCTGGCCGGCGAGTTCGACTCGGACCGGCGGTCGATGCTCGATGCCCGGATCGTCACCGACCAGGACGCCGGCGAACCCGAGGCCGCGCTCAACGACGTGAGCATCCACAAGTGGGGCACGGCGCGCATGATCGAGCTGGAGATCCGGATCGACGGCGTCTTCGTCAGCGCCCAGCGCTCCGACGGACTCATCGTTTCCACCCCGACCGGCTCGACCGCCTATGCGCTCTCGGGCGGCGGACCGCTGGTCGATCCGGCGCTGGACGCCATCCTCCTGGTGCCCATCTGTCCGCACGATCTCAGCAACCGCCCGCTGGTGGTGCCGGGCGGGCGTTCGATCGAGGTGCGCGTGCGCGGCTCGGAGCAGGGTCATGTGCAAGTCACCTGCGACGGTCAGACCGATCTGCGGCTGCCGCCTGGGGCGCGGGTGCGTATCGCGCGCCATCCGCACGCGGCGCATCTGATCCACCCCAAGGGACACGATCACTATCAGATCCTTCGTGCCAAGCTCCACTGGGGCGGGCATCACATCACACGGACTCCGCCATGCTGACTTATCTCCAGGTCCGGGATCTGGCCATCGTCAGTCATCTCGAACTCGAATGCCGCTCCGGCATGACCGCGCTCACCGGCGAGACGGGCGCCGGCAAGTCGATCCTGATCGAGGCGCTCGGTCTGGTGCTCGGCGACAAGGCCGACGCGAGCCTGATCCGCGCCGGACGCGAACGCGCCGAGATCCTGGCCGAGATCGATCTCGATCACGCTCCGGACGCGCGCGACTGGCTGGTCGAGCAGGGCCTGGACGATGACAACGCCTGCGTGGTGCGGCGGCTGATCGTGCGCGAGGGCCGCTCGCGCGCCTTCATCAACGGCCGCGCGGCCACGGGCGCCCAGTTGCGTGATCTGGGCGAACGGCTGGTCGACATCCACGGCCAGCACGCCCATCAGTCGCTGCTGCGCGCCAATGCCCAGCGCGAGCTGCTCGACGCCTATGGCGGGCATGGCGATCAGGTCGCGGCGGTCGCGACGACTTTTCGCGCTTTCCGCGACCTCGATCAGCGCCTCCAGGCGCTCGAAGCGGCCGGCGCCGATCGCGCCGCGCGGCTGGATCTGCTGCGCTTCCAGGTCGACGAACTCTCGGCGCTCGGGCTGACGGTCGAAGCGATCGAGTCGCTGGATCAGGAACAGCGTCGTCTGAGTCATCTCGGACGGCTTCAGGAGACGGTCGGGCGCCTGCTGATCCTGCTCGCGGATGGAGAGCCGGCGATCGACGACCAGTTGCGCGGTGCCACGCGCGAGATCGAGGAACTGGCCGGCATCGATCCGGCGCTCGCCGAGAGCCGCGATCTGCTGGAGACGGCCGCCATCCATGCCGGCGAGGCGGCGGCCGGGCTGCGCCGCTATCTCGACGGGCTGGACCTGGACCCGGCCGCGCTCCAGGAGGTCGAGATCCGTCTCGGCCGGATCCACGATCTGGCGCGCAAATACCGCGTCAAGCCGACCGAACTGCCCGAGCTGCTCGACCAGCGTCGCGCCGAACTGGACGCACTCGAACAGTCCGACGTCACGCTCGGCGACCTGCGCGAACGCCGCGAACGGGTCTGGCGCGACTTCCTCGCCGCCGCGGCCGAACTCACGCGCGCCCGCCGGACCGCCGCCGAGCGTCTCTCGACCACGGTCACGCGCTCGATGCAGCAGCTCGGCATGAGCGGCGGTCAGTTCAGCCTCCAGCTCGACCCGCTGCCCGAGGAACGTGCGAGCGCCAATGGTCTGGAGCGCGTCGAGATGCTGGTCAGCGCCAATCCAGGCCAACCCATGCAGCCGCTGGCCAAGGTCGCCTCCGGCGGCGAACTCTCGCGCATCAGTCTCGCCATCCAGGTCGCTACCGCCGAGTGCGGACGGGTGCCGACCCTGGTCTTCGACGAGGTCGACGTCGGTATCGGCGGCGGCGTGGCCGAGATCGTCGGGCGGCTGCTGCGCCGGCTCGGCGAATCGCGTCAGGTACTCTGCGTCACCCACCTGCCCCAGGTCGCCGCCCAGGCCCACAATCAGTTGCGCGTGCGCAAGGAGACCCTCGACGGCCAGACCTTCACCCGCATCGAGCCGCTCGACGACCGCGCGCGCGTCGACGAGATCGCCAGGATGCTCGGCGGCACCGAGATCACCGCCCGCACCCGCGACCATGCCAGTGAGATGCTCGACTGGACGCGCTGAACGCGACGCCCGATTCGCGGTCGAAACCCAGGTCATCGCTCCTGGGCCTGTCGTGGAAACGCCTGCATTGAGTAATCATACGGATTCCTCACAGACCCGAAACCCATGTTAATGGTGGACTTGTAAGCAAAGACCCTCCTGCTCGGCCCTCGAGAGCCACGGGACTGGATTGACGGGACACTGGCCAAACACTGATCAATGGGTCCATAATCAGCGCCGGCCGGTCGTCAGGGCGTCCCGAGTGCTCAGAAGAGACCCAACCCGTTGCCGTAAACCCCGACCGGCTTGCGGCACATCACTGGAGGATGGTTACTATGCCGTTGACAACATCGTTCATCCCAAGCGAGGACAGGCTCGACCTCTCCTTCGCCGGCAACCTGGATCTGACGATCACCGACGAAGTCTGCCGCGTGTTCGCCGCGATCCCGGCCAATCTTCAGACCTGCATCATGGATCTGACCTGCCTGGACCGGGTCTTCGACTCCGGTCTCGCCCTGCTGTGGATGCTCAACGAACGACTCCAGCACATCGGCGCGCGGGTCGTGGTCCTGAGCGATCATCCCGAGATCCTCCGCCGCATCCCGCGCATCATGAGTAACGTCCTGAGCGTCGTGCCCCAGGACTCGGCCCTCTCCGCGAGGACGGGCTGAAGAACCGCGATCACGACGATCGAGCAGACACCGAGGCCCGCCAAGCGCGGGCCTCGGTGCGTCAGCAGGGCAGACGCAGCACCTCCTCGCAATCGATTCCCCACTGTTCGGGCGCCTCGGCGCCGAGGATCTGATCCTTCTTCCCCCGAACCTTGCGCGACAGATCCACGTCCTCGACCGGCAGAAAGCGCCGCCAGCGCGCATCCATCACCACGCGCACGATGGGTTCCATGAGTCCTTCGCGACCGTTCTCCAGCACCACGCCGAGCCGGTTGCTCTCCAGCCGCACCAGACTGCCGACCGGATAGATGCCGACACAGCGGATGAATTGGCGCACCAGATCCGGATCGAAATGAAAGCGGCTCCATTCGAGCAGTTTGCGCAGCGCCTGATGCGGCTCCATGCCCTTGTGATAGACGCGATCCGAGGTGATGGCGTCATAGACGTCGACGATGGCCGCCATCCGGCCATAGAGCGAGATCGACTCGCCGCCCTTGCCGTCGGGATAGCCGGTGGCGTCATAGCGCTCGTGATGTTCGGCGGCGACCGCGAGCGCCGTCGGCGAGAAGCCTGGAATGGCGGCGAGGATGTCGCGGCTGTGCGCGGCATGACCGCGCATGATCGCGAACTCCTCGTCCGAGAGCCGACCGGGTTTGTTCAGGATCGCGTCCGGCACCTGGGTCTTGCCGATGTCGTGCAGCAGGGCGCCGATGCCGATTTCTTCGATTACGGCGGGCTCCAGCCCCAGTTCGCGCGCGAACGAGACCATGAGTACCGAGACGTTGACCGAGTGCTCGAAGGTGTAGCGGTCGGTGTGGCGGATGCGCGCCAGAGCCATGAGCGCATTCTGATTGCGGAAGATCGAGCCGACCATCTCGCCGATGGTGTTGCGCACCTGTTCCAGCGTGATCGGGCGCCCGAGCCGGGCATCGCGCATGAGTCCGCCGATGAGCCGGAGCGCTTCGTTGTGGATGCGCCGGGCCTGCACCCGTTCCTCGGCGAGCGAGACCGGCTGCGGCAGGACGTGCTCCTGCTCGCCGACCTCGACCAGTTCCTGTTCGAGTTGTTCGACGACCTCGCCCTCGGTGGGCGCCTCGGGGAGGTCGGCGCCCCTGTCGGTGTCGATATAGAGTTCGTGGATACCCAGACGCCGGATACGCTCGATGTTGGAGTCGGACTTGATCTGGAACCGACTGCGCAGAAAGCTGTGATCCAGCCAGCCGCAGTTGAGGTCATGGATATACATGCCGACCCGCAGGTCGTCGATACCGATTTTCTTGATCATGCGAAGGCGCGTCTGAAGCGAGAGGGAGGAAATCCGCCAAGCCGCGCCGTGCAAGCCCTCGGTGTGCGCGTCCGGCTCATTCCGGCGGGATGACGCCGACGCCACGGAACCGCCGATCGCGGCAGTCCGTGGCCTCGGTCCGGTTGAAGGATCGCACTTTAACGACGATTCAGCGCCGAGAGCAAGGCCCGTAGCGAGGCGGCCACCGTGTCGCGGTCGATGGCCGCGCCGCTGATGGCCTGTCCGTCCACCTCGACCCGGACATAGGCGGCCGCCTCGGCATCCGTGCCCTCGCCGATGGCGTGTTCCTGATAGTCCAGCACCGAGACGTTCCGACCGCTCCAGCGCGTCCAGGCATCCACGAAGGCGGCCATCGCGCCCCGCCCTTCGCCATGCAGCATCCGTTCACCGTCCGGGGCGCCGATCCGCGCCTCGATGACGTCGTGCCCGTTGCGGTCGAGCCGATAGCCGAGCAGACGGTGCGGAGCCTGATCGACGATGAAGTGCCGCTCGAAGATGGCGCGGATCTGCGCCGCGTCCAACACCCCACCACGGGTCTCGCTCTCACGCTGGACCAGGGCGGCCAGCTCGACCTGCAACCAGCGCGGCAGACTCAGGCCGAACTCCTGCTCCAGCACGAAGGCCACGCCGCCCTTGCCCGACTGGCTGTTGACGCGGATCACCGCCTGATAGTTGCGTCCCAGGTCGGCCGGATCGATCGGCAGATAGGCCACGTTCCAGGGCGCATCCGGCGTCTGGCGGGCCAGACACTTGCGGATGGCGTCCTGATGACTGCCCGAATAGGCCATATAGACCAGCTCGCCGACCCAGGGATGACGCGGATGGACCGGCAGGCCGGTGCATTCGGTGCAGACGGCGACGATCTCGTCCGGGCGGCTGAGATCCAGCTTCGGGTCGATGCCCTGGCTGTAGAGGTTCATCGCCAACGTCAGGAGATCGGCGTTACCGGTGCGCTCGCCGTTGCCGAGCAAGGTGCCCTCGACCCGATCGGCGCCGGCCGGCAATGCCAGCTCGGCCGCCGCCACCGCCCCGCCGCGGTCGTTGTGGGTGTGCACCGAGAGCAGGATCGAGTCGCGCCGACTGATTTGGGTCGCGAAGTGCTCGACCTGATCGGCGAAGACGTTCGGACTCGACACCTCGACCGTGGCCGGCAGATTGATGATGCAGGGCCGCTCGGGCGTCGGCTGCCAGACGTCGAGCACCGCCTCGCAGACCTCGATGGCATAGTCCGGCTCGGTCGCGGTGTAGCTCTCGGGCGAGTACTGGAAGGTCCAGCGTGTCTCGGGCCGGTCGCGCGCGCCCTGCGCCACCCATTCGGCGCCCCGGCGCGCGATGGCCTTCACACCCTCGCGGTCCTGGCCGAACACCCAGTCGCGCTGTACGGGCGAGGTCGAGTTGTAGACATGGACGATCGCCCGGCGCACGCCGACGAGCGCCTCATAGGTGCGGCGGATCAGATCCTCGCGCGCCTGGACCAAGACCTGGATGGTCACGTCCTCGGGGATGCGGTCCTCTTCGATCAACCAGCGCACGAAGTCGTAATCGGGCCGGCTGGCGGCGGGAAAACCGACCTCGATCTCCTTGAATCCGAGCCGCACCAGCAGATCCCAGAGACGCCGCTTCTGCTCGACGTTCATCGGTTCGTGCAGCGCCTGATTGCCGTCGCGCAGATCGACGCTGGCCCAGATCGGGGCTTCGCGGACGGTTCGATTGGGCCACTGGCGGTTGGGCAGGTTCACCACCGGGCCGGGGCGGTAACGTCGGTGGTCGAAGCGGCTCATGGGATCGTCTCCTGTGCGGTCGGTGTCGTATCGAATCGGGTCTTGGCCGGTCTCCGGGTTGCGGATCGGGCGCTTGGCTCCTAGTCCGGGTCGGACCGAGCCGGTCGGCGCGGGCCTCGTGAGCCTCTGCCGGGATGTCGACCGGTGAGTCGAAGGTGATTAGACTATCTCAAACCAACCGGCATCCGATTGCGAAGACGGCGACAAAATAGGCTTTTTGCGCAATATCCTGTCAAAATGCTTTACCCTGATAAATCCTGACACCCTTCTGTCAAACCCTGACAGCCCGCACGCCGTCATCGAGACATGCACATGAAACTCGACCGCTACGACCGCCAGATCCTCGTCGAACTGCAACGCGACGGACGCCTCAGCAATCAGGATCTGGCCGAGCGGATCGGACTCTCGCCCTCGCCCTGTCTGAGGCGCGTGCGTGCACTGGAAGAAGCCGGATTCATCACCGGCTATCACGCCGAACTCGATGCGAAGAAACTCGACCTGAGTCTCATGGTGATCCTGAGCATCTCCATGGACCGCCACACGCCGGAGCGCTTCGAACGCTTCGACGCCGCCGTCAAGGATATGCCGGAAGTGCTCGAATGCCTGCTCATCACGGGACGGGAAGCCGACTATCAGCTCAAGGTCGTGGCGCGCGACATGGACGCCTATCAGGATTTTTTGTTGAACAAGATCACACGTCTGGAAGGCGTGGCGGGCGTGCATTCCAGTTTCGTCCTGCGACGGGTCTTGGAACGCCCGGATCTGCCGATAACCTGATACGAGATCGCGCCGAAGGAGCCGGATTCGGCCCCGAGCCTGGAGTCGACGCCGACCGAAACCGCCAGGCCGGCACGCGCGATGCTTATTGATTTGCACAGAGTACAGTCCTCGTAAAACGAGGTGAGCCATGAACGACTACGACGAACGCCTCCAACGACAGGTCGCCGGCCAAGAGCGCCAGGAGCGCGAACGGCGGATGCGCGGTGTCCTGACCGACATGACGCTGCGTCACGAAAACCGGCTCTATGCCGATACGCCTGGCGTCAGCCGGAACAATGCCGGTCTCGGCTTCCGCCCCGGTTATCTGAATCGGCGCAGCGGCGAATGCGTGCTGTCGCGCTTCAGTGACGGAACTCCGGCGCCGATCCATGTGCTCGACGGTCTGCCCGAGTCCTGGGTGCGGGCGCGCGACGAGGCCGGTCATGTGGTGGCGGTCGTCGCCGAGGTCGTCTCCGGCTTCGTGCGCGAAGATCGGTTCTACACCCGTGAAGAGGCCGTCCGGGCGGTAAGCCATTGAATGGGACACCGTCCATGGCTAGCTCGACTTCAATACACGGGCGCGGCCTTGTCGTAGCTCAGTCCCTTCTCGGCGGCCTGTTCGCGCACGGCGCTGAAGATCTTGTGATCGAGCGAGGATTCCGCCTTCGCGCGTTCCTCGGCGCGACCGTAATAGATCCGCGTCTCGTCGAGTTCGGCCGAGAGCTTGGCCAGGGACTCGTCATAGGGCGTGGCGATGGCTACCGCGCCGCCGCTCTGCTCGACCTGGAAATAGCCGCCGTTGCCGAGCTGCGCGATCCGCATCCATTCCCGGGTCGTCTCGGCCAGCGTGCCGCACTGGATGGCGTTGACACGTATCCCGCGTCGCTGCGCCTCGGCCAGGGTCTGGGGATAGGGCACGTCGTTGGGATAGTCCATGTGCGCCGGGGCATCGCCGACCAGGAAGATGACGCGATAGACGCCCGGTCCCGGCTCCAGCCGATGCGGTGCAGGGCCTCATGGAGCGCCTGATTGACGCTCTCGGGACCATCGCCGCCGCCCTAGGCCTGAAGCTGCATCAGTTCGGCGTGCAGGCCGTCGAGATCCTTGGTCAGATCGACCACGCGGGTCACATAGTCGTCATCGCGATCGCGATAGGCAACCAGATCGAGGCGGATCTCGGGTGCGGGCTGGGCGGCGGCCATAGTCGCGGCGATCGACCAGATCTTGTCCTTCGCCTCCGGCCAGCCGAGCGCGCCCCCCAGAGCGGTGTCGATGGCGGCGCGGGTCGGGTCGTCGTGGAGCTTGGCCAGGGCTTCGAGCGGTTCATCGGCCAGACGTTCATAGGCACGGGCCAGGGTCGCCAGGGTTTCAGCCGGCAGGGCGCGCACGTCGAGCACCGGCATCGCGGCCCAGGCCGGTTTTTTGACCTGCATCCAGGCGCTTCGGGTCGATACCCGGCGTGACAGCAACAGCAGCAGGGCGGGCGTGCTGTTGAGCCACAGCAGCAACACCTGCTCCTGCTCGGCGGTCAGCGCCGTTTGCAGCGCCCACCAGGTATTGCCCAGCACCGGCTCGTCGAAGCCGACCGCCATCGCGCGATGCGTAATCGGCCACAACCGCTCGACCAGCAGCAGACGCCCCGCGCCGGCGGTGACGGCGCCCGAGTCCTTGAGCCGACGCCCACGCGCCGCCGTGTCGCGCGGTTGCAGATAGGCGTTCGGTTGTTGCGCGCCGGTTTCGCCGGCGAGGAACGCAAGTCGACCTACTATCGCTTCATCCACGAGGAGAGCGAGCGGCTGTCGCGGCTCATCGCCAATGTGCTGCAACTGGCGCGCATCGGGCGCGATGCCCTGGTGCTGGAGCCGCGCGTCATGCCGATCGGTGAATTGATGGCGCTGGTGGTCGAGCGGGTCGCGAGTCAGGTCGAGCGCGCCGGTTTCCGACTGGAACTGAGCGGCGAAGACGGCGCGGACGAGCTGCTGGTCGACCCGGACGCCTTCGTGCAGATCCTCATCAATCTGGTCGACAACGCCCTCAAGTTCGCCGCCGGGGCCGAGACGCGCGTGATCCGTCTCTCAGCGGCGAGACGCTGGGCAACGGACGTCTGCGGGTGAGTGTGCGTGACTTCGGGCCGGGGATTCGCGCGATCAGCGCCGACGGATCTTCCAGCGTGGTGATCTGTGGCCAAGCGCCAGGCGATCCCCGGAACGGGCATCGGACTGGCGCTGGTCGAGCGACTCACCCGCGCCATGGGCGGGCGGGTGGAGGTCATATCCGCCGAGCCTGGGGCCGAGTTTCGGCTGGAGTTCCCCTTGGCCCGGTCGGCCGAGCGTGCTCAGGATCGATTGGGGACCGGCACCGGCTCCAGCCGCTGATGAGGCGCCGACTCCGACACCGGTGCTTTGGTCTCATGCCACTGATACCCCGGATGACTGGCGGCCTGCGCGGCCATTCCCAACATGCATCCGTACAGGAAAGCGCACCCATTGACCGCTCCGAACCACTGATAGACGTATGTCATGTCCCTGCTCCCTTGTTGGCGGATGCGCTGGCCGGGATGTTCCGTCGTCGACCTGGACTGGCGCGGCTTGGGGAGCGGATGTGGTCTCGACCCGGTCGGGGTTCAATCGCCGAAGGGGGTCGGGAGTCCGTCCCCGTCGTTCGTTCTCCTTTCGCCTTCAGCTTAGTTCAGTGGGGCACTCTTCAACGCGACGGACATCACAGATTCGAGCGAATCCGAATGCCTCGCCGCTGGTCTGTGATGTCGGTCAAGCCCGATAACCGATCCGGAAACCACCCCAATGACGCCCGCGCACCCGCACGGGCGCCGAGATGTCGTGCATGATCTCGCCGGTGTCGCGCCGATAGGTCTGGATCAGGAACGGCAGCTCATGCGCCCCGCATTGCTTGCCGACCGGATCGTCGAAAATCCGCTTGGTCCGGTTGTGAGCCAGATCCACGGCCTCATCGCCGGTCAGGGGCTGCGAGAAACGCTGATTGTGCGTGGGCACATAGCCGTTGCGGTCACAGCCGACGGCATAGAAGATCTCGGGGTGATCGGTCAGGATGGGCTCCTGGATGCGCGGGAAGAGCCGGTCGGTCAGGCTGTCGAAGCCCGTGTTGTACTTCTTGGGGTTGGTGTTGGGGATGGGCCTGTAGCTCGGCGAAAAGAGCGCCTCCTCGCCGATCTCACCGGCCGCCAGCGCCTGCTCCAGCTGACGCCCGATCTCGGCGGCGGCGCGCTGGACGACCGCCGGCATGCGCTGGTGGCACTCGATGGCGCGCCGGCCGGTCTCACCGAGCTGGAAGACTTTGCTGATCTCATGCAGATTGACGGCCAGACTCTCCAGCTCTTGGGCCTCCTGGAGCGTCTGGGCGGCGCCGGCGGTGTTGCGATCGACCATGGACATGATGTCGCGGACGTGATCCACCACGCGATCGGCCTCCCGGCTCTGATCGGCGATCGCCGAGGCGATCTCGTCGATGCGCTCCATGGTCTGCTGGGCGCCCTGGTTGATGCGATCGAGTGAATCGGCCGCCTGACGCGCGAGTTCGGCGCCGGCATGGGCTTGATCGGCGCCCCGTCCGATGGAGCCGATGGCCGCGCGCGTCTCGTCCTGGATGGCCGCGATCATGGCGCCGATCTCGCTGGTCGCGCGCGCGGTGCGCACGGCGAGGTTGCGCACCTCATCGGCCACCACCGCGAAGCCCCGTCCCTGCTCGCCGGCACGCGCGGCCTCGATGGCCGCGTTGAGCGCCAGCAGATTGGTCTGATCGGCGATCTCGCGGATGACCTGCACGATGCCGCCGATCGCCTGCGAGCGATCCCCGAGCGCCGCGATCACCCTCGAGGACTCCTCGACCGACAGGGCGATGCGTTCGATCTCGTCGGAGGCGTCCGCGACGGCGCGTGTCCCCTGCTGCGAGAGCCGGCGCGCATCCTGGGCGTTCTCGGCCGTCAGATGGGCATGATCCGCGACCGCGCCCACGCCGGCGGTCATCTGTTCGATGATCTGGACCAGACTGAGCGAGGCCTGACGCTGGGCACTGGAGCCGTCGGCCACGGCGCGGGCGTGCTCAGCGAGGACATCGGCGGTATTGGCGAGGCGCTCGGCGTCGAAGATGACTTTGCCGATGATGCCCTGAAAGCTTTCGATCAGGGCATTGAAGTGCTCGATACAGCTCCGGGTCGGTCCGATGCGCACGGACACGCGCCGCGACAGATCGCCGTCCCTGTACATGGCCTGCAGGGTCGCATCCAGGGCGGCCAGGGGGCGACCGACCGTGGCGTTCAGAATGAGCCAGTTCAACACCACGACAAAGACCCACAGGACAGCGCTCCCGGCCAAGGCCGGAATCGACAGCTCATCGATCAGCGCTACGAGTCCCAAACCACTCAATGCCGAGACGGCACCGATGGCGATACTCATCAACCCGAATCCCATGCTCTCCACCAACCCCGCGTTCGCGCCGCAGCCATGAATTGACAATCGTCAATTTGAACCGCAAAAACTCATAGAACGCAAGGAAAAGCAGAGAGTGAGAGAGTGGGGAAGCGCCTTCGTGGCAACGCCGATGCGATCGTCTGTAACCGTCGATCAGCCCGTCAGCGCCGCGAACACCGCCGGCAGCCGCTCAGGCAGCCGCTCGACCTGATCGACGACCGAATAGGCGTTCTCGCCGAAGATGCGCGCCACATAGCGGTCGGCCTCGGGGTCGAGGGTCAGACAGTAGGTGTGGATGCCCTTCATGCGCAGATCCTCGACCGCCTTCTTGGCATCGTGGCGCAGATACTGCGGGTCGCGCTCGTCGATGTCGGCCGGCTCGCCGTCGGTGATCAGCAGCACCAGCCGTTTCCGTGCCGGCTGCTGGCTCAGATGCCGGCCGGCATGACGCAGGGCCGCGCCCATGCGGGTCGAGAGACCGCCCTTCATGCCCGCGAGCCGCGACTTGGCCTCGTCGCCATAGGGCTGATCGAAGTCCTTGAAGCGGTAGTACTGGACATCGTGGCGGCCATCGGAGGCAAAGCCATGCACGGCAAAACTGTCCCCAATGGAATCGATGGCCCAGGCCAGCAGCCCGGTCGATTCGCGCGTCAGATCCAGGATGCTCGGCGCCTCGTCATAGCCCGGCTCGCCTTCCTTGACCCCGACCTTCTCGTTGGTCGACTGCGACAGATCCATCAGCACCAGGATGGCCAGATCGCGCACATGGCGCGTGATGCGGATGTTGATGCGCGGATCGGGCATGACCCCGCGCCGGATGTCGATCATGGCGCGCACGGCGGCGTTCAGATCCAGCTCCTCGCCTTCCTCGTAGCCGCGCCGGCGCACGATGCCCTGCGGCTGGAGTGCGTCGATCAGATGGCGGATACGGCTGGCGACCGGCTTGTGCTTGGTCAGGATGGCATCCATGGTCTCGGGATCGCCGCGACCCTGACGACGCTCGATCACGGTCGCCCAGTCCGGGCGATGGAGCTGCACCCGATAGTCCCATTCCTGATAGTGATAGGGCTCGGAGACCGGCTCCTTGCCTTCCAGCTCATTGATGGTGCAACCCTCCTGATCGAGCCAGAAGGGCGTCGACAGGGTCCAGATCTCCTGCGCGTCGTCGCCGGCCAGCTCGCAGTCGACCTCGTTGACCATCTCCATGACATTGACGTTGCGCCGCACCTGCTGCCGGCTGGCGGGCAGATAGTCCACGCCGCGCGTCATGAACAGGTTCTCGTCGAAGTCCCAGACGTAGTCGTTGTCGTCGCGATAGGGGATCGGCCAGTCTTCCAGGATGCGCAGACTGGGGACGGCGCAGATCTGGACCGCGCGGTTGTAGAACTCGACCCCGGCGATCCAACTGATCCGGTTGTCCTCGGGCGTGGCGGCGAAAGCCGCGCGGAAGGCGTCCGCCGACTCATTGACGAGCGCCTCGGCATCGCGATAGTCGGCATCCAACAGCGCCCGCGCCAGCCGCATCATCAGATCCAGTAGCGGATGACGCGCGCCCGGCTCATCGGCCCCGGCGGGCGCGGTGAAGAACTGGAGCCAAAGCTTTTTCAGCCCAGGAAAATCGCGGATCGCCAGCGACTCGATACGCGCGTCCTCGAACAGCCCGATGAGCACGCGCTGCGCCGGATTGATCTGCTCGGCGCTGATGGGTGCCGTGGTATAGACCATGTGCGCGGCGCAGTGCGCCGCCGCCGCGCGATAGAGTTCCACCCCCGAGATCCCGCGCCAGGCGTCGAAGGCGTCGGGCAGATGGATCTGGAAGTCTTCGATGAAAGGCTTGAGTCCCACACGCGATTCATAATCGCCCGAGGTCGGACGCATGAAGAAAGCCCGCGCCCAGAGCGCGCGCAGATAGAAATTGAGCTTGCGCTGGTTGTCGACGAAGAGCGTGCCGCGCCGCTCCTTCTGCAACACCGAGCGCGAGGACTCGGTCTGGAGTCCGAAATAGGCCAGTTGACCGTCCAGGTCGCGCGCATGGGCCTGCGCCCCCCACAGCGCCCAGCGCCGCAGTCCGCCGAGCGTGAGCTTGGAGAGCAGCTCGTCCATATTCTCCATCATGGGTCTCAAGCCCCGTGGAGCCTTACCGGCGAGCTGATGGAGCAGATTGAGATAGCCGCGCATCACCTCGATGTCACCGAGCCGGCTGGCCGCCAGCGGCATGGTCGCCATCATCAGCATGATGACGGTACCGGAGGTGTGCGAGGCCATCTTCATCAAGAAACTGACGATATCCGGGATGATGTCCTCGCCGACCTCCTTGGCCACGCCCGGCATCTCCTGGACATAGGTCAGCACCAGATCCGACCCCTTGTTGAGGCCGCACAGGGCGCGGATGCCGGTCAGATAGTGTTCGAGTCCCCGAGGGGACATCACCCGCGCGGCCTCGTGATAGCTCGATTCCAGCGCCTGGGCGTGCTCGTGCGCTGGATCGGCCTTGAGGCAGGCGAGGTATTCGCTGAAGTCGATCGTCATCTGTAGGAGCCCCCAGCCGGCAACGTCCAGCCGCCGTCAGAAATAGGTGTTGACCGCCGCGTCCAGGGTGTCGCGCATGTCGGGATCGTCGGTGAGCGGACGCACCAGCGCCATCTGGGCTGCCGCCTGCGGCTCGACGCCCTTGCCGATGAGCTGCGCGGCATAGACCAGCAGACGGGTCGACATGCCCTCATCGAGTCCGTGGCCCTTGAGGTTGCGGCTGCGATGCGCGATCTGCACCAGCTTCTCGGCGGTCGCCTTGTCCACACCACCCTCGTGGGCGACGATCTCGGACTCGATCTCGGCCGTCGGATAGTCGAAGTCGAGCGCGCCGAAACGCTGCTTGGTCGACTGCTTCAGATCCTTCATCAGGCTCTGATAGTTGGGGTTGTAGGAGATGACGATCTGGAAATCGGGATGGGCCGTGACCAGTTCGCCCTTCTTTTCGAGCGGCAGGTTGCGCCGATGGTCGGTGAGCGGATGGATGACGACCGTGGTGTCCTGGCGGGCCTCGACCACTTCGTCGAGATAGCAGATGGCACCGATGCGCGCGGCGACCGTCAGCGGGCCGTCCTGCCACTTGGTGCCGTTGATGTCGAGCAGGAAGCGTCCGACCAGATCCGAGGCGGTCATGTCCTCGTTACAGGCCACGGTGATCAGCGGCTTGCCGAGTTTCCAGGCCATGTATTCGACGAAGCGCGTCTTGCCGCAGCCGGTCGGTCCCTTGAGCATGACCGGCATGCGCGCGGCATAGGCCGCTTCGTAGAGCGCCACCTCGTTGCTCACGGGGCGGTAGTAGGGTTCCTGGTCAATCAGATATTGAGTACTGTCGATGTCTGACATGGAAGCGATCCCCTTCAGGGTCGATGGTTTGACGCAAAGCCCGGACAAAACGAAGCCCCTGCCCCTTCGATGAGGAAGCAGGGGCTCGTGTGTAAAGCCGCCGGCGGTGCAGAGGGTACGCCATGCGTACCCTACAGCTCGGTCGATCAGACCGGCTTGCCGCGATAGACCACCATCTCGGCGCCCTTGGACTGGGCGTAGTTGTCGTAGCCGATCAGGCGCACGTGGTTGTTGGGGTGCGCCTTGTGGCAGGCCTCGGCTTCCTTGAGGATGGCGTCGACGTTGGTCTCACCGAACATCGGCAGCTTCCACATGTACCAGTAGTGGTCGAAGGCATTTTCCGGCTCGGTGTGCTCGATGGCCGGATTCCAGCCCTTGCCGACGATGTACTCGACCTGCTTGCGGATGCGGTCGGCA
Organism: Allochromatium tepidum; assembly: GCF_018409545.1. Classification (GTDB taxonomy): domain Bacteria; phylum Pseudomonadota; class Gammaproteobacteria; order Chromatiales; family Chromatiaceae; genus Thermochromatium; species Thermochromatium tepidum_A. Next base: position 934,858 of record NZ_AP024563.1, on the reverse strand, counting down.
TCCATCGCCGGCAGGTAGGAGAAGGTCTCGAACTTGCGGCTGTTGACGTCTTCGAGGCTGGAACTGTAATCCTGCATTTCGCTCATGGGTGTGATGCTCCGAAATCTGGTTTGTTCGTAGTTCGATGGTTGGATGGTGTCGGATCGGCGTGGAGGGGAACCGCATCGATGATGGTCGATGCGGTTCCTGCATTACCAAGATTATTGGTGTGCCATATCCAGCTTGTCGTTTCAATCCGCGCCTATAAAATCAATCATTTATGGGCGACATCCAGCTTGTCGACGGTGTCGAACTCGAACTTGATCTCCTTCCAGGTCTCCATGGCGATCTTGAGTTCCGGACTGGACGCAGCGGCCTTGGTGAGCACGTCCTTGCCTTCCTTCTCGATGGCGATGCCCTGGTTGCGAGCCTCGACGCAGGCTTCCAGCGCGACACGGTTGGCGCAGGCGCCGGCCGCGTTGCCCCAGGGATGACCCAGGGTGCCGCCGCCGAACTGGAGCACCGAGTCGTCACCGAAGATGGTCACGAGCGCCGGCATGTGCCAGACATGGATACCGCCGGAGGCGACGGCGAAGGCACCGGGCATGGAGCCCCAATCCTGGTCGAAGAAGATACCGCGCGAACGGTCTTCCTTGATGTACTTCTCACGCAGCAGGTCGATCCAGCCCAGGGTGGAGGCGCGGTCGCCTTCCAGCTTGCCGACCACGGTGCCGGTGTGCAGGTGATCGCCGCCCGACAGACGCAGGATCTTGGTCAGGACGCGGAAGTGGATGCCGTGGTGCGGGTTGCGGTCCATGACCGCGTGCATGGCGCGGTGGATGTGCAGCAGCACGCCGTTGTCACGGCACCACTGGGCCAGACCCGTGTTGGCGCAGAAACCGCCGGTGATGTAGTCGTGCATGATGATCGGGGCGCCGATCTCCTTGGCGTACTCGGCGCGCTTGTACATCTCTTCCGGGGTCGGCGCGGTCACGTTCAGATAGTGACCCTTGCGCTCGCCGGTCTCGCGCTCGGCCTTGTGGATGGCTTCCATGACGAAGTCGAACCGCTGACGCCAGCGCATGAAGGGCTGCGAGTTGACGTTTTCGTCGTCCTTGGTGAAGTCAAGACCGCCGCGCAGACACTCGTAGACCGCACGCCCGTAGTTCTTGGCCGACAGACCCAGCTTGGGCTTGATGGTGCAGCCCAAGAGCGGCCGACCATATTTGTTCATGATGTCGCGCTCGACCTGGATGCCGTGCGGCGGGCCGTTGCAGGTCATGACATAGGCGAGCGGGAAGCGGACGTCTTCCAGACGCAGGGCGCGCACGGCCTTGAAGCCGAACACGTTGCCGACCAGCGAGGTGAAGACGTTGACGACCGAGCCTTCCTCGAACAGATCGATCGGATAGGCGATGAAGGCATAGAAGCAGGTGTCGTCGCCCGGCACGTCCTCGATGGCGTAGGCGCGGCCCTTGTAGTAATCAAGGTCGGTCAGCAGGTCGGTCCAGACCGTGGTCCAGGTGCCGGTCGAAGATTCGGCGGCCACAGCGGCGGCGGCCTCTTCACGCGGCACGCCCGCCTGCGGGGTGATCTTGAAACAGGCCAGGATGTCCGAGTCCTTCGGGGTGTAGTTCGGCATCCAATAGGTCTCGCGGTACTCTTTCACGCCCGCGTTGTACGTCTTAGCCATTCTGGATCGTCCTCTGGATTAGGTTCTGTGATGAGGTCCGGATCGACCGGCGCCTTGCGCCCGACTGTCTGCTCTGGTCGAAACCCGGGTGAGATTATTAGCAAGAAACCACATAATTACTACTCAATATTGCTTATGCTAGATATAACGCATAGCTTATGATCTATGCGCCAATCGATTCCATTGCGTTTGTCTATCCAAATCGCCTGACGAGCCTTCCGCCACCATGCATGTCTCACTGCGCCAACTGCGGGTCTTCGAGGCCGTCGCGCGCCACAACAGCTACACGCGCGCGGCCGAGGAGCTGCATCTGAGTCAGCCGGCCGTCTCGATGCAGGTGCGCCAACTGGAGGATGAGATCGGGCTGCCGCTGTTCGAGCGGCTCGGCAAACAGGTCGTCGTCACCGAAGCCGGACGCGAGGTGTTCCATTACAGCCGCGCCATCGGCCAGTCACTGCGCGAGATGGAAGAGGTGCTGGAGTCGCTCAAGGGCGTCAGCCGGGGTACCCTGTGCATCGCCGTGGCCAGCACGGTCAACTATTTCGCCCCACGGCTGATGGCCATCTTCCAGCAGCGTCATCCGGGGATCGGCCTGCGGCTCGACGTCACCAATCGCGAAAGCCTGGTGCAGATGCTCGACAGCAACTCGGTCGACCTGGTACTCATGGGCGTGCCGCCGCGCAACGTCGAAGTCGAGGCCGAAGCCTTCATGGACAATCCGCTGGTGGTGATCGCCCCGCCGGATCATCCGCTGGCCGGCGAGCACGGCATTCCGCTGGCGCGGCTGGCCGAAGAGACCTTCGTGATGCGCGAGGAAGGCTCGGGCACCCGGCAGGCGATGGAGCGCTTCTTCAGCGAACGCGGGCAGGAGATCCGTCACGGGATGCAGATGACGCGCAACGAGGCGGTCAAGCAGGCGGTGCGTTCGGGGCTGGGGCTGAGCGTGGTCTCGCTGCACACCATCGAACTGGAGCTGGAGACGCGGCGGCTGGTGACGCTGGACGTCGAAGGCTTTCCGGACCGGCGTCAGTGGTATCTGGTCTATCGGCGCGGCAAGCGGCTCTCGCCGGCCGCCGGCGCTTTTCGCGAGTTCGTGCTGAGCGAGGCGGCGCGGATCGCACTGCCGACTCGGGTGATCCAGGCGGTTTAGCCTTCGCACCTTTCCGGCTCGCGCCAAACTCCTTAACATGCGCGGACACCCAACCAAGGGCGCGCTCGACCCGAGCCGTCATCCACCCCCACTCGGAGCAATCACCGAATGATCAAACTGACCACCAACCACGGCGAAATCCTGATCGAACTCGACGCCGAGAAGGCCCCCAAGACCTGCGCCAACTTCGAGCAGTACGTCCGTGACGGTCACTACGACGGCACCCTCTTCCACCGCGTCATCGACGGTTTCATGATCCAGGGCGGCGGCATGAATCCCGACTTCAGCCAGAAGCCCACCCGCGCCCCGATCGAGAACGAGGCCAAGAACGGACTCAAGAACCGGACCGGCACCCTCGCCATGGCGCGCACCATGCAGCCGCACTCGGCGACCTCGCAGTTCTTCATCAACGTCTCCAACAACGACTTCCTCGACTATCCCGGCCAGGACGGTTGGGGCTACTGCGTCTTCGGGCGCGTGGTCGATGGCATGGAAACGGTCGAGGCCATCAAGGGCGTGCGTACCGGCAGCCGCGCCGGGCATCAGGATGTGCCGATGGACGACGTGGTCATCGAAAAGGCTGAGATCATCTGACTAAGCTTCACAGTCCCCAGCAGCCGCTACGACGCCGACAGAGCGGGTCGGGTGGCGGCTGTCGGGGGTGTCGACCGCATGGATGCGGTCGTCAAGCCTCCATGGATGGATTCACGGCGTTCCCCGACAGCCGTCACCCGACCCGCTCCCCCCGTAGATCTGCACCCCAAACCGCCGGCCGACCCACCCCCGACTCACAACAAAAACAGCGTCGCCAACCCCAGAAAGATGAAGAACCCCCCCGAGTCGGTCAACGCCGTGATCATCACCGAACTGCCGAGCGCCGGATCGCGCCCCAGCCGCTGACGAATCAGCGGTATCACGACCCCGGCCGTCGCCGCCAGCAACAGATTGAGCGTCATGGCCCCGATCATCACCAGCCCCAACTCCAGATTGCCATAGAGCCACCAGACCACCCCACCGATCACACCGCCCCAAACCACGCCATTGATCAGCGCCACCCCGACCTCCTTCCCCAACAGACGCCACACCGCCGACGGCCCGACCTGCCCTATCGCAATGGCGCGCACGATCATCGTAATCGTCTGATTGCCCGCATTCCCCCCGATCCCCGCCACGATCGGCATCAGCGCCGCCAGCGCCACCAACTGCGCGATCGAATCCTCGAACAGATCGATCACCCGCGAAGCCACGAACGCCGTCACCAGATTGATCGCCAGCCAGGCCCAACGATTGCGCACCGAACGCATCACAGGCGCAAAGATGTCCTCCTCCTCGCGCAGACCGGCATGACTGAGGATCTCGGCCTCCGACTCCTCACGAATCCGGTCGACCATATCGGCCACCGTCACCCGGCCGATGACACGCCGCTCGGCATCGATCACAGGCACCGAGATCAGATCGTAGCGCTCGAAGGCGGCGGCGGCCTCGTCGGCATCGTCCTCGGGCGCGAAGGTCACGACCGACTTGGACTTCATCACCTCGGACACCAGCCGCTCGGGCTCGTTGATGAGCAGCGACTCCAGAGTCAGGACGCCGCGCAGACGCTCCTCGCGATCGACGACGATGAGCTTGTCGGTGTGATCCGGCAGCTCATCGAACCGGCGCAGATAGCGCAGCACCACCTCCAGGGTCACATCCTCGCGCACCGTGACCATGTCGAAGTCCATCAGCGCCCCGACCGTGTCCTCCGGATAGGACATGGCCGCGCGCACATGCTCGCGCTCCTCGTGATCGAGCGCTTCGAGCACGTCCTCCATGACTTCGGGCGGCAGGTCGAGCGCCAGATCCGCCAGCTCGTCGGCGTCGAGCGACTCGGCCGCCGCGCGGATCTCCGCACTGTCCATGGTCTCGATCAGCGACGGACGCACCGCATCCGAGACCTCGAGCAGGATCTCGCCGTCCTTGTCCGAACGCACCAGATCCCACACCAGTTGCCGCTGATCGCGCGGCAGGGCCTCCAGAATGTAGGCGATGTCGGCCGGATGAAGCCGGTCGAGCTTGCGCTTGAGCCAGCCGATCGTCTGACGATGGGTGATGGAATCGACCAGATCCTGATGCGAACTGTGCTGTCGATGCATCAGATCCTCGACCAGACGCTGACGCGAGAGCAGCTCGCGGATATCGCGCAGATGGCGTTGCAGAACGTCTGAATCGCGGGGCATTGGCTCGGTCATCGAAGCACTCGACTGGAAACTGGAAGGTTGACACGGTGGCCCCATCGCTCGGACGCGGGGCGGCTCAAGGGAACGCAGCGATCAACGGGGTACGTAAAAGGGATTGCCGAGATAACTGAGCACGGCCCCTTCCTGGAGAATCCGCTCCACGCGCAGACCCTCGCGCGTCTCCTCGCCCTCGCGATAGCGTAACGCATTGATGACGACGAAGCGCTTGGCGACATCCGGGTCGTAGACATGCACGGTCATCAGATAGCCGGGCAGGGCCGCCTGCTGCTGGGGCGTCAGCTTCAATCGGGTCGGATCACCCCGGATCTCGACCGGCGCGCGCCGGGAGGCCGGCGGCGGCATCCCCTGCTCGCGCCGCAACTGCTGCTTGAAGGTCTCGATGTCCTGGACCAGATCATCCGGCACCGGCCCCGTCCGCGGCGGTTCCATCAGGATTTCGCGCGCAGCATTCATCGCCGCCTGCTCGGCCTCCAACTGGCGCAACAGGTCGCGCTCCCAGTCGGAATCGACATCCGGATCGACCGGTCGACTCGGCGGGGCGGCGCGCCCGACCCGACTCGACTCGGACGGGATCGGACGTGGCTGCGGCGACTTGGGCGGCGGCGGCTCGACCAGCGGCCTGACCGCCGTGTCGGCCGCGACGGGACCGGGTTCGAGCGCCTGAGGTACGGCCGGATGATGGAAGACGGGCGCCGGCTCGACACCGGGCGTCTCCAGGGTCGTCATCGGCACGACCGGACCGGGTTGCGTCCCCCGGAACGCGGCATAGAGCGCGATCACCACTGCCAGCGCCGCCAAGCCGACCGCGAACAGCGCCCAATGATGGGTCTCGACCGGCTCCCGGTCCTCGACGAACAGCCCGGTCGCGTCCAGGGTGGGCACCTGACCGAGTTCGCGCTCCTGCTGGGATTTCTTGAGGGCTTCAAGGATATAGCTCATGGCGCGACCTCCATGGAGACCGTGGTCGCCAAGTTTTCATCGAGGCGCGGAATCCCGTCCAGGCCGATGCTCTGATAGAGCGCCATGAAGGTCCGCGGGCCGGCGATACCGTCGGCCGTCAGACCCTTGGACGCCTGAAAGGCGCGTAGCGCACTCTCCAGCGTCACGTCGAAGCGGTCGGCCGGGCCGGGCAGCATGGCCAGCCCAGGCACCCGCGACAACAGGTCGCGCAGCCAGCGGACTTCCTCACCGACCGCGCCCTGTCGGAGCAGGGTCGAGCCGCCCGGCGGCAACTGCCAGACCAGACGGTAGTCGCCGCTCCAGGCCGATTCCAGCTCGCCCACAGGCACACGCGCCCGTCCGTCGGGCCGATCGAGCGTGGCCACGTCGGCCCCCAGCTCGCCGAGCACCAGATAGCGCGGCGCGCCGTCCCGATCGGCCAGACGCAGCAGGGCCGGCAGATTGAAGAAGCGTACATGACTCAGGCGTCCCTGCTCGGACTCGCACCCCAGTCCGAACGGGCGGATGTGCGTGCAGGGGTCGCCCGCGCCGATCGTTCGGAGATCCAGACCCCAGCGGCGCAACAGCACGCGCATGGCCTCGGACTCGGACAGCGCCAGCGACGCGATCGATACCGGGGCCGCACGGGCGGATGCCTTCGGCGCAGCGGGTGTCTCCGTCTGACTATCCGGAACCGCTGGCGCCTCGGGAGCCGCGACCGGCGACGCCGAAACAGGCTCGTCCGCCAGACGCGCGCCCGGCTCCGGCAGCGCCTCGACCTGGGCCGGATCGTCCACGCCGGTCGCCGCCTCATCCAACGCCGGAGCGGACGCGCTCGGAACCACGGAGCCGACGAGTGCCATGAACGAGGTCTCGCCCGACCACCAGCCGGCCAGGAGCGCGCGCCGCTCGGACGTCAATAGCGTCTGCGCCAGCAAGCCGACCAGGGTCGCCAGCAGGAACGAAACCAGGGCGATCAGCACCAGCCGTCGGGGTGAGCGCGGCGGCGGATCGTCGAACGCCTCGCCCCGCACCTCGCGCGCGGCCTTGGCGACGATCCCCGGATCGACCTGTGAGCCACGGGTCACACAGGCGCCGAGCAGCGCGCGGTCGCAGAGGATGTTGATCACCCGTGGGATGCCGCCCGAATATTCGTGGATACGCCGGATGGCGCGTGCCGTGAACAACGGACGGTCGACCCCGGCCACGGCCAGACGATGACGGATGTAGTCGCCGGTCTCCTCCAGATCGAGCGGCGTGAGATGGAAGCGCGCGGTGATGCGCTGATCGAGCTGACGCAGTGCCTGGGTCTCCAGCAGGCGACGCAGTTCGGGCTGCCCGATCAGGAAGATTTGCAGCAGCTTGTGCTTGGTGGTCTCCAGATTGGTCAGCAGCCGGACCTGTTCGAGCGCCTGACGCGGCAGATTCTGCGCTTCGTCGATGATCAGCAACGGCCGGCGGCCATTGGCATAGGCGTGCAACAGAAAGCCGTTGAGCGCGTCGATCAGAACCTTGTTGGAGCGCTTGCCGCGCGGCAGCTCGATGCGGAACTCCTCGCAGATGTTGGTCAGGAGTTCGTTGGGCGACTGGACCGGATTGAGGACGAGCGCCACGTCGACGCCCTCGGGCAACTGTTCCAGGAAGGCACGACAGACCGTGGTCTTGCCGGTGCCGACCTCGCCGGTCAGGAGCACGAAGCCGCCGCTCTCGTTGGCGCCATAGAGCAGATGTGCGAGCGCCTCCCGATGCTGGTCGCTCAGGAACAGATAGCGCGGGTCCGGGGCGATCGAAAAGCTGGGCTCTTTGAGCCCGAAATATTTCGGGTACACGCTGGCGGCTCGATAGTAGGATGCGCGCCCGCGCCGCAAGCGGCTTGACTGGTCGGCTCAGGATCGCGAGCGCGGGGCGTGGATGGCTGGAACCGGACGCCCGTCATGGCGCGCCCGGTGGATTGACGAGAGGTTAGTCAGGGGGCTTGGGGGCGTCAAGCAAACCGAAGAGCGCCATCGCCTTCGATTCTGTCAATCGACCGGTTCACCCTGCAACACACGCTCGAAGGTGAGCCGGTCGTCTTCCAGTCCGACCTCGATCAGATCGCCGGGGCCGAACTTACCCGACAGGATCTGCTGGGCCAGCGGGTTTTCCAACTGGGCGCGGATGGCGCGCTTGAGCGGACGCGCGCCATAGACCGGATCGAATCCGGCTGCGCCGAGATGATCGAGCGCCGCGTCGCTGACCTCGAGTTTCATGTCGCGCTCGGCCAGACGCTGTTGCAGATAGCCGAGCTGGATGCGTGCGATCGCCCGGATCTGTGCCTGTTGCAGGGGATGGAAGACCACGATCTCGTCGAGCCGGTTGATGAACTCGGGGCGGAAGGCATGGCGCACGATCTCCATCACCGCCTCCTTCATCTCGGCATAGTGGGCCTCGCCGGCCCGCTGCTGGATGATGTCGGAGCCGAGATTGGAGGTCATGACGATGACCGAGTTGCGGAAATCGACCGTGCGCCCCTGGCCGTCGGTCAGGCGTCCGTCGTCGAGCACCTGGAGCAGGACGTTGAAGACGTCCGGATGGGCCTTCTCGACCTCGTCGAGCAGGATCAGGCTGTAGGGGCGGCGGCGGATGGCCTCGGTCAGATAGCCGCCTTCCTCGTAGCCGACATAGCCGGGCGGCGCGCCGATGAGTCGGGCGACCGAGTGCTTCTCCATGAACTCGGACATGTCGATGCGGACCATGGCCTCCTCGGTGTCGAACAGGAAGGCGGCGAGCGCCTTGCACAGCTCGGTCTTGCCGACGCCGGTCGGGCCGAGGAACAGGAAGGAGCCGATCGGCCGTCCCGGATCGGACAGCCCGGCGCGCGAGCGGCGGATGGCGTCGCTCACCGCGCGCACCGCCTCGTTCTGACCCACCACGCGCTGTTCGATCTCGGATTCCATGCGCAACAGCTTGTCGCGCTCGCCCTCCAGCATCTTGGAGATCGGGATGCCGGTCCATTTGGAGACGACCTCGGCGACCTCCTCGTCCGTGACCTTGTTGCGCAGCAGCCGGTTCTCGCCCTGCTCGGCCTGGGAAGCGGCGGCCAGTTGTTTTTCCAGCTCGGGGATACGCCCGTATTGCAGCTCGGACATGCGCGTCCAGTCGCCGGCGCGGCGCGCCGTCTCCATCTCCAGCCGCACCCGGTCGAGGGCTTCCTTGATGTGCGCGGTGCCCTGCACGGCGGCCTTCTCAGCTTTCCAGATCTCATCGAGATCGGCGAATTCGCGCTCCAGACGCACGATCTGACCCTCCAGATCGGCCAAACGCTTGCGCGACGCCTCGTCGGATTCCTTCTTGAGCGCCTCGCGCTCGATCTTGAGCTGGATCAGACGCCGGTCGAGCCGGTCCATCTCCTCGGGCATGGAGTCGATCTCCATGCGGATGCGCGAGGCGGCCTCGTCGATCAGGTCGATGGCCTTGTCGGGCAACTGCCGGTCGGCGATGTAGCGATGCGAGAGCGTGGCGGCGGCGACGATCGCGGTGTCGGTGATCTCAACGGCGTGATGGACCTCGTAGCGTTCCTTCAATCCGCGCAGGATCGCGATGGTGTCCTCGACGGACGGCTCGTCGATCAGCACCTTCTGGAAGCGCCGCTCCAGTGCTGCATCCTTCTCGATGTACTTGCGGTATTCGTCGAGCGTGGTCGCGCCGACGCAGTGCAGCTCGCCGCGCGCCAGCGCCGGCTTGAGCATGTTGCCGGCGTCCATCGAGCCTTCGGCCTTGCCGGCGCCGACCATGGTATGCAGCTCGTCGATGAACAGGATGACGTTGCCCTCCTGACGGGCAATGTCGTTCAGGACCGCCTTGAGCCGTTCCTCGAACTCGCCCCGGAACTTGGAGCCGGCGATCAGCGCGGCCATGTCGAGCGCCAGCAGCCGCTTGGATTTCAGCCCCTCGGGCACCTCGCCATTGACGATGCGCTGGGCCAGACCCTCGACGATCGCGGTCTTGCCCACGCCCGGTTCGCCGATCAGGACCGGGTTGTTCTTGGTGCGCCGCTGCAAGACCTGGATGGTGCGGCGAATCTCGTCGTCGCGTCCGATCACCGGGTCGAGCTTGCCCTGCTCGGCGCGCTCGGTCAGATCGATGGTGTATTTTTCGAGCGCCTGACGCTGCTCCTCGGCGTTGGGATCATTGACGGTCTGCCCGCCGCGCAGGGTCTGGATCGCCTGTTCGATCGCGCTCTTGCTGGCGCCCGCCTCGCGCAGAGCCTGGCCGAGCGTGCCCTTGTCCTCCAGCGCCGCGAGCACGAAGAGTTCGGATGAGATGTATTGATCGTTACGCTGCTGGGCGAGCTTGTCGGTCAGGTTGAGCAGACGCGAGAGATCGTTGCTCAGATGCACGTCGCCGCCGACGCCCTGCACGGTCGGTAGCCGTTCGAGCGCCTCGCCCAATGCTGAGCGCAGCTTGTTGGCGTTGACGTCGGCCTTGTTGAGCAGATGGCGGATGGTGCCGCCCTGCTGATCCAACAGGGCCACCATCAAGTGTATGGGCTCGATGAACTGATGATCGCGCCCCAAGGCCAGACTCTGGGCGTCGGCCAGGGCCAGTTGGAATTTGGCGGTCAGTTTGTCCTGTCTCACGGTCGTTGACTCCAGCGAAAATTTCCGGTTGTTTGCTCGGGAAATTTTGGGGCGCGGCGGCACGCGAATCAAGCCGATTTCCGCTATCATGCGCGCGTGAATCTACGCGACCTCAAATACATCCTCGCCGTCGCCGAGACGCGCCATTTCGGGCGCGCCGCCGAGCGCTGTTTCGTCAGCCAGCCGACCCTGAGCGGTCAGATCAAGAAGCTGGAGGACGAACTCGACGTGGTCATCTTCGAGCGCACCAACCGCTCGGTCGAGATCACCCCGGTCGGCGCGGCCATCCTCGCCCATGCGCGGCTGGCGCTCGAACAGGTCGAGGCCATCGAGCAGGTCGCGCGCGCGCATCAGGATCCCATGGCCGGACCACTGCGCATCGGGGCCATCCCGACGCTCAGCCCCTATCTGATGCCGCTGATCCTGATGCCGCTCAAGCAGAGCTATCCCCAGCTCAGGCTGGTGCTCTCCGAGGAGATCACAGATCTGCTGCTCGGTCGGCTCGCGCGCCACGAGATCGACGCCGCGCTCCTGGCCACGTCCGTCGACGAGAACGAATTCGAGAGCCTGCCGCTGTTCGAGGAACCCTTCTGGCTGGCCCATCCGGTCAACCACCCGTTCGACGCCCATCCCGAGATCACAGCCCGGGATCTGGAACGCATCGAACTGCTGCTGCTGGCCGACGGCCACTGTCTGACCCATCAGGTGATGGAGGTCTGCCGTCTGAGCGAGCGTCCGCTACGGGGCGAGATGGCCGACCTGCGCGCCTCCAGCCTGGAGACGTTGCTGCAACTGGTGCGCGCCGGCTTCGGCTGCACGCTCATTCCGGCGCTGGCGATACGCGGCGGCTGGATGAGCGACAGCGGGATCGTCACCCGCCCGCTGGCCGCCCTGCCCGATGCCTATCGGCGCATCTCACTGGTCTTCCGCAAGAGCTTCCCGCGCCGCCAGGCACTGGAAGCCTTTGCCGCCGTCGTCCGCGACCATCTGCCGAACACGGTCAAACCGCTGTCGCCCACGCATCCGGTCTAGCGATCCAGGACGCGAGTCGCTCGATCACTTGCGGTCGACCGGATTCCGGCTCGACAATCGCCTCCCCATCATCCATCGACAGCCGGAAACCTGCGGCATGCTGACCCGAAGAGAACTGCTCCAAACACTGTTGGCCCTGGCCGGAACCTGGGCCGCTCTTCCATCGACCTCGCGTGCGGTGCCCACGGGCACGTCCGCGGTTCCCTTCAGTTACGACTGGCTGCGTAGCGAGGCGCGCCGACTGGCCGGCAAACCCTATGTCGCGCCCTCCGAGAACCTGCCGGCCTGGGTCAAGGAACTCGACTGGGATGCCTATCAATCGATCCGCTTCGACCCGCAGCATGCCCTGTGGCGCGCCGAAGGGTTGCCCTTCCAGGCGCAATTCTTCCATCTCGGGCTGTATTTCAAGCACGCCGTCCAGATCCATGAAGTCGTCGACGGCCTGGCCTATCCGATCCGCTACTCGGCGGAGCTGTTCGACTATGGCGAGCGGGTCGGCCGGCCCGAGCGACTCGAAGACATCGGATTCGCCGGTTTCCGCGTGCATGTCGGACCGGATTTCGAGCGCGACATGTTTTCGTTCCTCGGCGCCAGTTATTTCCGCGCCGTCGGCGGCACCAAGCAGTACGGGCTATCGGCACGCGGTCTGGCCATCGACACCGGTCTGGCGCGCCCCGAGGAGTTCCCCGAGTTCCGCCGGTTCTGGCTGGAACGGCCCGCTCCCGAGTCCACGGGCGTCACGGTCTATGCCCTGCTCGACAGCCCGAGCGTGGCCGGCGCCTATCGTTTCCGGATCACTCCGGGCGAGATGACGCTCATGGACGTCGACGCGGAGCTCTATCCGCGTCGAACCGTCGAGCGGCTCGGGATCGCGCCCCTGACCTCGATGTATCAGTACGGCGAGAACGATCGACGGGTCTCGGACGACTTTCGCGGCGAGATCCACGACTCCGATGGACTGTCGATCAACACCGGCTCGGGTGAATGGATTTGGCGCCCGCTGGTCAACTCGCCGGTCCTGCGGGTCAATTCCTTCCTCGACCGTAGCCCCAGAGGCTTTGGTCTGCTGCAGCGCGATCGCCATTTCGACCACTATCTCGACGACGGCGCCTGGTACGACCGGCGGCCATCGGTCTGGGTCGAGCCGGTCGGAGACTGGGGCGATGGTGCGGTACAACTGGTCGAGATCCCCACCGCCGACGAGACCTTCGACAACATCGTCGCCTTCTGGAACCCGAATCAGGGATTCGTGCCCGGACAGGAACGACGCTTCAGCTACCGTCTCCACTGGGGCTCCCGGACGCCGATGCCCGATCCGGTGGCGGCCGTGATCTCCACCCGTATCGGCGCCGGCGGCATCGTCGGCCAGAAGAACCGCCCGCCCTCGCGCAAGTTCGTTATCGACTTCGAGGGCGGTCGGCTCGACGGGCTGGCGGCCAAGGCGTCGGTGACACCGGTCATCACCGCCTCGCGTGGTCAACTCAGCGATCAGGCCGCGCGTCCGCTCATTGGCACCAAGGCCTGGCGCTGTTCGTTCGATCTACTGAGCGAGGGCGACGAGCCGGTGGATCTGCGCTGTTACCTGCGCGATGACGAGGGCGGCGCGCTGACGGAGACCTGGCTCTATCAATGGACTCCGGCCGGCGCGCGCGGTGCTTGCTGACCGGACCGGTTGCCGACTCGAACCACGGATGCGGGTGTTGCGTCCGGCCTGGACTACAGCAACACTCGCTCGATCCCGCCCGCCCGAACCTGCTCGATGAAGCGCTCGCGCCAGCCGGCGCCCAACAGCCGCTCGGCCAGCTCGACCACGATATAGTCGGTCTTGAGTCCGGTATCGTCCTGATATTTGCCGAGTCCCTGCTGACAGGCCGGACAGGCTGTGAGCAGCTTGACCGCGCCGTCCGCGACCCGGTCGCGGCCGATCAGGGCCTGGATGCCGGCGGTCAGCTCCTCCTGCTTGCGGAAGCGCACCTGATTGGCGATGTCGGGCCGCGCGGCGCCGAGCGTGCCGGCCTCGCCGCAACAGCGATCCGAGAGCCGTACCGGCCGGCCCATCAGACTGGCGGCGACCTTGAGCGGCGCATGGGTCTTCATCGGGGTGTGGCAGGGGTCGTGATAGAGATACTGCACGCCCGTCGTTCCCTCCAGGGCGACGCCCCGCTCCATCAGCCACTCATGGATGTCGAGCAGGCGGCAGCCGGGGAAGATGCGCTCGAACTCGTATTTGAGCAACTGATCCATGCAGGTGCCGCAGGAGACGACCACGGTGTTGATATCCAGATAGTTCAGGGTGTTGGCCACGCGGTGGAACAGCACCCGATTCTCCATGGTGATCCGGCGTCCGCGTTCTTCCAGTCCTGAAGCACTCTGCGGATAGCCGCAGCACAGATACCCCGGCGGCAGCACGGTCTGCACGCCCTGCTCCCAGAGCATGGCGAGCGTGGCCAGTCCGATGTCGGAATAGAGCCGTTCCGAGCCGCAGCCGGGGAAGTAGAAGACGGCCTCGGCTTCGTCGGCGACGCGCGGGTCGCGCAGGATCGGCACCTGGGTGCGATCCTCCAGTTCCAGCACATCGCGGAAGGTCCGCTTGGGCAGGGGCACATGCACCGAGCGTCCGACCAGCTCGACCATCTGGCCGACCGGCGACGGCCGGCCGGTGGTCGAGCCGGGTTGAGCGATGCGCTTCCCGGTCAGCCCCAGCGTCCTGGCCAGCCGATGGGCCTGATTCATGGCCGCAAAACCCCATTCGGCCAGACCCAGGCGCATCAGACGAATCGCGCGCGGATCGGTGCGGTTGAGGAACTGCATCGCCGCCCAGGCGCCCGGACTGAAACGCTTCTGGCCGCGCTCGACCAGGATGCGGCGCAGGCGCGTGGTCACTTCGCCGAAGTCGATGTTGACCGGGCATGGGGTCAGACACTTGTGACAGACGGTGCAGTGGTCCGCAATGTCGTTCATCTCCTCGAAGTGACGTAGCGACAGACCGCGCCGGGTCTGCTCCTCGTAGAGGAAGGCTTCGATGATGAGTCCGGTGCCGAGAATCTTGTTGCGCGGCGAATAGAGCAGATTGGCGCGCGGGACATGGGTCATGCACTTGGGCTTGCACTTGCCGCAGCGCAGACAGTGCTTGACGTCGTCGTTGAGCGCGCCGAGTTCGGTCTCTTCCAGGATGATGGCTTCCTGCTGCACCAGCCGTAGCGAGGGCGTATAGGCGCCGTCCAGACCCGAGCCGGGCATCAGCTTGCCGCGATTGAACACCGCCTTGGGATCGATGCGTCGTTTGTAGGCGACGAAGGCGTCGAGTTTCTCCTGTTCGAGGAACTGGAGCTTGGTCAGACCGATGCCGTGCTCGCCCGAGATGACGCCGCCGAGTCCGGTCGCCAGTTCCATGATGCGCGCCACCACCCGATCGGCCTCGTGCAGCATGGCGTAATCGGACGAGTGCACCGGGATGTTGGTGTGGACGTTGCCGTCGCCGGCGTGCATGTGCAGGGCGACGAACAGACGCGAATCGCGCACCTGACGATGGATCTCGCGCAGACGCTCGCGCACCCGCGCCGGCTCCTGGCCGGAGAAGATCTCGTTCAGACGATCGGCAACCTCGGCGCGGATCGACTGGCGCAGATCGCGGCGCAGCATCATGGCCGCGAGCGTGTCGCCTTCGCGCATCCGTGACCGGGCGGCCTCGTCGAGCAGATCCAGGTTGTCGGCGGCGGGCTGGTCCAGACGCTCCAGGATGGTCTGCCAGCGCGTCCGAACGCGCCGGATCGACTCATGCGCCGCCGCTCGCTTGGCCTCCAGGATGGCGCGCGCCTCGTCCGAGCCTTCGTAGTCGCCGGCCACCCGCGCCTCGGGCATCTCCGAGTCCAGATAGTCGAGGATCGCCGCCAGGATGGCGTCCTTGTTCTTGATCGACTGCTCGATGTTGATGCGCTCGATGCCCCGGCTGTAGTCGGCGAGCCGGTCGAGCGGGATGACCACGTCCTCGTTGACCTTGAAGGCGTTGGTGTGGCGGGAGATGGCCGCCGTGCGCGCACGGTCGAGCCAGAAACGCTTGCGCGCCTCGGGACTGACGGCGATGAAGCCCTCCCCATCGCGCCCACGGGCGATGGCGACCACCTGCTCGGCGGCAGCGCTGACGGACGCTTCGTCGTCGCTGACCAGATCGGCGATCAGCACCATCTTCGGCAGCTCGTGACGCGCGGCCTTGGTTGCATAGCCGACGGCGCGCACATAGCGTTCATCGAGATGTTCGAGACCGGCCATCTGCACATCCGGCAGCGACTCGATCAGATCCTTGATCTCGACGATCGCCGGCACCGCCAGATCCAGATCCGTGCCGAAGAACTCCAGGCAGACGGTGCGCACCTGCTCCGGCATCCGGTGCAGCACGAAGCGCGCCGAGGTGATGATGCCGTCGCAGCCCTCTTTCTGCACGCCGGGCAGACCGGAGAGGAACTTGTCGGTCACGTCCTTGCCGAGTCCGACCTTGCGGAAGCTCGACCCCGGCATCTCCAGGATCTCGGGTTCGCCGCGCGGCGTTTTGCCGTCCGGGGCGAAGCGCGACAGGCGGAAGCGCACCCGCTCCTGATCGTGGATACGGCCCAGGTTGTGATCCAGCCGCTCGATCTCCAGCCACTCGGCCTCGGGCGTGACCATGCGCCAGGAGGCCAGATTGTCGAGCGCCGTGCCCCAGAGCACGGCCTTCTTGCCGCCGGCGTTCATGGCGATGTTGCCGCCGATGCAGGAGGCGTCCTGCGAGGTCGGATCGACCGCGAACGCCAGCCCGTTAGCCTCGGCCAGATCCGAGACCCGGCGCGTGACCACGCCCGCGCCGCAGTGTGCCGTCGGCACCAGCCCGTCGACGCCCGGCAGCGCGACCCGCTCGACGCCCGAGAGCCGGTCGAGCTTCTCGGTATTGATGACGGCGGTCAGCGGATGCAGAGGCACCGCCGAGCCGGTATAGCCGGTGCCGCCGCCGCGCGGGATGAGCGTCAGCCCGCAATCGATACAGGCGCGCACGATGGGCGCGACCTCGGCCTCGGTATCGGGAGAGATGACCACGAACGGCAGCTCGACGCGCCAGTCGGTGGCGTCGGTCGCGTGCGAGACGCGGGCCAGACCGCCGAAGTCCAGATTGTCCGCGCGCGTGATCCCGGCGAGCGCCAGACGCAAGCGCTCACGCCGGTGCTTCTCCTGCTCGAACCAGTCGCCGAAACGTTTCACCGCCGTGCGCGCCGCCGCCAGCAGTTCGGCCGCGCGCCGGTTGTCGTTCAGACGCCGCTCGAACTGATCGAGCCGATGGTCGAGCGCCTGGAGCAGCAACCGCCGCCGCTTGAGGTTGTCGAGCAGATCGTCCTGCAAGTAGGGATTGCGGGTCACGACCCACATGTCGCCCAGCACCTCGAACAGCATTCGCGCCGAGCGCCCGGTGCGGCGTGTGCCGCGCAGTTCCTCGATCACGCGCCACATCGGCTCGCCCAGGAAGCGGATGACGATCTCGCGATCGGAGAAGGAGGTGTAGTTGTAGGGGATCTCGCGGAGACGGGCGGCGGACTCGGGCATATCGGCTGAACCAGGGCTTGGATTTTTGCAGTGCACAAATTTTACTGCAAATCCGTTGGGCATCGGCCATGGCATTTGGCAACCCGTCGAACAGCCGGGCGATCGCGCGGCTATACGGCTGTTCCCAGATCGGCATCGACAGATGTCGCTCAATTACGGCTAGACGACATCGCCCGCATCATGGCCGACTGCCGCCGGCAATGCGGACAGAATAATCCTGCTAAAGAAGGATTTACATTGTTCACGGCCCCTCGCTCAGCTATGATCCTAAGAAAAAAGGATCAATATATGCGCACCGTCAAGGCCACATCCCTCCCAGCGCCACTCATTACCCACCCGCAACAGCTCGGCGCCCTGGTGCGCGCGGTCCGCACGGCCTCGGGTCTCACGCTGGAAGAGACGGCGCTGAGCGTCAAGGTCGCCAAGCAGACCCTGCAAAATCTCGAAACCGGAACCGGCACGGTGTCGCTGGCACTGGCGTTCAAGGTGATGAACGGGTTGGGGATTCGCCTGACCTGGCAGGTGCCGCCGGACGCCGGCGGTCCCGGAGGCACGGATGCGGCTTGAGGTCTGGCTCGACCGGGAACGGGTCGGCACCCTGGCCTATGACGCCACGCACCACCGGTTTTCATTCGCCTATACCGCCGACTGGTGCGCCCGCCCGGCGGCCTATCCGCTGAGTCCGGCGCTCCCGCTCGTGCCGACCGAGTCGTCCGCCGACGAGCACAGCGCCCGCGTGCGCCGGTTCTTTGAGAACCTGCTGCCCGAGGGTCAGGCCCTGGACGAGGCGGCGCGCGCCAATCGCGTCTCCAAAGGCAATCTGGTTGGTCTGCTGATCGCGCTGGGGCGCGAAACGGCGGGCGCTCTGCGTTTGGTGCTCCCGGACAGTCCGGGTCGGGACCAGCCCCACAAACGCCTCCTGACGCCGGATGAACTCACCCAACGTCTCCGCCAGCGTCCGCACGTCCCCTTCACGGTCTGGGATGGCAAGGTGCGTTTGTCCATCGCCGGTTTCCAGGACAAGCTGGCAGTTTTGGTGGAGGGCGAGGACTGGTATCTGGTCGAAGGCCCGGACTTGGCGTCCACTCATATCCTCAAGCCTGATCCCGTCGATCTGCGTCTGGCCGGTCTGACGTCCAACGAGTTCTTTTGCATGCGGCTGGCGGCGGCCACAGGGCTGGACACTGCGCCGGTGGAACTGCATCACCTGCCGGAGCCGGTGTTGAGCGTGGCCCGCTTCGATCGCGACCGGGACGGGACGGCGGTGCGGCGGCGGCACGTCATCGACGGTTGCCAACTGCTCGATCTGGCCGGCAGTTACAAGTACGAACGCCCTTACGGCGACCATCCCCATGTGCGGGAGATCCGTGACGGGGCCTCGCTGGGACGGTTCTTCGCGGCGATCGCGGCCAGTCCGCAGCCGGCGAAAGCCAGGTTGCAGCTACTGCGCTGGCAGGTGTTTCAGGTGCTGCTGGGCAATGCCGATGCGCACGCCAAGAATCTGTCCTTTTTCATGACCGCTGCCGGTCCGGTGCAGGCCCCGGCCTATGACCTGACCTGTAGCGCGCTCTATCCGGCTCAGGTCAGCCAGACCTTCGCTATGGCGGTCGGGGATGCGTTCAGTACCGAGGAGCTGTCGGCCTATGAATGGGCGCAGTTTTGCGCCGCCACGGATACGCATCCGACGCAGGTGCGCAAGGAAATCGAGCGCAGCGTGCGGCTGATCCGCCGACAGCTGCCGGCGGTGCGTGCGGCGGCCATGGATGCTGGGGCGGCGGAGGCGGTCATCGAGTCGATCAGCACGATCGTGGAACAGCAGTGCCAGCGTCAGCTGGAGCTGGCCCCACAGATTCGCGAGATGATGGCCGTCGTTTGAACACCTTATGAGCTTTCTATGAGCTTCCACCGTGTTCGGGACAGGTTTATAGTAAAGCGCACAAACGTATATCCGCCTTGTGAACCTGGTCCGTTCGCTTGGTGAAGTGGCCCACCTGCCATGAAAGGAGCTGACCATGACGATATCCCACCTCCAGGGTGGCTCGCGTATTTCCGTGAGCGACCGTGCCCCGTCCATCGACCTCGCCAGGCTGGCGAAGCTGCTTGCGCACGCCATTCCCGCCGTTGCCGGCGCGGCTGAGGTCAAAGCACTCAAGCTCTTCTCCAAGGAAGAAACGCGCATTCGCGTCAATACCCGTGGAGTGATGTCACGGTTGCTGACGGACCCTGACTTCAGAACCTCCTTGATGCGCGTGATTCATTGCGCTGGAAGAACCGTGGCGCTCTGGCCGCGCTCCAGGCCGGACAACCGCTGTGCGTTCCGCATGAGGGGTCTTTGGACAGGGTCGCGGTCGTCAGCTATGTGACCCGCCCCTGTGACACTCATCCGAACTATCCGGATGCGGATGGTTACCTGTTCGTCAGCCGAACCTATTTCGCCGACAGCCGGGACGAGCAGACTACAGTCAGAGTGGGCCGGATGCTGTCGCGGTTCGTTGAAAGCCGCCAGGATTTCAGCCTCCCGCATCTCATCCTCGAAGAAATCGCCCGCCTGAAACAGCTCGGCTACCTTCACATCCTCCTGCTATCCCATCACTTCGGCAACTGCCGCATAGGACGCGCCGCCGAACGACACTCACCACATTCCAGGCTGCCGTTTCTCGACGAAGCGGCCAAGCGATTCCCGGACGTGCATCTTTACCCGCTGCGACGCGATGTCTTCGCGGCGACCCGTCTGCGCAAGCGCGACCTCCAGGAGAGCGCCTTTGAGGTACTGCGCTACGAGGCGCACCAGAACATGTACCGGGACGGCGCGACCGAGATCCTGCGCAGTCTGCTTCCGGTCTACACCTTCGCCACGCTGCATGTCGTCGATGAGGCCGGTAAGCCACAATCCGGCTTCTGCACCTATTTCTTCGACGCCGAGCATCGTCTGAGCGACTTCAATCTGCAGGAAGCGACACGCGCCAACATCCTGGGCACCGGCGAGGCCGAGGAGACACGGCGCTCGCTCATCAGCGTGCTGCGCGCCATTCACTTCATGGAGAGCGAGAAGCCATCGGAGAAAAACCGGCCGCTGTTGCCCGTACTCGACCCCTTCGCCTGGGCCACGCCGAACCGAACGGCCGCCGCCGGCGAGCTGGAGGTGTTGTCACGTCGCCGCAGAGGCAGCATCCTGCTGTCGATTCCGGCGCTGCTGGCGCATGTCACACGGGTGCTGCACCAAAAGGACTTGGACGATGAGTGATCTACCGTTCCAAAAGCAGGCTGAATTCTGGGGTCAGACCTACGAAGTGCTGGTCAAGCGCGGTGTGCTGGCCTGTCTGATCGAGCAAGGACTGGTCGATGCCGAGCATCCCCAGCTTGCGCCCTGGAAACGGCATCAGCTGCTCGACGTGACGAAAGCACTGAACCACTGCCTGGGCCTCATCGACGTAACCCTCCGCGACCGCGTCAAGGCCGCCGTGGAACATCTGGCCCTGACGGGCTATGGCACAGGTTACACCGCGACACGCGAATACCTGAGCCATCTTCGAACGGCCCGGAAGCGGTTGAAGCTAAGAGCGCTGTGGTGCCCGCTACTGCTTCCCGGCGACACGCAGGAACTGGAAAAACGTCAACGCCGGGATCGTGAGGCCTTCCACCGTGAATTCGCGCTCAAGGGTGTGCTTGACCCGCAGTTATCCGCCAAGGGGCAGCCGGCCAATGCCGACTTCGTGCTGTGGTTGTCGGCCGATCGCGAAAACTACTTGCTGGTTCAGGAGTACGCCTTCGATATGCCGCAGACGGTAGCGGACTTCACGGACCAGAACGCCCATCTGGAGGAACTGACGCGCCATCGTCGGCTCATCGACAGCCGGAGTGTCTTTGCCCGGATCACGGCCGAGGTGAACGGCGAATCGTTCGCGCTATCCGACGACATCAAGCCGCATCTCGTTGCGCTGATGCGCGGTAACAAGCCGTTTTACAAGCTGTGCCAAGGCTGTTCGTATGCCGCGAACACGGCGACCTGGTTGCGAAACGATGGGGTCTTGACGAATCCATGCAACGTTCGCGCTCTGGCCATCACACCGAATGGACTGGAAAGCCTCTCCGCCCGGTTTCTTGCCGACAATCCAGGCGACCCTCGACGCCGACTCATGGAGCAGATGGGGCTTGCGTATCGAAAAGCTCGCAAGCCGGCGGATGGCGACGAAGCGGGCCTGCGAGATCAGGTCGACCGCGTGTTCCGAAACATGCTGCAGCGACTTCCCGCAGGCTTGAAACATGGCCTGAAGGATCTGACACACGCCCCCGCGCCCGGCGAGAACTATCGCTTTGAGTTCGTCGAGACACTGGACAGCTTCGCCAACCCGGCGGACCACTACGAACTCTCCAAAGCATTGACCCTGGCGCCGGACTCGCCGGACCTGACACAGTTTTTCGGTCGGCCCGCCGCGCAGGCGCTGGGGCCGCTCCTCAAGGCGCGCGCACAAGACGGTCAGGTTACATTGCGCGACATCCATGCCGCCGCCATCGTGGCCGGCCTGGACCGTTCAAGACCGGGGCGCGTCAACGTAGTTGCCCTGGAGGGCAATCCAGGTATCGGTAAGACGACGGCCGTTCGGGAGTACCTCGAACACAAGTCCGAAGGCTATCTGTTCCTCTACGTCAGCCCGCGCGTCGTCATCAATCGCGAGGTGACGCAGAGCCTGGCGCGCCGAAACGACGAGCCGTCGGGAATCCTGACCATCACCACCAATGCCGCGCTCATTGCTTCGGCTCCAGGCTGGCACCGCGCCGAGGTGAAAGCCGGTCGCGCCACCAGGAAACACGTGGATGGTGCGGTCGTGGCAGACGGCGTGCCCGCGCTGGTCAAGCCGAACGGAGCCATTCTGGTCATCAGCCCCGAAGATGAACGGCGCATCGAGGCGGGTCACACCGGCTCCCGTTTCGGTAAAACCACCATTTCGGAGCATGAAGACATCGTCGATGAGCGTGCCAGGGCGGGCGTGCTGTCGAGTCTGGCCAAAACCACACGCGAGTTGCTGGCGTTGAACCCGGATCTGAACCGGGTCGTCATCACCGCCGCGCTTCAGGGCTTCCGCGAGAAGCCCGACGGCAAGACCACCATGGACGCGCTCTCCGGCCTCTTCGCGAGCAAGGCTGGAGACCCCGCCGGCGTCCGTGAACGTCGTGCATTGGCCGGTCGCCTCTCAAATATCGTCGTGATGGTCGACGAACTGGCCGGTGACGGTGCCGGCTCGCCCTTCGTACATGCCATCGCCTCATGGCTTCACGATGAATTCATCGGCTGCTTCGAGGATGAAGTCAGCCCCTTTACCGTCACCCTGGTCATATCGGATGCCTCTCTGGCAAATGAGGTCGTTCTCTCACGCTACCTCCAGGCGGGACAGTCGCACGCGCCCGATAAGATCCTGGTGTCGCAATCATCCGGCCGGCGTGCATTCGACATGGCCATTTCGCAATTGCCCATTGGAACGGGCGGCCCCAAATCGACGCTCCACGTCATGACCAACAGCTTTCCAGCCGACAGGCTTACCCTGGAATACCGGGTTCGGCTCACCTCCGTGACGCCGGAAGTGCGCAGCACGGGCGAGCTGGAAACCGTGCGTCAGGCGGTGCGCCGCGTGATGGGTGAGACCGTGCTGGAGGGTGCCAAACAAGAAATCCTGAAGGCGCTGAGAATGGGGTCGGCGCAAGTCATCTATTTTGCGCAGGACAAGAACTTCCTGGGCGACCTCGCCGCTGCACTGGCGGATGAAGATGAAATCGGGCCGGACAGGGTTGCCGTCCTGGACTCTTCCGTCCCGGGACACCAGCGCCAGCATCTGGTCAAACCGGCGATCCGTGACGAGAAGAAGGTATTCTTGATGACTTCCTCGGGGGCACGCGGCGTCTCCTTCCCGAAGACCGACTGCATCATCGCCGCCGTGCCGAGATTCAATATCGAGGCGGCACTGATGGAAATGGCGCAACTGATCTATCGAGGGCGTGGTCGCTATCAGGATGCGGAAGGAACCGAAGTTTGCGGCGACCGGGTGCCGCGTCGGTTGGTGATGTTGATCGATGACTACAGGGTCGAATCCAAGGAGACGCCGGCCCCGCTGCACTGGCTGCGACATTCCATCGACCTGCTAACCCTGTTGGTGATGCTGCGGGCGACCATTTTCACCCGCATCACGGGTGACGCCGGTCTGCGTCAGTCACTGGCGCTGGTTCCCGTGGGGCGAATCGGTCTGGAAGAACTCATCAGCCTCATGTCGCAGAGCGTGACGCAGTTCATCAAAGAGGCCGATGTGGCCTGGCGGCGCATCAAGGACGACGAGCAGATCCGATTGATCAAGAGCGCGCAATCCAACCTCATTGAGCTGTTCTCGCGCACCACACTGAAGGCGGCCACCTCCTGGGCGGCGGATCAGAGAACGATGGCGCGGTACGAGGAAGCGAAGCAACTGGCGGACTTGGCATCAGGCGCGTTGCGCCCGCTTCTGGTGTATGCATCCAAAGGTACCTCGATCCCCGAGCACCTGTTCGTCTCCGGACCCGTGTTTCTCGAAAACTGGGAGTGCTTCGACAAGATGGAGATCTTCAGCTTCGAGGGGCACACCACGGAGGTCAGCCTCACGGCGCGTCGGCTCATCAATCAGCTTCAGGCCATCGAGTCGGAGCGGACCTTTCCGCAGAGCCTGCGTCAGCCGGCTGCGAACCTGTTGCGTATCCTGCAGCGAGAAAAGGAAAACGCCGCTAACGAATTCAACACCCTCAAGGGCCTGAAATCGCCGAATACCTGGCTTGCCGTTCCGTCCGGATACATCCAGTTCATGGCCCGTGACCGCCGACTCGAGGGCAACGCTCCCTTCGATGTCAAAGAGCCTGAGTGTTGGCGGGATGCGCTCGCCCAGAGCCTGTCCGCGACCAGCGCCGTGATGCCGCCCATCCCACGCTATGCCGAGTATCCTTGGGCCGCTGCGGTGGGCAATGCGAACCCTTTGAAATTGGATACCGTCTTTGACGATCGGTATTTCATGGCATCGAACGAGATGAATTTACTGAACACACTTCTGTTGGCAGCGGTTCCAGACGAGTGAGTCCGCCTGAACACAAACACGGGTGCGGCTTTGGGAACACGACGAACGTTTTCACCAAGGTGCTCAACAGGTGCAGACTTGGGGATTTTCCGAGCAACATAAGCGTCGAGGCATTACACAGGGTATCAGCCTATGACAAAGCGTGAAAGAGACGAAACTCGATGAAGAGCGGATCGCGATGGAGATCATCGTGGACGCCTATGGCGCGGAAGAACAAGCCATGGGTTGGTACTACTACCTCGAGGACAAGCTGCACTTTCCCTTCAGAGCACGCTGCATTCAGCCGCGCTCCATATCGCCTCTGCACGTCAGTGACGATTTGATCCTCGAGCGCCTCGCGCCGGAGAATGAATGCTTGCACGACATGTTCGTCCTGGCCACCTGGCATGGACGTGTCATGGGATTTCCGTTGGCGCAACTCGAAGCGATGGCAGCCGATGAAGAGACACGCGAGGCCATTGGCGACTGGCATTACTGGGTAGAGCGCGGGTATGGGTTTGACTAACGCGAGGGCCATGGCGGCTGCCCCTTTATTCCCGAAGCAGGCTCGACACAGGTCGCTCAAGGAGCAACATCATGCCTGACCTTGCTCGCACTATCGGCTCCGAGTAAGATGGTTTCTTACCGCATTCGCCCAACAGGTGTCTCGATCGCGATGGAAACCACGCGCCTTTCCAGCAAGGGTCAGGTCATACTGCCCAAGGCCATTCGCGACCACTATCACTGGTCGACGGGCACGGAGCTCGAAATCGAAACACGGCCGGATGGTGTCGTCCTGCGACCCCGCAAGCCCCTTGCGTCGACGTCACTCGATGAAGTCGTGGGTTGCACCGGGTATCGAGGCCCGGCCAAGTCCCTGGATGACATGCAAGAGGCCATCGCCCGTGGAGTACGGGAATACCATGCTGGCGGTTGACACGAACGTCGTGGTGCGGGTCGTCACCAATGACGACCCGGCGCAGAGCCCAAGGGCGATCGCCCTGTTCGAGCAACACAGCATTTTCCTCAGCAAGACCGTGCTGCTTGAGACGGAGTGGGTGCTGCGATTTGCCTATCAGCTCTCGCGTGAAACCATCGTGTCGACGCTGCGAAAGCTGATCGGTCTGCCACAGGCCGAAGTCGAACATATCGGGGTGGTGGTCATGGCGCTCGATTGGCATGAGCAAGGCATGGATTTCGCCGACGCACTCCATCTGGCCGGCAGTGCTCAAGCGATGCGGTTCGCCACCTTCGATGAGAAGCTGGCAAAACGCGCCCGAAGACTGCAAACGAAAGAGATCCTGGTGGTATGAACGTCTAGCCAGGCTGCGCCGCCATCCAGTCCTCCAGTCGCTCGATCGGCATGGGACGCGCGAACAGAAACCCCTGCGCCTCCTGACAGCCCATCGCCAGCAGGCACTGGCGCTGCACTTCGTTCTCCACGCCCTCGGCGATCAGGGTCAGGTTGCACTGGTGCCCCAGGGCGATGATGAGTGGCGCGATACCGGTCTTGGTATTCGCGCCGTCGAGCTCGTTGACGAAGGAGCGGTCGATCTTCAGACGGTCGACATGGAGCTGTCTGAGCACGCTCAATGACGAATAGCCGGTGCCGAAATCGTCGATGGCGATCCTGACGCCCAGGCGACGGATGTCGGCCAGCTTGGTGTTGATCTCATCGATGTGGTCCATCGCGACCGACTCGGTCAATTCCAGTTCGATCCGAGTGGCCTCGACCCGGCTGTCGGCGAGCACGCGCTCCAGCATGGAGACGAAGCCGGGTTCGCGAAACTGGGCGTGTGAGACATTGATCGCCATCCGAAACCCGGCATGGCCGCGCTCGGTCAGACGGTGCAGATCCCGGCAGGCGGTACGGAGCACCCATTCACCGAGCGGCACGATCAGTCCGGACTGCTCGGCCAGCGGAATGAATTGATCTGGAGGCGCCCAGCGTCCAGGCTCGATCTCCCAGCGCAACAGCGCCTCGGCGCCGATCACCCGCCCACTGGCCAACTCGATCTGCGGCTGGAAGACGAGCGAGAGCTGCTCGGCGGAAAAGGCGGCGCGCAGGCTGCTGAGCATCCGCATGCGCTCGCGCGCGGCCCGACCGAGCGCCTCCGAAAAATAGTTCGCCTTGCCCCGCCCGAGCCGCTTGCCCTGCTTGAGCGCGATGCCGGCATCCTTGAGCAGATCGCCACCCCTGGCCGGTTGACCGTTCAATGTGATCAGACTGCTGGTGGCCGAGAGGCGGATGGTTTCGTCACGCACCGTCAGCGGTTCGCTGAACACCTGCTGGATCCGCTCTGGAGTGATCAGGTCGCGCGGGCCGAGCAGGCCAAAGGCATCACCCGCGACCCGCGCCGGAATGACTCCGGACCCAAAGATCTGTACCAGCCGCTCGGCCACGGCCCGCAGCACCTCGTCGCCGAAATGATGATCGAGTGTGGTGGCGATGTCGGCGAAGTCGTCGAGATCCAGCAACGCCAGCGCCATGTTTGGATCGCGGCCCTTCTCCTCGACGAGCTGGATGAAGCGGTTACGGTTGGGCAGATCCGTAAGTTGATCGTAGTAAGCGAGCCGAAAGAGCCGGTTGTGCAGCAGGACGTTTTCGAAGCCCACCGAAATGTTGGCGCAGAAGACCTCCAGCAGATGGCGATCCATCCGGCTGGGCTCGCCGGTCATGGCGAGATAGGCGGCCATGCCCTGCGTCTCGCTGACATCGAAATACAGACAGACCCCCTGGTCGAATCTGTGACGTTTTTCGAGCAGACACTGGCGCAGCGCCTCGCGGACGGGCGTCTCGTGCAGTTCAGCCAGCGGGCGATGGATCACCTCCCGATAGCGTCCGGCGGCGGCGATGACCAGCGGCGCGGCATGGGCGAACGGACCCGAGGACGAGGCGCAGATCAATCCTTCGGGCGCGATGTTCAGCAGGGCGCAGACCTGAGTGACCACCCCTTCGGCAAACTGCTGCAGGGCACGCCGCCGGATCAGTCCCGTGCTGGCCTCGACGATCAATTCCAGACCGCGACGGCTCATCTCGATCTGGCGGATCTGCGCGTAGGAGCGGATGGCCACGGTCAGACTGGTGAAGAGCCGCACCTGCGTCAGTTCGGATTTGGTGCGATAGTCGTTGATGTCGAAGGAACGGATGGTCTCGAGTTCGGGCGCATAACCGGGCTGGCCGGTGCGCAGAATGACGCGGACCGACGGGTTGTCGAGTTCGCGGCGAATCCAGCGCACGAGTTGCAGCCCGGCGTCTTCCGACTCCATGACCACGTCCAGCAGGACGACCGCCACCGACGGATCCTGAGCGAGGATGGCGCGCGCCTCCCGGGCGGAATAGGCCTGGAGAAAGGCGAGCGGACGCCCCTCGATCGTCAGGTCACGCAAGGCGAGCAGGGTCGCCTCATGGACATCGGCCTCATCGTCGACGATCAGAATGCGCCAGGGGTCGACCTGGGTGGAAGGCGCCCAATCCGATGGCTCATCGATGAACCGGACGACATCGTCGTCATCCAGGGAAGGAGCATCACTCATCATAGGTTGTTCCACTTGATAGATCTTTCGAGGTGGGGCCGATCGCATGCCGTAGAACGCGACCCGACGCATTCGCGCTGGAGTCACCGGCGACCGCGCGGGGCGCGATCAGGGGCAGTGCCAGATCGAAAACCGTGCCCTGGCCGGGAGCACTGCGCACGGAGATCGCGCCGCCGAGCAGTCCCGTCACTAGGTTATAGACGATATGCAGTCCCAGGCCGCTGCCGCCCTGCCCCAGACGGGTGGTGAAGAACGGGTCGAAGATCCGGTCCAGGTTGTCCGGGGGGATGCCGTTGCCGTCGTCACTGACCCGGATGATGATGAAGCCGGGCGCGGCGGGCTGGCTCTCGATGCGGATGCAACCGGCCTCGCGATCGTCGAAGGCATGCAGCAGCGCGTTCTGGACCAGATTGATGAGCACCTGACCGAAGGGGCCAGGGAAGCTGTCGAAACGGATTCCGGGTGCGATATCCACTTCCAGCCTTGCCGGCGAGCGGCGCAGACGCGGCTGGAGGGTCAGGGCGATCTCCCGCGTCACCTCGTCCAGGCTGAAAACGCGGCGCTGATAGCTCGCCTGATCCACGGCGACCTGTTTGAAACTACTGATCAGCTCGGCCGCACGCTGAAGACTGCGCAGCAGGATGTCGCTGCTGTCGCGCACGACGTCGACGAAGCGCTGCAAGGCCGAACGGCTCAGCCCTGCCGCCATCTGCTCCCGAAAAGCCTGCTCCTGGTCGGACAGGGTGCTAGCCAGCATCACGGCGTTGCCGATCGGCGTATTCAGTTCATGAGCGATGCCGGCCACCAGATCCCCCAGCGCCGCCAGCTTTTCCGACTGCACCAAGTTGGCCTGCGTTCGCTCCAGTTGCGCCAGGGTCTCACGCAGATCGCGCGTGCGTTCGGCCACGCGCTGCTCAAGTCCGACGTTCTGCGCGGCGATTTGCGCCCGTGCCTGTTCGAGTTCGCGATTGAGCTTCGTCAGTCGCCGGTTCCAGGCCAGCACCATCCAGAGTATGACGCCGGCAATGCCGATGACCCCGGCGACGATCTTCCATAATAGGACATAGTCGAACACCTGTTCGTAGCGGATCGAAAGCCAGCGATTGACGATGGCCTGACGCTGCGCCTGCGGCAAGGCATCGATCGCGGCCTGAAAGATTTCGCCCAGCAGCGGCTCGTCGCGGCGGGTGGCAATGGACAGGTTCCATGAGAGTTGCTCGCTGTCTTCCAGTTGTCCGGCGATCTTCATATCGAGGATGGCCTGGGTCTGGATGCGATAGGCGATCGTCGGTAGCGCATCGATGAAACCGAACAGCCGGCCATCCTGGACCTGTCCGAGTCCTTCCGTGATATTGGCGACCTCCCGCAACCGGATGCCGGGATAGCGCGTCCTCAGGGTATCGATCATGGCATGGCCCCGCGTGATGCCGAAGGTCTCGCCCAGAACGGATTCGATATCGTTGATGAACATCTGATGGCTCTGGGTCGCGATCACCGAGCGGAAGGAGAGATAGGGCGTCGTGAAATCCAGGAAGGCGCGCCGGGCGGGCGTCGCGATCGCCCCGGACAGGAAGTCGCAGCGTCGCTCCCGCGCAAAGGCCAGCGACTCTTCCCAGCTCGCGGTGGGTATCGGTACGATCCTGGTGTCGAGCATCTCGGCGAGCCGCGCCATCACATCGGCGATGATGCCCTCGTGGACGCCCGCTTCAGTGAGGCGTTCCACAGGCATCCAGTCGGGATCGACGCACATCCTGAGCGGGCCTTTGCGCTGGAGGTAGTCGAGCTGTTGGGGGGAAAGTACGATGCGCCCGGTCTGGTCGCCGGCTTCGCTAAACCACTTGTCCTGTAAGCGCCGAATCTGGTCCGGTGTCAGCGACGCCAGGGCCTTGTCGAGGATCGACTGCAGGACCGGCCAGTCCTTGCGGGTCGCGATATAGAGCGCGGAGAACTCACCGCCCTTGTCTTCCCGGCTCCACACCCCCTGGACTTTCAGGTCGACGTAACCCGATTGGGTGATGTGGTAGTTCAGGACATTGGCGAAATCCGTGGTGAAGTCGGCCTGACCGCGACTCACGGCGGCGATGGCCTCACCGATGTTGGCGGTCTCGATGATCCTGAATTTGTCGCCGAAACGTTTTTTCAGCAGCTCGGTCTGCTCCCAGCCCTTGGGGGACGCCGCCACGGAACCGAACAGGTCGGTGATGGACCGGACCCTGGGGTGATCGCGGCGGGTCAGGAACTGGTTGGCACCCCGCACGATGGGCGCCGAGAAGGTCGCGCAGTCCAGCAACTTCCGGGGTTTGTCGGCGGGTTGCAGCAGATCGATCCGGCGCGTGCACAGCAGTTCGACCAGCTCGTCCCAGTTCTCGCCCTGCACGAACTCGAATTCGACGCCGATCCGTGCCGCCAGCAGCCTCATCAGATCGACCGAATAGCCCTGCGGTCTTCCGTGTTCGAAATAATCGTAGGGCGGCCAGTCGAGTTCGTTGCTGACACGGATCACCGGATGAGCCTGAAGAAAGGCGCGCTCGGTCTCAGTCAGCGCGAGTGTACCGCCGGATCCGGCGTCGCCGGCGGCTCCCGCCGCAGAGACGGTCAGCAGAACCCAAAACAGCAGCAATGGCAGTAGGCGACTCACGCGGGGCTCTGATCGGTTCACCGTTCGAGGAACCGAAGCGTCGGGGCGGACCCGACGGTGCACACTTCAAAAAGCAAAGGTTCTACCAATCGTGAACAATACGACGGTATCGCCGGACTCATCGCTCAGCGTCGTCCCGCTCAGGCCCAGCGCGAGATCGAAACCGGCGTAGCTGGTTCGGTTCATGATCTGCCAGTGCAGATAGTGATCCCGGTCGCCGTCCCAGGCAAAGCGGTCGGTGTCGAGACTGGTGGATCGGCTGAGTTGGGTCGCGATCGTCCAGCGATCGTTGATCTCGAAGTCCTTTTGCAGCATGACCACGACGTGGCCGACATCCAGACCGGAATAATCATGGGTATACCAGGCATTCAGGTTGAAGCCGGCGATCCCCAGCTTGAGGTAGGCTTCCGGATAATTGGCGTCGGAACTGTCGCTGCCGCCATGATAGGTATAGAGGGCGAGTCCCGCATCGACCGAGTAGCCGGGTCGGAACTCGAAGCGATATCCCAGATAGCCGTCCACTTCCGCCTCGGTGTCGTCACCGAAATCGACGTTCGAGGCCCAGAGGCCCGCATACATTCCCGCCGCCCCGGACCAGTCCAGACTGGCCTGGATTGCCGGCTGATGACCGGTTTGCGTCACACCATTGAACAGATAATCGCTGGCCCCCGTGAGTGTCGCGGACCAGTCCGCCTGAGCTGTGCCGACGCATCCGGCCACGGCCAGCAGGCATAGAGTGCGTGTGTTCATGCGTTTTCAAACCCTGAGCAGATTGAGCTGATCGTCGAGCGTCTGGATGGCGTCATGGGTCTCCAGGGCCGCCGCCTCGGAGACCTGGGCCAGATGCGCCAGATCGCGCGCGGCGTCACTGATGGCGGTGAGACTGCGATTGATCTCTTCGCTGACCTGGCTTTGTTCCTCGGCGGCCGTGGCCACCTGCTGGGCATGACTGTCGATGCGCTTGACGTCCAGGACGGCGCGGTCGAGCAGTTCCGCGCTGCGATGCGTGAAGGTCAGTGTCTGTTCCATTTCGCCGCGGCTGTCCTGGAGCAGCAGATCCGCG